>NZ_BAAFZV010000001.1:0-1030065 GCF_045866565.1 Lysobacter claricitrinus | reverse complement strand
ACCCGGTGATCGACTTTTTTGCGTCCCTGCCGGTTCCGGTGAAAGCGCCGTAGCGCGTCGCCGTGATCAGCAGGGTCGACCATTATGTCGCGACGCCCGGAGCTTGTGAAGCCCTCGTGAGTCGATTCGCGCGAATGATTCAGGCGGGGACGAGGCGGACACGCGCGAAGGTTCGCTTGCCGACCGCCAGAACGCCCTCGAATCCGGCCTGAAAAGCACGCCCTGCGTCTTCGAAGACCTCGCCGTCGATGCGAACGGCACGCTCCTTGAGCTTGCGGTTCGCTTCCGAGTTGCTCGGGGTCAGGCCGGCGGCCGTGAGCAGGGCCGCGATGCGTAGACCCTCTGCCGGAACGGCGACGTCGGTCAGGGGCAGCTGGGCGGTGTCGCCCTCGCCGCGCACGGCCGCATTCCAGCCTGCGACCGCCTGCTCCGCCGCGGAAACACCGTGGAAACGCGTGGCCAGTTCGCGGGCCAGGCGCATCTTGAGGTCGCGCGGATTGAGCGCGCCGGCTTCGATGTCGCCACGTAGGCGCTGCGCCTCGGCGATCGAGATGTCGAAGCTCAGCAGATCGATCCAGCGCCACATCAACGCGTCGTCGACCTTCATCGTCTTGGTGACGATGTCGATCGCCGGCTCGTTGATGCCGATGTAGTTGCCGAGCGACTTGCTCATCTTGTTGACGCCGTCGAGGCCCTCGAGCAACGGCATCGTCAGCACGATCTGCGGCTTCTGGCCGAAGTGTTCCTGCAGGCCGCGCCCCATCAACAGGTTGAATTTCTGGTCGGTGCCACCGAGCTCGACGTCGGCCTTCAAGGCGACCGAGTCGTAGCCCTGCACGAGCGGATACAGGAACTCGTGGATGGCGATGGATTGGTGCGCGGCGTAGCGCTTGGCGAAGTCGTCGCGCTCGAGCATGCGGGCGACGGTGTGCTGGCCGGCGAGCTTGATCATGTCGGCCGCCGACATCGCGCCGAACCATTCGGAGTTGAAGCGCACCTCGGTGCGCTCGCGATCGAGCACCTTGAAGACCTGCTCGGCGTACGTCTTCGCGTTGGCCTCGACGTCGTCGCGCGTCAGCGGCTTGCGGGTGACGTTCTTGCCGGTCGGGTCGCCGATCATTCCGGTGAAGTCGCCGATCAGGAAGATCACCTGATGGCCGAGGTCCTGGAACTGCCGCATCTTGTTGAGCAGCACGGTATGGCCGAGATGCAGGTCCGGCGCAGTCGGGTCGAAACCCGCCTTGATGCGTAGCGGGCGCCCGTCCTCCAGCCGCTTGGCAAGCTCGTCGGGCTTGAGGATCTCGTCCGCGCCGCGCGCGATGAGGTCGAGGGCGTCCTGGTTCGACATGGATCGGGTCTCACGGAACGTCGCGATTTGCGACCCCAGTCCAGTGAAGGACCGGTGAAAAGTTAAGTGGATGTAAAACGGACGTTGACGAAAAAAACCATTTACATCAATGGTTTGACGCGTCGATCTCGCGTGTCTATTTTACGGTCGTGACGGGGCCTATACGGTCCCGGTGGGGAACAAGCAGCATGACAGACACCGCCTCGGCGCGCCGCGCGCGCCTGGATGCCCTTCGTGAGGAAACGCTGCACCGTCCGGTGACGGCGCACGAAGGACACGGGTTCAACGGACGCTGGTCGCGCAGGCAGTGGGCGCACGCGAGCCTGTTCGCGACCGCCGCGATGCTGGCGGCGGCGATCGTACCGGGCTTCGATCGTCCCGTGGTCACCCGCGGCCACGCGCCGGCGCCGCGTCATTCGATGGCGCTCGCGCTGCCGCCGTTGCGCCTGGCGCAGCAGCAGGGTGACAGCTGGCAGATCGTGCAGGTCAAGCGCGGGCAGACGCTCGCGTCGATCATGAAGGACCTCGACGTCCCGCAGGCGCAGCGCGACCAGCTTCTCGCGCAGCCGGCGGTGAAGAACCAGCTGGCGCGTTCGATGAAGCCGGGCATGCAGCTCGCGTTCGACCTGCCCGTCGGCGGCGGCCTGCGTGCATTCCGCTTCGACCAGGACGACAGCCATCGCGTCGAGCTGACCTTCGCCAACGGCGACGTGCAGCAGAACGTGCTGGTCAGCCCGACCGAGACGCGCACCGTGGTGCTCAGCGGCAAGGTCGGCAAGTCGCTGTACGCGTCGGCGCGCAAGCTGGGCCTGACCAGCGCGCACGTCAACACGCTCACCGACGACATGTTCAAGTACGACATCGACTTCAATGACGATGTCGGCGCCGACGACCGCTTCAGCGTGGTGGTCGAACAGACCTGGCGCGACGGCGAGATCGTCGCGACCGGCCCGGTGCTCGCGGCGACGTTCACCACCGGCGCCACGCTGCACTCCGCGTTCCGCTTCGAACGCGACGGCAAGCCCGAATACTTCACCGCGGACGGCCGCTCGCTCAAGCGCAGCTTCATCCGCATGCCGATTCCTTACGCGCGACTGAGCTCGGGCTTCGGCAACCGCTTCCATCCCGTGCTGGGCCGCATGCGCATGCACAAGGGCGTGGACTACGCCGCGGGCACGGGCACGCCGATCATGGCGGCGGGCGATGCGCGCGTGGCGTTCGTGGGCTGGAAGGGCGGCTATGGCCGCGTCGTCGAACTCGACCACGGCCGCGGCTACTCGACGCTTTACGGCCACATGTCGGCGTTCGGCAAGGAACACGTCGGCCAGCGCATTTCGCAGGGCACAGTGATCGGCTACGTCGGCGCGTCGGGCCTGGCGACCGGCCCGCACCTGCACTACGAATTCAAGGTCAACGGCGCGCAGCGCAATCCGCTGTCGATCACCATGCCGCCGGCCGAACCGCTCTCGGGCGCAAGCTATGCCGCGTTCCGCACGCAGACCCGCACCGCGCTCGCGCGCATCCGCGAAGTCGAGAACATCATCTACGCGGGCGACGACGAACCGCAGGTGGCGAAGGCGGCGACGAAGCCGGACGCGAAGACGCACCGTCGTTCGTGACATGACGACATCGATGCCGGCCGACGGGCTTTACGTCGGCCTCATCTCAGGAACGAGCGCCGACGGCATTGACGCGGCGCTCGTTCGTTTTGGGGCCGGTGTATCCGACACCGGATGCCGCCTCGAGCACGGCGTGGTGGTGCCGTGGGACGACACGCTGCGCGCACGACTGGTCGCGCTCGGCCAGGGCGGCGACGCACGCGGGCTCGACGAGATCGGCACGCTCGACGTGCAGGTCGGCGGAGCGTTCGCGAACGCGGTGCACGAGCTGCTTGCAGTTGCGGGCGTCGCTGCGCGCGACGTGGTCGCGATCGGTTCGCACGGCCAGACGATTCGCCATCGCCCGGCCGGTGCCGTGTACGACGGCGCGAATCCTTTTACGTGGCAGATCGGCGACGGCAATGTCATCGCCGAGCGCTGCGGTATCGCGACGGTCGCGGACTTCCGCCGTCGCGACGTGGCAGCCGGCGGGCAAGGCGCGCCGCTGGTGCCGGCATTCCATGCGGCGATGCTGCATTCGGATGCCGAAGATCGCGCCGTGCTGAATCTTGGCGGCATCGCCAACTTCACCTTGTTGCCGCGTTCTGGCGACGTGCGCGGTTTCGACACCGGGCCGGCGAACGCCTTGCTCGACGCCTGGTGCCTGCGCCATCGCGGCGAAGCGTTCGATCGCGACGGCGCGTTCGCAGCGAGCGGTCGCATCGACGATGCGCTGCTGGCGCGCCTGCTCGATGAGCCGTGGTTTTCGCTGCCGCCGCCGAAGAGCAGTGGACGCGAGCAGTTCCATCTCGACTGGGTCGAGGCCAAGCTCGGCGGCGGCGAATCCCGTGCCGACGTGCAGGCGACGCTGCTCGAGCTCAGCGCCGCGACGGTTGCGAGGGCGCTGCTCACGCATCAGCCGTCGACGCGCCGCGTGCTGGTCTGCGGTGGCGGCGTACGCAATCCGGCGCTGATCGCACGCATCGCCGCGCACCTCCCGAACTGCACGATCGAAGCCACCGATGGGCACGGCCTGGACGCGGATTTCGTCGAAGCCATGGCGTTCGCGTGGCTGGCGCGGCAGACGCTCGCCGGCCTGCCGGGCAACGTCGCGGCGGTGACCGGCGCGAAAGGTCCGCGCGTGCTCGGTGTCGTCTATCCCGCGTAGCGCAATGCGGCGACGGACGCCTGCGGTTACGCGGTCGACGGTGCGGCAACCGCCATGCGTTCGCGCAGTCGCGGCGTCAGAGCGACGAACAGCATCATGGCTGGCGCCAGCGCGAGCACGGTGATTACGAAGTACATGCCGTAGCCGGTGGCCTCGGCGATGCCGCCGGCGAAGAAGCCGAGCAACTTCCCGGGCAGGTTCACGAGTGAACTCAACAGCGCGTACTGCGTTGCCGTGTGTTCGCGGTTGACCAGCGACGAGAGGAACGCGACGGTCGGCGGCCCGAGCATGCCGAGGGTGAGGTTCTCGAACGAGATCACCATCGTCAGCACGCCGAGATCGCCCTTGTGTGCGGGCAACACGAGGTACAGCAGGTTGCACATGCCGCAGATCACGATCATGGCGCCGAGCGACTTCCATGCACCCCAGCGCGCCACCATCGCGCCGCCGAGGAACACGCCGACGATGCCGATCCAGATTCCGTAGAGCTTGGTGATCGAACCGATTTCGGTTTTCGAAAAGCCCATGTCGCGATAGAACGGGCTCATGATCCCGCCGATCGTCGCCTGCTCGGGCACCTTGAACAGCAGGATGAAGGCGAGGATCGTCAGCGCGAGCGGAACGCCGTAGCGACGGAAGAAGTCGACGAAGGGCTCGACGACGGCGACCTCCATCGCGTGCGCCCAGCCGTGCGTCTGCACGGGGCGCACGTCGGGTTCGCGCGCCATCACGTTGGCGACGATCGGCACCAGCATCACCGCGGCCATCACCACGTACACCACCGACCACGCGATGTGGTCGGCCATGATCGCCGCGGCCGCGCCCGCGATGACCAGCCCGATGCGATAGCCGAGCGAATACGTCGCAACGAGCGCGCCCTGCGCTTCGAGCGGCGCGATCTCGATGCGGTAGGCGTCCACCGCGATGTCCTGCGTGGCGCCGAAGAACGCGACGGCGACGGTTGCGAGTACGAATGCCTGCAGGTGCAACGGCGTCAGCGCCGCCATCGCCAGCAGGGCGAGCATCACGCCGATCTGCGCGAACAGCAGCCAGCCGCGACGACGCCCGAGCCGCGCGAACGCCGGCAGTTTCCAGTGGTCGAGCAGCGGCGCCCATACGAACTTGAAGGTGTAGAGCAGGCCCGCGCTCGCCACCATCGTGATCTTCTTGAGTTCCAACCCCTCGTCCTTGAGCCAGAACGCGAGCGTGCCGGCGACGAGCAGGAACGGCAGCCCCGACGAGAAGCCGAAGAAGAACATCGTCCACGACGCGGGATGCGTGAACGCCTGCCAGGCCGAGACCTTTTTCACCGGCGGCGGCGGAATGTTGGCCGTGGCGGGCTCGCTCGGCAGTCGGACGTTTTCAGAGGTCATAGTCGACGATATAGGGCGCGTGGTCGGAGAACCGCGGCTCGCGGTGCGTTTCGCAATGACGGATCGCGTCGCGCAGGTTCGGCGTCACGAGCTGGTAATCGATGCGCCAGCCTACGTTGTTCGCGCGGGCCTGTCCGCGATTGCTCCACCACGTGTATTCGCCGGCTTCATCGGGCTTGTGCACGCGGAAGCTGTCGAGCCAGCCGAGATCGCCCGCGCAGGGCGAGCCGTCGCCGTGGGTGTCGGCGATCATCGCGTTGAGCCAAGCGCGTTCGTGCGGCAGGCAGCCGGTCTGTTTCTGGTTCGACGTCCAGTTGGTGATGTCGCGACGTGATCGCACGATGTTCCAGTCGCCACAGACGATGTACTTGCGGCCGCTGTCGAGCCATTCGCGCAGGATCGGCGCGAACCAGTCCATCACCGATTCCTTGAAGCCCTGGCGCGCGTCGCCACTGGTGCCGGACGGCACGTACACCGACACCACCGACAGATCACCGAAGCGCGCTTCGATGTAGCGCCCTTCCTCGTCGAAGTCGTCGCGTCCAAGGCCCGTGCGCACGTCGTCGGGTTCGCACTTGCTGTAGATCGCGACGCCGCTGTAGCCCTTCTTGGTCGTTGCGTCGCGGAAATTCGCGTGGTAGCCCGGCGGGATGAGTTCGGGAAGGCGCAACTGGTGTTCCTGCGCTTTCGTTTCCTGCACGCAGACGATGTCGGCGTCCTTGTCGCGCATCCAGTCGATGAAGCCTTTCTTGGCGGCCGAGCGCCAGCCGTTGGCGTTGAAGCTGATGACGCGCATGCGTGATCCGGACGGGGTACCGACGCCAAGCGTAGCCGCTCGCTGCTTTACGATGCCGGTTCTTCGTTGCATGACTGCCCGCCATGGCCGACCACCGCACCCGTTTCCTCGAGCTCGCCCTGCGCGTCGACGCGCTGCGCTTCGGCGAATTCACGCTCAAGTCCGGCCGCACCAGCCCGTATTTCTTCAATGCGGGCCGCTTCGACTCCGGCGCGGCGATTGCCGAACTCGCGGGCTGCTATGCGGACGCGGTCGATGCCGCGAACGTACAGTTCGAACTGCTGTTCGGACCGGCCTACAAGGGCATTCCGCTGGCGACCGCGCTGGCCTGCGAATTCGCGCGTCGCGGGCGCGACCTGCCGGTCGCGTTCAACCGCAAGGAAGCCAAGGACCACGGCGAAGGCGGCCTGCTGATCGGCGCGCCGCTCGACGGCCGCCGCGTGCTGATCGTCGACGACGTGATCACCGCCGGCACCGCGATCCGCGAGGCGCTCACGCAGATCCGTGCGGCCGGGGGCGTGCCGGCCGGCATCGTGATCGCGCTCGATCGCCAGGAGGCCGTCGACCCTGCGGTGTCCCGACGCTCCGCGGCACAAACCGTCGCGGACGAGCAGGGCCTGCCCGTGATCGCCGTCGCCCGTCTCGCCGACCTGCTCGAGTTCACCGCCAGCGATGCCGACCACGCCCGTCGCGAGCGGCTGTTGGCGTATCGCGCCGCCTACGGTTGCGAGTAAGGCCCGCTGGCGCGAAAGTTGCTTGGTTCGTGTCGACACGACCGCCCAACGGCCCGCCATGACCCGCTCCCCGCTGCTCGCCCTCGTCCTGCTCGGCCTTGCCTCGACCGCGCACGCGCAGTCGGCGCCGGCCAAGAAGCTCTATTGCTGGAACGAAGGGGGCCGCAAGGTCTGCGGTGACGCGCTGCCGTCGAGCGCGGTCGACGCCGCGCGCACCGAGTTCAACGCCAAGAGCGGCATGGCGACCTCGCAGCTCGGCCGCGCGCTGACGCCGGACGAGCAGGCCGCCGCAGCGGCGCAGGCCAAGGCGCAGGCCGATGCGGCCGCCGCCACCGAGGCCGAGCACCGCCGGCTGATGGCGATGATCGAAACCTTTGCGACCGAGGCCGACCTGCGCAAGGCGTTCGGCGAGCGCGTCTCGCTCAATGCGGATGCGATGAAGACGGCGCGCATGGGCATCGACGGCCTGCGCCAGAGCCTGGTGTCGCGCCTGCAGCGTGCCGGGGAAATGGAGCTCAATAAGAAGCCGGTGCCGAAGAACCTGCAGGCGGAGATCCGCGCGCAGCACGGCCAGCTGATCGCGCAGCAGGCGGCGCTGGCGTCGCTGCAGTCGCAGGCGACGACGCTGCAGTCGCAGCTCGACGACGCGGTCGCGCGTTATCGCGAATTGAAGCCGCAGCCGGGCGCGACGCCGACGGCCACGCCGGCAGGCTGAGTCAGCGCGGCCCGCGTCAGGGCAGCAGCTCGATCCCGAACGGACGGACCGCCCACGCGGTGAGTGCGAAGCAGGCGATGGTGATTGCCGCCGATGCCGCGAGCGTCGGCCAGAACCCGATGCGCGCGAGCAGCATCGGGAACAGCAGGAACATCGGCAGCGTCGGCAGCACGTACCAGAACGTGTAGTACGCGTGGTTGGCGAGCTTGGCCTGCGGCTGTTTCTCGACGTGCAGCCAGACCAGCGCGAGCACCGTCACCAACGGCACCGCCGCAATGAAACCGCCGAGCCGGTCACTGCGCTTGGCGGCCTCCGACACCGCGACGACGATCGCCGCGGTGACCAGGTATTTCACCGCGAGCCAGGCCATCGCGCGTCAGAACGGCAGCACGAGGTCCGGCTGCAGCGCATGCAGCTGCTCGCGGAACGCCGCCTGGATGCGCAGCAGCGCTTCCGACGAATCCGCATCGAAGCGCATCACGAGCACCGGCGTGGTGTTGGACGCGCGCACCAGGCCCCAGCCGTCGGCGTAGTCGACGCGCAGGCCGTCGATGGTCGACAGGCGCGCGCCCTCGAACTTGGCCTCCTCGCGGAAGCGGTCGACGAACGCATGCGGATTGCCGTTCGGCGCGTCCACCTTGATCTCCGGCGTCGACACACCGTTGGGCAGCGCGTTGAGCGTTTCGGTCGGCGTGCGCGGCTGCGTGGCGAGGATCTCCATCAGGCGCGCGGCGGCGTAGATGCCGTCGTCGAAGCCGTACCAGCGCTCCTTGAAGAAGAAGTGGCCGCTCATCTCGCCGGCCAGTTCCGCGTCGGTTTCGCGCATCTTCGCCTTGATCAGCGAATGGCCCGTCTTCCACATCAGCGGGCTGCCGCCGTGGCGCAGGATGTGGCCCGGCAGGCGCCCGGTGCACTTCACGTCGAACAGGATCACTGCGCCCGGATTGCGCTCGAGCACGTCGGCAGCGAACAGCATCAGCAGGCGATCCGGGAAGATGTTCTGGCCGTCGCGCGTGACCACGCCGAGGCGATCACCGTCGCCGTCGAAGGCGATGCCGAGATCGGCATCGAGGCGCTCGACCATCTGGATCAGGTCGACCAGGTTGTGCGGCTCGCTCGGGTCGGGATGGTGGTTCGGGAACGTGCCGTCGATGTCGCAATGCAGCGGGATCACTTCCGCGCCGATCGCCTCGAGCACGCGCGGGCCGATGTCGCCGGCCACGCCGTTGCCCGCGTCGATCACCACCTTGAGCGGACGGTCGATCTGGATGTCGGCGGCGATGCGCTGGACGTAGTCCTCGGCGATGTCGCGCTCTTCCACGTTGCCCGGGGTCGGTGCGGTGTGCAGGCGGTCGTCGGCGATGCGCGAGTACAGGTCCATGACGGCGTCGCCCGATAGCGTCTCGCCGCCGACCACGATCTTGAAACCGTTGTAGTCCGGCGGGTTGTGGCTGCCGGTGACCGACACGCAGGAACCGGCGCGCAGGTGGTAGGCGCCGAAGTACACGACCGGCGTCGGCGCCATGCCGATGTCGAGCACGTTGCGGCCGGCGCGGCGCAGGCCGGTGATCAGGCCTTCGACCATCGCCGGGCCCGACAGGCGACCGTCGCGGCCGACCACGATGTCGCGCAGGCCCTGCTCCTGCATCACGGTGCCGATGGCCTGGCCGATCAGCTCGGCGATGCCGGCGTCGAGGCTCTGGCCGACCACGCCGCGGATGTCGTAGGCGCGGAAGATGCCGCGATCGAGCGCGAGCGTCTGCTTGACCGCCTCGGGCGTCTCGCCGACGGGCATCGGCGGCTGCGCGGTGGGACGCACCACGTCGGCGAGCGTCGGCGCGTCGTCGACTTCGGCCACCGTCGCCTTGCCGCGACGCGCGAGCAGCTTCGGCAGCGACAGCACCAGCATCGCCAGCAGCACGAACACCAGCGTGGCGATCGCGCAGCCGACCCAGCCCAGGCCGAACGGGCCGCCGGCGACGTCCGGCACGGCGACGGCGACGCGCAGCTCGCTGCCCGGCACCTTCCCGGCCAGCGCTTCGGCGCTGTCGGCGAGCGCGGGATTGCCCTTCTCGGCGAGGTTGGCGTTGCCCTGGCGCAGCGCGATGTAGTTGTCGTCGCCGATGTCGGCGTTGCCCACTGCCTCGGCCAGCGGGGCGATCGGCAGGCGCACCAGCGCGACCGCCGGGGTCTTGCCGGCGTCGACCGGCGCGGCGATCGCGATGAAGCTGTTGGCGCCGTCGCGCATCGCCCAGGCGATCGGCTTGCCGGCCGCGACCGCGGCTTCCAGCGCGGCGACGTGGCCGTAGCCCGGGCCTTTGTTGCCCGGCGCGCCGAGCGTGTCGTAGAGGCCGTCGAGCGCGGCCGGGCGCACTTCGCCGCCGCTCGCGCCCTTCCAGCCGGCCGTGAGTTGCTCGGCGGCGCGGTCCATCAACCCGTTCTTGAGCGCGTCCTGCACGCCGGGGCTGGCGAGCTGGTCGGCGAAGCGCTTCTGCGCGGTGACCAGCATCGACTGCGCCGCGTCGACGACCGCATCGCGCGCGGCCGCGACGTCGCTGCGACGCGCCTCGTCGCGCCATTGCGCCCAGGCATTCCATCCGAACCAGCCGGCGAGCAGCAACGCGAACCCCGCCAGCAGCGGGATCAGCGGCTTCAGACGGTCGACCTGGGCATTGGACATCGCGATTACTCCCTGCAACTCACTGCATGTTGTTCAACGCACGCCGGTGTGGCCGAAGCCACCTTCGCCGCGCGCACTCGTTTCGAATTCGTCGACCACCTGGAACTTCGCACGCACGATCGGCAGCACGACCAGCTGGGCGATGCGATCCCCCGGCTCGATCGTAAAAGCCGCGTCGCCGCGGTTCCAGATGCTCACCATCAGCGGGCCCTGGTAATCGGCGTCGATCAGGCCGGTGCCGTTGCCGAGCACGATGCCGTGCTTATGGCCGAGCCCCGAGCGCGGCAGGATCACCGCGCACAGCGTGGGGTCGGCGATGTGGATCGACAGCCCGGTCGGCACCAGCTGCGTTTCGCGCGGCGCGATGGTCAGCGGTGCATCGAGCCCCGCACGCAGGTCGACGCCGGCGCTCGCGGCGGTCGCGTATTCGGGCAGTGGCCACGCCGCGCCGTAGCGCGCGTCGAGCAGGCGGACTTCGATGGTGCGTTCGGTCATGCGAGGCGCGCCTCGATCAGGTCGAGCAGGCGGTCCGCGATGCCGGATTTCGCGCCGGGGCCGAGCGTGGTGGCGCCATTGGCGTCGTACACCACCAGCGTGTTCACGTCGCTCTCGAAACCGCTGCCTTCCACGCCGACGCGATTGGCCGCGATCAGGTCGAGCTTCTTCGCGACGAGCTTGCCGCGCGCATAGGTTTCGACGTCGTGCGTCTCCGCGGCGAAGCCGACGACGAGCTGCGGACGATTCGGATGCGACGCGACCTCGGCAAGGATGTCGCGCGTGCGAACCAGCTGCAGCGTGAGGCCATCCTGCCCCGGCAGCTTCTTGAGCTTGTCCGGCGAGATCGACACCGGCGTGTAGTCGGCGACGGCGGCGGCTCCGATGTAGACGTCGCACGGCAGCGCGGCCATCACCGCGGCATGCATCTGCGCCGCGCTGCGCACATCGATGCGCTTGATGTCGGGTGGCGTCGGCAACGTCACGGGTCCGGCGATCAGCAGCACGTCCGCACCGCGCGCGGCGGCGCTGGCGGCGACCGCGAACCCCATCTTCCCGCTACTGCGATTGCCGAGGAAACGCACGGGATCCAGATCCTCGAACGTCGGCCCGGCACTGACCACGACACGACGCCCGGACAACGCGCTCATGCGGCCTCGCCCGACAGCGCGCGCACGATCGCCATCGGCTCGGCCATGCGGCCTTCGCCGATCTCGCCGCAGGCCTGGTCGCCCGCGCCGGGGCCGATCACCAGCACGCCGCGATCGCGCAGCGTCGCCACGTTCGCCTGCGTCGCCGCATTCGCCCACATCACGCGGTTCATCGCCGGCGCGATCGCGATCGGCGCTTCGGTCGCCAGGCACAACGTGCTGACCAGGTCGTCGGCGAAGCCGTGCGCGATCTTCGCGATCGTGTTGGCGGTGGCCGGTGCAATGACGACCACGCTCGCCCAGCGCGCGAGTTCGATGTGACCCATCGCGGCTTCGGCGTGTTCGTCCCACAACGACGTACGCACCGGCTGGCCCGACAACGCCTGGAAGGTCGCGACGCCGACGAAATGCAGCGCGTTCTCGGTCATCGCCACGCGCACCTCGGCGCCGGCGTCGCGCAGGCGACGCACCAGGTCGGCGGACTTGTAGGCGGCGATGCCGCCGGTCACGCAGAGCAGGATGCGATGGCCGGAAAGCGCGGTCACAGGGCGGAAAAGTCCGACGGAGAAAGCGGCCGACAGCTTACCCGAACGCCCGGAATCGCCCGATTCGCGACGTGCCGTGCGTCACGTTGCAATGACCGCCGACGAAGACGTCCATGGAGGGACGCATGCGCATCCACGACTGGCCGGCCGCCGAGCGGCCGCGCGAGAAGCTGCTAGCGCGCGGGGCGGGTGCGCTGTCGGACGCCGAACTGATCGCGCTGTTCCTCGGGTCGGGCCTGCGCGGGCAGGACGCGGTGACCACCGCGCGCGCCCTGCTCGCCGATCACGGCCCGTTGCGACGCGTGCTCGAGCGGCCGCCGGTCGACCTCGCCAAGCTGCGCGGCGTCGGCCCGGCCCGCGCCTGCACGCTGGCTGCCGCACTGGAGATCGGCCAGCGCGTGCTGGCATCCGAACTGGAGCGCGGCGACGCACTGACCGACCCGCCCTCCGCCGGCCGCCTGTTCGCGAAGCGGCTGCGGCCCATGGACCACGAGGTATTCGCGGTGATGTTCCTCGACACCCGACACCGCATGCTCGCGTTCGAAGAGATGTTCCACGGCACCCTCGACGGCGCCGAGATCCATCCGCGCGACGTCGCCCGCCGCGCGCTGGCCCACAACGCCGCGGCACTGATCGTCGGGCACAACCACCCCAGCGGGAATCCGGAGCCCAGCGCCGCCGATCGCGCCGTCACCGCCCGGCTGAAGCAGGCGCTGGCGCTGGTCGACGTGCGGCTGCTCGACCATTTCGTGGTCGGCGACGGGCCGCCCGTGTCGATGGCGGCGCGCGGCTGGGTGTGAGGGCGCGACGGGCCCGCCGTCGCGCGTTGTGGGCGGCGGCGCGCCGACGTCGAGCGCGGCCCGACCGTACAATGCCGCCCCGTCCAGCAGTCCCGGATCGTCCGTGAAATCGACCCTCCGCGCCCTCGTCGAGCAGGCCATCGACGCCCTGCGCGCCGCCGGCACGCTCCCCGCCGACGCCGCCTCGCCCGACTTCGTGATCGAGCGGCCGAAGAACCGCGCGCAGGGCGACTTCTCGACCAACGCCGCGATGCTGCTGGCCAAGCCGGCGAAGTCGAACCCGCGCGCGATCGCGCAGGCGCTGGTCGACGCACTGCCGGCCAACGAGCAGATCGCGTCGGTCGAGATCGCCGGCCCCGGCTTCATCAACTTCCGCATCGCCGAAGGCGCGTGGCGTTCGACGCTGCGCGACGTCGCGTCGCAGGGCGACGCGTTCGGCCGCAACGCCAGCGGCGAAGGCCGCCGCGCCGGCGTCGAATACGTGTCGGCCAACCCGACCGGCCCGCTGCATGTCGGCCACGGCCGCGCGGCGGTGATCGGCGACTGCATCGCGCGCGTGCTCGAAGCCAACGGCTGGGACGTGGCGCGCGAGTTCTACTACAACGACGCCGGCGTGCAGATCCAGAACCTCGCGATCTCCACGCAGGCGCGCGCGCAGGGCAAGGGCCCGGACGACGCGGGCTGGCCGGAGGACGGTTATCGCGGCGACTACATCAAGGACGTGGCCGACGCCTACCTGCGCGGCGATTCGGTCGAAGTCGAAGGCCATACGGTGGTCGGCGCCAAGGATCCGGACGATCTCGACGCGATCCGCGCATTCGCCGTCGCCTACCTGCGCCGCGAACAGAACCTCGACCTCGCCGCGTACGGCGTGTCGTTCGACGTGTATTTCCTCGAGTCCTCGCTGTACACCGACGGCAAGGTCGAGGAAACCGTGCGCGAGCTGATCGCCCACGGTCACACGTACGAGGAAGGCGGTGCGCTGTGGCTGCGCACGACGGACTTCGGCGACGACAAGGACCGCGTGATGCGCAAGTCCGACGGCACGTACACCTACTTCGTGCCCGACGTCGCCTACCACCTGTCGAAGTGGCAGCGTGGCTACCTGCGCGCGATCACCGAACTCGGCGCCGACCACCACGGCTCGCTGGCGCGCGTCAAAGCCGGACTGCAGGCGCTCGACACCGGCATTCCGCAGAACTGGCCCGAATACGTGCTGCACCAGATGGTCACGGTGATGCGCGGCGGCGAGGAAGTGAAGCTCTCCAAGCGCGCCGGCAGTTACCTCACGCTGCGCGACCTGATCGACGAAGTCGGCGCGGACGCCGTGCGCTGGTTCCTGATCGCGCGCAAGCCCGATTCGCAGCTCACGTTCGACATCGACCTCGCGCGCAGCCAGTCACTCGACAACCCGGTCTACTACGTGCAGGTCAGCCATGCGCGGATGTGCGGACTGATGCGGCAGCTGAAGGAGCGCGGCCTGTCGTTCGACCTCGACAACGGCGTCGCGCAACCGCTCGACCTCGACGACGCGACCACGCACGAACTCGTCGCGACGCTGTCGCGCTACGCGGAAGTGGTGGAGACCGCCGGTCGCGACCTCGAGCCGCACCAGATCGCCGCGTACCTGCTCGAACTCGCGCAAGCGTTCCAGTCGTACTACAACGAACACCAGATCCTGGTCGACGACGCGAACGTGCGCGATGCGCGCCTCGCGCTCGCTTCAGCGACGCGTCAGGTGATTTCCAATGGACTTGCGCTGCTGGGCGTGTCCGCCCCCGAGGTGATGTGATGGCGCAGAAGCGCAGCAAGACCCAGGCGCGCCGCGCCGGGGGTGGTGGTGGCGGTAGCGGCGCAATCCCCGGTTGGGCGTGGCTAGTGATCGGCGTGGGCATCACGCTGCTGGTCGTGCTCGTCGCGCCCAAGCTGATGCATCGCGACAACGACGGCTTCTTCCGCCCGACACCGAACCCCGACGCGCAGCCGAAGGCCGCCAGCGACGAGGCGGTGGTCGACGACGAAGTCGCCGACGACAAGGCGCTGCCGAAGCCGACGACTGCCGGCAACGACGACTCGAAGAAGAAGCAGGATTTCGACTTCTACACGCTGCTGCCGGGCAAGGAAGTGCCGATGACCGACGCGGAACTCGCAGCGAGCGAGGCGGCGGAGAAAACGCGACAGGCAGCGCAGGCGAATGCAGCGGCGCAGGCCACGGCGAACACCACCGTCGCAACGACGACCGACGCGAAGCCGCTGCCCGCGCCGGTCGACGAATCCGCGCCGAAGCCGGCGTCGACCGATACGCATGCGACGCCTGCGGCATCGACCACCACGTCGACGACGGCCGCGGCCGCAACGTCGCCCGCCGACACCCACTACATCCTGCAGGCGGGCGCGTTCCAGGCGTCCGGCCAGGCCGAAGAGTTGAAGGCGAAGATCGCCCTGCTCGGCCTCGGCGCGCGCGTCGAATCGGCACAGATCAGCGGCAAGACGGTGTATCGCGTGCGCATGGGCCCGTACGGCACCGCCGGCGAACTCGCCGACGCCAAGCGCAAGCTCGCCAGCGGCGGGCTGTCGGCGATGGCGGTCAGGACGAACTGATCGCACGCGCGCCGTGTGTCGCGCGCGTGGCCAATGTTGTTTGCGACATGGGATTCATCGCGAGGCCGCACGTGTGCGGCCTCGTTCGTTTCGGGTGGCGCGCGGGCGTCGGCCGCGCTCACGCGCACATCCGCCGGCGTCGCCCGCGCGCGCGCCATCAGTGCATCGCACGTGTTGTCGAACAGTGCCCTCCACGCAGCATCAATCGGCCGACGGCATGGCGGCACTCGCGCGTCGTCCGGACCGAACACGACGCGACCGCGCTGACGTCGACGAGTCGACGGCACGCCTTGCGCGCCGCCCATCGCCGCAACTGGCGCGACGATCGGCGCAGACGCAAACGGTGATGTCCGCCGCCGCGCAGCGCCGCGGAGAACGCCTAGACTCGGCTCGCCCTTTCTTCCGGACACGTGCCGATGCCGCCGATCCCGCCGCCCCGCCGACTCGTTGCCTGCGCCGTCGCCTTGGTGGTGCTGGTCGTGTTGACCGGCGCGCTGTTCCTGCTGCATCGCTCCGATGGCGGTTGGGCAACGCCGCTGGGCTCGATCGAAATCCTCGACCTGCTGGCCGTGGCGATCGCGATGGGCATCGGCGGCGCAGTCGCGCGCCAGGGCTTTGCCCCGGCGGCGGTCGGACTGGTGCTGCTGATCGGCATCACCAGCTCGATGGCGGCCTACGGCGGGGCGCCCGCCGTCCACGGCGGCGCGTTGCACTGGCTGCTGCGCAATACCGCGCTGCAGCTCGTGCTCTCGGCGTTCGTTGCCTGGGGTGCGGCGGTCGGCGGCGAACGCTTCGCCGCGACGCGCCGCGCGCGCTCAGCGTGAGCGCTTGAGCGCGATCAGCGCGGAGGTATCGGCGTCGCCGAGGCCGCGCTCGGTGACCAGCTCCGCGTAGTCCGCCAGCGCCTGGTCGATCACGGTGGTGCGGATGCCGGTGGCCTGCGCCATGCCCTGCACGATGCGCAGGTCCTTGAGCATGTGCGCGTTCTTGAAGCCGGGCGTGAACTCGTCGCGCAGCATGGTCGCGCCGCGCTTGTCGAGAAACCAGTTCGATGCCGCGCCGGCCATCAGCGTCGGAATCAGGCGCTCGGGTTCGAGGCCGAGCTTCTCGGCGAGTGCGAGACCTTCGCACACCGCTTCATTGATGCCGGCGACCAGCACCTGGTTGATCGCCTTGGTCGCCTGGCCCGATCCGGTGTCGCCCATGTGCGAGATGCGCGCGGCATAGCACTCGAGCACCGGGCGCGCCTTCTCGAGCACGTCCGCGTCGCCGCCCGCCATCACCGACAGCTTGCCGTTGCGCGCGCCTTCGACGCCGCCCGACACCGGTGCGTCGATGAAGCCGATGCCGTGCTCGGCGCACATCGCGGCCGCACGTTTCGCGGTGTCGACGGAGACTGTCGAATGATCGATGACCACGGAACCCGGACGCAGCACGTCGGCGAGCCCCGCCACGTTCTCTAGCACGTCGGCATCGAGCGGCACGCACAGCGCGACGACGTCGCAGTCGGCGAAGTTCTGCGCCGAACGCGCGGCGCGCACGCCGAGTTCCGCGGCGAGCGCGTCGGCCTTGTCCTGCGTGCGCGTGCCGACCGCGGTCAGCAGTCCGCGCGAATGCACATGCCGCGCCATCGGCGCGCCCATTGCGCCGAGGCCGATGAATCCGGTTTTCATTGTTCGTTCCCCGCGCGCCGTCAATCGAACGGCGCGTCGTCCAGATAGGTGTAGCCGGTGAGGCCTGCTTCGAGTGCCTCGTTGAGCCGCAGCGTTTCGTCGGCGGCGAGCCCGGCGGCCGCGACCTTGTCGCGATAGGCCTGCCGGAGCTGGGCGATATCGTACCCGACGTAGTCGAGCATCACGTCGATGGTGTCGCCGCGGCGCTGCTGGACGAACTCGAAGCCCGCGTCGCTTACCTGAACAGCCACGGCGTCGGTGTCGCCGAACAGGTTGTGGATGTCGCCGAGGATTTCCTGGTACGCGCCGACCAGGAAAAAGCCGAGGCGATACACCTCGCCCGACCGCGGCGGATGCACCGGCATCGACGTCGACAGCGTTTCGTTCTCGACGTAGGTGTCGATGCGGCCATCGGAGTCGCAGGTGAGGTCGGCGATCACGCCGCGACGCGTCGGCGCTTCGTCGAGGCGCTCGATCGGCACGATCGGGAACACCTGCTGGATCGCCCAGACATCCGGCATCGATTCGAACACGCTGAAGTTGACGAAGTACTTGTCGACCAGGCGTTCGTCGAGCTCGTCGAGCACTTCGCGCTGCGTCTTTTCGGCGGGCGACAACCGTTCGCGCACGCCGTTGAGGATCGCGTAGTAGAGATCGTCGATGCGCGCGCGATGCACGAGGTCGATCTGGCCGGTGACGTAAGCGTCCAGGCCTTCGGCGTGGTAGTGCGTGGCTTCGTGGAACAGTTCCACCGCCGGGCGCGTCTGCAGTTCCGCATGCACGCTGCGCAGGTGGCGGATCACCAGCGGTTCGTCGTCGTGCGCGTCGGGCACGCGGCCTTCCGGCGCGCGTTCGACTTCACTGACATTCGTGACCAGCACCGCGTGATGCGCGGTCATCGCGCGGCCGCATTCGGTGACGATGCGCGGCGGCGTGAGGCCGTGTTCCTCGCAGGCATCGGCGAGCGGCTGCACGATGTTGAGCGCGTACTGCCGCACGCCGTAGTTGATCGAGTAGTAGCTGCGCGAGCGCGTGCCTTCGTAGTCGATGCCGAGGCCGCCGCCGACATCCATGTACTGCACCTTCGCGCCCAGGCGCGAGAGCTCGATGAAGTAACGCACCGCTTCGCGCATGCCGTTGGCGATGTCGCGCACGTTGCTGATCTGCGAGCCCATGTGGAAATGCAGCAGGCCGAGGCAGTCGCCCATGCCGGCGTCGCGCAGGCGCTTCCAGAGGTCGAGCACCTGCCGCGGCGACAGCCCGAACTTCGCCTTGTCGCCGCCGCTGTTCTGCCACTTGCCGGCGCCGAGGTTCGCGAGGCGCATGCGCACGCCCAGGCCCGGCTTCACGCCGAGCGCTTCGGCTTCCTCGATGACGAGCTGCAGCTCGGAAGGCTTCTCGACGACGATGTACGTCTCCAGCCCGAGCTTGCGGCCGATCAGCGCCAGGCGGATGTACTCGCGATCCTTGTAGCCGTTGCAGACGATCAGGCCGCCGGGGCGCGACAGCGCCATCACCGCCATCAGCTCGGGCTTGCTGCCGGCCTCGAGGCCGAAGCCTTCGCCCATGTTCGACGCCAGCGTGCCGGCCACCGACTGGTGCTGGTTGACCTTGATCGGATAGACCGCGGTGTAGCCGCCGCCGTACTCGGTTTCATTGATCGCCCAGGCGAACGCGTCCTGCAACTTGTGCAGGCGGTCGGACAGGATCTGCGGGAAGCGCACCAGCACCGGCAATTGCGCGCCGCCTTCGAGCGCGCGATCCACCGCTTCGGCGAGCGCGATGGTCGGCCCGCCCACGCCCTGCGGATGCACGCTGACGCGGCCGGCAGCGTCGACGTCGAAATAGCCTTCCGACCAGTACGGGATCGAATAGGTCTTGCGGGCCAGGTCGGTCGACCAGTCGGACATCGGGCGCACCCCAGCGAGGAAGGCGCGCATTCTAGGGCCAGCGGCGTGACCGATCGCCGATTGCGGCGGGACGCCGGTCCGGCGGCTGCGATACGCCGGTTCAAGAAGCCTGAAGGCCGGCCGATCCCGGTGGATCCCCAGCGGCCGTGCGGCCCCGCCGTCCGTTACGCTCGCGACCTGCCCGTGCTCCGACGCCTCCTCGTCATCCTCGCCGCCGCCGCGACGCTCACCGTCGCGCCGGCCCATGCCGCGCCGTCGGCCACGGCGTTCGATCGCCTGTTCCTGCAGATCGACGACGGCGAGATCGCAGTGGACGACGAGCGCCAATCCGCCGAGGCGCTGGTCCGCCTGCACGCGGCGCTGCCGGCGGGCGACGCCCACCGCGCCCGGCTGTACCGCGCGATGGTCTGCGACCTCACCTTCATCAAGGACAACCGCGCCGGGCTGGCGTTTGCACGCCGCGAGCTCGACGACGCCCGCGCCGCAGGCGACGTCGCCGCGCAAGCGCACTTCACCTACTGCGAGGGCTTCGCGCTGGAGTCCGCCGACCCCGCCGGCGCCTGGCGCGCCTACGCCCGCGGGCTGCAGCTGTCGCGCCGTGCCGAGGATGCGCGCCTGATCGGCGACGGCTACACCTTCCGCGGTGGCATCGCCTCGCTGCAGGGCGACCACGCACGCGCGCTGCAGGATTTCCTTGCGGCGCAGGCCGTCTTCGACCGCGCGCGGCTCGCGCGTCGCTCCGAAACCAACCTGCTGAACATCGGCATGGCCTACCGCCGCATGGGCCTGTACGCCGAGGCGATGGGCTACCTGCGCGACACCGAGGCCTACGCGCGCCGCATCGACAGCGTGCCTGACCTCTATGCCGCGCTGATGCAGCAGGGCTATGCGTTCGAGGAACAGGGCCGGGGCGACGCCGCGGTGGAACGTTTCCGCGCGGCGCTGGACGTCGCCCAGCGCTCCGACGGGATCGATCGCGGCTACGCCCAGCTGGGGCTCGCCCACGCCTGGCTCGCGGCCGGCAAGCCGACCCGTGCGCTCGAGGCGGTGGCCGACGCGCGCCGCGAACTCACCCGCGAAGGCATCGCCGGCGACGAGCCGATGCTCGACCAGGCCGAAGGCGTCGCCCAGGCCGCGCTCGGCCGCCACGACGCCGCGGTCGCCGCCTTCGATCGCGCCGAACCGTTGATGCGCGCCCAACAGAGCACCCGCTACCTCGCGCTGCTGCACCAGGCCCGCGCCCGCAGCGAGGAAGCGCTCGGCGACCCGCTGGCGGCATTGGCCGACCTGCGCGCTTACAGCCTCGTCAGCCAGCGCCTGCAGGCCTCGGCCGACGACCAGCGGGTGACGCTCGCGCGCATGCAGTTCGACGCCGGCCGTCGCGCGCTCGAGCACGCCCGCCTCGATCTCGAACGCCGCCGTCGCGAACGGGAGATCCGCGCGCTGGAACGCCAGCGCCCGTGGCGATGGACCGCGCTCGGCCTCGGCGCGGCGCTGATCGCCGCGCTGGCCGCGCTTGCGCTGCTGCAGTCCCGCGAATCCCGCCGCCTGCGCCTGCTCGCGCTCACCGACCCGCTCACCGGCCTCGCCAACCGCCGCGGCCTGCGTCGCCTCGCCGAGGACGCGTTCGCCAGCGCACAGGCCGACGGCCGGCCGGTCAGCGTGGTGCTGCTCGACCTGGACCACTTCAAGCGCGTCAACGACCAGCACGGCCATGCGACCGGCGACGTGGTGCTGGTGGAGGCCACCCGTGCGCTGGCCGACGCGCTTCGCCCGCAGGACCGGATCGGCCGCACCGGCGGCGAGGAGTTCGTGGTGATCCTGCCCGGCACCCGCCGCGAGGACGCCGAAGTCATCGCCGAGCGGCTGCGCGTCGCGGTCGCCGCGCTCGATGTCGGGCGCGTGGTGCCGGGGCTCGCGGTCAGCACCAGCGCCGGCGTCGCCACCTCCCGACCGGCCGACGACCGCTTCGACGACCTGCTCGGCCGCGCCGACGCCGCGCTGTATCGCGCCAAGTCGACGGGCCGCGACCGCGTGGTGACCGCCGACTGAGCATCGAGGCCCGGTCCGCTACACTCGGGTGTTTGCCGGATTCCGGCCCGAGATGCAGAGCGCCATGAGCGAACCCACCTGGCAGTACGAGAACTTCGAGCACACCGGCTCGGCCATCGGTTACCGCGTCCGTCGCAAGCTCGACGAAGTGCAGTCGCCGTTCCAGAAGATCGAGATCTTCGAGACGACGGACTGGGGCAACCTCATGCTGATCGACGGCGCGGTGATGCTCACCACGCGCGACAACTTCCTCTACCACGAGATGATGTCGCACCCCGCGCTGTTCACGCATCCGAATCCGAAGCGCGTCGTCATCATCGGCGGTGGCGACTGCGGCACGCTGCGCGAAGTGCTCAAGCACCCGGGCGTCGAATCCGCCACGCAGTGCGACATCGACGAGCAGGTGACGCGCATGGCCGAGAAGTGGTTCCCGGAGCTGTGTGATTCGAACAACGACGCACGCGCCGAACTGCTGTTCGACGACGGCGTCGCGTACATGAAGAACTGCGCGCCGGGCAGCGTCGACATCGTCATCGTCGACTCCACCGATCCGGTGGGCCCCGCCGAGGGCCTGTTCAACAAGGCCTTCTACGAATCCTGCTTCCGCGCGCTGAAGGACGACGGCATCCTCGTCCAGCAGTCCGAATCGCCGCTCGCACTGCTCGACCTGATCCGCTCGATGCGCGCCGAAATGCGCAAGGCCGGCTTCTCGACGTTCAAGACCCTGCCGTTCCCGCAGCCGTGCTACCCGACGGGCTGGTGGAGCTGCACGCTGGCGCGCAAGGGCGGCGGCTTCGACTTCCGCGAGAAGGACGCGCGTGACGCGGGTCTCAAGACCCGCTACTACACGGCCGATATCCATCGCGGGGCATTGGCGACTCCGCCGTTCGTCGCCGAAGCTCTGGACGACTGAGCCCGCCCGCCCGCTCGTCCTCCGACGATGCGGGCGCGCCGACGAATCCCGATGCCACGAACCCGCGCGTCGCTGCTGGCCCTGACGCTCGCCGTCCTTACGGCGACGAACGCGCACGCGCAATCGGACCGCGCCGCCGCGTTCGACAAGCTGTTCGACCAGCTCGACAGCGAACGCCTGAACCCGGCGACGCCGGAAGCGGCGAAGGCGGAGATCGCGCGCCTGCGTGCGCTGGTGCCACCCGGCGATCGTCGCCGCGAACTGCTCTACGAATCCACCGAATGCTTCCAGCCGCCGGAAGACGTGCGCGCCTCGCTCGCCTACGCGCAGCAGGGCGTGGCCGCGGCGAAGGCGCTGGACGACGCCGAAGTCGAATCGCGCTTCCAGCTCTGCGAAGCGTCGGTGCAGGAAATGCTCGGCGAGGTGCAGACCTCGCTGCAGCAGTACACGCGCGGCATCGAACTCGCGCGCCGCTCCGAGCACCCGGCGCTGGTCGGCGACGGCATGGTGCTGCGCGGCAACCTGTATTCCTACCTCGGCCGCCACGCCGAGGCGCTGATCGACTTCACCACCGCGCAGCATCTGTACGACAGCTCGCGCCAGGCCGAACGCTCGGAAGGCAACCTGCAGAACATCGCGGTGGCGTACCGGCGCATGGGCGAAACCGAGAAGGCGCGCGAATACCTCGAACGCAGCCGCGAGATCGCCAAGCGCCACGACGACTGGCCGAGCCTCGCGGTCGTCGCGGTGCAGATGGGCTTCCTGTACCAGGACATCGGCCGTCCCGACCTCGCGCTGCCGCAGTTCGAGGAGGGCGTGCGCATCGCGCGCCAGCGCCTGGACACCTCGCTGGTCGCCGGCACGCAGCTCGCGCTCGCGTCGTCGCAGGTGGAACTCGGCCGCTATGCGCAGGCGTTGGCGACGGTGCAGACGTCCAAGGCGGGTTTCGCCAGCGTCGGCGACGTCGGTGACGCCGGCATGCTCGCGGTGATCGAAGCGCGCGCGCGTGCGGGCCTCGGCCAGAACGACCAGGCGCTCGCACTGTACGCCGGCGCCGAGAAGATCCTGCAGGCGGACCAGAACGACCGCTATCTCGAGATGATGTATCCGCACCGCGCGGCGCTGTACGAGCGCACCGGCAACGCCGCGGCCGCGCTCGCCGACTACAAGCGCTATCTCGCGCTGCGCGAAAAACGCCTCGCCGCACGCAGCGAACAGCGCACGCTGATGCTGCGCCAGCAGACCGACGCCGCGCAGCGCGACTTCGAGAACCAGCGCCTGCGCACCGAGAAATCGATGCGCGAGCAGGACGTGCAGGCGTTGCTCAAGGCGCGCCGCTGGCAGCGCATCGCGATCGGCCTCGGCATCGCGCTGATCACCGTGCTCGGAGTCCTCGTCGGCCGGCAGATCGTGCGCACGCGCAAGCTGCGCCTGCTCGCGTCCACCGATGAACTCACCGGCGTCGCCAACCGGCGTCGCATCGAGCTGATCGGTGCGGATGCCGTCGCGCAGTCACGCGCCGACGAACGTCCGCTATGCGTGATCGCCTTCGACATCGATGGCTTCAAGGCGATCAACGATGCGCACGGACATCTGGTCGGCGACCAGGTGATCGCGCGCGTCGCCGAAACGTGCCAGCACACGCTGCGCCAGTTCGACGAGATCGGCCGCATGGGCGGCGAGGAATTCGTGGTGCTGTTGCCGGACACCACCATCGACGCCGCGAGCCAGGTCGCCGAGCGCCTGCGCGCGAATGTCGAAGCGCTGGATTTCCGCGACGCCGCGGCGGACCTGCGGGTGACGATCAGCGTCGGCGTCACCCCGCTCGCGCCGCGCGATGCGGGGCTGGCGGACCTGATCGCGCGCGCCGACCAGGCGCTCTACCAGGCCAAGGCCGCCGGCCGGAACTGCGTGCGCACGACCTGAGCCGTGCGCGATGACGCGCTAGAGCGCGTCGGCGTCGAGTTCACCGGTGCGGATGCGCACCACGCGTTCGAGGTCCCACACGAAGATCTTGCCGTCGCCGATCTTGCCGGTGCCCGCCGCCTTCATGATCGCCTCGACCACCGCGTCGAGCTGGTCGTCGGCCACCGCGACCTCGAGCTTGATCTTGGGCAGGAAGTCGACGACGTACTCGGCGCCGCGATAGAGCTCCGTATGGCCCTTCTGCCGACCGAAACCCTTCACTTCGGTGGCGGTGATGCCGGCCACCCCGACTTCGGACAACGCTTCGCGAACGTCGTCGAGCTTGAACGGCTTGACCACGGCCATGACCATCTTCATCGGCATCCTCCTGTGCCCGCGCAGCATAGCGGCAAGCGCCGACGCCGCGTTCGCGCGCGCCGGTGCAGGCTGGTCGTCCCGGCTGGAGGCGTCCGCATGATCCGCAAGCTCAAGTCCGGCGAGTACCGGCTGTACTCGCGCAAGGTCGACCCGAAAACGCACAAGCGTCGCAACCTCGGCACCTTCAGCAGCCGCGCCGCCGCCGAGAAGCACGAACGCGAGGTCCAGTACTTCAAGCGCCACTGACGACGCGCGCCGCCGGCGGTAAAGTGCGCGCGTCGGATTTCCCCGACACGCCGCAGCGAGGCGCTCCGACGGCGCCGACCGGCCGCAGTCGGCACAGTGCGCGCAACGCCGGAGACCCGACCATGATCGACCTCGACCAGCTCGACGAACTCGCCCGCCGCCTCAGCGCCCTCGTGCCGCCCGGACTCCGTGGCGAATCGGCGAGCGAGTTGCGCACGGAGCTGCAACAGAACTTCCGCGCCGTGCTGCAGGCCGGCCTGGGTCGCCTCGACCTCGTCACCCGCGAGGAGTTCGACGTGCAGCGCGCGGTGCTGCTGCGTACGCGCGAAAAGCTCGAGCATCTCGAGCGCGCCGTCGCCGGAATCGAAGCGCAGTCCACCGCGACCGCGTCGCCGCGCCACTGAGTCGCCGCCATGAATCTTGCGATCGTGCACAGCCGTGCGCGAACGGGCATCCGTGCGCCCGAAGTCCGCGTCGAAGTGCATCTGGGCGGTGGCCTGCCGGCGATGAACATCGTCGGCCTGCCCGAAGCTGCGGTGCGCGAGGCGAAGGACCGGGTGCGCGCGGCGATCGCCTGCGCGCAGTTCGAATTCCCGCAGCGACGCATCACCGTGAACCTCGCGCCGGCGGACCTGCCGAAGGATGGCGGCCGTTTCGACCTGCCCATCGCGCTCGGCATTCTCGCCGCCAGCGGACAGATTCCGCTGGACGCATTGCGCGATGTCGAATTCCTCGGCGAACTCGCGCTCACCGGCGAGCTGCGCGCAGTGGACGGTGTGTTGCCGGCGGCGCTCGCAGCCGGAGATGCGCGACGACGCCTCGTCGTGCCCGAAGCGAACGGCGCGGAGGCCGCGCTCGCGACGCGCGTGGAAGCGGGCACCGCACGCACGTTGCTGCAGGTGTGCGCGATGCTGGCGGGACGCGAATCGTTGCCCGCCGCGGTCGCCGCACCGGTCGTGCGCACGCCGGGGCCGGATCTCACCGACGTGCGCGGCCAGGCGCATGCACGCCGCGCGCTGGAGATCGCCGCGGCCGGTGGTCACCATCTGCTGCTGATCGGACCGCCCGGTTGCGGCAAGACGCTGCTCGCCTCGCGACTGCCCGGCTTGCTGCCGGAAGCCACTGAAGCCGAAGCGCTGGAATCGGCGGCGATCGCATCGATCAGCGGGCGCGGGCTCGATCCGTCGCGATGGCTGGAACGTCCGTTCCGCTCACCGCACCACACCGCGAGTGCGGTCGCGCTGATCGGCGGCGGTGCGCAGCCACGGCCCGGCGAAGTCTCGCTCGCGCACAACGGCGTGCTATTCCTAGACGAATTCCCGGAATGGGAACGTCGTGCGCTCGAGGTATTGCGCGAACCGCTGGAGTCCGGCGTCGTCACCGTCTCACGCGCCGCGCGCAGCTCGGAATTTCCGGCGCGCTTTCAACTGGTCGCAGCGATGAATCCGTGCCCCTGCGGCTGGGCCGGCGACCCGAGCGGTCGCTGTCGCTGCAGCGGTGACATGGTGCAACGCTATCGATCCAAGGTTTCCGGCCCGCTGCTTGATCGCATCGACCTGCATGTCGGGCTGACGCGCCTGCCCGCGAGCGAGCTGAGCGCTACCCGCACGCCCGGTGAGTCGAGCGCGGACGTGCGCGAACGCGTCCAACGCGCACGCGCCGTGCAACTCGCCCGTTGCGAAAAGCCGAATGCGCGCATGACGCCTGGCGAGACGCTGGCGTTGTGCCGACTGCAATCACGCGACCAGGCGTTGCTGGAGCACGCGGTCGAACGCCTGCAGCTATCCGCGCGTTCGATGGTGCGCATCCTGCGCACCGCGCGCACGATCGCCGATCTGGCCGGCGAGGCCGACATCGGCACGCCGCACCTCGCCGAAGCGATCGGTTACCGCACGCTCGATCGACAGCGCGAGCCTGCGGTCGCCGCCTGATCAACCGCCGCTGCAGGACGCGCAGATGCGCGGCTTTTCCAGGTAGTTGCGCGCGTTCTCCCGCGCGTGGTCGCGGTCGTCCTGCGTTCCGCAGACCAAGCGCTGCTCCTTCGAACCGGTCACGCGCTGGTAGTGGCAGACGTCCTTCTTCTCGTCCGCCACGCGCGTGCCCTGCACGTTCGAGTTGATGCGCTCCAACGCGTTGTCGAGCGTCACGCGTTCCTGGATGTTCATCGCTTCGAGCGTCGGCTTGCGCTTGATGAGCTCGAACACGGTGTCCTGGTCCTTGCGGACCTGCATCGCGGTTCGCGGCGTCAATGCGACCTTGCCTGCATCGAGGTCGGCGCGCAGCTGCGTCTGCTGCGCAAGGATCTGGTCGAGCTTGGGGGCTTCCTGCGCACCGGCGGTAAACGCCGCAAACGACAGGACGACGAGGGCGAGCAGCTTGTGCATGGCGGCCTCCGACAGTGTGGCCCGATCCTCCGCCCGCCGGACGAACGGCGTCAATGCCGTCCGTCCGCCCATCCGTCACGTCGATTCGGTTACGCGGCGACCCGCACCTCGGGCGACGCATCGCCATGGAACTGCTCTTCTTCGGTCGACCCCTTGAGCGCGACGGTGGAGGACTGCGCGCCCTGGATCGTCTGCGTCACCGCGTCGAAGTAGCCGGTGCCGACTTCGCGCTGGTGCTTGACCGCGGTGAAGCCGCGGTCGGCGGCGGCGAACTCGCGCTCCTGCAGTTCGACGAATGCGCTCATCTGGCGGCGCGCATAGCCGTGGGCGAGGTCGAACATGCCGTAGTTGAGCGCGTGGAAGCCGGCCAGCGTGATGAACTGGAACTTGTAGCCGTAGGTCGCGAGTTCCTTCTGGAACTTCGCGATGGTGGCGTCGTCGAGGTTCTTCTTCCAGTTGAAGCTCGGCGAGCAGTTGTAGGCGAGCAGCTTGCCCGGGTACTTGGCGTGGATCGCTTCGGCGAACTTGCGGGCGAATTCGAGATCGGGCTTGCCGGTTTCGCACCAGACGAGGTCGGCGTACGGCGCATACGCAAGACCACGCGAGATCGCCTGGTCCAGGCCCTTGTTCGTCTTGTAGAAACCTTCGACCGTGCGCTCGCCGGTGCAGAACGGCTTGTCGTTGTCGTCGACATCCGACGTGACGAGATCCGCAGCTTCTGCATCGGTGCGCGCGACGATCAGCGTCGGCACGCCCATGACATCGGCCGCCAGGCGTGCGGCGACGAGCTTCTCGACCGCCTCGCGCGTCGGCACCAGCACCTTGCCGCCCATGTGGCCGCACTTCTTGACGCTGGCGAGCTGGTCCTCGAAATGCACGCCAGCGGCGCCCGCTTCGATCATCGCCTTCATCAGTTCGAACGCGTTGAGCACGCCGCCGAAACCGGCTTCCGCATCCGCCACGATCGGCTGCAGGAAGTCGATGTCACCCACGCCTTCCGCGCACTGGATCTGGTCCGCGCGCAGCAGCGTGTTGTTGATGCGCTTGACGACCTGCGGCACCGAGTTCGCCGGATACAGCGATTGGTCCGGATACATCTCGCCTGCGATGTTCGCGTCCGCCGCGACCTGCCAACCGGAAAGGTAGATCGCCTTCAGGCCCGCCTTGACCTGCTGCATCGCCTGGTTGCCGGTCATCGCGCCGAGCGCGTTGACGAAGTCCTCGGTCTGCAGCGAATTCCACAGCTTCTCGGCGCCGAGCCTGGCGATGGAGTGCTCGACCGGAATGCGACCGCGCAGTCGCACGACGTCTTCGGCGGAATACGGGCGGGTGACGCCCGTCCAGCGCGCGTCGGTGGCCCATTGCTGGCGGAGCTGGTCGGCGGTCGGAAGCGTGGTCATGGCGGATCTCCTGTCGTGTCGTCGTTGTCGTCGGGCAAAGCAGGGCCGTTCCGACTGCGACGCAGGCGGTTCGGGACATCGCGGGTTGTTCGGGAAACTCAGTCGAGGCGTCGGTACGCGGGCAGCGTCAGGAAGTCCTCGAGTTCATCGGCGTGGGTCAGGCGATCGAGCATGCCGATCGCCTCGTTGACGCGGCTGGCACCGGGGATGTCGGTCGCGGCAAGGCGCGGCAGTTTCATCAGTGCACGTTCGAACAGCGTTTCGTCGAGCGGCGTGCCGTCGTCGAGATGCAGGTCGCCCGCGTGCAGCCACTGCCACAGCTGGGTGCGCGCGATCTCGGCCGTCGCCGCGTCTTCCATCAACCAGTGGATCGGCACGCAGCCGTTGCCGTCGAGCCACGCGGCGAGGTAGCGCACGCAGACTTCGACGTTGCCTTCGAAGCCGGCGCGCGTGATCGAGCCGCGCGGCGGCGTGATCAGATCGTCGCGCGTGACCAGTACGTCGTCGCGCAGCACGTGCTTCTGGTGCGCGCCGGGCATGCGTTCGTCGAACACGGCCTGCGCGAGCGGGATCAGCGCGGGATGCGCGACCCAGGTGCCGTCGTGGCCGGCGGTGACTTCGCGCAGCTTGTCGGCGCGGACTTTCGCGAGCGCGGCGTCGTTGGCGTCGGTGTCGTTCGAAATCGGAATCTGCGCGGCCATGCCGCCCATCGCGTGCGCGCCGCGGCGGTGGCAGGTCTGGATCAGCAGTTCGGAATAGGCGCGCAGGAACGGCTGCGTCATCGTCACCTGGCCGCGCTCGGGCAGCACCTTGTCGCGATGGCGGCGGAAGGTCTTGATGTAGGAGAAGACGTAGTCCCAGCGACCGCAGTTGAGGCCGGCGATGCGGTCGCGCAGCGCGTAGAGGATCTCGTCCATCTCGAACGCGGCGGGGAGCGTTTCGATCAGCACGGTGACGCGGATCTGTCCGTGCGGCAGCTTGAGCTCGTGCTCGATGTGGCCGAGCACGTCGCTCCACAGCTGCGCCTCCTCCATGGATTCGAGCTTGGGCAGGTAGAGGAAGGGGCCGCGGTCCTTCGCAGCCAAAGCGTGGGCGTTGTGGAACGCGAACAGCGCGGCGTCGAACAGACCGCCGGAGATCGGCTGGCCGTCGACGCGCAGGTGCTTCTCGTCCAGGTGCCAGCCGCGCGGGCGGACCATCAGCACCGCCTGCTGCTCGAACGGCTTGAGCGCGTAGTGCTTGCCGCCCGGCGCGGTGAACTCGAGCGTGCCGGCCACGGCCGCGCGCAACGCGTTCTGGCCGGCGATGAGGTTGGCCCAGGTCGGCGACGTGCTGTCCTCGAAGTCGGCCATGTAGACCTTCGCGCCTGAGTTGAGCGCGTTGATCACCATCTTCGGGTCGACCGGCCCGGTGATCTCGACCCGACGGTCCTGCAGCGCGGCCGGCAGCGGGGCGACGCGCCAGTCGGCGGCGCGGATCGCGGCGGTGTCGGCGCGGAAATCGGGGACGCCGCCCGCGTCGTACGCGGCCTGGCGGACGCGACGGGCGACGAGGCGACGCTGGCGCTCGGGTTCGAAGCGACGGTGCAGGCCGGCGAGCAACGCCAGGGCGGCCGGCGTGAGCAGGGCGTCCTGGCCCTCGGCGTGGCGCAGCAACTCGACGCCACCCACGCCTTCGCCCGACTCGATCAGCACTGCCGACATCGCCTCACCTCGTGGTCTGTCCCGTGGCGGACGACCATGCGCCGGCGTCTGGTATTTGACAAACAAGTTTTGGCAATGCGATGTATTAGGAAATCGAATACATGGCGCCGTCATGCCCCGATCGCCCGCGGCCCGCTTCACCTACAAGGCCGACCGGCTCAAGCCGCTGCGCGCCTTCTGCCAGACCGCCCGGCTCGGCTCGGTGTCCCGCGCGGCGGAGGCCCTGTTCCTCAGCCAGCCGGCGGTGACCCTGCAGCTCCAGGCGCTCGAGCGCGACCTCGGCGTCGCGCTGCTCGAGCGCAATGGTCGGCGACTGGCGCTCACCCGCGAAGGCGAGGCGCTGTACGACCTGGCGCGCCCGCTGGTGGAAGGCCTCGACAACCTCGACGCCATGTTCCGCGACCGCATCCGCGGGCTGGACGCCGGCGAGCTGCACGTCGCCGCCGGCAGCTCGACCATCGTCTACCTGCTGCCGAAGATCGTCGAAGCCTTCCGCGCGCAGTACCCGGATATCCGCCTGATCCTGCACAACGTCACCGGTGCGCGCGGGCTGAACCTGCTGCGCGACGACGGCGCGGACCTGGCGGTCGGCTCGATGCTCGACGTCCCGGGCGACCTGGCCTACCAGCCCGTCGTGTCGTACGAGCCGATGCTGATCACGCCGCCGGACCACGCGCTCGCGACAAAGGCGGAGATCGCGCTCGCCGACCTGTCGCCCTACGGCCTGATCCTGCCGCCGCAGCGGCAGACGACGTATCGCATGGTCGACATGGTCTTCCAGCGCGCCCATGTGCCGTACACCGTCGCGCTGGAAGTCGGCGGCTGGGAAGTGATCAAGCAGTACGTCGCGATGGGGCTTGGCATCAGCATCGTGACGTCGATCTGCCTGACCGAGGCCGATTCAACGCGACTGGCATCGCGCTCGCTGTCGGCGTTCTTCCCGTCGCGCAGCTACGGCGTGGTGACGCGGCGCGGGCGGTCGCTCAGCGCGCAGGCACGGGCCTTCATCGAACTGGTCAAGCAGGCGGGCTGAGGCGCAGTCAGACGCCGTGGTTCTTGCCCTGCCACGGGGCGTACCAGGCGCGGATACGCGCCATGTCGGTGGCGAAATCATCGCCGAGCGTCCACAGCGGGCCGACGCCGATCACCTTGTCCGGATAGTGGAAATACACGGGCAGTACCGGCACGTCGGCGGCGCGCGCGATCTTCCAGAAGCCCGTCTTCCACTTCTCGACGCGCTTGCGCGTGCCTTCCGGCGCGAGTCCGTACCAGACCTTCTCGCCGGCGCGGATCACCGCCGCAGCCTGTTCGACCACGCCGTGCGCGGCGCTGCGGTCGACCGGAATCACGCCCAGGCGTCGCAGCAACGCACCGACGCCGGGCACCTTGAACAGCGTGTCCTTGCCGAGGATGCGGATGTCGAGGCCCAGCGCGAGCTTCGCGGCAAAGCCCCACACGCCGTCCCAGTTCGACGAATGCGGCGCGCCGATCAGCACCAGCTTGCGCACGTCGGGAAACTCGCCGACGACGCGCCAGCCGCCGAGACGCAGCACGGTGCGACCGACCCATCGTCCGAACGCGCCACCCTTCACGCGCGGCGCGTTCGGCGGCAGCACCGGCACGCGGCCCGGCGCGCCGACATGTGCGGGATAGTCGTTCGTCATCTCAATCCCAGTCACGCGCGGTGCGGCCCTTCTTGATCGTACTGCGGCCGCGCTTGGCGTCGAGGCGACGTTCCTTCGACGCCCGCGTCGGCCGTGTCGCCACGCGCTTCTTCGGCACGTGCAGCCCCGCGTCGACGAACGCCTGCAGGCGTTCGCGTGCGTCCTGGCGATTGCGATCCTGCGTGCGGAAGCGTTGCGCACTGATCACCAGCACGCCTTCGAGGGTGACGCGACGGTCGCGTTTCGCCAGCAACCGCGCGCGCAGCTCGTCCGGCAACGACGGCGAATTCGCGATGTCGAAGCGCAGCTCGACCGCCGTCGCCACCTTGTTGACGTTCTGCCCGCCCGGCCCGGCCGACCGCACGAAGCGTTCGACCAGCTCGTTCTCGGGGATGTCGATGCTCGGCGTCATGCGGCCATTCTAGGCAGCGGAGCGCGTTGACGGCGTGCGCCCGGGCACGGAGCATGCGCGCACCTTTCACCCTGACTGCCCGCATGAAGCGCATCGCTCTCGCCCTGACTCTCGCTGTCCTCACCCCGATCGCGCACGCGGCGCCACCGACGCCACAGCAGGTCGATGCCCTGCTGACCGCGATGGACATGCCGCACATGATCGACGGGCTCATGACCCAGATGGAGGCTTCGATGCAGCAGGTCGCGCTGTCGTCGCTGCCGGCGGACGTCAGCGATGCCGACCGCGCGCGCTTGCGCGATTTCATGGCGCGCGAACAGGTCGTTGTGCGGCAGGACATGACCTGGGCGAAGCTGGAGCCGATCTACCGCTCCATCTACACCGAGGTGTTCAGTGCGGACGAAGTCACCGCGATGACGCGGTTCTATGCGAGCCCCGAAGGCCACAGCATCCTGCAGAAGATGCCGCAGGCGACGGGCCGCTCGATGGAGGCGTTGCAGCCGACCATGCAGGCCACCATGCAACGCGTCATGGCGGACGTGCAGAAGGAATTCGGCAAGCCCGCGCCGAAGCAGTAAGCGGCCCGACCCGTCAGCGCTCGCCGAACAACGCGAGCGCCTTCGCGAACTCGCCGCTGACCGGCGCTTCCACGCGCAACACCTCGCCCGTGGCCGGATGCGGAAACGCCAGCGCGTGTGCGTGCAGCAACATGCGGTGGATGCCCATCATGCGGAACGCGCGGTTGTGGCGGCCGTCGCCGTGGCTGGTGTCGCCGATCATGTGATGCGACACGTGCTTGAGGTGACGCCGGATCTGCCGGAACCGTCCGGTGAGCGGCCGCGCTTCCAGCCACGCGTAGCGCGAGGTGGGATGGTTGGCCGACGGCACGTCGAGCTCCGCGGTCGCGAGCGTGCGGAACGCGGTGACCGCCGGCTTCTTCTCCGGCTTGCCGGGCCCACCGTCGAGCGGGTAATCGATGACGAACTCCGCCTCTGGCCAGCCGCGGCAGACCAGCCAGTAGACCTTCTCGAATTCCTGCGACATCAGCGTGCGGCCCAGCGCGCCGGCGGTATCGCGATCGAAGGCGAGCAGCAGGCAACCGGACGTCGCGCGGTCGAGCCGATGCACGAGGAAGACCTGCCGACCGAACTGCTCGCGCAGGCGATCGGCGGCGAAGTCGGTTTCGCCGCGCGCGAGCGCGCTGTCATGGACCATCAGGCCCGCGGGCTTGTCGACGACCGCGAGCCGATCGTCGCGGTACAGCACGGGCAGGGCGAGTTCGGTCATGGCGGATCCGCGGCGGGTGCGCATTGTCGCAGGCGGCGCGCCCAGGACCGCACGATTCGGCGGCCGATGCGTCGCCAGCGTCACCGACGCGGCCGCCGAACGTCATCGCGCGCCGAAAGATGGCGTCGCGATCTGTCGACATGACGAATGCGGCCTTGAATGCCACTTGCGGATGCACGACTGTGGCACTGCTGCGTTGCGCGACGGTCGCGACGATGTCCGATGACCGCGTGTCCATGGGGGACGTTGATGACGACGGGACTATCGATTCGACCGGCGCGTGCAGGCGACGAACAGGCGCTCGCGCTCGTCGGCCAGGCGACGTTCCTTGAAACGTTCGCAGGCGTGCTCGATGGCGCTGCGATCGTCGAACACTGCGCACGCGCGCATTCGCCGACGCAGTATCGCGACTGGCTCGACAGCAACGACACGTCGATCTGGCTGGCGGAAGTCGTGCCCGGCGATGCGCCCGTGGGCTACGCCGTCGTCGCCAGGGCCGACCTGCCCGGCGCCGATCCCGCGCGCGACCTCGAACTCAAGCGCATCTACCTGCTCGGGCGCTATCACGGCGGCGGGATCGGGCGCTCGCTGCTGCAGCACGCCGTACACCACGCGCGCGCGTTCGGCGCGGCACGCCTGCTGCTGGGCGTCTATGCCGGCAACGACGCGGCGATCGCGTTCTACCGGCGCGCCGGTTTCGTGCACGTCGCCGATCGCCGCTTCAATGTCGGCGGCCGCGATTACGACGACCGCGTCATGGCCCTCGCACTCGATCCATGACGCGCGCCTGACCCGCTCCGGTTCCTGCATTTCAGGCAACCGGATCGAAGGCGCGGCGATCGCTGGCGGCGAACGCGACCGGACTTCATTGCTTTGTCGCCGGCATGCGGACATCGCGATGTATGGGATCAAGAACTACCGCGACCGCGACGCGCTGGCGCGGCATCGCCAGCCGTTGTCGGATGCGATTCATTCACCGGTCCTCGCCGCGCCCGGTATGCCGCAGGACAACGAAGGCGGACACGCGCGCCGATAGAATCGTCGACATGACCACGCCCCTGCCCGCCCTCGATACCGTCCGCGCCTACCTCACGGGCCTTCAGGACCGCATCTGCGCCGCGATCGAACAGGCCGACGGCGCCGCGCGCTTCGTCGAGGATGCGTGGACGAAGGATCCCGGCGCGTCGCCGATCCAGGGCGGTGGCCGCACGCGCATCCTGCGCGACGGCGCGGTCTTCGAGCAGGCGGGCATCGGGTTTTCCGACGTGTCCGGCACCGCGTTGCCGCCGTCGGCCACCGCGAACCGGCCGGAACTCGCGGGCGCGTCGTGGCGTGCGGTCGGCGTGTCGCTGGTCTTCCATCCGCGCAATCCGCACGTGCCGACCACGCACGCGAACGTCCGCCATTTCCGCGCCGAGCGCGATGGCGAGACGGTCGCGTGGTGGTTCGGCGGTGGCTTCGACCTCACGCCGTTCTATCCCGTCGACGGGGACGTGTTGCACTGGCATCGCGTCGCACGTGATCTGTGCCAACCCTTCGGCGGCGACGCCCGCTACGACGCGCACAAGCGCTGGTGCGACGAGTACTTCTTCCTCAAGCATCGCGACGAAACCCGCGGCATCGGCGGCCTGTTCTTCGACGACCTGCACGGCGATTTCGATGCCGACTTCGGCTACATGCGCGCGGTCGGCGACGGTTTCCTCGATGCCTACTTGCCGATCGTGCAGCAGCGTCGCGACATGCCGTACGGCGAACGCGAGCGCGATTTCCAGCTGTACCGGCGCGGTCGCTACGTCGAGTTCAACCTGGTGTTCGACCGCGGCACGCACTTCGGCCTGCAGTCCGGCGGGCGCACCGAATCGATCCTGATGAGCCTGCCGCCGCTGGTGCGTTGGGAGTACGGCTACGCACCCGAGGCGGGTTCTCCGGAAGCGCGCCTGTCCGACTACCTGCGCCCGCGCGACTGGCTGTCCGAACTCGCCTGACGCGTCGGCACCGCACGAACGATGCATGCAGCCGCGAGCGCGGCGACGACGTGCTTGAGCGCATGCCCGCTGACGACACCGAGCGCCGCGTACACCGGCGCGTCGAACTGCTCGAGCGCTTTCGCCAGCGCGTAGCCCACCAGCGCCGCGACGAGCCAGCGCGTGTCCAGCCACCGCGATGGTCGAAGCACGAGGATGAGCGGCACGAGCAGCATCGGCAGGAACTGCACGAGCACGTACGGCCGCAGGTCGCCCGCGCCGAAGCGTTCGGTGACGTTCCAGTACGCGACGGATGCGACGCCGAGTACGAGCAGCGCGGCGAGTCCGCGATGGCGGATGTCGTCGACCACGCGCTCGTCGAGCAACAACGCGAAGAACGCCATGAAGGCGATCGTCATTGGCAGGCGGTCGCCGACCAGCGTGGTGTTCGACGGCGCCCAGTGATACGCGCCGGAGCCGAATGCGACGGCGGCGATGCCGATGCACAACGCGACATAGCCGGCCCGCGTGCGCGCCACCGCGAGCTGCGGCGCGCGCAGGAGCCCATGCACGCCGACGATCAGGAACGGCAGGTTCGACAGCACGTTCCAGGCGTTGGGAACGCCAGCGATCGTGCGGGTGTCGGCGAAGTGGTGGTAGCCGGGGTCCTGCGGGATCGGGCCATGCATCGCGAGGACCACGACAGCCGCGAACGTGATGAGCAGCAGGACTGCGCGCGTGAGGAGGAGTCGGGACATGCGGCCGAAACTGCGAACGGTCCGGCATCGTACCGGCCGCTTGGGCATCGCGCGCCGCCGGATCGCGGGCAATAAAAAGCCCCGCAGGCAGGGGGGGCCGGCGGGGCTGGGGAACGGGGTCTGGGGAGGGACCTTACGTTCCGGGATCGCTCCAGGGGAGGGGAGGATCAGCGTCGGACGTTGCATCCGCCGCCCGTGTATAAAATCACCGGGAACATGCACGGAAAGTGAAGACTTCCGTTAGCGGCCCGTAAAAGTTCAGGACGGATTCATCGCTTCGGCGCCGTTCGTCGGTAAAGCGTGACAGTCGCCGAAGAACGCGCGTTACGCCGTCCGCAACCGACCGCTGCAGCGTCGCTTTGACGTTGCCCGCGATGCGCCAGATTGGTGCATCACGGATGTGTCGCAGCGTGAACAGTGGCCCTAGTGGGCCTGGTCCCAGTTGAGCCCGATGCCGGCATCGACATCCAACGGCACCTTGAGCTCGGCGGCCGACGACATCCGCCGCTTCACCTCCTCGACCAGCGTCGGCACGAAACCGTCGTCGACCTCGAACACCAGTTCATCGTGCACCTGCAGCACCATCAGCGCCTGCTCGGCGTGGCCTTCCAACCAGCCGTGGATGTCGATCATCGCGCGCTTGATGATGTCGGCGGCGGTGCCCTGCATGGGCGCATTGATCGCGGCGCGCTCGGCGCCCGCACGCAGGCCCTGGTTGCGCGCGTGGATGTTCTCCAGGTACAGCCGGCGGCCGAACACGGTTTCCACATAGCCCTGCTCGCGTGCCTGCTGGCGGGTGCGGTCCATGTACTCGCGCACGCCGGGATAGCGCGCGAAGTACAGCGCGATGTAGTCCTGCGCTTCGCCGCGCGAGATGCCCAGGCGCGTGGCCAGGCCGAACGCACTCATGCCGTACATCAGGCCGAAGTTGATCGCCTTTGCGGCGCGGCGCTCGCCGGGCTCCACCGTGTCCACCGTCTTGCCGAACACTTCCGCGGCGGTCGCCGTGTGCACGTCGACGCCGGACGTGAACGCGCGCAGCAGCGCCGGGTCTTCGGAGAGGTGCGCCATGATCCGCAGCTCGATCTGCGAGTAGTCGCAGGCGACGATGCGTCGGCCTTCCGGCGCGATGAACGCGGTGCGGATGCGGCGCCCGTCCTCGGTGCGGATCGGGATGTTCTGCAGGTTGGGATCGCTCGATGCGAGGCGCCCCGTGGCCGCGCCGGCCTGGTGGTAACTCGTGTGCAGGCGACGCGTGCGCGGATTGATCATCTCCGGCAGCTTGTCGGTGTATGTGCCGCGCAGTTTGGCGAGACCACGGTAGTCGAGGATCAGGCGCGGCAGCTCGTGCTGGTCGGCGATCGCTTCGAGCGCTTCCTCGTTCACCGAGGGCGCACCGGTGGGCGTGCGCGCGGTCGCAGGAAGGCCAAGTTCGTCGAACAGCAACGCACCGATCTGCTTGGGCGAATCCATGTTGAACGTGCGGCCGGCGACTTCCGTCGCGCGCTGCTGCAGCTCCAGCATGCGACGCCCCATGTCCGCTGACTGCCGGCGCAATTCGTCAGGATCGATCATCACGCCGTTGGCCTCGATGCGTTCAAGCACGGGGATCAGCGGGATTTCGATGTCGCGATACACGCGATCGAGCGTCGCCTCCGCGCTGAGCTTCGGCGACAGCACGCGATGCAGGCGCAGGGTCACGTCGGCGTCTTCCGCGGCGTAACGCGTGGCGTCGTCAAGCGCGACCTGCGAGAACGGGATCTGCTTGGCGCCCTTGCCCGCGACGTCGGCGTATTTCACCGTGTCGTAGCCGAGGTATTTCTTCGCCAGCGAATCCATGTCGTGGCGCGTCGCAGTGGCATTGAGTACGAAACTCTCGAGCATGGTGTCGTCGTGATAGCCGCGCACGTCGACGCCGTGGCAGCGCAGCACATGGATGTCGTACTTGCCGTGCTGGCCGAGCTTCTTCTTCGACGCATCCGACAGGATCGGCCCGAGCGCGGCCAGCACCGTCGCCTGCGACAGCTGCGGCGGCGCGCCGGGATAGTCGTGGCCGACGGGGATGTAGCAGGCCTTGCCGGGCTCGACCGACAGGCTCAGGCCGACCAGGTTGGCGCACAGCGCGTCGAGCGAATCGGTTTCGGTGTCGAACGCGAACTCGTCGGCGTCGCGCAGGCGCTGCACCCACGCATCGAGTTGCTGCTGCGTCATCACCGCTTCGTATTCGCCCTTCGCCGCGAGTGCGGGATCGAGCGCTTCAACCGGCGCGACCTGCGCAGCGACACCGCGGCTTCCCGCTGCCGCAGGCGCGACCGCAGCGCCGCCTTCCAGCTCGCGCAACGCCTGCCGCATGCCGTAGCGCTCGAACAGTTCGCGCAGCTTCTCGTGGTCACGTTCGCGCAGGGCGAGTTCCTGCGGGCCGAGCGGCACCTCGCAGTCGGTCTTGATGGTGGTGAGCGTGCGATTGAGCGGCAGGCGGTCGAGCACGCGCGCGAGGTTCTCGCCGATCTTGCCCTTGATCGCCGATGCATTCGCCACGACGCCGTCGAGCGTGCCGTATTCGGCCAACCACTTCGCCGCGGTTTTCGGCCCGCACTTTTCGACGCCCGGGATGTTGTCGACGCTGTCGCCCATCAGCGCGAGGAAATCGACGATCTGGTCCGGACGCACGCCGAACTTCTCGATCACGCGCTGCGTCGAATCCAGCCGGCTGCCGCTCATGGTGTTGACGAGCGCGACGCCGCGTCCGTCGACCGGATCGCGCACCAGCTGCGCGAAATCCTTGTCCGACGTCGACACGGTAACGTCGAGGCCTTCGTCGAAGCCGCGCAGCGCGAGCGTGCCGATCACGTCGTCCGCTTCGACGCCGGGCTCGCGCAGGATGGTGATGCCGAGCGCGGTGACAATGTCGCACAGCGGCTGCACCTGCGCGCGCAGGTCGTCGGGCATCGGCGGGCGGTTGGCCTTGTACTGCGGGTCGAGCGCCTCGCGGAAGGTCGGCCCCGAGGCATCGACCACGTAGGCGACGAAATCCGGCTTCTCGGCCAGCACCGCCCTCAGCATGTTGACCACGCCGAACAGCGCGCCGGTGGGTTCACCGTGCTCGTTGGTGAGCGGCGGCAGCGCGTGGAATGCGCGGTAGAGGTAACTGGAACCGTCGATCAGGACGAGCTTTTTCATGCGGCGATTGTAGGCCGCGCCCGTCGCGCCTCCTGAGCCGCGCGTTCACGGGCAGGCGGCCGTATGCTGGACGCCCGTCCGGAGGTCCGCCATGCGCCGTCTCGTCCCGCTCGTTCTCGGCGTTTCCCTGCTCGCCGGCTGCGCATCGATGTCGGCGCCCGCCGACGACCCGACGCTCGCGCTGCACGACGCCGATGTCACCACGCGCACGATGGACAACGGCGACACCGTGTCGGAATACCGCGTCGCCGGCCTGCTGCGCGTGGTGAAGATCGTGCCCAAGGGCGGCGTGACCTATTACCTGACCGACGACGACAACGACGGCCGGCTCGACCACCGCCGCGGCGACGGCCCGCTCAACCCGGTGCAGTACACGATCTTCAAGTGGTGACGCGGCGCTAGATCTTCTGCAGGTTGGCGAACGCCGCCACCAGCCACTTGCTGCCGACGTCGTCGAAATTGATCTGCACGCGCGCGTTCGCTCCGCTGCCCTCGACGTCGATGACGGTGCCGGTGCCGAATGTCGGGTGCCGCACCGTTGCACCGAGCGGGATCGCCGGTGTCTCCACGAGGCTGTTGTCGGTGCGGCGACTGCCGGCGCCGTACACCGGCCGCGAGACCTGCACCTTGGGCCGCACTTCGCTGACCAGCGACGACGGGATCTCGCGCAGGAAGCGTGACGGCATGCCGTACATGTCCATACCGTGGATGCGGCGCGCCTCGGCGTAGCTGAGCACGAGCTTTTCGCGCGCGCGCGTGATGCCGACATACGCAAGGCGCCGCTCTTCTTCCATGCGCCCGGCTTCTTCGGCCGAGCGATTGTTCGGGAACAGGCCTTCCTCGAGCCCGACCAGGAATACCAGCGGAAACTCCAGGCCTTTCGCGCTGTGCAACGTCATCAGCTGCACGCCGTCCTGGTCGGCACGCGCCTGCCCTTCGCCGGCTTCCAGCGACGCATACGACAGGAACGCGACCAGTTCCGGCAGGTCGGGTTCTTCGTCGTCGTCTTCGCGATAGTTGAAGCGCGACGCCACCGACACGAGTTCGTCGAGGTTGTCGACGCGCGAGTCGAGCTGGCCCTTCTGCTCGCGCGCGTAGAACTCGCGCAGCCCGGAGCGTAGCAGCACGTGGTCGATCTTCTCGGGCAGCGTGCGCTCGGCGCACTCGACCTGCAGGTCGTCGATGAGCTTGAGGAAGGTGGCGAGCGCGTTGCGCGCGCGGGCGGCCAGCGCGGTGCCGGACGCGAGCTTCACCGCCGCGACCGCCAGCGGGAAGCCTTCGGCGCGCGCGAGGCGACGCACCTCATCCAGCGTGCGTTCGCCGATGCCCCGCGTAGGGGTGTTGACCGCGCGTTCGAAGGCGGCGTCGTCGGCGCGATTGGCGATCAGGCGCAGGTAGGCCAGCGCGTCCTTGATTTCGGCGCGCTCGAAGAAGCGCAGGCCGCCGTAGACGCGGTACGGCACCTGTTCGCCGATCAGTACTTCTTCGAACGCGCGTGACTGGGCATTGCTGCGATAGAGCACGGCGACGTCGCGATAACTACCGCCCGACTGCACCCACTGCTTGGCGCGTTCCACGACGAAGCGCGCTTCGTCGATCTCGTTGTAGGCCGCGTAAAGATCGATGGGATCGCCGCCCGCAACGTCGGTCCACAGCTTCTTGCCGAGGCGATCGGGGTTGTGCGCGATGACCGCGTTGGCGGCGTCGAGGATGGTCGAGGTCGAGCGGTAGTTCTGTTCGAGCCGGATCGTCTTGGCGCCGTCGAAGTCGCGCAGGAACTTCTGCACGTTCTCGACCTTCGCGCCGCGCCAGCCGTAGATCGCCTGGTCGTCGTCGCCGACCACGAACACCTGCCCGGTGTCGCCGGCCAGCACGCGCACGAACGCGTACTGGATATCGTTGGTGTCCTGGAATTCGTCGACGAGGATCTGGCCGAAGCGGCTGCGGTAGTGCGACAGCAGTTGCGGCGCGTCGCGCAGCAGCTCGTGCGCGCGCAGCAGCAACTCCGCGAAGTCGACCAGGCCGGCGCGGTCGCAGCGCTCCTGGTAGCCCGCGTAGATGCGACGCATGGTGTCAGTCCATTCGTCCTCGCCGCCCTGGATGTTCTGCGCGCGGCGGCCCTCGTCCTTGCGCGCGTTGATCCACCACGCGGCCTGGCGCGGCGGGTAGCGCGTCTCGTCGAGCTCCATGCCCTGCATGACGCGCTTGACTAGGCGCAGCTGGTCGTCCGAATCCAGGACCTGGAAGCCTTCAGGCAGGTTCGCCTGCTGGAAGTGCAGGCGCAGCAGCCGATGCGCGAGACCGTGGAACGTGCCCAGCCACATGCCGCGCACGCCGCCCGCGAGCTGCATGTCGACGCGATGGCGCATTTCCGCCGCGGCCTTGTTGGTGAAGGTGACGGCAAGGATGCCGTGCACCGGCACGCGCTCGATCTCGTTGAGCCAGGCGATGCGGTGGGTGAGCACGCGCGTCTTGCCGGAGCCGGCGCCGGCGAGGACGAGGTAGTGGCCGAGTGGCGCGCAGACGGCCTCGCGCTGCGCCGGATTCAGCGCGTCGAGAAGGTGGGAGACATCCATGCCGACAGTTTACGGGCCGCGCGTCGCACGGCCTGCGCACGCGGGGTCAGTGGGTCACCGACACCGCTTCGGTCGCCGGCATCGGCATCGGCATGACCTCCGCGAGCCGCTGCAGCTCGCGTTCGAGCTCGGCGATGCGCGCGTCGAGTCGGGCGCTTTCGCCGGCTTCGAGGTGGGTCAGGCCTTCGAGCATCTGCGCAAGCTGGTCGAGGCGCTGCCGGCGCTCGTCCATCGCCACCTGCTGGCGCTGCAGGTCGAGCATCGGCACGTCGGTGCGGGTCTGGATGCGGCGACGCTGCTCGGTCAGCACCTGGTGCAGGCGCGCGGCGCCACGGCGGTCGGCGTCGCTCCACGGCGCACTGCGGCCGCGCACGCTCTCGCGCCACACGGCGAACGACCGCCGCGGCGCGATGCGCAGGCCGTCGTCGGTGGGCACCAGCGCCTTGGTCGGCTCGCCGGCCCAGCGCACGGTCTCGACCTGTTCGTCGCGGAACAGCAGCAACCAGTCGTCCGCGCCCAGGCGCAGGCCGAGCACGCCAGCGGTGGTGTCGCCCTCGATCGGCGCGGCCCAATCGGCGGCGACGTCGCTCGCCGCCAGGCTTACCGCCCCCTGCTGTTGCAGCCAGTCGACCAGCGCGGCGACGCGGCGCGGGTCGGGGGCATGCCCGCTCGCGTGCCAGCGCGACCGCGACCACAGCGCGGCGCCGTCCGCACCGAGGCTGGTGCGCAGCAGCGGAAGTTCCTCGACCAGCGCGGCGTCGAAATCGCGCGCCTTGGCCAGGCGCTGCACCAGTGCGTCGCGCACCTGCTGGGCGTGTTCGAAATGCGCGAGCGTCTTCTGCTGGTCGGCCGACGCCACGCGCATCGACACGAACAGGCCGAACAGGTCGGCCGCAGCACGGATCGCCGGCGGCACCAGCCGCGGCAGGCTGTGGTGGCAAGCGATCAAGCCCCACAGGCGGCCACCGGCGATGATCGAGATCGACATGGAGGCCGACACGCCCATGTTGCGCAGGTATTCGAGATGCACCGGCGACACGCTGCGCAGCGCGTGCTGCGACAGGTCGAGCGGACGCCCGTTCACGCTGCCCGGCACGATCGGCACCGGTTCGTAGTCGACATCGGGAATCACGCGCAGGCGGTTGCGCAGGTACAGCGCGCGTGCCTGCGGCGGAATGTCGGATGCGGGGTAACGCAGCCCGAGGTAGGGCTCCATGCCCTCGCTGCGCGCTTCGGCGATGACTTCGCCGGTGCCGTCGTGCAGGAAGCGGTAGACCATCACCCGGTCGTAGCCGGTGAGTTCACGCACCTGTGCGGCGACGTAGTCGTGGAAGTTCTGCGGCGGCTCGTGCGCCACCGCCGAGATCATCGACTGCGCGAGCGACGTCGGCTGCGGCGACATGCCGCGCTCGTGGCGCGGTTCGATCTCGATGTGCACGAGGTCGTCGGCGACGTGCACGACGAGATCGCACGCGGTGCCGAGCGGGCCGAGGTTGGCCTGGCCCGCGCGCTGCGCGGTCACGGCCGGGCCGACGAGCGACAACGTGTCGAGGATCGCCTGCAGCACGTCTTCGCTGGCGTGGTCGCGCAGGCTGGTGCCGATCAGCGCATCGGCGCGCACGCCGAGCAGCGCATCGATGTTCGCGGACGCATGGCGCACCGTCCACTCGGGCATCGCGCAACTGACCAGGTAGCCGTGCGCCTGGATCGCGCCGGAGAAGTGGATCGGCTCCTTGGCACACCCGTCCGGGTCGATCGCGATCAGGCGGGCCATGCAGCGACTCCATAACGTGCGTCGTCGAGGCAGCGCTCGACGCAGGCGAACGCCTCGTTCGCGGCCGCGCAGGCGGCGCGTTCGTCGTCGGGCGTCAGTCGCAGCGCTTCGAGCGTGGACAGCAGCGTGCGCCACGCGTCGCCGCGGGAATGCAACGCGAGATACGACGCACCGTGCGTCGCATCCAGGCCCAGCGCCTCGACGCGGCGCAGCAATACGCGCGCGCCCAGCGACGAGCCCGCGATCACGTAACGCCAGCCGATGCGTGCGTCGTCGCGGGTCGTCGCGGCATCGGGTTCGCCGGTCACGGGGGTCGCGCCGAGCACGGCGAGGTCGTCGACCAGCGCCGCCTCGCAGGCGACCAGATCGTCGGCATCGCCGAGCACGCGGCGCGCGCTGGCGACGAAACGGTGCATGGCGCGCAGGAAGGTGGCGTAGCCGGCGATGTCGTCGAAGGCATCGCCGACGCGGGCGTCGACGCGTGCATGCGCGGCAGCGGTGGCGTCGCGTAGGCGCCAGCGCAGGGAGTCGGATAGGGGCATGGGTCAACGTTATCAGCGCGGCGTGAACGTTTCCTGCCGAAGCGGCCGTGGCTCGTCCTACACTCGCCCGACTCTCCAAACGCGCCCGCCATGAACCGACTCCGGCTTCGTGCTGTCCTTCCCGCCCTCCTCGTGACCGTCGCCTTGAGCCTGCCCACCGCTTCCGCCGAGACCCCGGCCCCGCCGTCCAAACTCACGCTGGAAGCGCTCGCCGGCGATGCGCCTCTGTCCGGCCCGAGCCTGGTCAAGCCGAAGATCTCGCCCGACGGCACGCGCGTGACGTTCCTGCGCGGCAAGGACGGCAACCGCAACCGTCTCGACCTCTGGGCGTACGAGATCGCCAGCGGCACGACGAAGCGGCTGGTCGACGCCGACGACGTGCTGCCCGGCACCGAAGTGCTGAGTGACGAAGAGAAGGCGCGGCGCGAACGCCAGCGCATCGCCGCGCTCTCCGGCATCGTCGACTACCAGTGGTCGCCCGACGGCCATTCGCTGCTGTTCCCGCTCGGCGGCGATCTGTACCTGTACGACCTGTCGAAGTCCGGCAAGGACGCGGTGCGCAAGCTGACCAACAAGGAAGGTTTCGCGACCGACCCCAAGATCTCGCCCGCCGGGGGGTACGTGAGCTTCATCCGCGCGCGCAACCTGTGGGTGATCGACCTGGCCAGCGGCACGCAGCGCCAGCTCACCTTCGACGGCGGCGGCGCGATCGCCAACGGCGAAGCCGAATTCGTCGCCGATGAGGAAATGAACCGCCACACCGGCTACTGGTGGGCGCCGGACGACTCGTCCATCGCGTTCGCGCGCATCGACGAAACCAACGTGCCGGTGCAGAAGCGCTACGAGGTGTATCCGGACCGCACGGAAGTCGTCGAGCAGCGCTATCCGGCGGCGGGCGACACCAACGTGGCGATCAAGCTCGGCGTGATCGATCCGTCGGGCGCGAGCAAGGACGTGCGCTGGGTCGACCTCGGCAAGAACCCGGACATCTACCTCGCCCGCGTGAACTGGCGCGATCCGCAGCACCTCACCTTCCAGCGCCAGTCGCGCGACCAGAAGACGCTGGAGCTGGTCGAGGCCGATCTCGCGTCGAACAGGCAGCGCACGCTCGCCACCGAGCATTCGAAGACCTGGGTGCCGCTGCACGACGCGCTGCGTTTCCTGCAGGACGGCAGCTTCCTGTGGAGCAGCGAACGCACCGGCTTCGAACACCTGTACGTGGTCGACGCCGCCGGCAAGGCGCGTGCGCTGACCTCGGGCGAGTGGCCGGTCGACGACGTGCTCGCGGTCGACCAGACCAACGGCTGGGTGTACTTCAGCGCCGGCCGCGAATCGCCGACGCAACTGCAGGTCTATCGCGTGCCGCTCAAGGGCGGCGCGATCCAGAAGCTGTCGAAGGAAGCCGGCTGGCACAGCGCGACGTTCGCCGCGAACGCGAGCGTCTACGTCGACAACTGGTCGAACCCGACCACGCCGCCGCAGCTGGTGCTGCATCGTGCGGACGGCAGCGACGTCGCCACGCTGGTCGACAACGACCTCGCCGACGCCAAGCATCCCTACGCGCCGTACCGCGTCGCCCACCGGCCGATGGAGTTCGGCACGCTCAAGGCCGCCGACGGCCGCACGCCGCTGCACTACTTCGTCATTAAGCCCGACGGGTTCGATGCGTCGAAGAAGTATCCGGTGGTGGTCAACGTCTACGGCGGCCCGGCCTCGCAGACGGTCAGGGAAACGTGGCAGCCGGATCTCAACCAGTACCTCGCGCAGCACGGCTACGTGGTGTTCTCGGTCGACAACCGGGGCACCCCGCGTCGCGGCGCGGCGTTCGGCGGCGCGTTGTACGGGAAGCAGGGCACGGTGGAAGTCGACGACCAGCGCAGCGCGCTGCGCTGGCTCGCGTCGCAGCCGTGGGTCGACGCCAAGCGCGTCGGCGTATACGGCTGGAGCAATGGCGGCTACATGACGCTGATGCTGATGGCGCGCGGCGAAGGCGACTACGCCTGCGGCGTCGCCGGTGCGCCCGTCACCGACTGGGGCCTGTACGACACGCACTACACCGAGCAGTACATGGACCTGCCGAAGAACAACCCGGCCGGCTACAAGGCCGCGCGCGTGCTCGAGCACGTCGACGGCCTGGTCGGCCCGAACGCGCCCAAGCTGCTGCTGATCCACGGCATGGCCGACGACAACGTGCTGTTCACCAACTCGACGTCGCTGATGAGCGCATTGCAGCAGCGCGGCCAGCCGTTCGAACTGATGACCTATCCGGGCGCAAAGCACGGCCTCAAGGGCAAGGACCTGCTGCATCGGCTGAAGATCACCGAAGAGTTCCTGGGGCGTTGCCTGAAGCCGTGATGCTTCGGAACGCCGTCCTGACTGCCTTGATCGCCGCCGTGACACCGGTGTACGCGGCGACGCGCATTCCGCACGTCGCGTCGCCATACAAGATGTCGGAGACCGCATTGCGCGGCACGATCCGCTATCGGCTGCGCCTGCCGGACGAACGATGGCGCGTGCCCGAGACGGGTGAACAGGTGGTCGTCGCCAACGACAATGGCACGGTCGACCTGCGCGTCTGCGCACCCGGCTGCGATGGCGCGGCACCCGGGACGGGTGACATCGCGCGCTATCTCCTCGCCAATGACTGGGTCGATAGCGACGCGATCGCGTTGCGCCGCTTTGCGCGGGATGCTGCCGGCGGTGGACCGGTCGCGCGCCGAATGCAGCGCCTTGTCGAAGCGATCCGCCATCACATGGACGGACCCATAGCTTTCGATGCCTATCGCAGCGCGACCCAGGCGTTACGCGATCGCGGCGGCGACTGCACGGAGGCAGCGGTGCTGCTTGCGGCGGCCGCCCGTGCCGCCGGGATTCCGACGCGCGTCATGTACGGGTTGGTCTATTCGAGCCGCTTTACGGGCGTGTCGCACTCGTTCAGCCCGCATATGTGGGTGCAGGCGTGGGACGGCGTGCGCTGGGTCAGTTATGACGCCGGCGTCGGCGAGTTCGATGCCGGACACGTTGCCTTGGCGATCGGCGACGGACGCCCCACTGATGCGGGCGCCATGATGGCGTTGATCCGCGGGATGCAGGTCGTCGACGCGGCGTCGGTTATCGCGGAGCCCGCGCGCTGACTGGCGTACCGTCGGCGTATTCGACGGGAAGTTCGGGCAGGTCGGAGGTATCGACCCATTTCGCCGCCGCGGGGTCGTCGATGCCTCCGCCGACGACTTCCACCCGAGCGAGTTCGACAGCGTCACCCCCGGTCCACTCGGCTGCCTGCGGACGGTCGATGCCTCCGACCACCACGTATTGCAACGAGGACGCCGCTGCGGCGAGATCGCTCGGCTGTTCGACGGCGGACTGCTGCGTCGTCGGCGGCGCCTGCGTCTGCGGTGCCGCCATCGCGGCAGCAGAAACGAGGCTTGCCGCCATCGCGGCGCCCAAGCGCGCACCCACTCGCACCGGTTGCGCGTAGGCGACACAGATTGGTTCACGGGCGGCGGCGAGCAGCGCGCGGCGCGCGGTTTCGCTCATCGCATCCAGGCGATGCACGTGCTTGTCGCAGTGTCCGCAATGCCCGTCGATCGCGCGCCGCTGGTCGGCCGTGAGGGGACAGGGATTCTGGATACGCGGAAACTTCATCGATGACCTCCGGCGCGACTTCGGCGACTGATAGCACGACATGACCTTCGGCGCATGGCCGGACATCGGCGCGGACCTCATGCTCGGCCGTCCTCCGGAGATCCGTCATGCACAAGCCGCTCGTCCTCGCCCTCACCCTCGCGCTGTCGGCGCCGGGCCTCGCGCTCGCCGCGCCCGCCGCAGCCGCGCCCGCCGCGAAGGCCGCACCCAAGCCCGCGCCGGCGTGGGTCGCGCGCAGCAACGAATACGCGCAGATCCTGCTGAAGGCGCAGGGCCCGTTCCAGCCCGAGCAGCTGTCGTTCTTCGGCGTGCCGGGGTTCGACGACAAGGTCTTCGACTACGGCCCGAACTATCCGGCCCGCTATCGCGACGCGATCGCCAAGGCCCGTGACGAGCTGAAGGCCAAGCTCGCAGCCGAGAAGGACCCGAACGTGCGCCAGGACCTCGAGATCCTGGTGCAGGCGGCGGACGACGCGATCGAAGCCAGTGCCATCGGCGAGAAGATGACGCGGCCGTGGCTCGACGTCGGCCAGACCGTGTTCGGCGGGCTGCAGGGCCTGCTGTCGGACCAGACGCCGGCCGCGCGCCGCGCGATGGCGGTCAAGCGCCTGCAGGCCTACGCCGGCATGACGCCGGGCAGCACGCCGCTGACCACGCTCGCGCGCCAGCGCTACGAGGAACGCGCGCAGGCCGGGCTGGTGCAGCCGACGCAGGTCGAAGTGCAGCAGTCGCTCGACAACCTCGAGACCTACCGCAGCGGCATCAAGCAGCTCTTCGACAAGTACAAGCTCGACGCCGGCCCGGCGCTCGCCGAGTTCGACAAGCAGCTCACCGATTACGCGGCATGGACCAAGTCCACTGTGCTGCCGACCGCGCGCACCACCTACTCGCTGCCGCCGGAGCTGTACGCGCTGTCGCTCAAGGGCGTCGGCATCGACATCGATCCGCACACGCTGATCGAACGCGCCGAAATGGAATTCGCCGAGACGCGCAACGCGATGCAGCAGATCGCGCCGCTGGTGGCGAAGGAGCACGGCTGGACGCAGACCGACTACGTCGACGTGATCCGCCAGCTGAAGAAGACGCCGATCGCCGACGACAAGATCGAAGGGCATTACCGCACGGTGGTGATGCCGGAACTTGATCGCCTGATCGCGGCCAACCGCGTCGTAACCCTGCCGAACCGGCCGATGCAGATGCGCGTCGGCACGCCGGCGGAGAACGCGTCGCAGCCCGCACCGCACTTCCTGCCCGCGCCGCTGGTGGGCAACACCGGCCAGCAGGGCGTGTTCGTGCTGCCGCTGTCCAACCCGAACGCCGGCGCCGATGGCCCGTACGACGACTTCAATTACCCGGCCGGTGCGTGGACGCTGAGCGCGCACGAAGGTCGCCCCGGCCACGAGCTGCAGTTCACCGCGATGGTCGAGCGCGGCATCTCGCTGGCGCGCACGCTGTACGCGTTCAACTCGGTCAACGTCGAAGGCTGGGCGCTGTACGCGGAAGCCGAGATGGTTCCGTACGAACCGCTGGACGGCCAGCTCATCGCCCAGCAGCTGCGCCTTCTGCGCGCGAGCCGCGCGATCCTCGACCCGATGATCAACCTCGGCCTGACCGATCGCGACACCGCGTTCGCCTGGCTGGTGAACAAGGTCGGCCTGTCGAAGGCGATGGCGCGCCAGGAAATCGATCGCTATTCGGTGAACTCGCCCGGCCAGGCCGGCAGCTACTTCTACGGCTACTCGCAGCTCATGCAGCTGCGCACGGAAACCGAGATCGCGCTGGGCGACAGGTTCGACCGCAAGGCCTTCAACGACTTCCTGCTCGACCAGGGCCTGCTGCCGCCGAAGCTTCTGGCCAAGGCGGTGCGCGAGCAGTTCGTGCCGCAGCAGAAGGCGAAGCCGAAGGGCTGAGCGCATCGCAGGCGCAGAAACGAAAACGCCCGCAGCGATGCGGGCGTTTTTCATTGCATGTTCGAAAGCGCGCGACGCAGCGTTACGTCACCCGTGCCAGCATCCGTTCGTTCCGGATGAAACGTGCCCAGCGCGTGCCGATGTCCGCCCAGCACACGTATGCCGCTTCGCCCGCGAGGCGCACCAGCATGCGCGGCCCGAGGCGAAGGCGCGCTTCGGCGGCGCAGAGTTCGACGTCGAAACCGAGCTGCCGCGCGAACAGTGCGCAGCGCGCGAGGTGGTAACGGTTGGACAGCAGCGTCACCCGATCGCGCACTCCACCGCCGAGCATGTGCCGCGCATTGCGCAGGTTCTGCAGGGTGTCGCGCGAACTGGATTCGAGTTGCAGCGGCGCATCCGGCGCGAGGCCGCGCGCGAACAGTTCGCGGCGCGCGATCTCGGCTTCGGTCAGCTCACCCTGCGCGCCACCGCCGAGCAGCACGAAGCGCCGCATCGGATGTTCGCGCCACAGCAGCGCGGCGCGGTCCAGGCGCGCGGCGAAATCGCCATCGACGCGACCGCGCGGTGCGTGCTTGCCGAACAGGAGCAGATGCGCGCCCTGCTGGGGCGCGCACGGCGCGCGGCGGGCGGTGCGGACGACGTAAGCCAGGTAGGCCAGGTACACGAGCCCCGCGGACAACAGGCACGCCGCCAGCGCGACCACGCCCGTCTGCAGGACGTCGCGATCGCGGAAGAGCGTGAACTGGTGGGAGGCGCGAGTCGACATCTAAGCGGCTGTTCTGCCAAGGAATTCGCCCCGCGAGAATACGGCATGAGGGCGGCGTGAAGGATGACGGCTGGCATACTTCGCGAGCTCATTCATGGACGCCGCCGTGCCGCCCACCGCTCCGACCCCGATACCGCCCCTGGCGATCCGTGCCTTTACCGCCACCAGCGCACTCGGCCGCGGTCTGGACGCACATCGCCGCGCGCTGCGTGAAGGCCGCAGTGGGTTGCGTCGCAACGACTTCGGCGAACACCGCCTCGACTGCTGGATCGGCCGCGTCGACGGCGTCGAAGACGCGCCGCTGCCGGCCGAATGGGCGCAGTGGGAATGCCGCAACAACCGGCTGGCGTGGATCGCGCTGCAGCAGGACGGCGTGCTCGACGCGACGCGCGATGCGATCGCGCGCCATGGCGCCGAACGCGTCGCCGTGGTGATCGGCACATCGACCTCCAGCATCGGCGCGACCGAAGAGGCATACACACGCCTGACGCCGGATGCGGACGGCACGCCGAATTTCCCCGAGGACCTGCGCCGCCCGATCATCCACACCGTGCATTCGCCGGGCGACTTCGTGCAGCACGCGACCGGTGCGCGCGGGCCGGCGGTCACCGTCGCCACGGCGTGTTCGTCGAGCGCCAAGGTGTTCGCGCAGGCGGCGCGACTGATCGAAGCCGGCGTTGCCGACGCCGCGATCGTCGGCGGCGTCGACACGCTGTGCGGCAGCGTGATCTTCGGTTTCAACTCGCTGCAGCTCGTGTCGAAGAATCCGTGCAAACCGTTCGACGCGACGCGCGACGGTCTGTCGCTGGGTGAGGCCGGCGGTTTCGCGCTGGTCGAACGGGCGGCCGAGGGCGATACCGGATTGCAGCTGCGCGGCTACGGCGAATCCTCCGACGCGCACCACATGTCGGCGCCGCATCCGGACGGCCTGGGCGCACAGCTGGCGATGCGCGATGCGTTGGCGCGCGGCGGTGTCGACGCGGCGGAGGTCGGCTATCTCAACCTGCACGGCACCGCGACGCCGGCCAACGATCGCGCGGAATCACTCGCGATCAAGGCGGTGTTCCCGGACGCGCTGCATGCCAGCTCGACCAAGGGCTATACCGGCCACACGCTGGGCGCGGCGGGCATCGTCGAATCGGTGATCGCTTTGCTCGCGCTGGAAAGCGGCGAACTGCCCGGCACGCTGGGCGCGTCGACGCCCGACGATATCTGCGGCCCGCAAATCCGTTTCGACAGCGCGCATCGCGACATTCGCTACGCAATGAACAATTCGTTCGGGTTCGGCGGCAACAACTGCTCGCTGCTGTTCGGGCGAGCCGCGGCATGACGCTGACCGCAACGATCGAAGGCGTCGGTTTCTGGGCGCCCGGCGTACCCGACTGGAACGCCGCGCGCGCGCTGGTGCGCGACGGCACGCTCGCCGACACCGCGCCGTCGCGCCCGTCGCCGCAATTGCTGCCGCCGAACGAGCGCCGCCGCGCGCCGGACAGCGTGGCGGTCGCGCTCGACGTCGCCCTCGCCGCCTGCACCGCCGCCGGCCGCGACCCGAAGACGCTGCCGTCGGTGTTCGCCTCGATGCACGGCGACCTGGCCATCACCGACTACATGTGCGCGGCGCTGGTCGAGCAACCTGAATCCGTGTCGCCGATCCGCTTCCACAATTCGGTGCACAACGCGGCCGCGGGCTACTGGACGATCGGCGCGGGCGCGATGGCGCCGGCGACCTCGATCAGCGCGTACGACGCCACCTTCGCCCAGGCGCTGATCGAGAGCTGCGTGCAGCTCGCCACCGGCGCCGAGGCCGTGCTGCTGGCCGCGTTCGACGCCGCCTCGGCCGGTCCGTTGGCCAAAGTGCAGCGGAGCGACGGGCTTCTCGGCGGCGCACTGGTGCTCTCACGCGGCGACGGCGGGCCGCGGATTAACCTGACGCTGCGCGACGGCACCGTGGACGAGCCCGACGGTGCGCTCGCGCGGCAGGCCCCGCACAATGCGATGCGGCCGATGCTGCCGTTGTTCGAAGCCCTCGCGGCCGGAATGCCGCACTGCACGCTCCGGGCCGGCCCGGGTCGTGTTCTCGACGTGGAGATCCTGCATGGCTGAGCCGATCAGCGCCCGTGACATCGCGATCGTCATACCCGCACTCAACGAGGAGCTGCGGATCCGCGAGGTCGTGGAGGGCGCGCTCGCGCACTGCCCGAACGTGATCCTCATCGACGACGGCTCGGACGACGCCACCGTCGAGCGCGTGTCCGACCTGCCGATCACCGTGATCCGCCATGCCACCCGCATGGGCAAGGGCGCGGGCCTGCGCGACGGCTTCGCCGAAGCGATGCGTCGCGGCCTGCGCGCGGTGATCAGCATGGACGGCGATGGCCAGCACGCGGCGGAGGACATTCCGCGCCTGCTCGCCGCGGCGAACGCGTATCCGGAACACATCATCATCGGCGCGCGCCTGCGCAAGCGCTCGCGGCAGCCCACGTATCGCCGGCTGGCGAACGAGTTCGGCGACTGGGGCATCGCGATCGGCTGCGGCTTCCGCATCGCCGACACGCAGAGCGGCCAGCGTTTCTATCCGGCCTCGGTGTGTTCGCTCGGCGAGATCCCCGGCGAAGACTTCGTCTACGAAGCGCAACTGCTGATTTCGGCGTCGCGCAAGCTTGGCGTTCGCTGCGTGTCGGTGCCGATCGAATCGCGCTACCAGGCGGCGAGCGACCCGGCGAAATTCCGCCGCAGCCATTTCCGTCCGCTGCGCGACCTGTGGCGCATCACGTCGCATGTGGTGGCGCAGGTGGTCGCCTACGGCAACGTGCTCACCGAATACCGCCGCACGCGCGGCAACCCGGTGATCATCCACGACCCGAGCGGCGAGTTCGCACCGAACGCGGTCGCCGCACCCGCGCACAGCGGCTGACACATGACGAGCGCTGCGCCCGATACCGACGTCGTCATCCTGGGCGGCGGCCTCGCCGGCCTCACCCTCGCGCTGCAATTGCGCCAGCGCGATTGCGCGCTACGCATCACCGTGCTCGAACGCCAGCGCCACCCGGTGCGCGAAGGCGCGTTCAAGGTCGGCGAGTCGACCGTCGAGATCGGCGCCCACTATTTCGGCACGGTGCTGGGCCTGCGCGAACACCTCGACGGCGAGCAGATCCGCAAGTTCGGCTTCCGCTTCTTCTTCAGCGACGGCCAGACCGAACTCGATCGCTGCACCGAACTCGGCGTCAGCCGCCTGCTGCCGACGATCTCGTGGCAGATCGATCGCGGTCGTTTCGAGAACTTCCTCACCGAGCACGTGCGCGCGCGCGACGTCGATCTGCGCGACGGCGCCGTGGTGCGTTCGCTCGAACTTGGCAGCGACGGCGCGATGCATCGCGTGCGCTTCGAGGCCGATGGCGAGACGCACGAGGTCACCGCGCGCTGGGTCGTCGATGCGTCGGGCCGTGCCGCGCTGATCAAGCGCAAGCTCGACCTCGTACAGACCAACGAACACAACGCACATTCGGCGTGGTGGCGCGTATCGGGCCTGCTCGACCCGCGCGACTGGTCGACTGATGCCGACTGGCTCGATCGCTGCACGCCGCCGGACCGCTGGCGCTCGACCAACCACATGTGCGGCGAGGGCTACTGGTTCTGGCTGATCCCGCTGTCGTCCGGCCAGCATTCGCTGGGCATCGTCTGCGATGGCGACCTGCATCCACTCGAAACGATCAACACGCACGAGAAGGCGATGGCGTGGCTGCGCCGCCACCAGCCGCGCGTCGCCGCGATGCTCGAATCGGGCGATCACGAGCTGCAGGACTTCATGTTCATGCGCCACTTCTCGCACGGCGCGAAGCAGGTGTTCTCGGGCGACCGCTGGGCGCTCACCGGCGAGGCCGGCGTATTCCTCGATCCGTTCTATTCGCCGGGCAGCGACTTCATCGCGATCTCGAACACGTACATCACCGAGATGATCGCCGCCGATCGCGCCGGCCGGCCGATCGCCGCGATGGCGCAGCTGTACCAGCAGCTCTACTTCTCGTTCTACGAGAACACGCTGACGCTCTACCAGGACCAGTACGCGTTGTTCGGCGATGCGCAGGTCATGCCGCTGAAGGTGATCTGGGACTACACGTACTACTGGTCGCTGCTCGCGCCGCTGTTCTTCTCGGGTTACATGACGTCGCCGCAGGTGCTGGGCCAGCTGCGCGCGCTGTTCGGCGAGGCGCGCACGCTGAACCTCGGCGTGCAGTCGTTGCTGCACACGTGGGGCAAGCGCAACGCGGCACGCGGCGACACCGCGCCCCTGGATGGTCGCCTGCTCGACCAGTACCTGATCCCGTGGTTCCACGAACTCAATCGCCAGCTCAACGACCGGCTCGAGCCCGACGCATTCGTCATGCGCATGCGCAGCGACGTCGAGCGCATGCGTGACCTGGCCGCGGAGTTGCTGGTGCATGCGCGCCGTGAACATGCAGGCATCGGCGATGCCGGCTTGGAACTCGTGCTGGACGGCCACCGCGCACCGGCGGAGCCGCTGCTTACGCCGGTCTGGTACGCGGAAGTGGCGACCGCCGACGCGATCGCCTGAGCCGCGAAGCGACGCGATCAGCCGCCCGGCGCGTCCGGTACGTAGATCGCGATCGCGTGGGCGAGCTCCTTCGGCGGGTTGATGCCGAAGCTCACGCCGCCACTCGAGAAGCCGCCACCGCCGTGGTAGTTGCCGCCACCGACACCGACGCCCACGCCGCTGTTGGACGACACCTGCGCGCGATCCTGCAGCAGCACGCCGTTCGCGCCGAGCTTGGCCGCCTCGGTGCGCAGCTTGAGCATCAGGCTGTCGGTCCGGTTCTGCGCGCCGTAGGTGAAGTCGCCGCTGCTGGCGTCGAGCAGGGCGATCTCGACGTACTGCGACGACGGCGCCTGCAGGTAGACACGCACCTGCTCGACCGCGATCGGCGGACGCGGATCGGAAATCATCACGTGCGATGCGCTCGCGCAGGCGGCCAGCGTCAATGCGAGCAGGGCGGGGATCAGTGGGCGCAGGGTCATGACGGTCTCCGTCGGTTCGCTCCATCTTGCCCCGGATCGGCGACCCGGGTGCGGGTCAGTCCATCGCCGGCGCGGCGGTCGCCACCGCGCTGCCGACCGGCGCATCGAAATTGGTCTTGATGTAGGACGCCACCATGTCGGCCAGCCGCGCCAGCATCAGCTTGTCGGCCGCGCCGAGGCTGTAGCCCGCCGCGATGGAATTGGCGTGTTGCAGGAACTGCGGCTCGGCGATGACTTCGCCGGTCGCCTTGTCGACCAGGTGCAGTGTCACCAGCGCCCACGACTTGCCGGCGAACCCGCCGAACAGCACGCGCTTGCCACCGGTGATGAAGCGGATGTCCGTGACTTCGGGGCGGATCACCAGCGTGCGCATGTCGCCGTCGGCAGGCGTCGCGTTACGGGCCTCGACCAGTTTCGGCACGCGCTCGCCGAGGTCGACCTGCAGGTACTGCTGCGCGATCACGTTGCCGCGATGCGCTTCCAGCCCCGGCGCCAGCGCCACGGGCTGGACTTCGAAGCGGTCGAAGGTCGACAGCGCGACGGTCGGCGGCGGATTACGCGCGGCCGGATCGATCGTGGGCTCGCCGGCGACGGCGGGGCCGGCGAGACAGAGCGCGAGCAGCGCGGTGGAGGCGAGACGGGGAAGCATCGGCGAACTCCGGCCGACGACATGCGGCCCGAACCGTCGATGTAGCAGCCGTAACGACACGGCGGCGTCGACGCTCGCGCGCCCCCGCGGCGATCGCTCAGCTTCGTCGTCGGTGCGTGACGCTTTTTACGCCATGCCGCCGTTGACGCCGATCACCTGGCCGGTCACGTAGCCGGCGTCTTCGCCGCACAGGAAGCCCACCAGCGCGGCAACCTCCTCGGGCCGGCCCGCGCGCGCCGCGGGCACGATCTGCTTGATCGTCTCGAGCGGAAACGCATCCTTCGCCATCGCGCCTTCGATCACGCCCGGCGCGACCACGTTCACGGTGATGCCGCGGCTGGCCATCTCGCGCGCGAGCGACCTGGACGCGCCATGCAATGCGGCCTTCGCGGCAGCGTAGTTGGTCTGCCCGCGGTTGCCGGTCACCGCGGCCACCGACGAGATGCTGACGATGCGCCCCCAGCGTCCGCGCGCCATCGGCAGCAGCAGCGGCTGCGTCACGTTGTAGAAGCCGTGCAGCGACACATCGATCACGCGCGTCCACTGCTCGCGCGACATGCCGGCCATGGGCGCGTCGTCGTGGATACCGGCGTTGTTGACGACGATCTGCACGGCGCCCGCGTCGAGGATGCGCGCGATCGCGTCGCCACTGGCGTCAGCGTCGGCGACGTCGAAGGCGATCGCTTCGGCCGAACCACCGTTCGCGCGCACCGCGTCGACCACCGCCTGCGCGCGCTCGATCCCGCGGTTGGCGTGCACGATCACGTGCGCACCCTGTGCGGCAAGCCTCGTGGCGATGGCGCCGCCGATATCGCCGCTGCCGCCAGTGACCAGTGCGCGTCGAAGAGTCATCCGCTAAGCCCGTGTGAATCCGGCGTCATTGTGGCGCAGGGCGTGGCGGCCGTCGCGTTTCCTGAATTGCGGGCAGCGAATGGGGGTTTTCGCCCATTGCGCCTGCACGCGGGTTTTCGACAATGGGGTATGCGTCGTGGAGACCCTGCATGTCCGAACGCCAACGCCAGCGTGACCTCGATACCTACCGCATCGTCGATTCGCTGCCGGAAGCCGCGTACGACGACATCGTGCGGCTGGCCGCGCGCCTGTGCGATGCGCCAGTGGCGACGATGTCGCTGATCGACCGCGACCGTCAGTGGTTCAAGTCGCGCATCGGCATCGAATCGACCGAGACCTCGCGCGATGTCGCCTTCTGCGACCACGCGGTGCGCGAGCCGGAGCTGCTGCTGGAAGTGCCGGACGCCACTGCCGATCCGCGCTTCGCGAACAACCCTGATGTCACCGGCGGCCTCGGCATCCGCTTCTACGCCGGCATGCCGCTGGTCACGCCCAACGGCACCGCGGTCGGTACGGTGTGCGTGATCGACCACAAGCCGCGCCATCTCGACGCGTCGCAGCGCGAAGCGCTGGCCGCGCTCGCGCGTATCACCATGAACCTGCTCGAGTCGCGCCGGCAGCTGCTCGAAGCGCAGCGCGCAGTGGCGCTGCAGGTGCCGGCGAACGCTGACGCGCACGAGGCGCCCGCGCCTGCGGCGTCGACGCCCTATTCGGTCGCGATCGTCGAGCTGCAGGGTTATTCGAGCGTGGTCGCGCAACGCGGGCATCGCGCGGTCGAACAGACGCTGCAGCAATGCAGCCATGCGCTCGAGCGCCTGCTCGAACCGGGCGAAGCGCTCAATCGCGTTAGCGGTGCGCCGGAGCTGGTGCTCACGCTCAACGGCGAGGTGACGCCCGAACGCCTGCGCGCGATCGAGCGCGTCGGCAACACGTCGGCGGCGATGCTCGGCACCGATGCGATCGCGGTGGCGGCAACCAGCGCCTCGTCGAGTGAAAACCCGCTCGAGGTATTCCAGCGTGCGGACGAGGAACTGAGCCTTCGCAAGACCCAACGCGTGGAGCTGCGCGACACCATGGCCGAACCGGTGATGCAGGCGCGGCACTGACGTCGCAGCGCGGCGCGCCGCGTTACATCGACGGGTGGATCACCGCCGCGCGGCCTTCGGCGATCACCTCGCCGGCATGGCGGATGACGAACGCGTACTGCGCACCGGTGTCGCTTTCGACCAGCACTTCGGCTTCGCCCTCGATCGCGCCGTCGAGATCGTCGATGCGGTCGCGATGCAACACGACGCCGCGCAACGCGACCAGCAGGCCGGGGCGCGGCGTCGCCCCCGACGCCTGCACGCGCAGCCCGCCATGCACGGCCATCGCCTGTGCACCGTATTCGCACAGGTGCACCGCGCTCAGACGGTCGCGATGGCGGAGCGGATGGTCGATGTCGGCATGGTCGAACGCCTGCAGGCGGATGCGCTGCCCGTCAGCGTCGAGCACGCGCTGCCACAGGCACATGCGGCCCTGGTGCGGCACGAGGCGCGCGATTTCTTCGCGACTGGCCGGCAACGCGCTCATGCGGCGCGCTCGTTCGGCACGCTGTCGTGTCGCACGATCAGCAGCGCGAGCACGAAGTTCGACGCCACGCCCAGCGCGACCGGCAGGCCGATCGCACGCAGGACGGGTATCGTCGACAGGCCGAGCAGCAGGAACACCAGCAGCGTCGTCAGCGAACACACGATGATGGCGTGCAGCGCGCGCACCTGTTCGTCGTAGTCGTCGCCGGCGTGGTCGAAGAACAGCGCGTAGTCGAGGCCGAGGCCGGCGGCGAGGATCAGCGCGACCAGGTGGAACAGGTTGAGCTCGACACCGGCCAGGCGCAGCACCGCGAGGATCAGCAGCGTGGTCAGCGCCATCGGCGCGAGCACGCGCAGGACGCGACGCGGCGAACGCAGCGCAATGAACACAGTGGCGATGAGCAGCACGCCGGCGAGCGCCAGCGCCCACAGCACGCGGCCGCGATAGGCGGCGACCAGCGATTCCGAGGCGTCCTTCAGATCCATCAGCTGCGCACCGCTGCCGCGAAGCGCGGTGGCGACGGTCGCCGGATCGGTGAGGCCGGTCAGCGTGACAAGCGCGGTCGTGCGGTCGGGGCGCTGCAACAGCAGGCCGTCGACGCCACTCGCAAGCGGCGTGCCGGCGAGGTCGCGCGGTGCGAGTGGTTTTGCTGTGCGCGCGGTGGCGACATCGGCGACGAAGCCGTCGAAGGCATCGGGCAGGAACGGCGTGGACGCGAGCGCGGTGTCGAGGTCGCGACGCAGCGTCGCGTCGTCCGGCAGGCGCTGCTGGCGCGCGCGCTGGGTCGCCGCGCTGGGCATGTAGCGCGCGGCAAGGTCGTAGCCGGCGATCGCGTGCTGCGCGCGCAGGCGATCGAGCACCGGCACCAGCCGTTCGCTTTGCTGCAGCACGGATTCGACGTCGCCGCCCTGCAGCGTGACCAGGTAGCGCACGTCGGGCGCGCCCAGTTCGTTACGCAGCTGCGAATCCTGCTGCAGCGACGCCGCGGGCACCGGCGTGAGGCGCGACAGGTCGTTTTCCCAGAATCGGCCGGGCGCGAACGCCATGCCGGCGATCGCGAGCGCGGCGACGACGAGGCCGGCGACTACGCCGAGGCGCGGCCAGCGTTCGATGCGCGCCCACCATGAACGCAGACGCGGCGACGTGGCGACATCGCGCGGCGCGGGATCGATCAGGCCCGGCAGCAGGAAGCGCGCAGCGAGCGCGGCGCTGCCGAGGCCCACCACCGTGAACACCGCGAGCTGGCGCAGGCCGTCGACGCCGGAGACGAGGAACGTCATGTACGCGATGCAGGTCGACGCGACGCCGGTGCCGAGCGTCGGCCACAGCGCCTTCGCGCTGGCCCACGGCGACAGCCCGGGACGCTGGTGACTGAACAGATGGATCGGATAGTCCTGCGCGACGCCGATCAGGGTGAAGCCGAACGCCACGGTGATGCCGTGCACGCCGTCGAAGCAGAACGCGACCGCGGCGAGGCCCGTCAGGCCGGCGGTCGCGAGTGGCAGCCCACCCAGCAGCGGCGCCTTCCACGAGCGATACGCGATCCACAACAGCAGCACGAAGCAGATCGAATCGACGGTGCCGATCAGGCTCGCTTCGCGCTGCGTGCGCCCGGCGACTTCCACCGCGAAGGCACCGGGGCCCGTCAGTACGAGATGCGTCGACGACTTCGCGCGCACCGCGTCGAACGCGGCGCGGATCGCGCCCACCGCGGCTTCCTGTCCCTTCGGATCGAATCCCGCGGCGGTCGTCTGCACGGCGAGCAACGCGCGCCCGCCGTCGCGACTCATCCACACGCCATCGATCTTCTGCGGCGACGCGGCCGGCTGCCAGCGTTCGGCGAGCTTGAGCATTTCCAGCGTCGGATCGCGCTCGATGATCGGTTCGATCATCGACGCCATCGGCGAGCCGAGGTCGGCGACGCGCTGCTGCAATTCGTCGGTGAGTGCGGCCGCGCCGAGGCCGCCGTTCGACGGCGCGTCCGACAACAGATAGCGGTACGGACGCAGGCGTTCGGGAATCGCCGACAGGTCGGCATCACCGTTCGCGACCAGCGCGATGCCCTTGGTCCCACGCAACGTGGCCGCGAGTTCGCGCGACTGCGCGCTGCGCTGTTCGGACGTGCCGCCGTCGATCGCGAGCAGCAGCAGGCGCGAGCCCGGGCCTTCGCCGAGTTCGTCGATCAACAGGTGCTGCGCCGGCGTCTGCGGCGCCGGCATGAACTTGCGCAGGTCGCCGCCGAGATCCAGCGTGCGGCTCGCGGCCCAGCCCAGCAGGCCGAGCAGCGCGAGCCAGACGAAGGCGAGGACGAGGCGAAGTGCGGGTGTGAGCGTGCGCGGTTCGCTGCTCATCGCAGCGCGGTGCCGCGACACAGCATCGCCAGCGATGCGGCGTCGGCCACGCTCGATGCGGACTGCGCGGCGCCGGCCAGCAGCGTGCGCTGCAGGTCGCCCTTGCTCGGCTGCGTCTCGATGCAGCGCAGTTCCGCGCCGCGGCCGTACAGCGCGATGTCGCGCACGTAGGCCGCCATGCGTGCGTCCTTCGGCGACAGGTGCAGCGTCCACTGCTCGCGCGTGCCGCTGCTGGCGATGTTGAACGCGCGCTCCAGCTGCGCGCGGTCACCGCTGAGCAGCGCACCGAAGCTCGACTGCAAGCCCGCGAGTTGCGGCGCGCGATCGAGCGAATACGTATGCGACGACGTGCCGCGCTTGATCGTGACGCTGCCGGCGCGGATGGTCGACGTTTCCGCGTACGGCGTGCGCACTTCGCGCACCAGCGTGTCGTCGGTCGGGCGCGCGTATTCGCCCGCGATGCGCAACGGCGTCTTCAAGAGTCGCGATCCGCGCAGTTCGAGGAACTGCGTGCGCATCGGTGCCGGGCGCGCCAGCTTCGACAGGATCCAGCCGGTGTCGATCTCAGGCGACGCGGCGTGGAGCGCCGGCGTCAGGACCAGGAGCAGGAGCGGAAGCAGTGGACGTCGCGGCATGGTCGGTCTCGCGCCAGAAGTCGAAGAAGTTGAACCAGTTGTACGGCGACCTGCGCGCGGCATCCTCGAGGATGGCGGCGTAGCGGCGCACGCAGTCGGCGATGACCGCGGCGCGGTTATGCCGGTCGGCGACCAGACGGTCGCTGAACATGGCGAAATCGAGGTCGTAGCGGTTGCCGCCGCGGTACAGGCCGAACGCCGCGCACACCGGCAGCTGCAGCATGGCGGCGATCATCCACGGGGCGGTCGGCAGCGATGCGATGCCGCCCATGAACGGCACGTCCAGCGTCGGCGCACCGGGCTGCGCGCGGTCGACCAGCAGCGCGACCAGCGCGCCCTGGTCGGTCGCGTCCTTGATCGCCAGCAGCACCGAGGGGCCGTCCATGCCGGCGTCGATGATGTTGGCGGCGAGCTCGGGATTCAGCGCGTCGAGCAGCGTCTGCATCGCCACGTTGTGCTTCTTGTCGAGCACCACCCGGATCTTGGTCTGCGGACGCCGCGTGCCGAGCACGCGCATCGCATCGAAGCTGCCGAGATGCGAGCCGACCAGCAGCACGCCCTGCCCGCGGTCGAGCGGCTCGTGCAGTTCGTCGAGGCCCGTCGTGCGGATGTCGAAACGATCGAGCTCGCCGCTGAGCAGGAAGACGCGGTCGAGGATCGTCGATGCGAACGTATGGATGTGCGTGGCGACGTCGTGCAGCGTCGCCGGCCGACCCAGCGCGCGAGTGAGGAAGCGACGTGACGCCTCGCGCTCGAACGGTCGCCGCAACAGGAAGTACAGGGTGATCGGATGCAGCAGCGAGCGCGCGATGCTGCGCCCGCCATAGCGACCGATGTTGCGGATCAGCCAGATCGCGAACCAGCCGCCACCTTCCGGCCGTTCCTTCCAGTCGGTGTTCACGGCGCGTCCCCGTCGACGACGTCGCCGCTGGCGAGCAGCGTCGCATCGCGCATTACACGGAAGCGCCAGCGCGGCGCGACGCCGTCAAGTTCGACACGCGCATGTTCGCCGGGACGCAACGGTTCGAGGAACTTCACCTGCGGCAGGCGCAGGCGCGCGAGCGGGCCGTGCGCGGCCTCGATCGCCTCGACGACGTGGTCGAGCAAGACGACGCCAGGCACGATCGGATTGCCGGGGAAATGCCCGGGCAGGCTCGGATGCGTGGCGTCGACGACGAAGTCCATCGATCAATCCTGCGCCATCAGCGCGAGGATCGCCTGACGGGCGGTATCGGCCAGGCGCTCGCGCGCTTCGCCGCCTTGGCCCTCCGGCTGGATCGGCGTGCCGATGCGCAGGCGGATCGTGCCGGGGCGCACGCGGAAACCGTTGGGCGGCAGGATCGCGCCGCTGCCGGTCATCGCCACCGGCACCACCGGCACGCCGGCGCCCAGCGCGACCTGGAACGCGCCCGCCTTGAACTCGCCGACGCGACCGTTCTTGGTGCGCGTGCCTTCCGGGAAGATGCACAGTACGTGGCCGGCCTTCACGATCTCGCCGGCCGCGCGCAGGCTCCTCACCATCGACGCGCGATTGCCGTCGCGCTCGATGAAGCACATCCCCATCGCCTTCGCGTACCAGCCCACGAACGGCACGCGCGTCATCTCCTGCTTGAGCATGAAGCGCAGCGGCACCGGCACCGCGCGGAACAGCGCGCAGATGTCGATCACCGATTCGTGCGTCGCCACCAGCACACAGGGTTTCGACCAGTCGACGTTCTCGACGCCGCGCACGTCCACACGCGCACCTGCGCCGCCGAGCAGGCCCGGCGCCCACAGCCACGACGCCATGCGCAGCGGAATGCGCGCACCGCGGGTGATCGCGCGGACGACCAGCGCGACGCTGATGCACGCCGCCGTCCACGCGAGGGTGAATGCGAATTGCAACGCATTGAAGACGAGCCAGGCCGCGCGCCGCGGCAACGGTTCGGACAGGGTGATGGTTTCGGTCGTGGCGGACATGGCGTGCTCAGCGCATCACGTCGCGCCAGAAGGCGGGACCGAGCGCCCCCAGGCGGCGGATGAATTCGGAAAGGGACTTGTACGGACGATCGGGAAACAGGCGCATGCGCACGACGTATTCCACCGCCATCAGCAGGCCGGCGACGCCGTAGTCGAGCAGGTTGGCGAACCACGACCACACGATCTGCGGCACGGTCACCACCGGCGCGTAGCCGAGGCGCACCAGCAGGCCGTCGGGCACCGCGATGATTCCGAGCACGCAGTTGGCCAGCCCGATGCACAGCAGCACGATCGCCCACAGCCGCGTGAGGTTGCGCGTGTAGCGCTTGAGCGGTGGCGCGAGGTCGGCGGCCGCGCAGCCTTCGAGGCCGGCAACGATGCGGCTGATCAGCGGCACGCGACCGGCGCGAAGCGTGCGCGCGAAGAACCACGCCACCAGCCACGGGAACACCACCGGCGGCAGCAGCAGCGCGACCGGCAACGGCACCGTCTTCTGCGCGGACCACAGCGCGAGCGCCGACAGCGCGACCGTCGCCCACGCCCACGCGCGGCGCTGGCCGAGCGGAACGACCAGAACGATCAGGACGATGTCGAGGAGCGCGAGTGCGGCGAGGCGCGGATCGTGCGCCGCACTCGCGGCGTGCGCGAGTAGCGGATACGCCGCGCTGAGCAGCAGGCGCGCGAGCGCCATGTTCATGTCAGGCCGTGCGCTGCGCCTGGACGTGCTCGCTGAGCGCACGCAGCGAACCGAAGATGCGACGGTTCTCGTCGCTGTCGCTGCGCAGCTGGAAGCCGTAGCGCTTGCTGATGGCGAGCGCGAGTTCGAGTGCGTCGATGGAGTCCAGACCCAGGCCGTCACCGAACAGCGGCGCGGCAGGATCGATGTCGGCGGCGTTCACGCCTTCGAGGTTGAGGCTTTGAACGAGCAGTTCTGCCAGTTCGGTTTCGGCGGCGGTCTGGTTCGACATCGGGTCTTCCGGCAATCCTGGGGCGCCACGATCCGACGACCGTGGCGCGACCGCAAGCCGTGAACGGTTCATTCTCCGTCCGGCCCGGCGCCCCCGGTATCATCCGTGGCATGAGTGAAGGTCGAAATTCTGCCATCGATGCCCCCGAGGCGTGTGATGTGCTGGTGGTGGGCGGGGGCCCGGCAGGCAGTACGGTGGCCACGCTCCTGGCCCGGTCCGGGTGGTCGGTGGTGATGCTGGAGAAGGCCGAACACCCGCGTTTCCACATCGGCGAATCCCTGCTGCCGATGAACATGCCCATCCTGGAGCGCCTCGGCGTACTCGAGAAGGTGCGCGAGATCGGCGTGCTCAAGCGCGGTGCCGACTTCCCCACCGACGGCGGCCGCTACAACGTCTTCCACTTCGACCACGCGCTGCGCGGGTCGAGCGATTTCGCCTTCCAGGTGAAGCGCGAGGAGTTCGACCAGCTGCTGTTCGAACACGCGCGCGAGGCGGGTGTCGATGCGCGCGAACGCACCAGGGCAAGCAAGGTCGAGTTCGACGCCGACGGCCGCCCCGCCCGCGTGCTGGCGACGGGCCCGGACGGCGACTATGCGCTGCGCCCCCGCCTGCTGGTCGACGCCACCGGTCGCGACACCCTGGTCGGCGGCGCGCTCAAGCTCAAGAAGCGCAACGACAGGCACCAGTCCGCCGCCGTCTTCAGCCACTACCGCGGCGTGGTCCGTCGCGACGGCGAGGACGCCGGCAACATCACCGTCTACCGCCACGCGCACGGCTGGATGTGGTTCATCCCGTTGCGCGGCGACGTCATGAGCATCGGCGCGGTGTGCTCGCCCGAGTACCTGAAGGAACGCGGCGGCGACAGCGAAGCGTTCCTGATGCGCACGATCATGTCGGTGCCCGAGGCGGCCGAGCGCATGGCCGGCGCGGCACGCGTGGCGTCCGTGCACGCCACCGGCAACTACGCCTACGAATGCACGCGCATGCACGGCCCCGGCTGGCTGCTGGTCGGCGATGCGTACGCGTTCGTCGACCCGATGTTCTCGTCCGGCGTCTATCTGGCGATGCACAGCGCGGAACAGGGCGCGAAGGCGGTCGACGCCGTGCTGCGCGAGCCCGCGCGCGAAGCGTCGATCTTCCGCGCGCTTCAGAAGCAGTTCGACGGCGGTATCGACGAGTTCAAGTGGTTCATCTACCGCTTCACCTCGCCGACGATGAAGCACCTGTTCGCGAATCCACGCGACGTCTGGGGCGTCGAGCGCGCGGTGGTGTCGATGCTCGCCGGCGACGTGTTCAACGCGCGCCCGGTGGTGTGGCGGCTGCGCATCTTCCGCGTCATCTATGCGTTGAACGCGATGGGCATGTGGCGGACCGCGCTGCGCGACTGGCGCGCGCGTCGCCGCCATGCACGTGCCGGCTTCGACGGCGACACGCTGCAGGACACGCCATGACCCTGCCGTTGTCGACCAGCGCGCCGGCGCTGTCGGTCGCGTATTCGCACGAGGCGCTCGACAGCCTGCTCGCGTCGCCCGACGTGCTCGCGGTGGTCGCGTTCGGCGACGCCGCACCGCATTCCGATGATCCGCGACTGATCCGCGTCGCGCTGCAGCCGCGTGGCGACGCACCGTTCGAGGTGTGGCGCAGCGGCGGCCACGTGGTCGCCGGTCGCATCGACGACCTCGCCTACGCGCACGATGGCGCGCTACTCGTCGCCGCGATGGACGTGCTGGAGGTCGACGGCGACATCCGCGCCGCCGCGCACCATGCCTACACCGCGCTGCGCACGCACACCGCGACGCTCGGCTATCCGCACCTGCTGCGCATCTGGAACTACCTCGACGACATCACGGTCGGCGAGGGCGACGAGGAGCGCTACAAGCACTTCTGCGTCGGTCGCGCCGAAGGGCTGGGCGAGGCGCTGTCGACCGCGTCGCTGCCGGCGGCCACCGCGATCGGTCGCGTGCACCGAAACGGTCGTCTGCAGGTGTACTGGCTGGCGTCGCGCGCACCGGGCGTGCCGCTGGAAAACCCGCGCCAGGTCAGCGCCTACCGCTACCCGCGCCAGTACGGCCCGCAGCCGCCGAGCTTCGCCCGCGCGATGCTGCCGCCCGCGCCCATGCCGTTGCTGCTGTCGGGCACCGCGTCGATCCGCGGTCACGAATCCCTGCATGCCGACTGCTCGAATGCGCAGCTCGACGAGACGCTGGAAAACATCCGCGCGCTGATCGGCGTGGCGCGCACGCGTCGCCCGGACCTGTCGCCGCAACTCGGCGCGTCGACGCTGTTGAAAGCGTATGTGCGCGAAGCCGGCGAGGTCGACGCGGTGGACGGCGCGCTCGCCGCCGCCGCACCGTCCGCGCCGCGCGTGGTGCTGCATGCGCGTGTGTGCCGGCGCGAACTGCGCCTGGAAATCGATGGCTGCCACGGTTGAGGTGACACGATGGGTTTGATCAGCCTGCTCTGGGGCATCGGCATGCTGCTGTGGATGCTGCTCGCGCTGATTCCGCTGCTGGGCGCGATGAACTGGCTGGTGATTCCGTTCGCCGCGTTCGGCGCGATCCTCGCCGCGCTGGGCATGGCGTTGAGCCGGGACGGACACCGCGGCCGCGCGAAGGCCGGCCTCCTGATCAACGTCGCGGTGATGATCGTCGCGGTGATCCGCCTGCACCTCGGCGGCGGCCTGCTCTGATTTCCTGGACTACGCCGGGCGCGCGTCGAGCAGCGCCCGCGTATGCGCATGCCGCGGCGACGCGAGCACGTCGCGCGTCGCACCGATCTCGACGATCCGCCCCTGCTCCATCACCGCGATGCGTTCGGCCACGCGCGCAGCGCCGGCGAGATCGTGGGTGATGAACAGCAGCGACAGGCGCCGCTCGCGCTTGAGCCGGTCCAGAAGATTCAGGATGGCCATGCGGTGATGTGCGTCGAGCGCGGACACCGCCTCGTCGCACAACAGCAGCGCCGGATCGTTCGCCAGCGCGCGCGCGATCGCGATGCGCTGGCGCTGGCCGCCGGAGAACTGGTGCGGATGGCGATCCAGCATCGCCGCGTCGAGGCCGACGTCGCGCAGCAATTCCCCCGCACGCTCGCGCAAGGCCGCGACATCGCGCGCGCCGAACAGTCGCAACGGCTCGGTGACCAGGTCGACGACGCGCATTCGCGGGTCGAGCGACGCATACGGATCCTGGAACACCACGCCGATCGCGCGTCGCACTTCGCGGAGCATCCTCGGCGGGAGATGCAGCAGGTCGTGCGCGACGCCATCGTGGTGCAGGCGTACTTCCCCGCGCGCGTGTCGCACGAGCCGCAGCAGCGCGCGGCCGAGCGAACTCTTGCCGCTGCCGCTTTCGCCGACCAGCGCCAGCGCTTCGCCGCGATGCAGGACCAGGTCGACGCCGTCGAGCGCGTCGCGCGGCGCACGCGGGTAGCGCAGGCGCAGGTCGCGCGCTTCGAGCACGACGTCGGAAGACGGCGCTTCGGCGGCGGCGCCGACGTCGCCCACGGTTTCGCTCGCGACCAGCTCGCGCGTGTACGGATGCGCCGGCCGTTCGAGGACGTCGCGTGCCGCGCCGCTTTCGACCAGCTCGCCCCGCTGCAGCACCAGCACGTGCTGCGCATGCGCGGCAACCAGCGGAAGGTCGTGGCTGACCAGCAGCACCGCGAGACCGTCATCGCGGCGCAGTGAGTCGAGCAGGCGCAGCACGTCGCGCGCGATGCGGGCATCGAGCGCGGAGGTCGGTTCGTCCGCGACCAGCACGCGCGGCCGCGTCGCGAGCGCCAATGCGATCGCAATGCGTTGGCGCTGGCCGCCGGAGAACTCGTGCGGATAGCGACGCAGCGCGGCGTCCGGTTCCGGTAGCTGCACGCGATCGAGCAGTGCACGTGCTTGGATCGACGCATCGCGCGATGCCAGGCCGCGCACGACACGCAACGTCTCGACCAGTTGCACGCCCACGCGCTTGAGCGGATGCAGCGACGCGAGAGGATCCTGTGGCACCCATGCGAGGCCGTGACCGGCAAGCGCGCGATGCGCGGGCGAATCGAGCGCGATGTCGCGGCCATCAAACGACAACACGCCGCGCGCCTGCAGGCCGTGTGGCAACAAGGCGAGCAACGACTGCACGGTCAGGCTCTTGCCGCTGCCGCTCTCGCCGACCAGCGCGGTGCACTCGCCCGCGTGCAGGTCCAATTGCGGCAGTGCGAGCAGGCGACGCTCGCCCGCGCGCACGTCGAGATCGCGCAGCGTGAGCAGTGCGCTCATGCCGCCGCCTGCGGACGCGTGCGCACGTCGAGCCAGTCGCGCAGGCCGTCGCCCAGCATCTGGAAGGCGGCGAGCGTGGTGACGAGGAACGCGGCGGGAAACAGCAGCGTCCACGGCGCGCTGTCGAGTTCCTGCACGCCGTCGCCCAGCAGCGAACCCCAGCTGGCGCCCGGCTCGTCGATCGACAGGCCGAGGAAGCCGAGAAAACTCTCGACGAGGATCGCCTGCGGCAGGATCAGGCCGAGATAGACCATCGCCAGCGGCAACAGGTTGGGCACGACATGCAGGCGCAGGCGTTGCCCGAACGTCGCGCCCATCGCTTCGGAGGCGAGCACGAACGGTGCGCTGCGAAGCCGCGCGGCCTCGCTGCGCATGACGCGCGCGAAATCGATCCATACGTAACCGCCGATCGCCGCCAGCAGCAACGTCAGCGAACGGTCGAACAACGTGAGCAACAGGATCACGACCAGCAGGAACGGAATCGCGCTGATGACGTCGAGCGCGCGCACCAACAGGCGTTCGACGCGCCCGCCCGCAAGGCCGGCCACCGCGCCATACGTCAACCCGATGAACAGCGCGAGCACGCTCGACAGCACGCCGATGCCCAGCGAAAGCCGTCCGCCCGCGAGCGTGCGCGCGAGCACGTCGCGGCCGATGGCATCGGTGCCGAAGCCGTGCCCTGCGACGCCCGGCGCAACCGACAACGCGTTCCAGTCCGGCGACTGCCCGTCGAACGGCAACAGCCACGGGCCGACCGTGCAGGCGACCGCCAGCACGGCGAGGACGGCAAGGCTGGTGCGGGCGAGGGTCGGCAGCGGCGAACGCATGCGATCATCGTACCGGCGTGACGCGCACATGCCGGCCCGGCATGACCTGATGAACACCCGCCGTTTCCGCGCGGGCGGGTCGCCCGGCAGATTTCCCACATGGTGACTGGGAAATGCTGACGATGAAGGCCAAGTACGCACTGCGTGCCCTGAGCGCGCTGGCGCAGGCGGACGGCGCGCGGCTGCAGGCGCGTGCGCTCGCCGAGCGCAGCGGCACGCCGGAGAAGTTTCTCGAGGCCATCCTCGTGGAGCTGCGCGACGCCGGCCTGGTCGACAGCCGACGCGGGCCCAGCGGCGGGCATTCGCTGGCAAGACCTGCCGCGCGAATCATGCTCGGCGACGTCATCCGGGTGATCGACGGCCCGCTCGCGCCGGTACGTTGCGCCAGCGTCACCGCCTACAAGCCCTGCCCCGAATGTCCGGACCCCGAGGCCTGCGGCCTGCGCGCGGTGATGCGCGAGGCCCGCGACGCGCTGTCGCGGGTGCTCGATGGCGTCAGCGTCGACGCGCTCGCCGCCGGTGACGCACTCGCCGTGGAGACGCCCGCATGACCACCACGCCCTTTCCGACGACGCCGCAACGGCGGGAGCCGCCGCGGCTGGCCATACCGGTCACCGAAGCCGAGGAAGCCGTGCTCGCCGCGCTGCGCGAGCTGCAGTACGGCTCGGTCGAGGTCGTCGTGCACAGTGCGCGCATCGTCCAGATCACGCGCAGCCAGAAGCTGCGGGTGGACGGACGCTGACCCGATACGCGCCGACCGGACGACCGGACGCGCGACCACTCATTTCATGGAGATCCCGATGTCGCCACGTCCCACCCTGCTCGCGATCGCGCTGCTCGTCGCCACCGGTGCCGTGCACGCGCAGGCCACGCCGCAACCCACCGTCGAGCAACTCGCCGAACGCCTGCGCGTGCTCGAACAGAAGCTCGGTGTACCCGCCGACGCCGATGCGTCCGGCCCGTCGCTCGCCGATCTCGACCAGCGCCTGAAAGTGATCGAACGCCAGCTCGAGCTGCAGGCCGAGGACAGCGCGAACAAGGCGGCGACCGCGTCGACGCTGACCGTGAGCGCGGCCAAGGGCGTGTCGTTCAAGTCGCCGGCGAGCGACGGCGTCGAGGTGAAGCTGCGCGGGCTGGTGCAGGGCGACGGCCGCGCGTGGATCGACGACCGCGCACTGCCGCAGAACGACGGCTTCCTGCTGCGCCGCGTGCAGCCCATCCTCGAAGGCAGCTTCGGCAAGCTGGTGGGCTTCCGCGTGATGCCGGAGTTCGCCGGCGACAGCGCGACCATCGCCGATGCCTACGTCGACCTGAAGTTCGACCCGCGCGCGACGGTGCGCGCCGGCAAGTTCAAGACGCCGCTCGGCCTGGAGCGCCTGCAGTCGTCCGGCGCGACCACGTTCATGGAACTCGGCCTGCCGTCGGAGCTGGCGCCCAATCGCGACTACGGCGTGCAGCTGCAGGGCGAGTTCGGCAACGGGCTGACGTATGCGGCCGGCGCCTTCAACGGCGCACCCGACGGCCGCGACGCGCCGACGTCGAGCAACCCGGACACGCACCTCGAATACGCCGCGCGCGTGTTCTGGGAACCGTTCCGCGACGATGCGAGCGCCGCGTCCGGGCTCGGCTTCGGCCTGGCCGCGAGCACCGGCGACGTCACCGGCAGCGGCGCGAACGCGCTGCCCCGCTACCGCACGCCGGGCCAGGTGCAGTTCTTCGGCTACCGCGCCGCGGTGCTGGCCGACGGCGAGCGGCGTCGCTGGTCGCCGCAGGCGTACTGGTACGTCGGCCCGTTCGGCGTGCTGGGCGAGTACATCGAGTCCAAGCAGGACGTGCGCGTCGGCGCGACCTCGGCGTCGCTGGACAACCGCGCCTGGCAGCTCGCCGCGAGCTGGGTACTGACCGGCGAGGACGCGTCCTATCGCGGCGTCACGCGGCCTAACCATCCTTTTAACGTCGGTGGCGCGGGCTTCGGTGCAGTGGAACTCGCGGCGCGCATCGGCGCCCTGGAGATCGACGACGACGCCTTCCCGCTGTTCGCCGACCCCGCCGCATCGGCACGCCGCGCGCGCGCGTGGACGGTCGGCGTCAACTGGTACCTGACGCAGAACCTCAAGCTCGTCGCCAACTATTCGGAAGCCGACTTCGACGGCGGTGCGGCCGCCGGCGCCGATCGCGAAACCGAGAAGACCTTCTTCACCCGCGCCCAAGTTTCCTTCTGACCGCAGAGGCCTCCCCCCATGAAGACCTTGCTCCGCACCGCCGTGCTCGCCGCGACGCTGATCGCCGGCGCCGCACACGCGAAAGACCTGCAACTGCTCAACGTCTCCTACGACCCGACGCGCGAGTTCTATGCGGACGTCAACACGCGCTTCGCCGCCGAGTGGAAGCAGAAGACCGGCGAAACGCTGGACATCCGCGCATCGCACGGCGGTTCCGGCAAGCAGGCGCGTTCGGTGATCGACGGGCTCGAAGCCGACGTGGTGACGCTGGCGCTCGCCGGCGACATCGATGCGATCGCGCAGAACGGCAAGCTGCTACCGGCGAACTGGCAGACGCGCCTTCCGCACAACAGTGCGCCCTACACGTCGACCATCGTGTTGCTGGTGCGCAAGGGCAACCCGAAGGGCATCAAGGACTGGGGCGACTTGGTCAAGCCGGGCGTCGCGGTGATCACGCCGAACCCGAAGACCTCGGGCGGTGCGCGCTGGAACTACCTGGCCGCGTGGACGTATGCCTCGCAGCAGTTGCGCGACGGCGACAAGGTGGTCGACTGGATGGCGAAGCTGTTCAAGAACGTGCCGGTGCTCGATTCCGGCGCGCGCGGCGCGACGACGACCTTCGTCGAACGCGGCATCGGCGACGTGCTGATCGCGTGGGAGAACGAAGCGCTGCTCACGCTCGCGCAGCCGGGCAATGCCGGCAAGTACGAGATCGTGGTGCCGTCGGTGTCGATCCTCGCCGAACCGCCGGTGGCGTGGGTCGACAAGAACGTCGCGAAACACGGCACGCGCAAGCAGGCCGAGGCCTACCTGCGCTTCCTGTATTCGCCGGAAGGCCAGCAGCTCGCGGCGAAACACTTCTTCCGCCCCATCGATAACGCCGCTGTTCCGGCCGCGGATCTCGCACGCTTTCCCAAGGTGAAGCTCGTCACCATTGACGGCGCGTTCGGCGGCTGGAAGAAGGCGCAGGCGCAGCACTTCGCCGACGGCGGCTTCTTCGACCGCATCTATCACCCGTGACGTCCGCGGCGACCGCCATCGAAGGCCCGATGCCGCGCACGCCCCGACGTGCGCGGCGCTCGCCGTTGCCCGGCTTCGGCCTGAGCCTCGGGCTGGGCATGGCGTGGATGGGCGCCGTCGTGCTGCTGCCCTTGCTCGCGCTCGCGGTGCGCGCAGCGGGGCTCGGCGCGGAGGGCTGGTTGCGCGCGATCCGCGACGAACGCGTGCAGCACGCATTGGCGCTGAGCTTCGGCGCCTCGTTCGTCGCGGCGGTGATCGCATCCCTGGCCGGCGTGCTGATCGCCTGGGTGCTGGTGCGTTATCGCTTCCCCGCGCGACGCCTGCTCGATGCGCTGGTCGACCTGCCATTCGCGCTGCCGACCGCGGTCGCCGGTATCGCGCTCACCGCGATCTATTCGCCGAAGGGTTGGGTCGGGCAGTACGCCGAATCGCTGGGCTTGAAGATCGCGTACACGCCGATCGGCATCGTGATCGCCTTGGTGTTCATCGGCCTGCCGTTCGCGGTGCGCACCGTGCAGCCGGTGCTGGAATCGCTGGGTCGCGAGCAGGAAGAAGCTGCCGCGTCGCTCGGCGCCTCGCGTTTCACCACGTGGCGGCGCGTGGTGGTTCCGGAAGTACTGCCCGCCGCGCTCACCGGTTTCTCGCTCGCGTTCGCCCGTGCGCTCGGCGAATACGGCTCGGTGATCTTCATCGCGGGAAATCTTCCGTACAAGACGGAGATCGCGCCGCTGTTGATCACCATCCGCCTGGAGGAATACGACTACAACGGCGCGATCGCGATCGCCGCGTTGCTGCTGGTCGCGTCGTTCGTCTGCCTGGTGGCGATCAATGCGGTCCCGTCGTTGTTCGCGCATTCGAAGGGTGGGCGCCGTGGCTGAGCGTCATCCGCTGGACGCGCCCGCCTGGATGCGCTGGCCACTGATCGTGCTGGCCTTCGTCCTGATGGCCGCGCTGGTGGTGCTGCCCCTGGCGATGGTGCTGGGCGCCGCGTTCGGCCAGGGCTTTCGCACATGGTGGGACGCGCTGGCGACCGAGGACGCGATCGCCGCGCTCAAGCTCACGCTGTTCACCGCCGGCATCGCGGTGCCGCTCAACGCGTTCTTCGGCCTCTTGCTCGCATGGGCGGTGACGCGCTTCGACTTCCGCGGCAAGCGCCTGCTGCTCGCGCTGATCGACCTGCCGTTCGCGGTGTCGCCGGTGGTCGCGGGCCTGTGCCTCGTGCTGCTGTTCGGCTCGCACGGCTGGTTCGCGTCATTCCTCGAAGCGCATGACCTCAAGATCCTGTTCGCGCGGCCCGGCATCGTGCTGGCGACGATCTTCATCACTTTTCCCTTCGTCGCGCGCGAACTCATTCCGCTGATGCAGCAACAGGGTGCGGACGAGGAACTCGCCGCGCGTTCGCTGGGCGCGGGTGCGTGGACGATGTTCCGTCGCGTGACGCTGCCCAACATCAAGTGGGGCCTGCTCTACGGCGTGCTGCTGTGCGCTGCGCGCGCGATGGGCGAGTTCGGCGCGGTGTCGGTGGTGTCCGGCCATATCCGCGGGCTCACCAACACGCTGCCGCTGCACATCGAGATCCTCTACAACGAGTTCGACAGCACCGCGGCCTTCGCGGCCGCCTCGCTGCTCGCCGGCCTCGCGCTCGTCACGCTCATCCTGAAATTCTGGCTGGAGTCCCGCCATGGCGACGCCCTCGCTCGCCCTTCCATTCACCACTGAGTTCGCGCCCGTCGTGACCACCGCCCGCGCCACCGGAACGCGCCTCACCGTGCGCGGCCTGACCAAACACTACGAAGGGCTCGCCGCGCTCGATGCGGTCGATCTCGATGTCGGTGCGGGTGAACTCGTCGCGTTGCTCGGGCCATCGGGCTCCGGCAAGACCACGCTGCTGCGCGTGATCGCCGGCCTGCTCGCGCCCGACGCCGGCCGCGTGCAGTTCGACGACAGCGACGCCACGCAGCTGAGCCTGCGCGAACGCGGCGTCGGCTTCGTGTTCCAGCACTACGCGCTGTTCCGGCACATGACGGTCGCTGAGAACATCGCCTTCGGCCTGCGCAGCCGCCCGCGTTCGCGTCGACCGGCGAAAGCGGAAATCGCGCGCCGCGTGCAGGAACTGCTCGCGCTGGTGCAGCTGCCGGAGCACGGCGGCCGCTATCCCGAGCAACTCTCGGGTGGACAGAAGCAGCGCATCGCGCTCGCGCGTGCGCTCGCCATCGAGCCCCGCGTGCTGCTGCTCGACGAACCGTTCGGCGCGCTCGACGCCAAAGTGCGCGTCGAACTGCGCCGCTGGTTGCGCCGGCTGCACGAACAGACCGGGCAAACCACGCTGTTCGTCACCCACGACCAGGACGAAGCGCTCGAACTCGCCGACCGCGTGGTGCTGCTGCGCGACGGCCGCATCGAGCAGATCGGCACGCCGGCCGAGATCTACGAATCGCCGGCGTCGGCCTTCGCGTTCGACTTCATCGGGCGCGCGTCGTCGATCGATGGCGACATGCGCGACGGCCGCTTCGTCGACGGCGACGGCATCGCGCTGCCGGCCGACGCCGCATCCGGCCGCGCGCGGCTGTACTTCCGCCCGCACGACGCCGAGCTGGCGGACGACGGCTTCGCAGGCCGTGTCACCGACGTGCGGCAACTCGCCGGCACCACCACGGTCGAGGTCGAGCTTGCGCGTGGCGGCGTCGTCGAGGTCGACACGGACCGGGACGACGCCACGCCCTCGCGCGGCGACACCGTGCACGTCTGGCCACGCCGCTACCGCGCATTCCCGCACTGACGCCGGACTCGACCCGCGGCTGACCCGACGGCGGTGCCGTGCCGAACCCAGCGGCCGGCGGGAGTAAACTTTCGCGCCATGAGCTACCCCTACGTGCGACCGCGGCGGATGCGCCGCGACGAGTTCTCGCGCCGGTTGATGCGCGAGACGGTGCTGACCGCCAGCGACCTGATCTACCCCGTCTTCGTCCACGAACTCGCCGGCCGCGCGCCGATCGCGTCGATGCCCGGCATCGAGCGGCTGTCGGTCGACGAACTGCTGCGCGTGGCCGAGCAGGCGGCGGAGCTGCGCGTCCCGGCGATCGCGTTGTTTCCGGTCACCGCGCCGGAGGCGAAGTCGCTCGACGCCGCCGCCGCATGGGATGACGAAGGGCTGGTGCAGCGCGCGGTGTTCGCGCTGAAGTCGCGCTTTCCGCACCTCGGCGTGGTGACCGACGTCGCACTGGATCCGTACACCTCGCACGGTCAGGACGGGCTGATCGACGAGAACGGCTACGTGCTCAACGACGAAACGGTCGACGCGCTGGTCAAGCAGGCGCTGAGCCATGCGCGCGCCGGCGCCGACATCGTCGCGCCCAGCGACATGATGGACGGCCGCATCGGCGAGATCCGCGCCGCGCTGGAGATGGACGACCACATCCACACGCGCATCCTCGCCTACAGCGCGAAGTACGCCAGCGCGTTCTACGGCCCGTTCCGCGATGCCGTCGGCAGCGCGGCAGCGCTCGGCAAGGCCGACAAGTGCACCTACCAGATGGACCCGGCCAATTCCGACGAAGCGCTGCGCGAGGTGTCGCTCGACCTCGCCGAAGGCGCCGACATGGTGATGATCAAGCCGGGCCTGCCCTACCTCGACATCGTGCGCCGGGTGAAGGACGAATTCGGCGCGCCGACCTTCGTCTACCAGGTCAGTGGCGAGTACGCGATGCTCAAGGCGGCGTCGCTCAACGGCTGGCTCGACGAGCGCAAGGTCGCGCTGGAAGCGCTGACCTCGATCAAGCGCGCAGGCGCCGACGGCGTACTGACGTACTACGCCCTGGACGCGGCGCGCTGGTTGCGCGAAGACGCCTGACCACTGCAGGTGCCGTCGCCCTTCAGCGCCGGCACCAGGATGCGGTAGATGTCGAGCTTGCCGGCCTTCGGTGACGGCGCCGCGCCGCTCACCAGCATCTCGTTCGGCTTGTTCCAGTCGATCGATGGGCCAAGCGTCCACGCCGCTTCGGTATTGAACGCGAGCGCGAGCGGCGCGATGTCGCCGTATGTTTTCGCATGGCAGGTCGCGGTGTACAGGCGGATCGGTTTCGACGTGACGTCGTCCGAACGCGCGAACAGCAGCGCGTCGCCGTCGCCGATCCACATCGCATCGAACTCGTCGGCATCGCTGTTGATGCCGGGCACCGGCTTCGCGTCGACGAAGGCGGTGCCGTTCCACGTTGCGACGAACAGGTCGTGGCGACGTGCGCCCGCAACGCCGTCGCTCGCGAACAGAAGGCGCGTGCCATCGCGATTCGGCGTCGGCGCCCATTCGTCGCCGCGGGTGTTCACGCCGGGGCCGAGGTTCTGCGCGGCCCCTATGGAACCGTCGGCAGCGACCGGCGCGCGGTAAATGTCGTCGCCGCCCTGGCCGCCGTCGCGATTCGAGAAGAAGTACAGCCAGCGGCCATCGGCGCCGAACATCGGGTCGAACTCTTTGGCCGGCGTATCGAGCTCGAGCGGACGCGGCTGCTGCCAGCGACCGTCGATGCGCGCTGCGCGCCACAGATCCCAACCGCCAGGCCCGCCGACGCGGTCGGGGCTGCCCCAGACGATCATCGTGCCGTCGGGGCTGATCGTCGCGCGGACCTCGCTGTCGCGCGTGGACACCACGCCGACGCCTTCCATGCCCCAGGGCGCGAACGCGGTGCAGGGCATCGCGACGAGAAGCGCGGCGACGGCAGCGGCGACGCCGCGGGAACGGTGGTGTACGGTGCGCACGCGTGGAATCCGGCAGCGAGGACCGATGCACCGTAACCGATTCGCCGTGTTCGGCCACCCCGTCGCGCATTCGCGTTCGCCGTACATCCATGCGGCGTTCGCGGCGCAGTGCGGGATCGAGCTCGACTACGCGCGCATCGATGCGGGCCCGGATGACTTCGGAGCGGCCTTGCATCGCTTCGCCGTCGACGGTGGCCGCGGCGCAAACGTGACATTGCCGCACAAGGGCGCGGCCGCCACGTTGTGCGCGACGCGCAGTGCACGCGCCGAACGCGCGGCCGCGGTGAACACGCTGGTGCGGCTCGAGGATGTCGACGGCGGCGCGCGCTGGCACGGCGACAACACCGACGGCATCGGCTTGGTGCGCGACCTGCGCGAGCGTCACCGCGTCATGCTCGACGGCGCTCGGGCACTGCTGATCGGCGCGGGCGGTGCGGCGGGGGGTGTCGCGCCGGCGTTGCTGGATGCGGGGCTCGCAGCACTCGTCATCACCAATCGATCGGACGATCGCCTCGCCGCACTCGGCAGCCGACTCGACGACCCGCGCGTGAATCTGCGTGCGTGGGACGACGTCGGCAACGAGAACGCCATCGACATCGTCATCAACACGACATCCGCGGCCCGCAGCGACGCGGCGATCGAGTGGCCGTTGCCGCGCGTGCTGGCGGCCGACTGGACAGCAGTCGACCTCGGTTACGGCGACGCCGCCCGCGCGTTTCTCGACGCGGCCGCGCAACGCGGTGCCGGTGCGCGCATCGACGGCCTCGGCATGCTGGTCGAACAGGCCGCCGAGAGCTTCCGCCTCTGGCATGGCGTGATGCCCGACACCGCGCCCGTCTACGCCGCCTTGCGCGACGGCCGCGACCTGCGATGAGCGCGCTCGCCTGTCGCGCCGGTTGCGCGGCCTGCTGCATCGCGCCGTCGATCAGCTCGCCGATTCCGGGCATGCCGCACGGCAAGCCGGCCGGCGTGCCGTGCGTGCAGCTGGACGATCAGTTGCGATGCCGGCTGTTCGGCGACCCGCGGCGTCCGGCGGTGTGTGCGTCGCTGCGACCTTCGCCGTCCATGTGCGGTGCCGACCGTGACGACGCGCTGCGCATGCTGGCGCAACTGGAAGCGGTGACGTCGCCTCAGTCGTAGGTGCGGCCGCGCCAGCGCAACCAGCCGGCCGGGTGCGTGCCGTGCGGGTCATGGTGCGTCCAGTGCAGGGTGCCGCCTTTCGGGTTCCACACGTACTCGCCGCGGAAACCGACGTCGTCGCCGGCCGCGAGGCCGTCCAGGCGCGGGGACAGCGCGATGTTGTGCGCGACCAGCACGGTGCTGCCGTCGTCGAGGGCGAGCACGAAACGCTGGTGCGGGCTGCCTTCACGGTCGTCGGCCAGCACGCGCACCACGCGGCCGCGGCCTTCGACTTCCGCGACGGACGCATGCGCGCGCGCCGCGGCGAGGATCGATGCATCGCCCGGCGGCGCCACGCCCGCATCGGGCGCAGGCGGCGGCGTCGATGGATCGCGTGAGGCGGGTTCGCGCGCCACGAGCCACGCGGCGACACCCGCGAGCAGCAGCGTGACGACGGTCGCAGGTCGGCGCATCGTAATCTCCGCGATGACGGTTCGAAGCACCGGACGAGCCCGGCATGCGACGCATCGTGCCATTGTCCGCGCGTGCCGTTCACATGACGGGGGCGACAATGCGCGCCCGTCGCTCCATGTGGGCGGCGCGCCAACAGGGGACCCCGGCCGATCCACCGGCCGCCACCGTGCCGCCCCGAGGAAATGCATGTCCGTCCGCCCCGAACATCTCCGCGCCGTAAACCCCCAGGACCGCGTGATCGACATCGATCCGACCTGGCTCGATTTCGGTACGGACGATCCGTTGGACGCGGCCCGCTGGATCAACGCCTGCGCGGCATGCAACGCGGCGCCATCGCTGGAGTTCAACGGCGAGCGCTGGCAGGTGACCTGCAGTTGCGGCCAGTGCGGCACGCCCGGCCAGCTCGCGGCGATCGCCGCGGTGAACTGGAACAAGTCGCCGCTGTCGCGCCATCCGCATTACGAGACGCTGCCGTTCTTCGCGCTCGACGGGCTGTCGGTCCCGCGCGCCCGAGAGAAGCTGATCCGCATCCGCGAATACCTGGAAGAGCAGAAGCGCCGCTGCGAACGCCGCGTCCGCGCGCGCGAGCCGTTCGGCCACCGCTATTTCCAGCGCATCCGCGCCTACCTCGCCTGGGCGATCTATGCGCAGGGCCTGGTGCGCGAGACCGAGAACGCGCTGTTCGACGACGTCGCCGAGAACGCACCGCGCGTCGCGTAAGGGGTCGACGCGCGGTACGGCCGCGCGCGATGTGACGTTCCTGACTGCCTGGCGCACGCAAGTACAGCGCATCCGCGTTTACGTGCGAGCGATGCCCGGCGAGCCTCGCGGATACCGGCTCCGTTTCGCGTATGCGGGCCGCGCGCAGCGGCGTTCAAGACACCCTCGACATCGACCGCCCGTGCGCTGCGCGGCTACAACAACCCGTCCCGCTTCACCGCCAGATATTTCTCGACCAGCGCCGCAGGCAACTGCTCGCAGGTGACGTCGAGCACCAGCACGCCGTGGCTGCGCAGCGCGTCGTGCGCTTCGGTGCGGCGCGCGAGGTACTGCGCGGTGGCGCCTGCGGTGAGCGCGCCCTGCAGGTCGGTCACCTCGGCCGCCAGCGCCTGGTCGAGTGCGGCTTCGCGCAGGCTGGCGATACACACGAGATGACGACGACGCAGCAGTTGCACCGCGGCGAGCACGTCGTCCATGTCCTCGTCGCGCAGGTTGGTGACCATCATCACTAGCGAGCGTCGACGCTGGCGCAGCGCGATCTCGGTGGCGGCGGCGAGGAAATCGGTGGCGACCGGCCGCGGCTGCAGCGCATAGGTCGCGCGCAGCAGGCGGTCGATCGCGGTCGCGCCGCGTTGTGGCGGCACCCATGCGGCATCGCCGCCACTGGCCAGCAGGCCGACCGCGTCGCCCTGCCGCAACGCCAGCCATGCGACCACGAGCGCTGCATCGAGCACGTGGTCGAAATGGCTCATCGCATCGTCGCGCGCGAGCAGGCGGCGACCGGTATCGAGCATCAGCACGACCTGCTGGTTGCGCTCGTCCTGGTATTCGCGCGAGATCAGCCGGCGCGTGCGCGCGGTGGCCTTCCAGTCGATCTGCCGCATCGAATCGCCGACGCGGTATTCGCGCATCTGGTGGAAGTCGGTGCCTTCGCCGCGACGCCGCTTGAGATGCGCACCGACGAGCCGCGACGCCTGGTCGGCGCTGAACATCGCGAAGCGCGCGAGCGGCGCGAAGTTCGGGAACACGCGCACGTGCTGCGCGGCACCGGCGATGACGTCGCGACGCAGCAACCGCCACGGCGAATGGAGCCGGAGTTGCACGCCGTCGAACGCGAAGTCGCCGCGGACGTTCGGCGTCAGCCGGTAGGCGAACTGCGTCTCGACACCCCGCTTGACGTCGACGCGACGCGGCAGGTCGCGCACGCCCCAGCCGCCCGGATGCAGGTCGAACACATCGGCGCGCAGGTGGCGCGACGCGACCTCGTCGAACACCAGCGTCACCGGGGTTTCGCTGCCGACCGGCCACGTCTCCGGCATCTGCCGGCGCACGTTCGGCGCGCGCAGCAGCATCAGGCGCAGCGCGTCGACTGCGACGAGCAGCCCGATCGCCACGCCCGTCCACATCCACGCCGTGCGGTCGACCAGCGACAGCAGAAAGGCGACGCCGACCACCGCCCATCCCGCGAGCAGCACGAGCAGCGGCGCGGCCGGACGCGGCCAGCGGGCGCGCGCTTCGCTCACTGGCGCGGCGCTTCCACGCGTGCGAGCAGCGCCTTGAGCACGGTGTCGGTCGACTGGCCTTCCAGCTGCAGTTCGGGCGACAGGCCGATGCGATGGCGCAGCGCGGGCAACGCGATCTCTCGCACGTCATCCGGGGTCACGAAGTCGCGGCCGGCGAGCACCGCCTGCGCACGCGCACAGCGCACCAGCGCGATCGAGCCGCGCGGACCTGCGCCCAGCGCGATGCCGGCCCAGTCGCGCGTGCTCGCCGCGATGCGCACCGCGTAGTCGATGATCGCGTCGTCGACGTGCAGCTGCGCGGTCGCGTTCTGCATCGCGACGATGTCGTCCGGACCCAGCACGCGCGGCACGCTGGACAGGTCGAAGGTGCTCGCCGCACCGCGGCTGACATCGGCGACCATGCGCACTTCGTCCGCGCGCGACGGGTAACCGATCAGCACCTTGAGCAGGAAGCGGTCGAGTTGCGCTTCGGGCAGCGGATACGTGCCTTCGTGTTCCAGCGGGTTCTGCGTGGCCAACGCCATGAACGGCGGCGGCAGTTCGAAGCTCTGGCCCTCGATCGTGACCTGGCGCTCGGCCATGGCTTCGAGCAGCGCGGCCTGCGTCTTCGCCGGTGCGCGATTGATCTCGTCGGCCAGCAGCAGGTTGGTGAATACCGGCCCGCGGCGGATCGAGAACGTTTCCGTCTTCGGGTCCCACACCGCGTGGCCGCTGATGTCGCTGGGCATCAGGTCGGGCGTGAACTGCACGCGCGCGTGCTGGCAGTCGAGCGCCTGCGCGAGCGCGCGCACCAGCAGCGTCTTGCCGAGGCCGGGCACGCCTTCGATCAGCACGTGGCTGCCTGCGAGCAGTGCGACGAGGATCTGTTCGAGCACCTCGGGTTGGCCGATGAAGGCGCCGGACACCGCATCGCGCAGGCGCGTGGCGGCCTCGGCGAGCGCGTCGCCGGTGAGCGGTGTGGAAGCGGTGTCGGTCATAGCCGGTTTCTCATGCGGACAAGGGTGGCGATCCGCGCGACGAGTGCTTTCGCATCGCGCGGATCGGGAGGTGTGAGGGCGTCGACGATCTGCGCTTCGGGCACGCCGGTGCGTTCGACGAGGCGCACCGCCTGCACGTGGCCCTGCAGCGCGGCGGCCTGCGGATCACGGCGGCGCAGGCGGGCCTGGAAGGCGTCGAGCAGCGCGGCGTACAGCACGTCCGCCTGCCCGTAGCGCCAGTCGTGTTCGCCACTGGCAGCAACGTGCTCGAGCAGCGAACGACGCTCGAGCGCGGGCGATGGCAGGAGCGGCCCGAAACGGCGCATCCGCGCCCACAGCCAGCCGGTCAGCAACAGCGTCAGCGGCAGCCAGACCGGCCAGCCCCGGCGCACCAGCGTCATCCACAACGACGGGATGTCGCTGCTGTGCACGAGATGCACCACGCCGCGCGCATTGCCGCCGGCGATCAGCTGATGCGCGAAGGCTGCGTTCGCGCGCGACTGCAGGCGATCGGTGGTGAGGAATTCGAGCGAGCCGATGACATCGACGCTGCCGGCGCCGACGCGCACGCGCGCCAGCACGTCGCCGTCACCGTCACCTAGGCGCTGCAGCGTGCCCGCGGGGGAATCGAAACGGCGCGTGCGGCACAGCGCGTACGGGATCGCATCGCCGGCCGCGGTATCCACGCATCCGCCGGCACCGCGTCGCACGCGGACACCGATGTCGTCGAGCAGGGGAACGCCGATGTGCGCGGTGCTGTCGCGGTTGCGCACGCCACCGGTGAACGCGTCGAACGCGGCGTCCGGCGCCGGCAACGCGACGATGAGATGGCCGCCGCGACGCACCCAGTCGAGCACCGACGCGCGGGTCGATGCAGACAGGCTGCGCGGGTCGCCGTCATACAGCACCGTGTCGTTCGCGGTGAGATGCATCGCCGCGGGCGCGAGCTGGCGGGACGACGTGACGCGCCGGCCGTCCTTCTCCAGCGCGACGCGCAGGCCGAACAGCGGATTGCTCGCCGCCTCGCCGGTGCGCGGCAGGTCGACCCACTGGTCGACGCGCTCATACGTATGCAGCCACCACGCGACGACGCCGGCGATCACGCCCGCGCCCAGCACGATCAACAGCAGGTGCAAGCGCTTCATGCGCGCCACCCGAACTGCTGCGCGGCGTCGCCGAGCGCGGCATCGAATTCATCCTGCGACGGCAGGCGCTCGGCCCATGCGGCGTACTGCCACAGGCGCACCACGCGTGCGAATGCGCGGCGCGGCGATTCCGGCAACGCCTGCGATGCGCGCAGGCATTGCGCCTCGGTGGCGCCCGGCGGCAGCACGCGCGCGGTGGCCGCGAGCATCGCCTCGACCGCGGCGCGATAGAGCAACGCCAGCGCATCGCGCGCGTGCCCGGCCAGCCACAGGCGACGCACGCTGGCGACGATGTCGTGCGGCAGGGGCTCGGCTTCGACGACCGCGCTGTCGACCGCCGGCGCGGGCAAGCCGCGCGACTCGGTGGCGATCGCGCGCAGCGAGGGCCACCAGCGATACAGCAGCCACGCGAGCACCAGCACCAGCGCGGCAGCGAGCGCCCACATCAGCCCCTCGCCGGCCGCCGCGATGGCCTTGCCGATCGCGATCAGCCAACCCGGTAGCGCCCGCGGCACGTTGTCGGGTTTGGTCGGATGCTTCAGCTTCCACGTCGACACCTTGCGCTGCGGATGCAGGCGCGGATCCTGGAAGGCGCGATCGACCGCGGATTCGAAATGCGCGGCATCGCGATAGTCCGCGCCGAACACCCGCTTCAATGCACCGGTGTCGTGCACCGGCAACGGGCACTGCGCCATCGACGCTTCGGCTGCGAACGACGGCCGCGGCGCGAGCAGCGCACAGCCGACGAGCACCAACACGCTGCCCGCCGCGAGAACGCGGGCGCGCAGGCGACGGAACGCGATCTCGATGTCCCAGCCTTCGATCTCGGTGCGCCGGTTGAGGTACTGGCCGAAACCGCTGCCGACGTAGAACGGTTCGAGGATGCAGGTCGCCGTCCACGCCAGTGTGTTCTCGACCAGCACCAGCCACGCCGGCGCGTCGCGCAGGTGGTCCCACAGATGCTGCAGCACCGTCTGCACGTAGTCGTTCGGCACGAAAAGAAACGCCAGCATCGCGAAGCCGACCAGCAGCGCCGCTTCGAAGTTCACGAACACCAGCAGGCACAACGACGCGACGCCGTAGGCCGGACCGGCCAGCACGCGGCGACGCGCGCCCGCCTGCGACGCCGGCCCGCCTTCCAGCACGTCGACCGGCATCAGCAGTGCGCGCGCCGGGCTCAGGCGTCGCCACGTGAGGTAACCGAACATCGCGCGTGCGCCGCCGCGGAACGCGCCGCGCAAGGTCGCGCGGGTGCCGGGCACCTCACCGAACACCGCGCGGGAAAGCACGAACAGCGGCACGCGATCGAACAGCGGCTTGAGCCACCACATGACGACCATCGCGAGCACCGGCTTGCCGATCGCGAACGCCGCGAGGTTGACGATGCCGAACGCGGGCACGGCGCACACCAGCCACGGGCGCCAGATCGCGCGCGCATGACGGCGCACCAGCGCGGTGCCCAGTTCGATCGCTTCCCACGACGACCGCGGGCGCAGCGCGACGGTGAGATCGTCGATCCTCATGCGGACGGGCCGTCGATTTCACCGGGCAGGTAGCGTCGGCCGCCGCGCCACAGCCATAGCCCGACCAGCGACCACAGCACCGCGGCCACCGAATACTTCACCGTCGCCGGGATCCAGCCGATCGACGACCAGAACGCTTCGAGGAACGCCGCGATCACCAGCATCGCCAGCACGCCCGCGCTGAGTAGCGCGCCGCGTTTTCCGGCCTCGACCAGCGCGTCGATGCGACGACGTTGCCCCGGCGCGAGCACGCGCAGCCCGATCTGCAAGCCCGCGCCGCCGGCGATCACCACGGCGGTCAGCTCGAACGCGGAGTGGCCGCAGACAAAGCGCCAGAACGGATCGCCACGACCCACCGCCTGCAGGTGGCCGGCGACGCCGCCGATGACGAGGCCGTTCGACAGCAGCACGAAGATCGAACCGACCGCCGCGAGCGCGCCACTCGCGAAGGTTTTGAACGCGATCGAGACGTTGTTGAAAATGTAGAAGCCGAACATCGCGACGTCCGTACCGCTGTCGCGGCCCAGTTTGTGCGCGGCATCGGCGGGGTCGTACATCGACTCCCACTGCGCGAGCTGCTCGGGCGAGAACAGCGCCGACGACAGGTCCGGATCAAGCTGGATCGCGGCGAACACCAGCGCCATCGGCACGTACAGCATCACCGCGGCGGCCAGCATGCAGCGCCACTCGGCGCGCACCAGCCGCGGAAATCCGCCGATGAAGAACGCCGCGACGCGGTGCCAGCGCGGCGCCGGCGTGCGATAGAGCACCGCGTGGCCGCGCTGCATCAGCGACTGCAGGCGCGCGGTGACCTGCGCGCTGTAGCCGCGACGCGATGCGAGTGCGAGTTGCTGCGTCAGGCGCCGGTAGCGGGCCGGAATTTCACTGTCGGCAATGGTGTTGGCATCGTGCCGGGTGCGCGCGCGGCGCGCGCTTTCGCCGCGCGTGTCGAGCCAGTGCTCGAGCGCGTCCCATTCGGCGCGGTGGCGGTCGACGAATGCGTCCTGCTTCATGCGCGACGCCCCAGCAGCCACGCGGCGATCGCGTACAGCGCGTCGGCGGCGCGACTACCGCGCGCATTGACGAGCGGCGCGGCGATGTCGGCGAGTTCGTCGCGGCGCGCGGCCGTCAGCAACGGCGCGCGTTCCGCGAAGTCGACGATCGCCGCCTGCTCGAGCGGCTGCAACGGCACGCGCGGCGGATGTGGCGCGATCACCGGCGCGGCATCGCCGTGGGTTTCAGGCAACAGGTGCACGACGAGCGTGCCGGCGACCATGTCGCCCAGGCGTCGCGCGGCGGGATCTGCAAGGCAGGCGACCAGCCCGAACGCGTAGCCGAACGGCAGCATGTCGACCACGCGCAGCAGGTTGCGCGCGAACGACGCACGCCAGCCGATCGGCGCGCCGTCCGCCGCGATCACGCGCAGGCCGAGCGCGCGCTTGCCGGGCGAACGGCCGTCCAACAGCACCTCGCAGAACACGGGATAGAACCAGTACAGCAGGAAGGCGACCACCGCCATCGCACCCGCGCCGGCGCCGCCAAGAAGGCCGAGCACGATCGATAGCGCGAACAGCACGGCCATCCGGATCGCTACGTCGATCGCCCACGCGAGCGCGCGCGGCACCGGCCCGGCGACGGGCAGATGCAAGGCGACGCCTTCGGGCGTCACCACGTCGTGGTGGGTGTCGAGGAGCATGCGCGTGGGCGGTGCTGCGGTCAGGCGTCGACGACGATGGTGTCGGCGATGCGGTCGTGCAGACAACGACGTTCTTCACCGAAGATGAAGAGCACATCGACCAGCCACAGCACGGTCGATGCCGCGGGAACCGCGCGACCCGCAAGATTGCACAGCAGGTTCATCGCGACGCCGCGCAACAGCAGCAAGCGCCAGAAACCGACCGGCGAGCCGTCGCTGCGCACCACGCGGATGCCGACGAAGCGCTTGCCCACCGTCTGCGCGTGCTGCGCCATCCAGACGATGTTCCAGATCGCGAGGCCGAGCCACAGGAACCCGGCGAACGCGAAGCTCGACATCGACGCCGCGGACGACGCGGGCTGGCCCAGCTCGGTCATCCGGTAAACATGCATCGCGGCCTTGAGGACGAGCAGCAACGGGAGCACCCACAGGCCGATGTCGATCAGCGCCGCACCAAGCCGCTTGCCGAGACTGGCCAACGCCGCGTGGTTCGTCGCGCGCGCCGATGCGTACGCGACGACGGCGGCATGCGGCGCGGCGTAAGGCGATCGTTCCAGGCCCGGCGGTAGCGGCGGCGGCGACGCAGCGGCACCCTCGCGCACGATCGGCGTGGCGATCTCGTACGGCCGCCATTCGCGGCCGCCCCCGTTGTCCTGCGTCATCGATGTCCCCTGTATCCCCGAGGGAAACTCTACCGTCCGCGCCGCGCCTCAGCCAGCGCCGAGATAGCGATCCTTGAGCCGCACGTAGTGCTGCGCCGAGTAGTACAACGCCTCGACTTCGGCGTCGCTGAGCACGCGCACCATCTTCGCGGGATTGCCGAGCCACAGCTCGCGCTCGCCGACGACCTTTCCGGGCGGCACCACCGCGCCGGCACCGACGAAGCCGTGTTTCTTGATCACCGCGCCGTCGAGCACGATCGCGCCCATGCCGATCAGCACCGCGTCTTCGATGGTGCAGGCATGCACGATGGCCTTGTGGCCGATGGTGACGTCGCTGCCGATGCGCGTGGCGAATCCGCCGAGCTTGGCGTGCGGGCCGTCGTGGCTGACGTGGATCACCGTGCCGTCCTGCACGTTGGTGCGGTCGCCGATGCGGATGAAGTTGACGTCGCCGCGGATCACCGTACCCGGCCACACGGACACGTCCTCGCCGAGCACGACGTCGCCGATGACGGTGGCCGCCTCGTCGACGTAGCAGCGCGCGCCGAGGGTCGGAAGATGGTCGAGATAGGGTCGGATCGCCATGCCGCGATTGTAGGCTGTGATCTTTCGATGCCGGCCCGCTGCGCATGAACACGCTGAATCCCGAACTCGCGGCCACGCATGCACGCCTGCTCGCCGCATGGCGTGCGAACAAGCCGGGCGTCGCACAGCGGCGCGACGACCTGCGTCGGCTCCGTGCGGAATTCCGCGCGCGACAGTCGACGATGGACGCGGCGATCCAGGCCGACTTCGGCCATCGCTCGACGCACGAGAACCTGATCGCCGAAACGCTGGTCGTGATCGCGGAGATCGACCACGCGCTCGCGCACCTCTCGCGGTGGACGCGGCCGCGGCGTGCGGCGGTCGGTTGGCGGTTGTGGCCGGCGCGCGCGAAGGTGCGGCCGATGGCGGTGGGCGTGGTCGGCATCATCGCGCCCTGGAATTACCCGGTGAACCTCGCGCTGGTGCCGCTGGTAAGCGCGATCGCCGCGGGCAACCACGTCCATCTCAAGCCGTCGGAACATACGCCACGCACGAGTGAGTGGTTGCGGGACCTGCTCGCCGCGGTGTTTCCGGACGACCGTGTCGCCACCGCGCTCGGCGGTGCGGAGATCGGCGCCGCATTCGCGTCGCTACCGTTCGACCACCTGCTGTTCACCGGCTCGACCGCGGTGGGACGCAAGGTGATGACCGCCGCCGCGCCCAACCTCACGCCCGTCACGCTCGAGCTCGGCGGCAAGGCGCCGGCGATCGTCGCGGCGGATTTCGACGTCGACCTCGCCGCGTCGCGCATCGCGACCGGCAAATGGTTCAACGCCGGCCAGACCTGCATCGGCGTCGACTACGCGTTGATCGATCGAACGCGTCGCGACACGTTCGTCGCCGCCGTCGTCGCGCAGCTGCACGCGCGCTACGGCGATCTCCCGGCCTCCGCCGATTACACACGCATCATCAGCGACGCGCAGTTCGCACGGCTTCGCGGCTACGTCGATGAAGCGCGCGCGGCGGGTGCGACCGTCATCGCGCCGTTCGGCGAGGGCGATGCGTCGACGCGCCTGTTGCCGCCCACGCTCGTACTCGATCCCCCCTCGTCGCTGCGCGTGATGCAGGAGGAAATCTTCGGCCCCATCCTGCCCGTCGTCTCCTACGACACGCTCGACGATGCGATCGCACGCGTCGCGTCGCTGGAACGACCGCTGGCGATGTATCCGTTCAGCGGTTCGCGCGAGACGGTGCAGCGCCTGGTCGAAGGCACGCTTGCGGGCGGCGTCACCGTCAACGACACGTTGCTGCATTTCGGCGCGCAGGACCTTCCGTTCGGCGGCATCGGCCCGAGTGGCATGGGCGCGATCCACGGCCGCGCCGGCTTCGATACTTTCAGCAAGCTGTTGCCCGTATTCGAGCAGCGACGCTTCGCCGTCACCGACCTGCTGCGTCCACCCTACGCGCGGCTGGACGGCGTGATCCGCTGGCTCGCACGCTGAGGCTCAGGCGAAACCGCGGAACGCGTCGATCGTGCGCGCCACGCCGTCGTCGTCGACATCGAGATGCATGACGAGGCGGATGGTCGGCAGGTAGCCGGTCGAGATCACGATGCCGCGCTCGCCGAGGTGCGCCTTGAGCGCGGCCTGGCGCCCGACCGGGATGTCGACGAACACCATGTTGGTGTGTGCGTGCGCGGGCAGGCCCAGAGTCGCGAGTTCGCTCGCCAGCGTCGCAGCGCGACGATGATCATCGGCGAGGCGCGCCACGTGGTGATCGAGCGCATGCAGCGCGCCGGCAGCGAGGATGCCGGCCTGGCGCATGCCACCGCCACAGACCTTGCGCCAGCGCTTGGCACGTTCGATGAGCTCGCGCGTGCCGGCCAGCACGGAACCGACCGGCGCGCCGAGACCCTTCGACAGGCAGACCGACACGCTGTCGAAATGCTTCGCGATCTCGCGTGCCGGCACGTTCGATGCCACCGCCGCGTTGTACAGGCGCGCGCCGTCGAGATGCAGCGTGAGCCCGCGTCGATCGCACAGCGCGCGCGCATCGGCGAGATAACCAAGCGGCATGACGCGCCCATGCCAGGTGTTCTCCAAGGCGAGCAGCTTCGTGCGCGCGAAATGCGGGTCCACCGGCTTGATCGCGCGCTCCACCGCATCGAGCGGCAGCGTGCCGTCGGCCGCGTGCGGGATGGGCTGCGGCTGGATCGAACCGAGCACGGCCGCGCCACCGCCTTCGAACTTGTAGGTGTGCGCGTCCATGCCGACGATGTATTCGTCGCCGCGCTCGCAGTGCGCCATCAGTGCGACGAGATTGGCCTGCGTGCCGCTGGGCGTGAACAGCGCGGCCTCGAAACCGAGCTCGTCGGCGACGCGCGCCTGCAGCGCATTGACGGTTGGATCCTCGCCGTAGACGTCGTCGCCGACCTGCGCGTTCCACATCGCCTCGCGCATCGCGGGCGTGGGGCGGGTAACGGTGTCGCTGCGCAGGTCGATGGGCGTCATGGCGGTCGTGCTGGACGTGGCGAAACCGGATCATGCCAGCCCGCGTGGCGGCTGCGGCTAGACTGCCGCCATGAAGATCGCCAGCTGGAACGTCAACTCGCTCAACGTGCGCCTGCCGCACCTCGAACAGTGGCTCGCCGCTGCACGGCCCGACGTGGTCGCGCTGCAGGAAACCAAGCTCGAGGACGCGCGTTTCCCCGACACCGACATCGCCGCGCTGGGCTATCGCAGCGTGTTCTCGGGGCAGAAGACCTACAACGGCGTGGCGATCCTGGCGCGCATGGACGCGCCGGGCGGCGGCGTCATCAGCGACGTGCAGATGGGCATCCCCGGCTTCGAGGACGAACAGAAGCGCGTGCTCGCGGCGACGGTGAACGGCGTGCGCATCGTCGACGTCTACGTGGTCAACGGGCAGTCGGTCGGCAGCGACAAGTACGCGTACAAGTTGCGCTGGCTCGACGCGCTGCACGCGTGGCTCGAAGGCGAACTGCAACGTCATCCGCGGCTGGTGCTGCTCGGCGACTTCAACATCGCGCCTGACGAACGCGACGTGTACGACCCCGTGCAGTGGAACGAGGACCACATCCTGACCTCGCGCGCGGAACGCGATGCGCTCGATCGCCTGCATGCGCTCGGCCTGCACGACGCGTTCCGCGCGTTGAACCCGGACGATCGCAGCTTCAGCTGGTGGGACTATCGGCAGGCGGCGTTCCGCCGCAACCTCGGCCTGCGCATCGACCTGACGCTGGTGTCGGAGGCATTGCGTGGCGAGTGCGTCGCAGCGGGCATCGATCGCGAGCCCCGCACTTGGGAACGCGCGAGCGACCACGCACCCGCGTGGGTCGAACTCGCATCGCAGACCTGACGGGAACGCCACGCCCACGAAAAAGGCCCGGGAATCCCGGGCCTTTTTCTTTTCGAAGCGTTGTGCGGATTAGCGCACGCGGCCACGACGGAACAGGTTGACGATGGCGAGCAGGACGACCGCGCCCAGCAGCGACATCAGCAGGCCGGAGAGCGAGAAGTCGCCGTTGTTGATGCTGCCGGCGTTGCCCAGCAGCATGCCGCCGAGCCAGCCGCCCAGGAACGCACCGACGATACCGACGATGATGTTCAGGAGCGCGCCCTGCTGGGCATCCGTCTTCATGATCATGCTCGCGACCCAACCAATGATGCCGCCAACGATCAGCCAGATGATGAAGCCCATGTTTTTCTCCTTTCCAGTCAGAGGGTGAATTCGGCACCCCTTCGATTGGGGGCGCCGCCAGTCTGGGAAGGCGGCTGTGACGGCCGCGTATGAAATTACTGCACGAATGCGCTGTTTTTTGCGGTTCGCGTGGGCGTCGCGTGAAAGGTCGCGCAATATTCAGCTGCGCAGCAGTTCGAGCACCAGCGAACGCGGCAACTTTCCGGTTTCGTTGCGCGGCAATGACGCGATGCAACGAAGGCGGCGCGGCAGGAACACCGGATCCATCTGCTGGCGCAGTGCGCGCAGGATGTCGTCGGGCGTCAGCGTGGGCGCGACGGCGAGCGCGGCGATGCGGCACACGCCGTGCGCATCGGCATCGAGCTGCACGACGATGCCGTCCACGACGCCGGGCACGGCGAGCAGCTTGCGCGTGAGGTCGCCGAGCGATGCGCGCTTGCCGGCGATCTCGAGAAGATCGGCGTTGCGACCGCGCAGGCGGAACCGTCCGTCGGGCAGCAACTCGACGAGGTCGGCGAGCGCGACCGGCGCCTGGAGGTGCGGCGCGTCGACGAGCGTGCCGTCGGGTTGTGGCGCGAGCGTGACACCGGGCAGCAGCGTCCAGGCATCGTCCTGCGCGGTGCGACGTCGCGCGAGGATGCAGGTCTCGGTCGAACCGAACATCTCGCGCACTTCGCAACCGAACGCGGCTTCCGCAGCCTGCGCGAGATCGCGCGGCAACGGCGCGGTGGCGGACACGATCGCGGCGAGCGGTGGCATCGCGAACGACGCATCGTCATCGCGCGCCTGCACGAGCGCGCGCAGGTGCACGGGCGTGGTGACCAGCAGCGGCGCGCGCGGACAGTCGGCGACGGCACGCGCGACGTCCTGCGGGAAGAACGGGCGATCGGCATGTACCGCGATGTCGCCGAGCAGCGGCAACATCACCGAGGTCTCCATGCCGTACATGTGCTGCGGCGGCACGGTGGCGACCAGCGGCGTGACGTGGCCGTGGGCGAGCAGGTCGCGCATCGCCGCGATGTTCTGCGCGGTGCTGCTGACGAAACTGGCGAGCGTCTTGGGGTTCGGTTTCGGTTGCCCCGTGCTGCCGGAGGTGAACCCGATCAGCAGCGTGGCGTCGGCATCGATCTCCAGCGGTGCGCCGTCGAGCTCGCCCAGCTCGTCCGGCAGGCGCCAGAAGCCGGGCGGCGCGGGGTCGAGCGCGCCGTCGCCGATGCAGATCGAATCCGGGTGGTCGGCGCGCACGCTGTCGACCACCGCCGGCGCGCGCGAGGGCGGCAGCAGCGTGACCTGCCCGCGCAGCGCGGCGGCGCACAGGGCGACGATGAAGCGGTAGCGGTCCTCGCACAGGTTCACCGCGTAGCCGGCGGCCGGAAGCGCGGCGGCGGCGGCGCGGACGTGGCGCTCGAAGCGTTCGCGGGACACGGGCGTGCCGCGGTCGTAGGCGACGATGCGCGCGGCGGCGCCGACGACCAGGGCCAGCAGGCGTCGTGCCTGCTCCGTTTCCGTTCCGATGACCGCCGACATGTGCACGACCTGACGCTTCCCCCGCCGTACTTTACGCTGCGGGGCCCGCCCGGTCAGCCGAGAACCCGCTTGCCCGACGTCCGCCGCCTCGGCCCCGTCCGCGTGGTCGACCTGCCGCATCCCGCCGGCGTGCCGGCCGAAACGCTGGCCCGCGAGTGGCTCGCAGGCGAACTCGGCGTGTCACTCCACGACACCGCCTTCGACCGCGGCCCGCACGGCCGGCCGTCGCTGCGGTACCCCGGATTCGACTGCAACTGGAGCCACAGCGGGTCGACGCTGGCGATCGCGCTGGGCGCGGGCGTGCGGGTCGGTATCGACATCGAGACGCCGAAGCCGCGACCGCGCGCACTGGAACTCGCGCGCCGCTATTTCCATGCCGACGAGGCGGCTGCGCTGGGGGCGCTGCCCGCCGACGCTCGCGAAGCCGCATTCCTGCGGCTGTGGTGCGCGAAAGAAGCCGTGCTCAAGGCGCAGGGTCGGGGGTTGGCGTTCGGCCTCCACCGCCTGCGTTTCGACCGGCTGGATGCCGCACCGCGACTGGTCGCGACCGATTCAGAGCTGGGGGCGGTCGCGCGCTGGCGGGTCGAGCCGCTGCTGATCGACGGGCTGGTCGGCACCGTCGCCTGGCGGCCATCGACCACGGAAGACGCGAACGACTGACGCCGGTCAGGCGCGGCCGACGACCACCAGATGCCGTTCGGCGTCGAGGCCGGGCACGCGCAGGGGATGACTGGCACGCAGCGCCCAGCCCGCCGGCAGCTGCGCCAGCTCGTCGACTGGGTGCACGCCCTTCATCGCCAGCAGCACGCCGTCGGGTGCGAGCAGATCGCCGCCGAGCTCGAGGATCAGCGGGATCGTCGCCAGCGCGCGTGCGGTGATCGCCGCATAGGCGCCGGGCTCGTCCACCGCTTCGATCCGCGACTCGGCCACACGCACGTCGGCCAGGCCCAGTTCGCGGATCGCCTGGCGCATGAAACGCGCCTTCTTGCCCGCGCTCTCGACCAGCGTCACCCGCAGCCCCGGCTTCACGATGGCCAGCGGGATGCCCGGCAGGCCGGCGCCGGTGCCGAGGTCGGCCAGCGCGCCGTTCGATGCGACCAGTGGATCGACGAACGGATGCATCGCCAGCGAGTCGAGCAGGTGCTTGGTCACCATCTCGCGCGGGTCGCGGATGGCGGTGAGGTTGTAGGTGGCATTCCAGCGCACCAACAGGGCGAGATAGGCCAGCAGGCGCGGCGCATGGGCCGGGTCGAGGCCCAGCTCGGCCAGCCCGGACTCGAGCATTGGACGAAGGTCGGGGGGCAGATCGGGTGGCATGGCAACAGTATGACGGGCGGCGCAGGACGGCGACCCCGGCCCCGTGATGATGCGTCTTCACGGGCATACTATGCGGTCCGGACCGGACCCCGACCGACACTGCGCGAGCAGCGTCGATCCGCCGACTCCGTGTCTTTCCAGCCCAGCAGGGGAACGAGCCGAATGGCCCGCATCATCGCGATCGCCAACCAGAAGGGCGGCGTCGGCAAGACGACGACGGCCGTCAACCTGGCCGCCGGCCTCGCCCGTGCACCGCAAAAGGTACTGCTCGTCGACCTCGACCCGCAGGGCAACGCGACGATGGGATCGGGCGTCAACAAGCGCGAGATCGAGGCGTCGATCACCGAAGTGCTGCTGGGCGAATCCGATGCGAAGGGCGCGATCGTGCGCACCGCCGAAGACTTCGACCTGCTGCCGGGCAACATCGACCTGACCGCGGCGGAAATCCAGCTGATGGATCGCAGCGAGCGCGAGCTGCAGCTCAAGCGCGTGCTGGAACCGCTGCGCGCCGACTACGACTTCATCCTGGTCGACTGCCCGCCCGCGCTGAGCCTGCTCACGCTCAACGCACTGACCGCGGCCGACTCGGTGATCGTGCCGATGCAGTGCGAGTACTACGCGCTCGAAGGCATCAGCGCGCTGGTCGATACGATCGATGCAATCCGCCAGCGGCTCAATCCGAACCTCGAGATCGAAGGCGTGCTGCGCACCATGTTCGACGTGCGCAACAACCTGGCGAACGCGGTGTCGGCCGAGCTCATCACCCATTTCGGCGACAAGGTGTTCCGCACCATCGTGCCGCGCAACGTGCGCCTGGCCGAGGCGCCCAGCCACGGCCAGTCGATCGTCGGCTACGACCGCGCGAGCCGCGGCGGCGTGGCGTATCTCGGCTTGGCGGGTGAGGTCGTGCGCCGTGCGCGCGAGCGCGACCTTGCGGCGAAGAAGGCGTTGAAGGAGGCCGCGGCATGAGTTCGGCGAAGAAGCGCGGCCTCGGTCGCGGACTGGAAGCGCTGCTCGGTCCCAAGGCCGCCGCCGAGGCGCCGCAGATCGTCGAGGCACAGCCCGGCGACACGCTACGGCAGTTGCCGGTCGACGCACTGGTCGCCGGCAAGTACCAGCCGCGCCGGCACTGGGACGAGGCGAAGCTCAACGAACTCGCCGAGTCGATCCGCGCGCAGGGCGTGATCCAGCCGATCGTGGTGCGCGAGATCCGCGACCACGGCGGCAAGACGTTCGAGATCATCGCCGGCGAACGCCGCTGGCGCGCGTCGAAGATCGCCGGCCTCGCCGACATTCCGGTGGTCGTGCGCGAGGTCGACGACCGCACCGTCGTCGCGATGGCGCTGATCGAGAACATCCAGCGCGAAGACCTCAACCCGCTCGAAGAAGCGCAGGCGCTGCAGCGCCTGATCGACGAATTCGACCTCACGCATGCGCAGGCTGCTGAAGCGGTCGGCCGTTCGCGCGCCGCGGTGTCGAACCTGCTGCGTCTGCTCGAGTTGCCGCCGGAAATCCGCGTGCTGGTCGAAACGCGCGCGATCGAGATGGGCCATGCGCGCGCGCTGCTTCCGCTCGCGCCGCAGGCCGCGGTCGCGCTCGCACGCCAGGCGGCCGAAGCGGGCTGGTCGGTGCGCGAGGTCGAGCATCGCGTGCAGCAGCTGATGGCCGGGCAGGTGCCGGCCGGCGGCAACGCCAAGCCGCGCGCGGCCAAGGCCAAGCCGGCTGCCGATATCGTGTCGCTCGAACGCGAGCTCGCCGAGACGCTGGGCACCAAGGTGTCGGTGCTCAACGGTCGCGGCAACAAGGGGCGGCTGGTCATCCACTACAGCGACCTCGAATCGCTCGAGGGTGTGCTGGAACGGCTGCGCGCCCGCCGCGACGACTGAGTTCGGCTACACGGTGCGTCGCCGCGACGCCGCGCTTCCGGCGCGCATGGAACGATCGGCGACAATTGCGCTCCAACCGGCTGGCCCCGCCGCACGGACGTGGCCGCCCCGCTTCCATCGAGAGTTCCATGACCGCTTCCCTGCCGCTGTCCGTCGTCGTGCCGGTCTTCAACGAGGAAGGCAACGTCGCCTCGCTGGTGCGCGAGATCACCGCCGCACTGCGCGGCGTCACCGACTTCGAGATCGTCTATGTCGACGACTGTTCGAAGGACGGCACGGTCGCCGCGTTGCAGGCACTCAAGGCGGAAGCGCCGGAGCTGCGCGTGGTGCGGCACATCAAGAACAGCGGGCAGAGCACAGCGACGCGCAACGGCGTCCGCGCCGCGCGCGGTGCGTGGATCGCCACGCTGGATGGCGACGGCCAGAACGATCCGGCGGACATCCCCAAGCTGCTCGCCAAGCGCGACGCCTCGCCGTCGAACGTGAAGCTGTTCGCCGGCTGGCGCGTCAACCGCCAGGACACGGGCAGCAAGCGCTGGGCGTCGAAATGGGCGAACGCGATCCGCTCGCGGATGCTGCGCGATGACACGCCCGACACCGGCTGCGGCATCAAGCTGTTCGAGCGCGAGGCCTTCCTCGACCTGCCCTACTTCGACCACATGCATCGCTACCTGCCCGCGCTGATGCAGCGCGCCGGCTGGAAGACGGTGAGCGTGCCGGTGAACCATCGCCACCGCGCCAGCGGCGTGTCCAAGTACAACAACCTCAATCGCGCACTGGTCGGCATCAGCGACCTGCGCGGCGTGTCGTGGCTGATCAAGCGCTCGCGCGTGACCGGCGTCGAGGAGGTCTGAGCGTGGTCGGCGACGTGATGAACAGCCCGATCCCGTGGCTGGCGTGGACGGGCCTGCACGCCTCGCCGTGGAAGGTGATCGGCCTGGTGGGCGCGGCGATGTTCGGCGGACGCTGGCTGGTGCAGTTCGTCGCCAGCAAGCGCGCCGGCAAGCCGGTCATCCCGCGCGCGTTCTGGTACATGAGCGTGGTCGGCAGCCTGATGACGCTGAGCTACTTCCTGTTCTCGCAGAAGCAGGACTCGGTCGGCGTCATCCAGAACCTGTTCCCGGCGTTCACCGCGGTCTACAGCCTGATGCTCGACATCCGCCATCGCGGCTGGCATCGGGATCGCGCGACGCACTAGGCGTCGGGCGTTGTGTCGCGTCGCCGCGTAGGGGCGCGCACCCGATTTTCGTGGAACGGGGCGCGATTGACCTCCGGTTGCGGATTCTTACCGCATCACCGGTGATGTTCGATGTCCGCCAGCGCCGGCATCACCGTCCACGCGTGCTGGCGCTCGGTGTAGACCTCGACGATCGGCGGCGGCAGCGTCGGATCGGCGAACGCGCCAGCCGCCACCACGACGAGGTCGGGATCGCGCTCCATCGTCCACCACACGGTGCTGCCGCAGCGCGGGCAGAAGCGGAAGTCGGCCGAGCGACCGCTGTCGCCGAAGTGCCTGTAGCGCGTGGCCTCGCCGCTTGCGGTGATCGCGTCGTGCGGAAACCTGACCTGCCAGCCGAACGGCGCACCGGTGCGGCGCTGGCAGGCGTGGCAGTGGCAGATCGACACGCGCGACAGCGGCTCGCCGCGGCACGTGAGCACGAGCTGGCCGCAGCTGCAGCTGGCGCGGCGGGTGATTTCGGCGTCCATGGGAGGTTCTCGAGGGCTGACGGCCAGCCTAGCCCGGGCGGCGACCGGGTGGGCGGAGCGCCTGGTCGAGGCTCCGGCCGCGTGGCGGGTCGGCGGGTCTGTCGACCGGGGAGTTCGGGAAGGCCATCACGACCGCGCCGTCCCGGCGTCGCCACGGCCTCCGGATCCGCCTGTAAGTGCTTGCCCGCAAAGGCCTTGGCCGCCATAATGCGCGGCTCGCTGCGTCCGCCGGCCTTGGCCGGAACCCGGACGTCCACCGGAAAGCGCGTTTTCCGGCACCTGCGACCGCCCGCCCAGCGGGTCCTGCCCGAATCGCGTGATGCCCGGATCTCCGGCGCGTCGGGGCCGCCGCCTCCCTGGCCAAGGGAAGCACAACAGCCTTTCGAGGTGCGCAATGTCCAAAGTCTGCCAGGTAACCGGCAAGCGTACGGTGTCGGGAAACAACGTCTCCCACGCCAACAACAAGACCAAACGCCGCTTCATGCCGAACCTCCACGAGCGCCGCTTCTGGGTCGCTTCGGAGAATCGCTGGATCAAGCTGCGTATTTCCGCTAATGCCCTGCGCACCATCGACAAGAACGGCATCGACGCCGTGCTCGCCGATCTTCGCGCCCGCGGCGAAAAGATCTGAGGAGTAGACGACGATGGCTTCCAAGCGCGACAAGATCCGCCTGATCTCCTCCGCCGGCACCGGTCACTTCTACACGACCGACAAGAACAAGAAGAACACGCCCGGCAAGATGGAAATCAAGAAGTTCGACCCGGTGGTGCGCAAGCACGTGCCGTACAAGGAAGGCAAGATCAAGTGATGCGACGGTCGCTACGGCGACCCGCTCCAGGATCGAGGCTTCACGAAAAACCCGCCGAAAGGCGGGTTTTTTGTTGGGCGCGACGCGTCGTAAGTCGTAAGTCGTAAGTCGTAAGTCGTGCGTTATGCGTCGTGCGTCGTGCGTCGTGCGCGGGTCATCGTGACGCGCCGGACCAATGTGGGTCGTCGGCCTCGCTTGGATCTGCCTAGTGCTTACGCGGCCCCTTCCGCCGCTCGGCGTACTCCGGCAGCACCTTTTCCGCCGGTCGCATCGGCGCGACGCTCAACCGCAGGCCAGCTGCGCCGAGTGCGCTCTTGACCTCGTGGAAGGTCGCCCACTCCGGCATGTCGCGCAGCGCGCTTTCGACAAGCGTCATGTCGCCGGTCTGCTTGCAGGTGCGGAAGTACTCGGTCAGGTCGGCGGTCGAACGCAGGTAGTCCGCAATTCGGCGGTTCTCGTCCATGGCGGGCGTTCGCGGGTCGGCGGACGGCTCACGCTACGCCCGCGATGTCGCGACCGTGTCGACGCCGCGCGAAAACCGTACGGAACCGCGCGCCTCAGTACTGCTTGAGCATCGCCTCGGCGTTGCGGCGGTCAATCGCGGGCGCGACGCCCGGCTGCGGCACCGGCGGCCGCTCGTACAGCGTCACGCGATTGCGGCCGGCGACCTTAGACCGGTACATGGCCGCGTCCGCGTGAGCGATCAGCGTTTCGTACTCGTAGCCCGAGACCGCCGTGCTGACCACCCCGATGCTGGCCGCGACCGGCTGGCCGCAGCCGCCAATCGATGCATCGATTGCGTCGATCGCACGTCGGCAGGCCTCCGCCGTGCGCATCGCCGCCTCGCCGTCGCAGTCGACCAGCGTCATCGCGAACTCCTCGCCCCCGATGCGCCCGAACAGGTCCTGCTCGCGGCAATGCAGCCGCCCGACCCGCGCCACCTCGCGCAACACCCAGTCGCCCGACGAGTGACCGCACTGGTCGTTGATCTGCTTGAAGTGGTCGAGATCGAACAACAACACGCAGGCGGGACGCTTGCGCTGCGCGCAGAGTGCGAGCGCGGCTTCGGAACGTTGACGGAAGTGGCGGCGATTGGCGAGGCCGGTGAGTCCGTCCGTTTCCGCGAGCGTGCGCAGCGATCCGTGGGTGCGACGCGCGCGCCAGCCCCAGTAGCCGACGGACGCGACGAGCACGAGAAGCAGGGCAATGGCCAGACGCGTGTTCCAGGCCGACGCGCGCGTCGCCTTCTGCTGGAGGAGCAGAAGCTGGTTCTGGCTCTTCAACAGCGCGATGGACTGGTTCTTCTGGTTGAGCTCGTGGCGGCTCAACTGGAAGGCGTATTCGCGGGCCTTGATCTCATCGAGTCGTGCCTTGTCGGCCTCCGCATACGCACGGTATTGCTCTAGTGCCGCCGCGAGGTCACCACGTTTGATCGCTACCTCATAGAGCACGTGGTGTGCCGTGACGCCGGGCAGCCACATCGGATCCTGCCCTTTCATCGCCTGCACAGCTGAGGCAAACGTTTCTGCCTGCGCGAGATTGCCCTGCTCAAGTCGGTATTGCGCCAGCAGACTCTTGATTTCACCGATCAGCCTGGAATAGCCCGTGCCTTCCGCTTCCGGAAGACTGGCCTCAAGAAGCGCGATCGCCTGCGAACGGTGTCCCGAGGATGCCCAGCGCTTGGCGAGAATGGTGCGTACGCCATTAGTGCCAATCGGTTGCTTGGCGGCAGCACACTCGCTGATTGCCGGCTGGATCTCCGTCGCCTCGTCAAGCTGACGACCGAGGCCTTGGGCAGACTCCAGCCAGATCTGCCTGCCATAGCATGCGGCGCGTCCTGTCGGCTTCGACGCCAAAAGCGCGCTCGCCTGACGTAGACCGAGGTCGTACTGCCCCAACTGGTTGAAAAGTACCGCTGCGACACCGTGGCCGGTGGCGCGAAGCTCGGGGTCCGTTACGCGCGACTGCAGCGACAGCGCGCGATCCAGATAACGCAATCCCAACGAGAAGTCGCGATTGAGAGCGGACGCCGTGGTAACCAGCAGCCCGGCCCTAAACTTTACATCGACTTCCGGCGCCTGATCGAAGAGCGCAGCAGCATCACCGATGGCGGCTTGGTACTCACCGAAAATGATCTTCTGATAGTCGTGCAGCAGTCGTAGCTGCCGCAGCTCCGACGGAGTTGCTTGTGCCTTGTCGGCTTCTAGCCCATCGAGGAGATGCAGGAACGCACGGGGATCTGACGTCCGGACGGTCTCGGCTTCCTTGAGCCGCGCGCCGTACGACGATGCACACGCGAGCGCAGGCAGGGCCAGCAGCGCTGCTGCCAGCACGAGTCGCTGCACCATTGCACCCATCATGGCCGCCTCCGGGATCCGTCGCCCAAGGGCGACGGATCCCGAGGATATAACGATCAGGCGGCGATGGACTCGCCGTCCGGCTGCTCCGGCGGGCTGTCCGGCTGATCTTCGCCGGGCGCCGGTTCTTCCTCGCGGTCGGGCGTGAACACCATGCACGCCATCACCGCACGACCTCCGAGATGAGCGCCAAGCCCTTGGATGTCACATGCGCGAATCGCGGCCCGTGCCTCGGGGTGGAAGCCCAACAATTTCGCGTCGAGGTCATCCGTCCATCCCGACACGGCAAGCTCTTCAAGGAACCGGATCACCTCTTGCATGCAACCTCCCCCTCATGTCGTGAGCGTGTCCGCGACCGGCTGGGCCGATCCCGACCCGGCGCACCGGCGCCGGCATCGCGATGATGCACGGTTTCGCACGGCGACGTTACCCGCGCAAGCCCATACCTGTGTCCTTGTCCAAGGCCGAGAGGCGCTGACGCATCCCCTCGTCCGCCACGAGCTCCGTAGCCGGCGGAATGACCAGGGTGGAATGCGCACGCAGCTCGGTGTCCACCAATGCGCTGAGCTCTATCGTCTCGATCCGCGGTGCGGCAATCGGAAGCGTTGCTGCCTCATAGACGGTGACCGGATGAGTGGCGGGGTAATCCTCGAGAAGACGCTCGACCAGCAGCTTTCGATGCCCTTCGGTCGTCGAGGAGCGTCGGTAGCTTCGATCGCCGACTACACCCACCTGCCACAGCACCAGGTATGCGGACGGATCGAGGCGGCGCCGGTACAGCAGGATCTGCGTCGCCTCGTAGTGCTGGCAGCCAACGCGACCCGGATCGATTCCCATGTCGGCATACATGCAGTCTTCCGCACTGATGGCTGCCTCCATCGAAGCCTCGAAGCCTTCGTTCCGCGCACGCAGAATCGCATCGTGCGGCGCATGCGCGAATACGCCGGGATGCCCGTAGAAGACACCGCAGACCGACTTGCCGACACGCACCTCGCCCATCATTACTTGAACCATGTCGCGATAGGTTTGCAGTCGCGATTTGTCTGCGGCGTACAGCGGCTGAAGACTTCTCAGGTCGGGCCTGAGTCCTTGAAGCCAAAGTTCCACCACTGCATCCGACACCGCCGCGAAAACCACGTCCGAACACTCGATCTCGTGTCGCGCGCGTGGCGTGAGATGCGCTCCAAGCATCATCCCGACACCCACGCAGGTTAGGCGCCCGGGCTTGGCCGCCATCGTCGCATTCACCGATCTATCCATCGACACCGACGCCCTGCCATTGATCACGGTGAAGCTCCCAGGCTACGAGGCCGTCACTCGCTTCGGCGCGATGGAACCCGTGAGGTGCTACCAAGCGACGCACCAACCGGACCATGCTGTTGTCCAGGCACTCCACACGGAAGCGGCGAACGCCGAGCGAAGAAAACGCGTGATCCACGATCGCCGCAACAGCTTCGGGCGCATGGCGGCGATCGCGAGCCTGCGGCACAAGCATCAATCCGAATTCACACAACTCCCCGCTGCGACGTAACGCGGCAACACCCACGGGCTCTTGCTTAGCGCGCGACAGAACTGCCCAAAATCGGTGCCCGGGAACGCCACGTAGGTTGTGGCGACACGCCGCCTCGAAGGCCGCCGTCGCCACCTCGGGCACCAGTGGCGGCCCGATCTGCTCCATCGCCTCGGCCGAGCAATAGAGATCTCGATATACATCGAGGTCCTGCTCGCATAAGGGGCGGATGCACAACAGCGGCGTCACGAGAATGGACGACACCGCCGGCGTTGTAGAGGCGTCACAGCCCGGTATTCCCATCGTCGCTAGTCGTCCCCGCGTTGGATCGACTCTATCGTGAATGAAGCGCGGGAATTGCGTCGCATGCTCCGCCAAGTGCAACAGCGACCTGCCGTCGCGCTTCTAAAGCGCGCACGTCATGCCGAATCCACCAGCACTTCGCCCTCCCACCGCTCCACCACCAGCACCCGCGCTTCCCCTCGCGGAACCGCGCGGTGCACCACGCCGTCGCGGCCCGACCAGACGTCGCCGGTGGCGAGCAGGACTTCCTCGACCGGGGCGCCATCGCGGTCGCGCCACTGCATCAGCACTTCGCCGTCGAGGACGACGAACAGCTCGGCGCCGTCGTTGACGTGCCAGGGGTAGGCGGCGTCGGTCCAGTGGATGCGGGCGGCGAGGTCGCCGAAGTCGGCCGCGGGCACCGCGCCCCAGGGTCGGGACGCGGTGACGTCGGCGCCGCGCAGGACGCGGACGCTCACGGGCAGGCGGCCGGGCGCAGCGCCGGGCGCGCGTCGCGATCGCGGGCGGCGGCCTTGCGGACGACGCGGCGACGTTCGGCGTCGGGCCAGCCCGCGCCCGAGACCGGGCCCGCGGCATGCGTGCCGGCGAGCAGGGCGGCGAGGGTCTTGAGGAATACGGAACGCTTCATGGCGGCACCTCCTCGGATGGGCGGCCAGTCTCGCGCGGGCACGTCCGGTTGATAATCCGCCTGACCGTGGCTTCTTTGTTTCCACATGCATGCCAATAACGACCTCCGGCTGACCGAACGCCTGGCCGACATGGCGGTGTTCGCCGCGGTGCTGGACGCCGGCGGCTTCACCGCGGCCGGCGGCCGGCTCGGTCTGACCAAGGGCGCGGTGAGCAAGGCGGTCGGCCGGCTGGAGCGCCACCTCGGCACGCGCCTGCTCAACCGCACGACGCGACGGGTCGCAGCCACGGAAGCCGGCGACGCACTGCTCGCCTACTGCCGCAGCGTGGTGCAACAGGCCGATGCCGCCGAGCAGCACCTCGGCCGGCTCAGCGACGTGCCACGCGGGCTGCTGCGCATCACCGCGACGATCAGCTTCGGCGTCGCCCGAGTCGCACCGGTGCTGGCGGGCCTTGTCGAACGGCATCCGGAGCTGCAGGTCGCACTCCGGTTGGACGACACCGTCGCGGACCTCGTCGGCGATCGCTACGACGTCGCGATCCGCATCGGTCGGCTGCCGGACTCGGGCCTGGTCGCGCGGCGGCTCGGCGCGATCCGCGGTTCGGTGGTCGCGTCGCCCGACTACCTCGCGCGACGCGGCCTACCGCAAACACCCGCCGACCTCGTCGACCACGACTGCCTGCGCTACGACGAACACGCGCGCACGTGGTCGGTGCCGGGATTGGAGTTGCCGATCGGGCGCGGCATCGCGGTCGACAGCACGCTGGGGCAATTGCAGGTCGCACTCGCGGGCGGCGGGCTCGCGCTGCTGGCCGACTATCTCGCCGCGCCGCATCTGGAGAGCGGTGCGCTCGTTCGCGTGCTGGCGGACGAAGTGCGTTCGAGCATCGACGTGCATGCGCTGCACCCGTTCGCACGCACGCCGCCGCCGAAAGTCACCGCGGCGATCGCCTATTTCGCGGAATGCCTCGCAACCTGAAGTCGCGCGTTCAAACGCAACGCCGGACTTGCGTCAGCCGAACTGTTTCGCGCCGTCGACAAGTTGCTGCACGACGGTCGGGTCGGCCAGCGTCGACGTATCACCGAGCTGGTCCGGCGCGCCTTCCGCGATCTTGCGGAGGATGCGCCGCATGATCTTGCCCGAGCGCGTTTTCGGCAGGCCCGGCGCCCACTGGATGCGGTCGGGCGTGGCGATCGGGCCGATGTCGGAACGCACGCTCTGTACGAGTTCAGCGCGCAGTGCGTCGGTCGATTGGATGCCCGACTTCAGCGTCACGTAGGCATGGATGCCCTGGCCCTTGAGGTCGTGCGGATAACCGACGACCGCGGCTTCGGCCACCGCGTGATGCGCAACCAGCGCGCTCTCGACTTCCGCGGTGCCGATGCGATGGCCGCTGACATTGATGACGTCGTCGACGCGGCCGGTGATCCAGTAGTAGCCGTCGGCGTCACGACGACAGCCGTCGCCGGTGAAGTACATGCCGGGATAGGCCTTGAAGTAGGTCTCGATGAAACGTGCGTGGTCGCCGTACACCGTGCGCATCTGGCCGGGCCAGGAATCGAGCAGCACGAGATTGCCTTCGGCTTCGCCGTCGAGCCGCACACCGTTCGCGTCGACCAGCGCGGGCTTGATGCCGGGCAGTGGCTGCGTCGCCGAACCGGGTTTCAACGCAGTGGCGCCCGGCAGTGGCGAGATCAGGATGCCGCCGGTTTCGGTCTGCCACCACGTGTCGACCACCGGGCAGCGCGCATCGCCGACCACGTCGTGATACCAGCGCCACGCTTCTGGATTGATCGGCTCCCCGACGCTGCCAAGCAGGCGCAGCGATGCGCGCGACGTGCGCTTCACCGGCGCATCGCCCTCGCGCATCAACGCGCGGATCGCGGTCGGCGCGGTGTAGAAGATGTTGACCTTGTGGCGGTCGATCACGTCCCAGAAACGCGAGGTGTCCGGGTAATTCGGCACGCCTTCGAACACCAGCGACGTCGCGCCGTTCGCGAGCGGGCCGTAGACGATGTAGCTGTGGCCCGTGATCCAGCCGACATCGGCGGTGCACCAGTAGATGTCGTCGTCGCGCAGGTCGAACACCGCTTCGTGCGTCCAGCTCGCCCACACCAGATAACCGCCCGTGGTGTGCAGCACACCCTTGGGTTTTCCCGTCGAACCCGACGTGTAGAGGATGAACAACGGGTCCTCGGCGTTCATGCGCTCCGGCTCGCACGCATCGGGCTGGCCTTCGACCACCGCGTGCATCCAGCGGTCGCGCGGCATCTGCATGTCGATGCCGGCGCCGGTGTGACGCACCACCAGCACCGTCTCCACCGAATTCGTGCCCGGCATCTTCAATGCCGCATCGACGTTCGCCTTCAGCGGAATGCGCTTACCGCCACGCAGACCTTCGTCGGCGGTGATCACCAGCTTGCTCGCGCAGTCGGCGATGCGGTTGGCGATCGAATGCGGTGCGAAACCACCGAACACCACCGAGTGGATCGCGCCGACGCGCGCGCAGGCCAGCATCGCGACCACGGCGTCGACCGTCATCGGCATGTAGATGGTGACGACGTCGCCCTTGCGCACGCCGAGGTTGCGTAGCGCGTTGCCTAGGCGACAGACGCGCGCGTGCAGGTCGCGGTAGCTGACGTGCTGCGCCGATCGCGACGGATCGTCCGGCTCGAAGATCAGCGCCGTGCGATCGCCGCGCGTGGCGAGGTGGCGGTCGAGGCAATTGACGCTCGCGTTGAGCTCGCCATCGTCGTACCAGCGGATGCGGAAGTCGTCGTGGTTGAAGCTGACGTCGCGGACGCGGGTGGGCGCGCGCATCCAGTCGAGACGCTGCGCCATATGCGCCCAGTAGGCGTCCGGATCGCGCCCGGCTTCGTCGCGCATGCGTTGCGCGGCGTCGGCGTCGATACGGGCACGCGCGGCGAATTCCGGCGGTACGGGGAGCGTCTCGGACGACATGGGCGGTTCCTCGGAAGACCGGCAGAGTGTGCCGCAGCGACGTGTCGCATTACAGCGTGTGCACGGTGCGCCAGGCGCGACGCAATTCCAGCAACGATGGCAGCAGGCCGAACACGATCGCGCTCGTGACCACGCTGCCGAGCACCCACGGCGCGAACGCCGGCTCGCGCCATCGCCAGCGCCAATCGGCCTCGCCGACACCGACCAGGCCCGCGAGCGCCGGCGCGTGCAGCAGCGCGAGAACAGCGAGCGCCAGCCACGGCACCGCATCGAGCACGACGTGGACTTTCTGCTCCAGCGGGCCGATGTGGCGCACGCGATCGGCGAAGCGCGCATCGCGCCACGAGGTCCAGCCGTGCACCACGACCGCCACCGTCGCAATGAGGAAAACCGGCGCGGTGACGTCGAGGAACAGCACCAGCAACACCGGAATGCCCATCTGCACGCACATCGCCACATGCATCATCGTTTCGTGCGTGCCGGTGTGGCGCTCGATGCGGTCGCGCCAGTGCACGAGCACGTCGGCGACGCCTGCCAGCAGCCACAACGGATAGACGACGGCGCCGAGCAGCGTCCACAACCACGACGCGGGCACGAGCCCGATGACGGTGGGATCGCCAGTCATGCGGCGCCGCGGCCCAAAGCGCGCGACGTCATACGCCGAACGGCCAGGTGTCGGGCACGCCGCCCGCGTGCGGGCCGTCGCGTGCGTCGACCGCCTGCGTCTGCTCGAACCATACGTAGGCGTCGAACTGGCGCGCGAGCGATACCTCGGCGTAGTGGCTCCAGCGTTCGGTATCGGGGCGGTAGATCACGCCGATGAAGCGCTCCAGCCGTTCGCTGTCGAGTTCGTGGCGCAACGCGTCGTCGACATCACGCAGGTGCAGCACGCCGCAGGGTTCGCCGGCGTCGACGAACTGCTTTTCGACGCTGCCGTCCAGCGACGGCCTGACCTGCACGACGCGCATCGGCGCGTCCCAGTCGCTCGCCGCGGCGACGGTGCCGGTGTGCGTTCCGAAACCGATCAGCGCGGCGTCGTGGCCGAACTGTTCGCGACACAACTGGCCAAGGTTGAGTTCGCCACGTTCGCGGCCCATCTCGGTGAAGCGTGCGTCGCCGATGTGCGAGTTGTGCGCCCACACGACGGCGCGCGACGTTTCGCCCCGCGCACGCAGCACCTGCATCAGCGTTTCCGCCATGTGCGCATCACGCACGTTCCAGGATTCGGCGGCGCCGCGGTACATCGCGCGGTAGTAGTTCTCGGCATTCGCGACCAGGCGCGCGTTCTGTTCGGCCTCGAAGGCGTCGGCGCCGTCCTGGCGGGCGAATTGCAGGCGTTTCTCGAGCATGTCCCGCAGCATGGCGAGCACCGCGTCCTCGCACTTCGCGTGCGCCTGGGTCAGCGCGGCGAGGCCGTAATGCGCCGGATCCTTCGCCCACGGCGCGAGGCAGGCGTAACGCTCGCGTGCGACGGCCGCGGTGTCCGGGTCGACTTCGTCGAGGTAGTCGATCACCGCGCGCATCGACGCGTTGAGGCTGTAGAGGTCGAGGCCGTAGAAACCGGCGCGGTCACGCGCGGCGCGCGGCTCGTTGAAGTGGCGCATCCAGCGGAACAGCGCGGCGACTTCCGCGTTGCGCCACATCCAGGTCGGGAAGCGCGTGAACGGTGGCGCGGCATCGGCATTCGGTGCGCGGTGCCGCACGTGGCGATCGATGACCGCGGCATCGGGCCAATCGGCTTCGACGGCGACGATGCGGAAGCCGTGTCGCTCGACCAGCCGACGCGTGATCGCCGCGCGCGCGCGATAGAACTCCGACGTGCCGTGGCTGGCCTCGCCGAGCAGCACGACGCGACAGTCCGCATAGCGATCGAAGGCTTCGGCGAATGCGGGGTCGTCGATGTCGGGCAAGGGTTCGATCGCATCCCGCAGGCGCGTCGGCAGGCCGGCTTCAGGCGTGCGACTGCGCGTGCGCGGCGGCCGTGGCGCGCGTGCCAGCGTGGTGCGGTCGGTCTGTCGATGCATCGCCGTCGCTCCGGTGGGACGTACCGACGCTAGCGCGCGGCCCGTTCGCACCGGGTCAATCGACCGGTGCAACGCTGCGTGCGCGCGGCCGCGACGCCTGCGTCGCGCACGGGGCCTAGCATCGCCGCTTCCCCCGCACGGAGCCGGACATGATCGACCTGCATTACTGGGGCACGCCCAACGGCTACAAGGTCCGCCTTTTCCTCGAGGAAACAGGCCTCGAACACCGCATCATCCCGGTCGACATCCGCGCCGGCGAGCAGTTCAAGCCCGAGTTCCTGGCGATCGCACCGAACAACCGCATCCCCGCGATCGTCGACCACGCGCCGGCCGACGGCGGTGGCCCGCTTTCGCTGTTCGAGTCCGGCGCGATCCTCCTATACCTCGCCGAGAAGACCGGCCGCTTCATCCCCGCCGATCTGCGCGGCCGCACCGAAACACTGCAATGGCTGTTCTGGCAGATGGGCGGCCTGGGCCCGATGGCCGGGCAGAACGGCCACTTCAATGTCTACGCGCCGGAGAAGGTGCCGTACGCGATCGACCGCTACACGCGCGAAACGGCGCGGCTGTATGGCGTGCTGGACAAGCGGCTGGCCGATCGTGAATTCGTGGCGGGCGATGCGTACACGATTGCCGACATGGCGATCTACCCGTGGATCGTTCCGCACGAGGCGCACAGGCAGAACCTCGATGACACGCCGAACCTGAAGCGCTGGTTCGCGCGTGTGGGCGAGCGCGAGGCGACGAAGCGGGTTTACGCCGATGCGGCTGCGTCGTATGCGAAGCCGATGACGGATGAGGAGCGGAAGGTTTTGTTCGGGACGCCGGGGAAGTAGACCGCGAGGTCGGCGGGGCGACATCGGCGTCCACGTCCTCGAGCAGAACGTGGGTCTTTGGCAGTAGCAAAACGTTTCGTGCGCTTCAGCGCGTGAGACGCCTTTGCTCGTGGCCCATCAGCATTCGCGCCGGGTAAAGGACGTCACTCGATCTGCAAGCGAAACGCGCTCTCGAACGAATGCCTGTGACCGGTCATCGGGTCGTCGAACGCAAGGGCACGGGCCAGCAGCTTCAGTGGCGCGCCGACGTCTTCGCCGGCCCGCTCCGACGACGGACCATAAATCCGATCCCCCGCGATCGGCGCCCCAAGCGCCGCCATATGCAGCCGCAACTGATGCTTCCGCCCCGTCACCGGCTCCAGCGCATACCGCCAGCTCTCGCCAATGCGCTCGATGACATCGATCCGGCTGCGACTGTTCGCTGCACCCTCGACCTCGCGCATCGCGTAGAACGGCTCGCCCCGTTCGATGCGACTCGACCGCTCCACCGGAAACATCATTGCCGGCAACGCTGGCGCGATCGCCTCGTACCGCTTGTGGATCCGGCGCTCCCGGAACAACGCCGCATACGCATCGCGCGTTTCAGGTCGCAACGAGAACATCACCAGACCCGCCGTCTCGCGATCGATGCGATGCAGCGGCACGGCATCCGCAATACCCAGCCGCCGAACCAGCCGCGCGAGCAGCGTATCGGTGGCGAACCGCCCCGCCGGCATTACCGCCAGCCCGTGCGGCTTGTCGACCACCGCGATGTCGTCGTCCACATGCACCAGCGCCTCGACGCCGGTACAGATCTGCTCGTCGAGCACCTCGCGGTAGTAGTAGACGTCGCCACCGATCGACAACCGCGTCGATGCATCGAGCACGCAACCACGCGTGTCCAGCACGCGCCCGCGCGCAAACCGCGACACCCAGGTTGCGCGATCGACTGAGGGAAAACGCGTGACGAGCGCATCGAGCACCGTCGCGCCATCGCGCGGCCGCAACTGCACGCGGCTCGCGCCGACCCCGTCGATCGGCGGCGGGACGCTCGGCTTCATTCAGCGCTGCGGCGGCGCCGCGAGTTCGCGCGCGTCGAGCGCACCGTCGTGATTGCGATCCTGCTTGGCGAACGTCGCTGCCAGCGCCGCGCGGTGTTCGACCAGCGAGATCGCCTTGCCGTGCCCGCCGGGCAATTCGGCCGGCGACACGATGCCGTCGTGGTCGGCGTCCATGCGTTCGAACGCATAGCCCATCCACGACTGGAATTCGGCGAGCGATACGCGGCGATCGCCGTCGGCGTCCATGCGCGAGAGGTAGTCACCGCTCGACGACACCGGCCCGCCCGCGATCGCGATGCCTGCAAACGACGAGGCCGCGCAGATCAGCGCGGCCCCGAGGTGGCGAATGCCATGTCGCATGTCAGTGCGCGGACGCGAGCGCATAACCCTTCATGCGCGCCGAGAACTGCTGCAGCGACGCGATGCCGCTGGCCTCCGCTTCCTGGCACCAGGCCTGCAGGCGCGCGAGCGTGGCCTTGGCGTCATGCGAGCGGTCGTCGAGCACCGCGGCGAGGCGCGCGCGGTATTCGGCGACGGTTGCCAGCTTCGGGCGGTCGGCAATGAACGCGGCGAGGCGCGCCTTCTTGTCGTCGTCGAGCCAGCGGCCGCCGTCGGCGAGGCCCTTGCGCAACTTGCGCGGCAGCACGCGGCGCATCTTCGCGCCCGCCGCAGCGGCCTCCTCGCGCAGCGCGGGAAGGGTGACGCCGCGGTAGTAGTCGGTCATCGCCTGGAAGCGGATCGCCAGCAGCGCCTTCAGCGTCTCGCCGTCGGGCATGGCGACGTTCGGCCGCACATCGAGCGACGGCGCGACGCGCAACACCTTCGCCAGGCCGACCGCCTGCAGGCCGCGCAGCGTGAACCAGCCGATATCGAACTCCCACTTGCGCAGTGCGAACTTCGCGCTCGACGGGAAGGCGTGGTGGTTGTTGTGCAGCTCCTCGCCGCCGATCCACACGCCCCAAGGGGTGAGGTTGGTCGCGGTGTCGGTGGTCTCGAAGTTGCGGTAGCCCCACCAGTGGCCAAGGCCGTTGACGACACCCGCGGCCCAGAACGGGATCCACGCCATCTGGATCGCCCACACGGCGATGCCCTTGAAGCCGAACAGGAAGAAGCTGAGGAACAGAAGCACCGTCGGGCCCATCGTCGCGAACGGCGTGTAGAGCTTGCGCTCGATCCAGTCGTCCGGGCAGCCCTTGCCGTACTTCTCGATGTCCTCGCGATTCGCCCGCGCGTCGCGATAGAGCTCGACGCCGCGCCAGAACACGGTCTTGATGCCCTTGATCTGCGGGCTGTGCGGATCCTCTTCGGTCTCGCACTTGGCGTGGTGCTTGCGATGGATCGCCGCCCACTCCTTGGTGATCATCGACGTGGTGAGCCAGCACCAGAACCGGAACATATGCGCGAGCACCGGATGGAAATCCACCGCGCGATGCGCCTGCGAACGATGCAGGTAGAGCGTGACCGTAAGGATGGTGAGCTGCGTGGCGACCAGCAGGTACACCAGCATCGATCCCCAGCCGAACTGCATCACGCCGCCGACCAGGAAATCGCTGAGGAAAGAGGACATCGAACACTCCAGGGGGAAGCGGCCGCAAAGGCCGTGTCGCGCGGGCGACCACTGCATGATGCCACCGCCCTGCGCGCGCCGGCCGACATGAAAGTGGGTCGATGTCGGCGGTTCACGCATACGCCGACGTCCGCGCACGTGAAAGCGGCCGCGGCCTTGCGGAATGCGGGCGATGCCGCCACGTTGCAAGGCATTCACCGACGGTCGCGCCTGCATGCCCGAACTGCCCGAAGTCGAGACCACGCGTCGCGGGCTCGCGCCGCATGTCGAAGGTCGCCGCGTTACCGGCGTGACGTTGCGTCGGCCTGACCTGCGCTGGCCGATTCCACCCGAGGTGTCGAATCTGCTGCCCGGTCAGCGCGTAGACGCCGTGCGGCGGCGGGCCAAATACCTGCTGCTCGACACCGCGGTCGGCAGTGCGCTGTTGCACCTCGGCATGTCGGGCTCACTGCGCGTGCTGCCGGCCGACACGCCCCTGCGCACGCATGACCACGTCGACCTGGCGCTCGACTCCGGTCGCGTGCTGCGCTTCAACGATCCGCGTCGCTTCGGTTGCCTGCTGTGGCAACCGGTCGGCGAGACGCACGAGCTGCTCGCCAGCCTCGGCCCCGAGCCGTTGTCCGACCTGTTCGATGGGGACTACCTGTTCCGGCGTTCGCGCGGGCGCAGCGCGCCGGTCAAGACGTTCCTGATGGACCAGGCGGTGGTGGTCGGCGTCGGCAACATCTACGCCGCGGAGGCGCTGTTCCGCGCCGGCATCTCGCCCATGCGCGAGGCCGGCAAGGTCTCGCGTGAGCGCTACGCGCGGCTGGCCGACGCGGTGAAGGCGATCCTGACGTACGCCATCGATCGGGGCGGCACGACGCTGCGCGACTTCATCAGCCCGGACGGCGCGCCGGGCTACTTCGAGCAGGAGCTGGCGGTGTACGGCCGCGGCGGCGAGGCCTGCCCGACCTGCGGTCGCGCCCTGAAGCAGGCCTCGATCGGACAACGTGCAAGCGTCTGGTGTCCGGCCTGCCAACGCTGACCGCCGATCCACCGTAACGCGCCTCCCATGCCTTCCGGCCCAGAGCCGGACCCGTCGGCCGGCGTATAGTCCCGCTTGGAGGACGCGCCGATGACCGACGCAGCGGACATCACGAACTGGCTGGACGCCGCGCGCGATGGCAACCGCGAGGCGCTCGACCGCGTGCTCGGCACCCTCTATGACGAGCTGCACGCCATGGCGCGCCGCCAGCTCGCCGGCCAGCAGGAGCAGACGCTCGACGCGACCGCGCTGGTCCACGAGGCCTACCTCAAGCTCATCGGCAGCCACGGCGCGCAGTTCGGCGACCGTGCGCATTTCTTCGCCTACGCCGCCACCGCGATGCGCAGCGTCGTGGTCGACCACGTGCGCCAGCGCCTCGCGCAGAAGCGCGGCGGCGACATGGAGCGCGTCACCTCGATTCCCGAAGACGGCGAAGGCGCGATCCGCCTCGACGAAGACCTGCTCGCGCTCGACGGCGCGCTCGACAAGCTCGCCGCGGTCGATCCGCGCCTGGCGCAGGTGGTCGAGCTGCGCTACTTCGGCGGCCTGTCCGAGCTCGAGATCGCCGCGCTGCAGGATCGTTCGGAGCGTTCGATCCGTCGCGACTGGCAGAAGGCGCGCCTGTTCCTGCTCGCGAGCCTGGAAGGCGACGAGCAGGCGGCCTGAGCCTCGCGTGCGCGGTCGCTGAACCATGGACCCCGCACGCTGGCTGCGCCTGTCGCCACATCTCGACGAGCTGCTCGAGCTCGATCCGACTGATCGCGATGCACGGCTGACCCAGATCGCTGGCGACGACGCCGCGCTGGCCGCCGATCTCACGAAAATGCTCGCGCTCGAGGACGGGCGCGACGACTTCCTCGCCGAACCGATCATCGTGCCCAAGGCGCTGCTGCGCGAAGGCAGCGAGGTCGGCCCCTATCGCCTTGAGGAACTTCTCGGCGAAGGCGGCATGGGCCAGGTCTGGCGCGCGTCGCGCGCGGACGGCCTGTACCAGCGGCGCGTCGCGCTCAAGCTGCTGCGCCCCGGCCTCACCGACCAGAACCTGCGGCTGCGCTTTGCACGCGAGCGGCAGATCCTGGCGCGCCTGGCGCATCCGCACATCGCTGGCCTGCTCGACGCCGGCGTCAGCACCGAAGGCATCCCCTACCTCGCGCTCGAATACGTCGAGGGCGAGCCGATCACGCGTTACTGGCAACGCCTCGACGTGCCGCTCGATGCGCGCCTGCGCATGTACCGCCAGGTCTGCGCCGCGGTCAGCCACGCGCACGCCAACCTCGTCGTGCACTGCGACCTCAAGCCATCGAACATCCTGGTGACGCAGGACGGGCAGGTGCGCCTGCTCGATTTCGGCATCGCCAAGCTGCTCGACGGCGGAGCGCCGCGCGGCGAGAACACGCGCACTGGCGCGCGCGCATTCACGCTGCACTACGCCGCGCCCGAACAGATCCGCGGGGCGCCGGTCACGACGATGACCGACGTGTATTCGCTCGGCGTGGTGCTCTACGAACTGCTGACCGGCACCAAGCCGTATCGACTGAAGCGGCAGAGCGACGCCGAGTGGGAGGAAGCCATCCTCACCCACGATCCGGTGCGTCCGTCGCAGATGCTGCTGCGCCTTGCGGAAACCAAGCAGGGCGTGGAACGCCAGCAGTTGCGGCGTCGCGCGCGACGCCTGGTCGGCGATCTCGACAACATCGTGATGCGCACGCTGTGCAAGCCGCCGGAACAGCGCTATCCGTCGGTGGAAGCGCTCAGCGAGGACCTCGCGCGCCATCTCGACGGCCGCCCCGTGCAGGCGCGCCCGCAAGGCCTGCTGTACGTCGCACGCAAGTACATGCGCCGTCACCGCTGGGCGCTCGCCGGCACAGTCGCGGCGATCGCGTTCGTGGCGATCGCAGTCGGGGTGACCTGGCGACAGAGCCGCGAGGCCGTCGACGAAGCACAACGCGCGCAGGCGATGCGCGACTTCATCGCCGGCGTGTTCGAGAAAGCCGCGGAAACGCGTGATGCCGGCGCAGTGGACCTGCGCAGCCTGCTCGATGCCGCGGTGGAGCGCGGCGACCGCGAACTCTCGCGCGAACCGGCGTCGCAGGCGGAGCTGTTCGGTCTCGTCGCGCGGCTGCGCATGGGCCTGGGCGACTATCCGCAGGCGCTCGCGCTGCTGGAGCGCCAGCGCCTGCTGATCGAACGCGATGCGGACATGCCCGAAAGCCTGCGCATCGAAGCCAGCGCGTTGCGCGGCGACGTGCTGCGTCGCACCGGCGACCCGCGCGCATGCGTGGCGGGCATGCGTCCGCTCGCGCCGCTCGCGGAACGCAGGCAGGCCGCGTTGCCGACGCCCGCCGCCGAATTCTTCTCGCAGCTCGGCCGCTGCGAACGCGCGCTCGGCGACGTGCAGCGCGCACGCGACCTGTTCACCCGCGCGCTGATGCTGCGCCAGTCGATCGACGCACCGGGCTCGGCGGTGGCGGAGATCGAAAGCCGTCTCGACCTCGCGACGCTGCAGGTCGACCAGGGCGAGTTCGACGATGCCCTGCGCACGTACCGCCTCGCGCGCGAACGCCTCGATGCCGAGGTGGGCATGCGCCATCCGCTGCAGGTCGACATCGGCCGGCAGATCGCGACGGTCGAACGCCGACTCGGCCATCCGGGCCGCGCCGAACGCGAACTGGTCGACACGCTGTCGACCGCGCAGGACGTGCACGGCCCGCAGCATCCGATCACGCTCGCGGTGCGTCGCGAACTGGCCGACGTGCTGATCGACCAGTCGCGCTATCGCGACGCCGCGCTCCCGTTGCGCACGCGCCACGCCGAACTCAGCGCGCGCCTGCCGGCCAACAGCCCGGAACTGCGCGACAGCCACCTGATGCTCGCGCGCGTGGAATGGCAACTCGGACGATTGCCTGCCGCGCTGTCCTCGCTGCAGGCCGCGTTGGCCATCGATCGCCATCGCGGCGACGTCGATGCGATCGCCGACAGCCTCGCGCTGCAGGCGCAGGTGCTGCACGAAGCCGGCCAGGACGACGAGGCGCGCGCATTGCTGGACGAAGCGCGCGAAATGCGTGTCCAACGCCACGGCGCGGCCGATCCGTCGGTGGGCGATATCGATCGACGCATCGGCGACGTGGACGCCGCGACGGGCGATCCGCGCGCGATTCCGGAACTCACGCGCGCATTGCACTTCCTGCGCCTCGGTTACGGCGGCCGCGACCCGCGCACGCGGCTGGCGCAGCTCTCACTCGCGCACGCGCAGGCCGCGCAGGGCGATGCGGTCGCGTTGCAGTTGCTCGACGTCATCGCTGCATCGGGTCGCGGTTCGGTACGCCCGCAACCGCTCGCATGGCGCGCGGCGGCGTACGCGGACTCGGTGCGTTGCGCGGGTCGCCCGCGTTCGGCCGGCGCGCGCCATCTGGATCGCCTGATCGAAGCCGTACGCGTTGCGCAGCCTGACGGCAGCGTGACGCTACGCGAGCTCGAACAATTGCGGCGACAGTGCCAGCGCCCGAGCGTGCAGGTCGCCATGCACGACGAGATGGACTGACGCGCGGTTACGTCCGTTCGAACGCGAACGGTACCTGCATCGGTTCGATCGTGCCTTCGCCGCGCATCACCGTCTTGAACTGCGCGCGCGACACCGACACGTAGCGTTCGTTGCCGCCGATCTCCACCTGCGGGCCGTCCTGCACGGCGCGCCCGTGCTCGTCGACGCGCACGGTCATCGTCGCCTTCTTGCCGGTGTGGCAGATCGTCTTGATCTCGTCGATCTCGTCGGCCCACGCCAGCAGGTACTGGCTGCCCTCGAACAGCTCGCCACGGAAATCCGTGCGCAGCCCGTAACACAGCACCGGAATGCGCAACTGGTCGACCACTTCGGTGAGCTGCCAGACCTGCGCCCTGGTGAGGAACTGCGCCTCGTCGACGAGCACGCAATGCAACTGGCCGTGCGCGTCGATGTCGGCGCGGATGCAGCGATCGAGATCGTCGTCACGCGAAAACGCGACCGCCTGCGACGACAGCCCGATCCGCGACGCCACCACGCCGCGCCCGGCGCGATGGTCCAGCGCCGGCGTCAGGATGAACGTGCGCATGCCGCGCTCGGCGTAGTTGTGCGCCGATTGCAGCAGCGTGGTGGTCTTACCCGCGTTCATCGCGGAGTAGTAGAAATACAGCTTCGCCATGGCGCCAGTTTAGGCGCTCCATGCGCCGCCTCGCACGCCTGACCGCGTTCAGGCCGCACCGTCGCGGTCGGGCACAATACGCGGCCCGCAGGTGGACCCGATGCACGGCCTCAATCCCCAGCAACGCGCCGCCGTCGAGCATTGCGACGGCCCCCTTCTCGTGCTCGCCGGCGCAGGCTCGGGCAAGACGCGCGTCATCGTCGAGAAGATCGCGCACCTGATCGCGTCGAACCGCATGCCGGCCAAGCGCATCGCGGCGATCACGTTCACCAACAAGGCCGCGAAGGAAATGCGCGAGCGCGTCGCCAAGCGCATCAAGGGCGACGCCGCGGAAGGCCTGACCATCTGCACGTTCCACGCGCTCGGGCTCAAGTTCCTGCAGATCGAGCATGCGAAGGCGGGCCTGCGCCGCGGCTTTTCGATCTTCGATTCCGATGATTCGACCGCGCAGATCAAGGATCTGCTGACCGCCGGCAGCAAGCCCGACGTGATCGACGCCGTGCGCAACCTGATCTCGCGCGCGAAGAACGCCGGCCTCTCGCCCGAAGACGCCATGCGCGAGGCGCGCAGCCCGCGCGAAGTGGAGGCCGCGACGATCTACGAGCTCTACCAGGCGCGGCTGGCCAGCTTCAACGCGGTCGATTTCGACGACCTGATCCGCCTGCCCGTGCAACTGCTCGAAGCCGACGAGGACATGTGCCTCGCGTGGCGCGAGCGCATCGGCTACCTGCTCGTCGACGAATGCCAGGACACCAACGACGCGCAGTACCGCCTGCTCAAGTGCCTGGCCGGCCCGCGCGGGCTTTTCACCTGCGTGGGCGACGACGACCAGTCGATCTATGCGTGGCGCGGCGCGAACCCCGACAACCTGCTGCAGCTCGGCAAGGATTACCCGACGCTGCGCATCGTCAAACTCGAGCAGAACTACCGCTGCAGCAACCGCGTGCTGCGCACCGCGAACGCGCTGATCGCGAACAACCCGCACGAGCACCCGAAGACGCTGTGGTCCGACCAGGCCGACGGCGAACGCATCCGCATCTGGGAATGCCGCGAGGCCGCGCACGAGGCCGAACGCATCGCCGCGGAGATCCAGTTCATCAATGCCTCGACGCGCGCGCCGTGGAGCGACTTCTGCATCCTGTTCCGCGGCAATTTCCAGAGCCGGCCGCTGGAAAAGGCACTGCAGCTGATGCGCGTGCCGTACCACGTGTCGGGCGGCACGGCCTTCCTCGACCGCGGCGAAGTGAAGGACGTGCTGAGCTGGCTGCGCCTGCTCGCCAATCCGGATGACGACGCCGCCTTCCTGCGCGCCGTGCAGGCGCCCAAGCGCGAAGTCGGCGCAGGCACGCTCGCCAAGCTCGCCAAGCTCGCCGAGCTGGCGGGCCATGCGCACATGCCGATGGCGCGCGCGATCGAGAACGTCGGCGCGTTGAAGCAGTTGCCGCCGCGCGCGGCGAACGCACTCGATGCGTTCTCCAACCTCGTGCGCCAGCTGCGCGCGAAGTCGCAGCACGCGACGCCCGCGGAACTCGTCGGCGAAGTCGCCGAACGCAGCGGCCTGCTCGCATCGGTGCGCGCGCAGTGCAAGGACGAGGCGTCATACCAGCGTCGCAAGGCCAACATCGACGAACTTGCCGGCTGGTTCGAAGGTGCGCGCAACGCCGGGCCGGGCGAGCTCGCCGCGCAGCTCGCGCTGCTCTCGCATGCCGACAAGGGCGATGCCGGCAACCAGGTCCGCATGATGAGCCTGCACGCGGCCAAGGGCCTGGAGTTCCGCTACGTCTTCATCGTCGGCATGGAGGACGGCACGCTGCCGCACGAGGCCAGCCTGGAAGAGGGCCGCCTCGACGAAGAGCGCCGCCTGCTCTACGTCGGCATCACCCGCGCGAAGGAACGGCTCTGGCTGTCCTACTCGAAGATGGCGCAGCGCTGGGGCGAGGTACTGCGGCTGAAACCGAGCCGCTTCCTCGACGAGTTGCCGGTGACGGAGCTGCAGCGCGACGGCGCCGATCCGGTCGCGGACGCGGAAAACAAAAAGGCCCGTGCCGACGCCGGCTTCGCGGCGATCCGCGCCCTGCTGGAAGGTTGACGACAGATCAATAACTTATCGTCATCTCTGCAGGTATTGCTTTCGGAATAACGCTTTATTAAGCTGGTCACGTCCGGTTCGACCGGCACTGTCCAGAATCGTTGTTTGTCCCGCCGGTTTCGGCCGGATTTTCGGGGAGGCCTCAGGGCCTCCTTTTTTCTTGGGCGATCCGGGCGCTGCTTCACGAACCCGGCCGGTCGCCGACGCCGGTCACGCCGCCTTCCCGGGCAGATGAACGCGCTTCGGCATAATGCCGGCGATGGCCCAACAGACGCCCCTGCCGTTCCCGGACGCCCAGCCGCCCGCGCACGGCGACGACACGCCGCCCGCCGCATCGCCCGAGCCGGCCCACACCACGGCTGACAGCGAGCCCGCCCGCGTGATCGATCCCGACCAGCCCGACCTCCCCATGCCGGGCGCCGGCCGCTCCCCGCCACCGCCGCGTCCGTCGCGCACGCCATCTCGCCCGTTGTGGGCGCGCGTGCTCGAGCGCGTGATGGCGCCGTGGGTCGCACTCAAGATCGAGCCGACCTCGCCGGTCGAACACGTGCCCGACTGGAACGGCCGACCGGTCTGCTACGTGCTCGAGGACTACGGCCTGTCGAACGCATTGATCCTCGACGCCGCCTGCCGCGAAGTCGGCCTGCCGTCGCCGCTGACGCCGCTGCCCGGCGATGCGACCGGTCGCGGTCGCGCCTACGTCGCCCTGTCGCGCCGCAACGTCGGCCCGCTCGCGCCGATCCCGAACATCCCCGGCGTGCTCGAACGGCCGCAGGTCCCGAACGGCAAGTCGCATTCGGAATCGCTGGCGCGCCTGATCGAAGCGCATCGCACCGATCCGTCACTCGACGTGCAGCTGGTCCCGGTGTCGATCTTCGTCGGCCGCGCACCGGAGAAGACGACGGGCTGGTTCTCTGTGCTGTTCTCGGAAAACTGGCAGCTGGTCGGCCGCTTCCGCCGCCTGCTGTCGATTGCGCTCAACGGCCGCGAGACCTACGTCCGCTTCGCACCGCCGGTGTCGCTGCGCGCCATCGTCGACGAGGGCCTGCCGCCGGAACGCACGGTGCGCAAGCTTTCGCGCGTGCTGCGCGCGCACTTCCGTCGCATCCGCACCGCGGTGATCGGCCCGGATCTGTCGACGCGCCGACTGCTGGTCGACCGCGTGCTGACGGCGCCGAACGTGATGGACGCGATCGCCGACCAGGCGCGCCGCGACAACACCGACATCGCCGAGGCGTGGAAGAAGGCGCACGCACTGGCGTACGAAATCGCCGCCGACTATTCGCATCCGGTCGTGCGTTCGGTGAGCTTCCTGCTGGCGCCGGTGTGGAACCGCATCTATCGCGGCGTGCTGGTGCATCACCTGGACCGGGTGAAAGAAGACGCGCCCGGCCATGAAGTCATCTATGTGCCCTGCCACCGCAGCCACATGGACTACCTGCTGATCAGCTACCTGCTGTACACGCGCGGCATCGTGCCGCCGCACATCGCCGCGGGCGTCAACCTCAATCTTCCGGTGGTCGGCACGCTGCTGCGAAAGGGCGGCGCGTTCTTCCTGCGACGCTCCATCCGCGGCAGCGCGCTGTATTCGGCGGTGTTCTCCGAATACCTCGCTCAGCTCGTGGCGGGCGGTTATTCGATCGAATACTTCATCGAAGGCGGGCGCTCACGCACGGGCCGGCTGCTGCAGCCCAAGGGCGGCATGATCGCGATGACGCTGCGCGCCTACCTGCGCGCGCCGACGCGTCCGGTGATGTTCCAGCCGGTCTACATCGGTTACGAAAAGCTGATGGAAGGCCGCAGCTACCTCGACGAGCTGTCGGGCAAGCCGAAGGAAAAGGAATCCATCTGGCAGCTGCTGATGGGTATCCCCAAGGTGCTCGGCAGCAACTATGGCCAGGTGGTGGTGAACTTCGGCGAGCCGATCCGCCTCGCCGACGTGCTCGCAGAACAGGCGCCGGACTGGGACGGTTCGCCGCTGTCGGAAGACGCCAAACCCGCTTGGCTCGCGACCACGGTCGACGTGCTTGCCGAGCGCATCCAGGTCAACGTCAACCGCGCGGCCGACGTCAATCCGATCAACCTGCTGGCGCTCGCGCTGCTGTCCACGCCCAAGCATGCGATGAGCGAGGCCGACCTGCTCGAGCAGATCGCGCTGAGCAAGAAGCTGTTGTCGCAGCTGCCGTATTCCGACCGCGTCACCGTCACCCCGCATACGCCGGAGGAAATCATCGCGCACGGTGAGGAGATCAACGTGCTGGTGCGGGTGAAACATCCGCTCGGCGACGTGCTCGAAGTGGACGAAGAAAAGGCGGTCCTGCTCAGCTATTTCCGCAACAACGTGCTGCACCTGTTCACCGCGGCGGCGTGGGTGGCGTGCTGCTTCCAGCACAACCGCCGCATGAACCTGTCGTCGATCCTGCGCCTGGGTCGCAGCGTCTATCCGTTCCTGCAGGCCGAGCTGTTCCTGCCGTGGAGCGAGGATGAGTTCGCCGAACGCCTGCGCGCGACTGTCGACGTGTTCGACGCTGAAGGGCTGCTGCGCAAGCGCGAGGGCGACGAGGACGGCGAGCAGCTGTCGCGCAACGCCAGCCAGTCGGACGAGGTGTTCCGTCTTCGCGCGATCGGCCACTCGCTGCAGCAGGCGTTCGAGCGGTATTACATCGCGATCAGCGTACTGGTGAAGAACGGCCCCGGCACGCTCAGCGCGGGCGAACTCGAAACGCTCTGCCACCTCGCCGCGCAGCGCCTGTCGCTGCTGTATGCACCGGCCGCGCCCGAGTTCTTCGACAAATCATTGTTCCGCGGCTTCATTTCCAAGCTGCGCGAATTGCGCATGGTGTGGGCCGACGAGAACGGCAAGCTCACCTTCGACGAACGCCTCGATACGTGGGCGAAGGACGCGAAGTTCATCCTCGGCCGCGAACTGCGGCATTCGATCGAGAAGGTCAGCCCCGAGGCGGTGGCGAAGCCGGCCTGAGGCTGGCTTCGATCACGCCGGCTCGTCCGGAATCAGCGACGACTCCAGCCGCGAAATGCTGTCCTTGAGCTGCAGCTTGCGCTTCTTGAGCCGGGTGATCGCGAGTTCGTCGCGCACCGGCGCGTGCCAGAGGCCTTCGATGGCGAGGTCGAGGTCGCGATGCTGCTCGCGCAGGTCGGCGAGTTGGCGGGCGATGTCGGCGGGGCTGCGACCGTCGTTCATGCGGGGCAGCTTAGCGTGCAGGCGTGACAGGCGGCGAGCGCGGCCGCCCGCCCGATGTGCCGCCAGGCCGTGCGACGGGGGCGCCGTAGAATGGCGCGCATGAGCACCGTCGCGCCATTGCCTGTCATCCCGCTGTCCGAACCGCTGCCGCCACGTGCGCGGCGCGCACAGCACGAGGCCAACAAACTCGCCAAGCGCCTGCGCCACCAGGTCGGCCGTGCGATCGCCGATTTCGGCATGATCGAGGACGGCGACAAGGTGATGGTCTGCCTGTCCGGCGGCAAGGACAGCTACACCATGCTCGACATTCTTCTGCAGCTGCAGAAGAAGGCGCCGGTGAAGTTCGAACTGGTCGCGGTGAACCTGGACCAGAAGCAGCCGGACTTTCCCGAGCACGTGCTGCCGGCGTATCTCGAATCAGTCGGCGTGCCGTACAAGATCCTCGAGCAGGACACGTATTCGGTGGTGACGCGCGTCGTGCCGGAGGGCAAGACGATGTGCTCGCTGTGCTCGCGCCTGCGTCGCGGCGCGCTCTACACGTACGCCGAGCAGGAAGGCTTCACCAAGATCGCGCTGGGCCATCACCGCGATGACCTCGTCGCGACGTTCTTCCTCAACCTGTTCTTCCACGCCAAGCTTTCCGGCATGCCGCCCAAGCTCTTGAGCGACGACGGCAAGCACGTGGTGATCCGCCCACTCGCCTACGTTCGCGAAGACGACATCAGCGCCTACGCCGAGGCCAAGCAGTTCCCGATCATTCCCTGCAACCTGTGCGGCTCGCAGGAAAACCTGCAGCGCAAGCAGGTCAAGAAGATGATGGACGCTTGGGAACGCGAGTCGCCCGGCCGCATCGAAACCATCTCACGCGCGCTCGGCGACATTCGCCCGTCGCAGTTGAGCGACGCCAAGCTGTTCGACTTCCTCTCGCTCGGCGCGCGCGGCGATGCACCGTTGCCGGATGCGCACGCGTGGCTCGCTAGCGCACCCGGCGACGAAGATCAACCTGCATGACGCTTGGGCTTTCATAGCGAAAGCCCAACCAACCGTAAGACCCGAAGGGCGGCGCGCAGGACGCGCGCCGTCGCCACCCGAGGCAGGATGCCGAGTGTGGCGATCGCGACATGCCCCCCGATCGCGAGCTGTAGATCCGATCGGGAAGGCGCTTTCTTTTGGTTACTTTTCTTTGCGCCCGCAAAGAAAAGTGACTCGGTCGCGCCAGCGAACGAAACGCCTTTGTTTTTCGAACAATCATCGATGAAACACCCGCGCGACCACCCGCGCCGACGAACAACAAGAAGACCCACGACGAATGTTCTTCCGCAACCTAACGCTGTTCCGCTTCCCCACCTCCCTCCAACTCGAAGCCTTCGACGCCGGCCTCGCCGAATGCGCGCTGCGCCCCGTCGGCCCGATGGAACTCTCCACGCGCGGTTTCGTCTCCCCGTTCGGCCGAGACACCGAAGGTTTCAAGCACATGCTCGACGAGGCCTACTGGCTCGCCGTCGGCAGCGAAGACCGCCTGCTGCCGGGCTCGGTCGTCAACGACATGCTGCAGAAGAAGCTCGACGACATCGAACAGAAGGAAGGCCGTCGCCCCGGCGGCCGCACGCGCAAGCGCCTGAAGGACGAGCTGATCACCGAACTGCTGCCGCGCGCGTTCGTGCGACCGTCGCGCACCGACGCGATCCTCGACATGAAGCAGGGCATCGTCGCGATCGATACGTCCAGCAAGAAGTCCGCCGAAAGCGTGGTCAGCGAGATCCGCCGCGCGCTCGGCAGCTTCCCTGCGTTGCCACTCAATGCCGAAGTCGCGCCGCGTTCGGTCCTGACCGGGTGGGTCGCAGGCGAGGCGTTGCCGGACGGCCTGTCGCTCGGCGACGAATGCGAACTTCGCGACGCGCTCGACCAGGGTGCGATCGTGAAGTGCCAGCGCATGGAGCTGGAGAAGAACGCCGAGATCGACAAGCACCTGCAGTCGGGCAAGCAGGTCACGCGCCTGGCGCTCAACCTCGACGACCATGTGACCTTCGTGCTCGGCGAGGACCTGGTCATCCGCAAGTTCAAGCTGCTCGATGGTGCCGTCGACACGCTGGAAAACACCGAGCGCGAGGACCTGCGCGCCGAACTCGAAGCCCGCTTCGCGCTGATGAGCCACGAGCTGCGCCGGCTGTTCACCGTGCTCGAGCCGGCGCTCAAGCTGTCCAAGGTCGAGTAGCACCGCATGTTCTTCCGCGCCCGTCCGCCGCGCGTCGCGCCGCCGCCGGTGCGCGTGCCGCTGCGGGCGACGCTGCCGGATGGCCGCATCGTCGACGTCAAGCGCGTCGACAACCGCAGCGTTCGCGGCCTGCGGTTGACCGTGACCGAGCGCGGCGTGCGGCTGACGGTGCCGCCACGTACCAGTGACCGTCGCGCACTCGCGTTCGTGCAGGACAACGCGGCATGGCTCGCCGGCCAGCTCGCGCATACGTTCGGCGACGTGCAGCCCTTGCGCATCGGCGAAAGCGCGACGTTGCCGCTGCGTGGTGTCGATGCACCGCTGCACTGGCGCGACGGTCGCTTCCTGCGCGTCGAGGTCGACGGCGATGCTGTCGTCGCGACCCTGCCGGCGGCGATTTCCGAAGTCGCAGTGCGCAAGGCGTTCTCTAACTTCTACCTCGCGCAGGCACGCGCGGACGTCGGCCGCTGGATGCCGACATACCTGCCGACGCTTCCGCGCGGCCCGCGCGCGATCAGCATCCGACCGTTGACCTCGCTATGGGGCTCGCTGGCGCCGGACGACCGCATGCGGCTGGACCTCGCGCTCGTGCTCGCTCCGCCGGGGGCGTTCGAATACGTGCTCGTCCACGAGCTCTGCCATCTCATCCAGGCGAACCATTCGGCCGCGTTCTGGGACGAGGTCGAGCGACGCTATCCCGATTGGCAACCGCAGCGCGATCTGTTGCGCACGCGTGGACGACCCATAAAGGCAGCGTTACGCGCGGTCTGCGAAGTGAAGGCACTGCCGCACGACTGAGCCTCGTCGGCACGGTTTTGCATGCTCCGGGTTGGCTGCATGCGCATCTCACGAAATCACGACGCCCAGCGACACAAAACGTGCGCCGCTTGCGAAGCGGCCATCGTTTTTTCATGTTTTTTCGGTTAAGGCGAACTCGACCGTGCGCGTCGGAGCAGGCAAAAATTTCCGCGCCGGAGAAGGCTTTTCTGTGAAAACCGACGAAGCAGCAGGCCGCTGACAGCCGCTGCGATTCGCAAAGCATTCATCCTTGTGGGGTCTTTGCGAATACGTGACGTGCGTCACGAGTTGGCACGGGATGTGCGTTGAGGCCGATGCGTCCGAAAGGGGCGCTTCCTCCCCTGCAATTCGACATTCCCAGGAGACACACATCATGCGCAAGACTCTCATTGCTGCTTCCGTCGCGTTGGCGTTCGGCATGGTCGCCGCCCCGGCGTTCGCGCAGTCGATCACCGACGCCGCCAACGACAACTCCCGCAACACGGTCGGCCTCCTCGCCGTCGACAATTCCGTCAATGACGCGTTGAACAACAACTCCGTCAATGACTCGAACAACGACAACCGCTCGGGCTTCAACAACAACTCGACGAACGACTCGCACGACGACAACTCGTCCGACAGCAGCGCGCAGCTCGGCCTGCTCGGCGCCGCCGCCAACAACGGCGCGACCGCGACCTCCAACGTCTCCGACTCGTTCAACACCAACACCGCGGTTGCCAGCTCCGTGCTGGTCGGCTCGGTGAGCGGCAACGGCTTCGGCCAGGTCGGCAACTACGGCGACAACAGCGGTGGCGCGAATGGCGGCACCGGCGGCGCGGGCCTGGGTCTGGGCGTCGGCCTCGGCGTCGGCGCGAGCGGCGGCAACGACGGTGCGGACGGCCGTGGCGGCCGTGGCGGTCGTGGCGGTCGCGGCGGCGACGCGAGCTCGTCGGATGGCACGCTGGCGTTCCTGCCGATCATCGCGGCAGTCAGCAGCGGCGATTCGTCCGCTGACGGCGGCGACGGCGGCGACGGCGGCGACGGCGCGAGCGGCAGCGGCGGCTCGAACTCGTCCGGCGCGGCGAGCGGCAGCGGCACGGGCACCGGCCTCGGCGCAGGCGGCGACGCCGGCGGCGGCGGCAACGCAGTGGCAGACGCGGGCGCGTTCGACATGTCGAACCAGGCGAACGGCACGGCCAATGCGGCGGCCGGCATCATGGTCATCGGCCAGAACAGCGGCGCGATGTCGATGGTGCAGCAGGCGGTCACCGTGCAGTCCAACCTCAACGTGGGTGGTCACTGAGTCCGGTCGCGATGCGCCGCTCCGGCGGCGCATCTCCGCTCGTTTCTCTACCGGCGGGGGCCTTCCCCGCCGGTTCCGCCCCCGCCAGGAGACTGCCATGCGACTGCATCTTCATGCGGTGCTTCTTGTAGCCGGCGCGTCCATGTTCGCGGCTCCCGCCGCGTCCGCGGGCGACGTCGTCGATCCCCTGCTTGCTCCCGTCGCCATCGCGGCAACGGCGCAGCTTCCCGCCACGCCGGCAGAACCGGCGAATTCGCTCAATGCCCCGACGATGGCCACCGACGCGCTCGACGACCTGCGCGGCGGCACCGACGTCAACGACAGCTTCAACGTCACCACGACCAACAACACGGCGGACAACGACGGCAACGTCAGCGGCAACACCGCCCAGAACACCATCAGCGGCGTCAACCTCGTCGATGGCGGGTCCTTCGGCAATGCGGCCGGGTTGAATACCGTCATCCAGAACAGCGGCAACAACGTGCTGATCCAGAACAGCACGGTCGTCAGCATCCAGTTCACGCCGTCGCCATGAGGTACGGCGTTGCGCTGCTGCTGGCAGTGGGACTCGGCCTGGCGATGGGCGCCGGTGCGACGACGCTCGACGTGCGACCGCCCGGTCAGCGGTACGGAGTACCCGTTACCAGCCTGAAGGAGGCCCGCTTTCGCACCACGGTGCGGCAGCAGTACGACTTCAGTTGCGGATCGGCGGCGGCGGCGACGCTGCTGACGTTCCAGTACGGCCACCCGGTGAGCGAAGCGGAGGTCTTCAAGCAGATGTTTTCGACGGGCGACGCCCGTCGCATCCGCAAGGAAGGCTTCTCGATGCTCGACATGCGGCGCTACCTCGCGTCGCAGGGTTTCGAGGCGGACGGCTTCCAGCTACCGCTCGACAAGCTCGCCGAGGAAGGCGTGCCCGCGATCGTGTTGCTCAACGACCGCGGCTACCGGCACTTCGTGGTGGTGAAAGGCATACACGGCGACCGCATCCTGCTGGGCGATCCGTCCCGCGGAACCCGTGCCATGCCGCGTGCCCAGTTCGAACGGCTGTGGGACAACCGCGTGTTGTTCGTGGTCCACAACCGGCGCGAGCTGGCCCAGTTCAACCGAGCGGCCGACTGGCGCATTGCGCCGGGTGCGCCGATCGATACCGTGATCCAGCGTGAGGGCGTGCAGAACTTCGCCATGCCCCGGCGCGGACCGGGAGACTTCTGATGAAATTCCCCGCACTGCTTGCACCTGTCCTGTTCACCACCCTCGTTTTCGCGGCTCCGGCGCGCGCCGACGAAGTCGACCTCGGCCCTCCGGTTCCGCAGGATCGCCTTGACCAGCTGCGCGGCGGGTTCGACCTGCCCAGCGGCCTGTCGGTCGCCTTCGGCTTCGAGCGCCTGGTGACGCTCAACGGCCAGGTCGTGTTGACCCAGACCGTCACGATTCCCGACATCTCCAAGATGACCACCGACCAGGCGGCGCAGCTCGCCGCCATCACGCAAGGCAAGACCGTGCAGATCGGCGGCGGCACCTCGGGCACGCCCGGCCTGACCGCCCCGGGCACGAACACCGTCGCCGCGCCGACCGCCGGCACGACGGGTACGCCGACCAATCCGGTCGTGACCGTTCCTACCGCGCCCGGCGTCCCGAACACGCCGGTCGTGAATGTTCCGAACACGCCCGTCGTGAATGTCCCGACCAGTCCGGTCGTCGACACCGCGACCACCCCGAGCGTCGCCAGCACGATCACGCCGAACATCACCACGGCGATCACGCCCGATGCGAGCGTCGCGCTCATTCCCAACGTCAGCACCTCGCTCATTCCCGGCATGAATACGCTGGTCATCCAGAACGCGCTCGACGGCCAGGCGATCCAGGCGATGACCACGATCCACGCCGCGGTGAACACGTTGAGCCTGTTGCACGACATACATTTCACCCAGTCGCTCGGCGATTCGCTGCTGCTGGGCGGAACCCCGTAGCACCGCACAACCAACTGCCAGTGAGGATGCCGATGTCAAGGATGCTGCGTCGTCTCACCCTCGTCTCCGCCATCTCGATGGCGTTGGCGGGCCACGCGCAGGCCCAGGAGGCCGACCGCGTCACCCAGCTCGAATCCCTCGTCCACGAGCAGGCCGCCGAACTGGCGGCCATGAAGCAGACGATGGATTCGCAGTCGCAGGACATCGCCGACCTTCGACGACAACTGCACGATCGCGAGCTGGATGCGCTGCGCGGTGAAGGCGGACCCGGGACCTCGCTCGCCGGTGCGGCGGCGGCGGCCACCGGCGTAGTGTCGGCGGCCGCGACCCTCGACGTGATGTCGCCGCTGCCGCAGTCCACCGGTGGTGGCGGCGCACCCGCGCCAACGCCGCCCGGATCGCAGCCCACGCAACCGGTGGGACGCGCGCCGACCGCAGAAGCCACGCGCCCGCAGGTCGCACAGATCTTCGACCAGCCAGGCGTGCTCACGCCGCACGGGAAGTTCGTGCTGGAACCGTCGCTGCAACTTGGCTACTCGGCCACCGATCGCGTCGCGCTGATCGGCTACACCATCATCCCGGCGATCCTCATCGGCCTGATCGACGTGCGCCAGGTCAAGGCGACCGCGGCGACCGCGACGCTCACCGGCCGCTGGGGCGTGACCAACCGCTTCGAGCTGGAAGGCCGCGTTCCCTACCTCTACACGAACACCGACACGATCAGCCGCGAGATCTTCACCGGCTCGGCCACCGATCGCGTGTTCAACACGCACGGCAGCGGCCTCGGCGACATCGAGATGACCGCGCGTTACCAGTTCAACCAGGGTGGTCCGGACAGGGCGTACTGGGTCGGCTGGCTGCGCTACAAGTCGCGTACCGGCAAGGACATCTTCGAGGTACCGACCGACTGCGTCACCCGCTGCGTCGACAACGCGACCGGCACCGGCCTGCCGCTTGAATTGCCCACCGGCACGGGCTTCCAGTCCATCCAGCCCGGCGTGACCTGGCTGTACGCCTCGGACCCGGTCGTGTTCTTCGGTGGCTTCAGCTATCTGCACAACTTCGAGCGCCACGACGTCAGCCGCACCGTGCTGACCGGCGCGCCGGAGGGCTTCCCGCAGACGACGACCGATCCGATCGGCGACATCAAGGCCGGCGACGTGCTTGGCTTCAATGTCGGCCTCGGTCTCGCGCTCAATGAAAAGGCCGCGATCTCGTTCGGTTACGACCACTCGTGGGTCGACCACATCAAGCAGAACGGCGAAGTGCTGCCGGGCTCGGCGCGCCTGATGCTGGGCACGCTGCTGATCGGTGGCTCGTACACGTTCAACGAACACGCGAGCCTCAACGTCTCGCTGGGCGTGGGCGTGACCCGCGACACGCCGGACACCACCTTCACCGTGCGCGTGCCGGTGACGTTCTGATTCCCCCACGCCGAACGTCACCCGCCAGCAACCCCGCGCCCCGGCGCGGGGTTTTTTCATGCGCGATGGGTCAGCCGCCGCGCAGGAACGGGGCGACCACGGCCGCCACCGCCTGCGGGATCTCCGTGTGCAGGTGATGGCCACCTTCGATGCCGACCACCTCGACCTCGCGCAGTCGCGCCGCGCGCGCATCGCGCGCGTCGGCCGGGAAGAAACGGAACGCCGGCACCGCGTGCACCAGCTTGACCGGGCATTCGATCGCGGCGATCACGTCGCGCATCTGGCCCTCGGTCATGCGCACGGCGGTGGGCTTGGTCAGTCGCGCATCGCTGCGCCAGGTGTAGCCGCCGTCGCCGGCCGGTGCGAGGCCGCGCTCGACGATCAGACGCGCCGCCGCCTCGGTCAGGCCGCCGGCCTGCAGGCGCGCGCGCACCGCGGTGGCGACATCGGGAAATACACGGCGTCGCGAGCCGGCGGGCTCGCCGTGCACTGCGAACGCGTCGCGCAGGCGCAGCGCGGTGCGTTCCTCGCCTTCGGTGAGGCCGCCCAGTGCTTCGATCAAAGCGAGCCTTTCGACGCGTTCCGGTGCCGCGGCTGCGACCAGCGTCGCCGTCGCGCCGCCCATCGAATGACCGAGCAGCGAGAAGCGCGACCAGCCCAGCGCATCCGCCGCCGACAGCACCGCGCGCGCCGCGGCGACCAGCGTGTACTCCGCCGACAGCGGCAGGTGCGCACTCGCGCCGTGGCCCGGCAGGTCGAGCGCGACCAGGTCGAGGCCCGGCAGATGCGTCGACATCGGCAGGAAGCTGGCCGCGTTGTCGAGCCAGCCGTGCAGCGCCAGCACCGGCGCGCCGCCCTGGCCGAAGCGCAGTGCGGCGAGGCGACCGAACGGCGTGTCGAGGGCGATCTCGCGCATCAGTCGGCCAACGCGCGGCGCGTGAGCTCGGCGAGCACGCGCGCATGCGTGGGCGTGTCGTTGAGGCAGGGGATGTAGTTCATGCGACCACCGGCCTGCGCGAACTCGTGCGCCAGCATGTCCGAGATTTCCTCGAGCGTTTCCAGGCAGTCGACGGCGAAGCCCGGGCAGGCCACGTCGACGTCCAGCACGCCGCGCGCGGCGAAACCGGCGAGCGTGTCGCGCGTCGACGGGCCGACCCACTTCTCCTTGCCGAACTGCGACTGGTAGGCCAGCGACCACTGCGAACGCTCGAGCCCGAGCGCCCGCGCGATCGCTTCCGACGAGGCCTCGCACTGCGCCTGGTACGGATCGCCGCGACGGATGAAACGCTCCGGCAGGCCGTGGTACGAGAACAGCAGGTGGCGATCGCCCGTCGTGCCGGCGCGCGCGGCGCGGATGCTGTCAGCGACGGCGGTGACCCAGCCGGCGTCGAGGTGGTAGTCGTCGACCATGCGCGTGGGCAGCGACGGCATGCGATCGACGATGTCGGCAACCGACGCCGTCGTCGAGGTCGAATACTGCGGATACAGCGGCAGCATGACCACGCGTTCGATGCCACCGGCGTGCAGCTGCGCAAGCGCGTCCTTCAGCGACGGCCGGCCGTAACGCATCGCGTCGATCACCAGCACCTCCGGCAGCTCCGCCTGCACGGCCCGGGCGAGGCGGCGCGTGTACACGGCGAGGGGCGAACCGCCATCGTCGCCCTCCATCCAGATCGATGCGTACTTCTTCGCGACCGGTCCGCCACGCACCGGCAGGATCACGAAGTGCAGCAGCGGGCACCACAGCCAGCGCGTGAGGTCGACGACGCGGTGGTCGTGCAGGAATTCCGCCAGGTAACGGCGCACCGCCGACGGCGTGGGCGCGTCGGGCGTGCCGAGGTTGACGAGGACAAGCGCGGTGCGCGGTGCGGCGGCGATCATCCGCATAGCATGACAGCGCAGCCGCTCGCGGCGCTTGCGCAGGGTTGCGACGATGCGTCGCCGCGCATCGGTGCGGTGGCGCGGCGCACCGGTTGCTTGATATTCATCGCGGGCTCACTAGCCTGAACCATCCGCTCACTTCGGTATCTGCCATGGCCCGTCGCCCCCGCCTGTCCGGCCTCGTCCTCGCCCTGAGCCTCGCCGTCGCCGCGCCGGTCGCGCTGGCCGGCCCCGCCGAAGACGCCCGTGCCCAGAACGCGCTGCGGGTGCTGCGCGAAATCCGCGAGATCCCGGAGTCGTCGATCCCCGACAAGCTGCTCGACGAGGCACGCGCGATCGTCGTGGTGCCCGATGCATTGAAGATCGGCCTGGTGGTCGGCGGCCGCCGCGGCCACGGCGTGATGGCGGTGAAGAACGCGGACGGCACGTGGTCGCAGCCGGCGTTCGTCAAACTCACCGGTGGCTCGATCGGCCTGCAGGCCGGCCTGCAGTCGGCCGACATCGTGCTGGTGTTCCGCGGCGAGCGCGGCATCGATTCCATCGTCAACGGCAAGGTCACGCTGGGCGCCGATGCCGCGGTCGCGGCCGGTCCGGTCGGTCGCAGCGCGGCCACCGCTACCGACGGCCAGCTCAAGGCCGAGATCTGGTCGTGGTCGCGCGCACGCGGGCTGTTCGCCGGCGTCGCGCTTGACGGTGCGGTACTGCAGGTCGACGACGTCGCCGACCAGCTCGCCTACGGCGAAGGCACCACGCCGCGCATGATCTTCGAAGGCCGCGCAAAGGGCGCGCCGTCGAACGCGCTGGTCGACTTCCGCGACGCGCTCGAGGAAGCCACCGCCGCCGCACGTGCCGAACGCAACGGCACGCCCGCAGCTGCGGCCTCCGCGACGACGAGCCTGAACGTCGTGCCGACCACCACGGTCACCGCGTCGGCGAGCAGCAGCACGCCGGTGCCGGCCGCCGCGCCGGCCAGCGCCGATCCGAAGCCGCAGCCGTTCCAGAACGCCGACCCTGCGGTAAAGACGGAACCGCTGCCGTAAACGCCGCCGTGGGCGCTGCGTTATCCTGATCGTCTTCCATTTTTTGCAGCGAGCAGCGCCATGGGCAGCTGGAGCCTCACCCACTGGTTGGTCGTGCTGGTCATCGTGGTGGTGATCTTCGGCACGGGCCGGCTGAAGTCTGCCGGCAAGGACATCGGCGAAGCCGTGCGCGAGTTCAAGAAGGGTGTTCGCGGCGACGAACCGCCGCAGCACCTGCGCGACGAACGTCGCAACGACGACGTCGACGCGCGCAGCCGCGACACCAGCGACACCGACCGCGACCGCCGCTGAGCGCCCGCGCGGCGCCATGTTCGACGTCGGCTTTTCCGAGCTGCTGCTCACCGCGCTGGTCGCGCTGATCGTGCTCGGGCCGGAGCGCCTGCCCAAGGCCGCGCGCATGGCCGGCACGTGGCTGCGTCGCGCACGCACGCAGTGGCAGGCGGTCAAGAACGAACTCGAGAACGAGCTCGCCGACGAGGACATGCGGCACAGCATCCTGCGTGCGCGCGAGGAACTGCGCGAGGCGCAGGATTCGCTGCGTGCGCAGCTGGCCGATGTCGAAGCGCGGATGACGCGTGCGGCGGAGGTTGCAGACGCCACGCGCGTGCCGACAGTCCCCGATTCCGCCGACGTCGCATCGCTGCAGGCGCAGATCGCCGACGTCGAGGCGTCGATGACCGAACCGACGCGCGCTGACACGCAGCCGTCGTCGAACGCACCGCATGAGCAGCGCTGACGCGCACCTGCCGCCGGACGCGCCGCGCCTGCTCGATCACCTGATCGAACTGCGCGCGCGGCTGCTGCGCGGCGCGGTCGGCGTCCTGGTGGTGTTCGTGGCGCTGATGCCGTTCGCCGGCAAGCTGTACACGCTGCTCGCGCATCCGCTGCTCAAGACCTTGCCGGATTCCGGGCACCTGGTCGCCACCGATCCGGCGGGCGGCTTCTTCGTGCCGATGAAACTCGCGTTCATGGCGGCGATCTTCCTCACCGCGCCATGGCTGCTCTACCAGGCGTGGGCGTTCGTCGCGCCGGGCCTGTACAGGCGCGAGAAGCGCATCGCGTTGCCGTTGCTGGTGTCGGCGGTGACGCTGTTCTACGCCGGCTGCGCGTTCGCGTATTTCGTCGTGCTGCCCGCGGCGTTCGCGTTCCTGGCGCGCTTCACGCCGGACGTCGTCGCGCAGACGCCGGACATCGGCAAGTACCTCGACTTCGTGTCGGTGATCTTCCTCGCGTTCGGCGTCAGCTTCGAGCTGCCGGTCGCGCTGGTGATCCTGTCGCTGCTCGGCTGGGTGACGCCGGCGCAGCTGCGCGAATGGCGCGGCTACGCGGTAGTCGGCATCTTCGTGGTGGCCGCGGTGATCACGCCGCCCGACGTCGTGTCGCAGCTGATGCTCGCGGTGCCGATGTGCCTCTTGTACGAAGCCGGCATCGTCGCCGCGGCGGTGGTCGCCAAGCGCTGAATCAGGCTTCGATCTGCATGCGGGTGCCGGCGGCGGGTTCCGGCGGTGCGTCGAACATGTCGCGCCAGGCGTAGTAGCTCACCGCGACCAGCACCACCAGCACGCCCACCGCGAATGCCGCCCACACCGCCAGCGCGATCGCCGCGCCCAGCACCGGGTGGATCAGCGCCGCGATGCCGCCGACGACCGCGGTCAGCAGCGTCACCAGCACCGCCGCGATCACGAAGCCGATCAGGAACACCAGCGACGCCAGCAGGTTCGCGCCGAGGTTCACCACCGACGCACGGAACCCGAGACGCAGGCTTTCGACGATGCCGACGTTCGACAGCGCGATCAGCGGCACGCACAGCAGCATCAGCGCCGCGCTGAAGTAGTTGAAGACGAACTGCAGGATCTGCACGAAGAACAGCAGCACCGGATGCTCGGGCTCCGGCGGCACGACGACGTGCCCGCTCAGCGCACCCTGCAGCGCCTTCATGCTCTCGGCCCAGTAGTCCGGCCCGGTCAGCAGCACGATGAGCGCGACGCAACCCACGTTGAACACGATCTGCACCAGGCCCAGCGTCATCAGCGGACGCGCGCGGCCGTGGCCGAACGCGGCGAACAGGTCGCGCGCACGCGTCGGCCGACCGTGCTCGGCTTCGTGCATCACGTGGATCAGCCCGGCCAGCAGTACGGGCATGACCAGCGTCAGCACGACGAACAGCGGGATGGCCACCGCGATCGACTCGCCGAACGAAAGATCGCTGCGCCCCTGCAACCGCGACGCCACCGGCAGCACCGCCAGCACCGACGCGAAGTACAGCGTGCACAGGAACAGCACCGCCGCGCCGAACACCGCGCGCGGGTTGCGACGGCCGATGTTGACCGCCTCCTTCATCCATTCCACGCCACGCGCGACGGGCACCTTGCGCACGTTCATGCGCGGCCCTCCGCGCGGTCGCGGGCGAAGTTCACGAACCGGCGCAGCACGCGGCGCGAATGCGGCGTCGCGCTGACGCTGCGTTCGGTCGACACCGCGCACAGGCCTTCGCCATGCAGCGCCTCGCGGCGCGCACGCACGTAGCCGCGCATGTGCGTGGTGCTGAATTCGGGATGGAACTGCACGCCCCACACGGCATCGCGCCAGCGGTAGGCGTGCACGGGATCGTGATCGGACTTGGCGAGCAACGTGGCGCCCTCGGGCAGCTTGAGTACCGACTGCAGGTGCGTGGCCTGCGCGGCGAATCGTTCGGGCAGGCGCGCGAACAGCGCGTCGTCGTTGGAGGGCGCGAGGCGTTCGATCTCGACCGTGCCCATTTCGCGGCCTTCCGGATGCCAGCCCACTTCGCCGCCAAGCGCATGCGCGATCAGCTGGTGGCCGTAGCAGATTCCGAACAGCGGCAGGCCTGCCTGCGCGGCGTCGCCCAGCCACTGCGCCGTGCGTTCGCTCCAGTCGCGACGCTCGGTGACCATCGCGCCGGAGCCGGTGATGATCACGCCGGCGAAGCCTTCGCGTGCGGGCAATGCCTGGCCGTTCTCGACGTCGACCACCACCGCGCCATCGCGCGGCAGGCCGGCGGCGGTGCGGATCCAGTGGGGGAACCCGCCGTGGCGGCGCATCGATGCCACCGGCTGGCCGGTTTCGAGAATGAGGACTGGGGGCGTCACGGCCGACGGACCATGGAAACGGGTGGGAGCGGGCACGCCAGCGCGTCGCGATCGGGCGCCGAAGGCCCGGAAAAATGGGGGCGAAAATGCCGTCGCTATACTAGCCCGCTTTCCGCGCAGCCACACGGAACGACGCATGCCGGCCCCCACGTTCCAGCAACTCATCCAGCGCCTCAACGCCTTCTGGGGCGACAAGGGCTGCGTCCTCATCCAGCCGCTCGACCTCGAGGTCGGCGCCGGCACGTTCCACCCCGCGACGTTCCTGCGCGCGCTGGGCCCGGAGCCGTGGAACGCGGCCTACGTGCAGCCCTGCCGCCGCCCGACCGACGGCCGCTACGGCGAGAACCCGAACCGCCTGCAGCGCTACTACCAGTACCAGGTGGTGATGAAGCCGTCGCCGCCGAACATCGTCGAGCTGTATTTCGACTCGCTCAAGGCGCTCGGCGTCGACCCGCAGGTGCACGACCTGCGCCTGGTCGAGGACAACTGGGAGTCGCCGACGCTCGGCGCCTGGGGCCTGGGCTGGGAGGTCTGGCTCAACGGCATGGAAGTCACGCAGTTCACCTACTTCCAGCAGGCCGGCGGCCTCGAATGCCGCCCGGTGCTCGGCGAGATCACCTATGGCCTCGAACGCCTGTGCATGTACCTGCAGAACGTCGACAACGTGTTCGATCTCGTCTGGACGACCGGCCCCGACGGCACGCCGATCACGTATCGCGACGTCTACCACCAGAACGAGGTCGAGCAGAGCGCGTACAACTTCGAGCACGCCGACGTCGCCGAACTGTTCCATCACTTCGACGCCTGCGAAGCCGAAGCCAACAAGCTGATCGAACTCGGCCTGCCGCTGCCGGCCTACGACCAGGTCTGCAAGGCGTCGCACAGCTTCAACCTGCTCGACGCACGCCGCGCGATCAGCGTGACCGAGCGCCAGCGCTACATCCTGCGCGTGCGCAAGCTGGCGCAGGGCGTGGCGCAGGCCTATTTCGCGCAGCGCGAGAAGCTCGGCTTCCCGGGGCTGAAGAAGCCGGCGGAGGCCGCATGATCCTGATCGGCATGTACGACTCGCCGTTCACGCGTCGCGTTGCGATCGCGCTCGCGTTGCGCGGCATCGCGTTCGAGCATCGCGACTGGTCGGTCGGGGCGGATTTCGACAGGATCCGCGAGTACTCGCCGCTCGGCCGCGTGCCGGTGCTGGTGCTCGACGACGGCGAGGTGCTGATGGAGTCGTCGTCGATCCTCGACTGGATCGAACACGAGACGCCCGGCGAGCCGTTGCTGCCTCGCGGCGGTCGCGATCGCCGCGAAGCGATGCGCCTGATCGGCCTGGCGAGCGGTGCGGCCGATCGCGCGGTGGCCATCGTGCTCGAACGCATCTTCCACTCGCCCGAAGCGCAGTCGCGCGCGCTGCTCGCGCGCAGCGTCGCGCAGATCGAAGGCACGTACGCCGCACTCGATGCCGCCTGCGCGGCGCGTGGCGGGCAGTGGCTCGTCGGCGATGCGATGACGCTCGCCGACATCACCGTCGCCTGCTACGTCACGCACGGCCGCCACGCCGTGCCGGTCGATCTCTCGCGCTGGCCCGCGCTCGCCGCGCATGTCGAACGCTGCGAAGCGCTCGAGGTGTTCGCGTCGCACTACGTTCCGTTCTTCGTTCCGCAGCCCAAGGGCGCCAAGGAAGTCTCCGCATGAAGCCGCTGCTGATCGAACTCGGCACCGAGGAACTGCCCGTCAAGGCATTGCCGGCGCTCGCGCAGGCGTTCTTCGACGGCGTCGTCGCCGGGCTGGAAAAGCGCGGCGTCGAACTCGACCGCACCGGTGCGAAGCCGCTGTACACGCCGCGTCGCCTCGCCGTCGCGCTGCCGAAGGTGGCGACCACGCAGCCGGAGCAGAAGTCGGAAGTGCTCGGCCCGTACCTCAACGTCGCGCTCGACGCGGCCGGTGCGCCGACGCGTGCGCTGGAAGGGTTCGCGCAGAAGGCCTGCGTCGACTGGACGCAGCTCGAACGCCTCACCGACAACAAGGGCGAACGTTTCGTGCATCGCGCGGTAAAGCCGGGCGCGTCGACCGCGTCGCTGCTCGGCGAGGTGCTCGCCGAAGCGGTCGCCGGCATGCCGATTCCCAAGCCCATGCGCTGGGGCGCGAATGATTTCGGTTTCGCGCGACCGGTGCACTGGCTGGTGGTGCTGCTCGGCGGCGACATCGTCGACGTCGAACTGCTCGGCGTGAAGGGTGACCGCATGAGCCGCGGCCACCGCTTCATGCACGACAAGCCGGTGTGGTTCACCGATCCCACCGACTATGTCGAATCGCTGCGCATGGCCAAGGTGCTGGTCGATCCCGACGAGCGCCGCGGCCGCATCCGCGGTGAAGTCGAACGTGCTGCGGCCTCGGTGGGCGGCGTCGCGCGCATCGAGCCGGGCATCCTCGAAGAGGTGAACGGCCTCGTCGAATGGCCGAAGGCCGTGCTGTGCAGCTTCGAGCGAGAATTCCTCGCCGTGCCGCAGGAAGCGCTGATCGCCACCATGGAGGCGAACCAGAAGTTCTTTCCGGTGCTCGATTCGAGCGATCGCCTGAGCGAGCACTTCGTCGGTATCGCCAACATCGAGTCGAAGGACGAAGCGGAGGTGCGCAAGGGCTACGAGCGCGTGATCCGTCCGCGCTTCGCCGACGCCAACTTCTTCTTCGACGAGGACCTCAAGCAGGGCTTGGTCGCGATGGGCGATGGCCTGTCGACCGTCACCTACCAGGCCAAGCTCGGCACCATCGCCGACAAGGTCGCGCGCGTCGCGTCGCTGGCGGAAGGCATCGCGGCCGAGGTCGAGGTCGATCCCGCGCTCGCGCGTCGCACGGCGGAGCTGTCGAAGAACGACCTGCAGTCGCGCATGGTCGGCGAGTTCCCGGAATTGCAAGGCATCGCCGGCCGCTACTACGCGCTGCACGACGACGCGCTCGCCGATGTCGGCGACACCGCGCGTTACGAACTCGCGCAGGCGCTGGACGAAGGCTACATGCCGCGTTTCGCCGGCGACGCGCTCGCCGAATCCACGCTCGGCCAGGTGATCGCGATCGCCGAACGCCTCGACACGCTCGCTGGCGGTTTCGCGGCGGGCCTGCGCCCGACCGGCAACAAGGATCCGTTCGCGCTGCGTCGCAATGCGCTCGGCCTTGCGCGCAACCTGCTCGAAGGCGGGCACGACCTCGTGCTGCATGAGCTGGTCGAACGCGCGGTCGCGCTGCAGCCGGTGCAGTCCACGGATGCCAGCGCGTACGACGTCACCAACTTCGTCTACGACCGCCTGCGCGGCTACTACGCCGACCGCGGCATCACCCCACAGCAGTTCGACGCGGTGCTCAACGCCGTGCACGAATCGCTGCCGGACTTCGACGCACGCCTCGCCGCGATCCGCGAGTTCGCGCGGCTTCCCGAAGCCGAAGCGCTGGCTGCGGCGAACAAGCGCATCCGCAACATCCTGCGCAAGGCCGAAGGCGACGTCGCCAGCACGCTCGATCCGTCGCTGTACGCGGAAGATGCGGAGCGCGAACTCGCCGGCGCGGTCGACGTCGCGATCGCCGACACCGACCCGCTGCTCGACTCGCGCGACTACGTGGGCACGCTCGCGCGCCTCGCGCAGCTGCGCCCGGTGGTCGACACGTTCTTCGACAAGGTGATGGTCAACGTCGACGACGCCGCGGTGCGTCGCAACCGCCTTGCGTTGTTGCAGCGCCTCGCCGACCGGCTCGGCAGCGTCGCCGCCATCGAGTACCTGTCGACCTGACGCCGGCACCGTCACGGCCGCTTTAACGCGGCCGTCGCTATCCTGACCGGATGCCGCACTGCCCGCGCGCCCGACGCGCCGTCCTCGTCCTGTTGCTCGCGTTCGGCGCGGCCTTTCCGGCGTGGGCGGCGCGCATCGCGCGCGTCGAGGTGCGTGGCCTCGATGCGGTGATGACGACGAACGTCGTCGAGTCGCTGTCGATCAACGACGAAGCGGGCACCGACCTCGGCGATCGCCGTCTCGCCTACCTGCTCGAACAGGTCGAACCGGAAACGCGCGCGGCGCTGGAACCATTCGGCTACTACTCGCCCACCATCAAGGTGACCCGCGACGGCGACGCCGTGCGCATCGACGTGACGCCTGGTGCGCCAGTGACGGTGGGGCGCGTATCCGTGCACGTGCGGGGCGACGCAGCGACCGACGCGCCTGTGACCGCGCAGGTCAATGCGTTCCATCCGGTCACCGGCGAGACGCTCGACCACACGATCTACGAAGCGAGCAAGACGCGCATCTCGCGCGTGCTCGCCGAACGCGGCTATTTCGACGCCGACCTGACCACGCATCGCGTCGAGGTCACGCGCGCCACGGGCGACGCCAATATCGACCTGCTCTGGGCGAGCGGTGCGCGCTACCGCATGGGCGCGGTCACGTTCACGCAGACGCCGAAGTCCATCGTCGACGACACATTGCTGCGCAAGCTGGTGCGTTGGGAGCCCGGTGCTCCGTACCAGCAGGCGCGCATCGAACGCCTGCGCGAGTCCCTGCAACGGCTCGACTACTTCTCCGGCATCGACGTCGCCGTGCACCCGGAGAAGGCCGTCGACCGCAACGTGCCGATCGACGTCGCGCTGACGCCAGCCAAGCGCACGGTCTACACCGTCGGCCTGAGCTACGGTTCCGACAGCGGCGCGGGCGTGCGACTCGGCATGGATCGTCGCTGGCTCAACCGCCGCGGACACAAGGCGACGTTCGACCTCGACTACGCGCAACGCCGCAAGACGGTCACGCTGCAGTACCGCATCCCCGCGTTCGCGTGGGTTGACGGCTGGTACACCATCGCGCTGCAGGGCGCGGACGAACAGACCGATTTCATCGACAACCGTCGCGTCGAGTTCGTTGCAAGCCGCAGCGGCCGCATCAACCGCCGGCTCGATGCGGTGGCCGGCGTGCACGTGCTGCGCGAGCGCTGGGCGTACGCGGCGGAAGACGACGGCGATCCGTCGACGCCGCCCGACTTCCGCTACGGCTCGTTCGTTTATCCGCAACTCGATGCGACCTACGTCGACGTCGACGACCGCCTGATGCCGCGTCGCGGGTTCGGTGCAAGCGCGTTCGTGCGCGCCGGCCAAGGCAGTGCCGAAGGCGTGAACGGCGTGCTGTTCGTGCAGGCGCACGGCACCATCAGCCTGTATCGCGGCCTTGGTCCGCGCAGCCGTTTCATCGCACGTGGTGAAGTCGGCCAGACCTGGAGCGACACCGCGACCGACCTGCTGCCGCCGAGCCTGCGCTTCCACGCCGGCGGCGAGCGCAGCATCCGCGGTTACGGCTGGCGCGAGGTCGGCCCGCGCATCGGTGCGCCCGGCCAACGCTTCGCGGTGGGCGCGGAGAAAGTCATAACGGCGAGTGCGGAGTACGAGCACTACTTCAACGACACGTGGGGCGCGGCGGCGTTCGTCGACACCGGCAGCGCATTCGACGATCGCCCTGACCTGCACACCGGCGTCGGCTTCGGCGTGCGCTGGAAATCACCGGTCGGACCGGTGCGCGTCGACCTCGCGCACGGCCTGAATTCGCCGGATTCGCCGCTGCAGATCTACCTCAGCCTGGGAGCGGAACTGTGAGCCCGTTGCCCGACGCGCCACGCACGAATGCGGGCGAGCCGACGCCCGAGGAACGCGAGGCGCGCATCCTCGAGCTGCGTGCGTTGCGTCGCGCGCGTATGCGAAAGCTCGGCATCCGCAGCGCGATCGGCAGCGGCGTGATGCTCGTGGTCATCGTCGCGTTCGCGTACTGGTTGCTGACCACGATCGCCGGCCGCGACCTGCTGCTCGCGCAGATCAAGGCGCGCTTGCCCGCCGATGCGTCGCTCGAATGGACGAGCGCGCAAGGCCCGGCATCGGGCCCGATGACGTTGCACGACGTGCGTTTCCGCTGGAAGAAGATCGCGTTCGCCGCGCAACGCGTCACGATCGACCCGGCCCTGCGACCGTTGCTCGGCCGTCGCCTGCGCCTGGACGCCATGCAGGTGCAGAACGCGACGCTCGACCTGCCGCCGAGCACCACGCCGTTCGAACTGCCGCGCTGGCCCGACTCGCTGCCGCGCATCGCACCGCCGTTGTCGCTGCAGGCCGACGACATCCGCATCGATGGGCTGCGCGTGACGCGGCAGTCCGCACCGCTGATCGACATCCGGCGCGTGCGCGGCGGGCTCGACGCGGCGACCGGCAAGCTCACGCTCGCGCATGTCGACATCGACAGCGATCGCGGCCGTTTCGCATTGAACGGCACGTATGCGCCGGTGAATCGCTATCGCACCGACCTGCTGGCCACCGCGCTGGTGCCGGTCAAGGACTCGCGCACGCCATTGCGCCTCGGCTTCGTCGCGCGCGGCGACCTGGATGCGATGGATGTCGCGCTCGCGGGCGCAGCGCCCGGAACGATCCGCGCGACGCTGACGTTGCGCGGCGCCGAGCGGCCGCGCTGGGTGCTGCACGCGAGCGGCCACGGCCTCGACACCGCCGCGCTGTCGGGAACGCCCGGCGATCCGCCGCAGACGACCGATCTCGACTTCGACGCACGCGGCCTCGGCGGCGACGGCACGTTGCAGGGTTCGCTGGTGCATGGCGATGCGCGCGTCGTCGTACATCCGTCCACGCTGCACCTCGAGCAGCAGGTGCTCGCGTTCGCGCCGCTCGATGTCGAAGTGCTGGGCGGGCGCGTGCTGGTGCGCGGCCGCGGCGATTTCGGCGCGCGCCGCAACGCACGCGTCGACTACACGATCGCGGCGCGCGGCCTGCGCTGGGGTGACGGTGCGGCGCAGGTCGTCGCGGACGCCGACATGGCCGTCGCGGGAACGCAGGCGGCGTGGACGGTCGACGGGCGCAGCACGCTCGCACGCGGCGGGCGCAGCGCGCAGGTCACGCTCGCCGGCACCGGTCGAGACAGCGAACTCACCGTGCAGCGGCTCGAAGCGCGCATGCCGACCGGCGTGCTCGACGCGAACGGTCGCATCACCGCACGCCCGCAGCTCGACTGGAACCTGCACGCGCAACTCGCCGGCTTCGATCCCGGCTATTTCGCACCGGGCTGGAGCGGCGCGCTGCATGGCGCGCTCGCCACCACCGGGCATCGCGACGACGCAGGCGCTTTGCACGCGATCGTCGACGTGCCGCAGGTCGGCGGCACGCTGCGTGCGCGGCGCATGGGCGGCAGCGCGCACGTCGCGCTCGACGACGGGCTGTATCGCGGCGTGGTGGCGCTCAACGTCGGCGGCGGCCGGCTGCTCGCGCAGGGCAACGCGGGGTTCGCGCCGCTCGCGCGCTGGGACGCCAACGTGCAACTGCAACGCTTCGACCCCTCGTTCCTGCTCGACGGCTGGCCGGGTGCGGTGGATGCATCGCTGCACACGCGCGGGTCGCGTTCCGCCGGCACGCCGGGGCGCGCCGGCGTGCTCGACGCGACCTTCGACGTGCCGCGCATCGGCGGCACGTTGCGTGGCCGCGCGCTCGCCGGCCACGGCAAGGCGCACCTGCGCGGCAGCGACGTCGACGGCGACGTGCAGCTCACCGCGGGCAGCAGCCGCCTCGATGCGCGCGGCCGCGTCGGCGATCGCCTCGACATCGACGCGCGCCTGTCGCCGGTACAACTCGCCGACCTGCTGCCGGACGCACGCGGCGTGGTGCGCGGCACGCTGCATGTCAGTGGTCCGCGCACGGCGCCGGACGTGACCGCGGATCTCGACGGTCGCGACGTCGCGTTCGCCGGCTATCGCGCATCGACGCTGGTCGCGAAAGGCCGCCTGCCCTGGCATGCCGGCGGCGCACCGGGCGCGCTGGTCGTGCACGGGAGCGGGTTGCAACTGGGCATGCCGCTGGATGCGCTCGACGCCGACGCGCGCGGCGCGGTCGAAGCGCTGCAGCTGCGCGCCAACGCGCACGGCGAATTCGGCGGGGCGTCGGTCAGCGGCGCGCTTCGCCACGCGGGCTCGCAGTGGCTGGCGGATGTCGCGACGCTGCAACTGTCGCCCACGCGCGGCGCGGCGTGGCAACTCTCGCACGCGACGCAGCTGCGCTTCGGCGGTGGCGTGATCGCGCTCGATGCGACCTGCCTGCGGTCATCGGCCGGCGGCGAGCTCTGCGGCAACGCGGATTGGCCGCGCCGCGGCGCCGACGTCACCGCGCGCGCGCTGCCGCTCACGCTCGTCGCCGGCTACCTGCCGGCGCGCGCGGATGGCACGCCGTGGCTGGTCGGTGGCACCGTCGATGCGCAGGCGCAGCTGCGTCGCGTCGGCGCATCGTGGCGTGGCACCGCACACGTCACTTCGCCGCAGGGCGGGTTCCGCCTCGATGCGACGCAGGCCTACGAAGTGCTGCGCTGGCGCGCGCTCGATGCACGCGTCGCGTTCGATCCGCAGCGCCTGCAGGTCGACCTGACCTCGGGCCTGTTCGATCGCGGCCACGTGCAGGGCCATGTCGCCACCGGTTGGGCCGCGTACGCGCCGCTGTCGGGCGACATCAGCGTCGACACCGACGAGCTGACCTGGATGGAGCTGTTCTCGCCGGACATCGTCGATCCGCGCGGGCGCCTCGCCGGCCGCGTCACCCTCGCCGGCACGTGGACCGCGCCGGCACTCGGTGGCCACGCGCAGCTGACCGGTTTCACCACCGAGATGCCGGCGCTCGGCGTCACCCTGACCGATGGCGTCGCGACGCTGGACGCGGGCGCCGACGGCAATGCGCGCATCAACGGCCACGTGCGCTCGGGCGAGGGCGTACTCGCGATCGACGGCCGCCTCGGCTGGCGCGACACCGGGGCGCCGCTGCAGCTGAACCTGCGCGGCAGCAACGTGCAGGTATCGAACACGCGCGAGCTGCGCGCCGTCGCCAACCCCGACGTGCAGGTGCGCACCGCCGCGGGCCAGCCGATCAGCGTCACCGGCACGGTCGTGGTGCCGTCGGCATTGTTGATGCTCGAGCGGCTCGATGGTCCGGTCAGCGCGTCGCCGGATGTCGTCGTGCTGGATCCGGTCGATGCGAAGACGGAAGTGAAGACGCCGCTTGCGCTCGACCTCGCGCTCGTCGCCGGCAACGACGTGCGCCTGCAGGGCTTCGGTCTCGACGGCAAGCTGACCGGCCGCGTGCAGGTGCACAGCACGCCCGGCAGCGCGACGTCGGCGCGCGGGCAGATGGATGTGAGCGGTCGTTATGTCGCGTACGGGCAGAAGCTCGACGTCACCCGCGGGCATCTGGTCTGGCAGGGCGGCGACATCGGCGACCCCATCCTCGATATCCGCGCCGAGCGCGACGTCGGCAGCGTCACCGCCGGTATCGATGTCACCGGCCGCGCCTCGCGGCCGCGCGCGAACGTGTGGTCGAGCGACGGTGGCACGCAGTCCGAGGCGCTGTCGTACCTCGCGCTGGGCCGGCCGTTGCCGACGCTGGGCGGTGAACAGGGCGAACAGATCACCGCGGCGAGCGCAGCGCTGTCGGCGGGCGGCAGCCTGCTGGCGTCGCAACTCGGCGCGCGGCTCGGGCTCGACGATGCGGGCGTGACCGAAAGCCGCACGCTCGGCACGAGCGTGCTCGGCATCGGCAAGTACCTGTCGCCCCGGCTGTATGTCGGTTACGGCGTGTCGCTGTTCGGCGCGGGGCAGGTGCTGACGCTGAAGTACCTGATCCGCCGCGGCGTCGACTTCACTGTCGAGTCGAGCACGGTCGAGAGCCGCGCGTCGCTGAACTACCGCAAGGAAAAGTGACGATCACGCGACGGCAGCAGGGTGCGCGTTAGCCTCGCGACGTGTCCCTGCGCGGAGTACGGCGATGACCAAGCTGCATGGCGACGATCCGAACAACGAGGAAGTGCGCTTCGAGCGCGGCGAGCTGCGCAAGCCCGACGACCGCCACGACCAACCCGGCCAGGGCGCGGTGCTGACGCCGCCCAACGACGGCCATCATCGCGACCGTCGCCACGATGCCGTCGCGAATACACGCGTGGATGCGGCGTCCCGGGTGACTGGCGGGCTGCGTTGAGGCGTCCTGTCGGCTGACGGGTCGCGTCGGCGCTGCGGCTGCTGTTGCGGTGGCGTTTCACGCGTCACCATCGGTGGCGTTGCGCTCAGGTCGCTGGTAATCGGCGTTGCCCGCGTGGGCTACGCGCAGGCGGAGCGGTGGGTGGCCCATTCGGCGGCGGCGTGCGAGCGCAATCGGACGGAAGCGGACGCCGCGTGTCGACGACGTGCCGTTGCAGTTGTCGTTGCGCACCCGCACGCGCACACCACGCGCGGATACCGCGTCGCGGCGCCTAATGCGGTGTCGCGCGACCCATATCCAGGATCGACATCCGTCCGCGCGGCGCCCAAAAAAAAGACCCGCGCCGGAGCGCGGGTCCTCGTCCATCGCCTGCTGCGCGTCAGCCACCGAGCTTCGCCTGGATCGCCTTGGCCTTGTCGAGGTGCTGCTGCACGTGGTCGCGCGTCATCTGCAGGTGCTTCTTGACGGCGTCGTCGGTGGCGGCCGGGATCAGCATCGTGTCGAGCTTGCCCAACACGTCCTGGTGGCCATTCACCATCGCGTCGATGTAGGCCTTCGCATAGGTGTCGCCGTCGAGTGCGGCGAGCTGCTGCGTCTCCGCGTCGCCCTTGCTCTTCATGTCGGCCATCGCCGGCGTGTCGGCCGGCGCGCCGCCGTTCTTGTCGAGCAGCGCCTTGGTGTCGGCCATGTTCTTGCCGTGCTCGGTCTGCATCAGGTTCGCGTACGCCAGCACGTCGCCGGTGACGTTCTTGCTCTTGGCCTGTTCGGCGAGCTTGATCTCGTGGTCATTGACCGCGTTGAGCGTCGCCAGTGCTTCCGCCTGGGTGGGCGGCGCGGTCGGGGTGGTGGCCGGCGGTGGCGTGGTCGACGTGTCGGCGGGCGGCGTGGTCGCTGGCGCGGGCGTCGTGGCCGCGGTGTCCGCCGCGGGCGTCGTGTCGGCGGGCGGGGTATCGGCGTTGCGGTTGCACGCGGTGGTCGCGAACATCACCAGCGCGGCAGCGGCGATTGCGAGCGGGGTTCTGGCGTTCATGCGGTCGTCTCCATCGATGGATGCTGCGACGTGTCGAAAAGGACCCGTCGGGCGGGTCGGACGGCGACGCTACCCCCGTTCAGTGCGACGAATCGTGAAGGCATCCGCGCGGCGCGCGGTCCTGCTGGTGCGCTGCGACGGTTCGACGACGCCGCCGGAATGCGGCGCCTGCGCGTGCGGTGCCCAGCGAGTTTCTGGTGCGCGATGACATGCCGTCGACGACGATTAACGCTTCAGTCGCGCGTCGGAATGACGTGATGCATCCTGCTGCGTGCGCGACCACGGCGACGGCGTGGCCCGCAGGGCGGCCGTTCGCCAAGTTCGTTCGCGAAACACCGCACGTCGGGCGCAGCGAGCTGTACACACAGGAAAATTGCTGCAAGCGGCAATCACTCACTGCGTTGACGATCGCGAGCGTAGTTCGAACGGATTGCCTCCGACACCTGACGCCGACCTCACGCCGTCGCTGGCATCGTCCGGGGCCTTCCTCCCTGCACCGGACGGGTGACTGCATGAATGCGATCGAACTCCTCAAGGCCGACCACGAGAAGGTGCGCGGCCTGCTCTCGCAGCTGACCGATACCACCAAGCGCGCCGAGAAGACCCGCGTCGATCTGCTTGAGAAGATCCGCCTCGAACTCGACGTGCACACGCAGATCGAAGAGGAAATCTTCTACCCCGCGTTCAAGGAAGCGGTCGGCGAGTCCGATGACGAAGCCATGGTCTTCGAAGCGCTCGAAGAGCACCGCGCCGCGGGTGAACTGGTGCTGCCCGACCTGCTCGCCACCGACGTCACCAGCGACCGTTTCAGCGGCCGCGCGAAGGTGCTGAAGGAGCTGGTCGAGCACCACGCGAAGGAAGAAGAAACCGAGATGTTCAAGACCGCGCGCAAGGTGTTGAGCCGCGAGGAGCTGGACGAGCTCGGTACCCGGATGGAAGCGCGCAAGAAGGAACTGCTGCAGATGGACTCTGACCAGATCGAACTGCTGAAGAAGCAGAAGGGCCAGGTCGGCTCCGAGCAGTCGCCGCCGCGCGCGTCGCTGCAGTAAACCTCGCGGTCATCGCGATGCAGAACGCCCGCCAATCGGCGGGCGTTCGCGTATGGGGCCGGGCGATCAGCCGCGACCGAGAAAGCGCAGGCCGACGCCGGGTTCCGTCGCGATCCAACGCGGGTGCGCGGCGTCGTCGCCGAGCTTCTGTCGCAGCTTGCCGACAAGAATTCGCAGGTAGTGCGTGTCGTCCTGATGGGTCGGGCCCCATACCTCGCGCAGCAGCTGCGGTTGCGTGACCACGCGACCGGCATGGCGCACCAGCAACGACAGCAGCACGTACTCCTTGCGCGTCAATGTCAGTGCGCGCCCCTGCAGCGACACCTCGCGACGCAGCGGATCGACGCGCAGCTCGCCGTCGTCGTACACCGCCGGCTCGCCGTCCGCCGTGGCCTGCGCGCGACGCAGCGCGCGCAGTCGCGCCATCAGTTCCTTGATACCGAACGGCTTGGTGACGTAGTCGTTGGCGCCCGCGTCGAGCACCTCGACCTTCTCGTCCTCGTCGCTGCGCGCCGTCAGCACCATCACCGGCACGTTCGACCACTGCCGGAGTTCGCGCAGCGCGTCGATGCCGTCGCGGTCGGGCAGGCCGAGGTCGAGGATGACCAGGTCGGCGCCTTCGGTGGCGAGCCGCGCGAGGCCTTCGTCGGCCGTCGCCGCCGCCATCACCGCATAGCCCTGCGTGCGCAGCGAGATGTCGAGAAAGCGGCGGATCTGCGGCTCGTCGTCGATCACGAGCACGCGCGCGGGCGTGGCGTCGCTCATGCGGGTTCCACCGCGGGCAGCGTCATGCGCACGCGTGCACCGCCATTCGCCGGCGAGTCGATCGCGATCGCGCCGCCGTGCGCGAGCACGATCGCGCGCGTGATCGCCAGGCCAAGCCCGGTGCCGGACGGGCCGCGATCGCCGCGCGCGAGGCGATGGAACATCTCGAACACGTGCTCGCGCTCGGCCTCGGGAATGCCGGGGCCACGGTCGACCACATCGACTTCGAACGCGCCATCGCGATGGCGGACGTCGACCTGCACCGGCTCGTCGTCGCCGGCGAACTTCAGTGCGTTGTCGATCACGTTGTGCAGCGCCTGCTCGATCAACGCGCCCTGCACGAAGGCGGGTGGCAACGCGGCTTCGACGCAGACGTCGACATTCGCGTGCGGTCGATGCCGCTGCACGCGCGCGATCGCGGCGCCGATCAGTTCGTCGAGGCCGCACCAGTCGCGAACCGGTGCAACGCCCTGCCCCAGCCGCGTCATGTCGAGCAGGTTCTGGATGTAGCGATCGAGTCGCAGGCCTTCCTCGCGCACGGTGGCGAGCAGCGCGCTGCGATCGTCGGCAGCCATGTCGTCTCCCCAGGTTTCCAGGCTTTCGGCCGCGCCGATGATGGACGCGAGCGGCGTGCGCAGGTCGTGCGACACCGATGCGAGCAGACCGCTGCGCAGGCGCTCGGTTTCGGCCGTCATGCGCTGCGCTTCGAGTTCGGCGACCAGTCGCGTCCGCAGCAGCGCCTGCGTGACGTCGTCGACCATCGCGCGCGCCACGTCGCGCTCGCGCGGTTCCATGCGCGGCGTTCCGTCCGGCAGCTTGAGCCCGAGCGCGCCGAGCACGCGATCGGGCGTGCGCAGTGGCAGCACCCACCACCCCTGGTCTTCGACCGTCTCGCGATGCGCGCCGCCGTCCAGTCGCAGCCAGACATCGGCATCGAGCGCGTGGCGGAAACCGTCGTGCGCGGCGCGCACCACCGCGGCCTCGTCGGCGGCGACCGCGAGCTGCTGGCCGAGCGCCTGCCGCGCGATGGCGTGGCGCTGCGCTTCACCGAGCGCGTCGAGCTGCTCCGAAAGACGCGCCGCGAGGCGCCCCGCGAGCAGCGCGGCGGCCAGGAACGCGAGCACGGTGGCGACGCCATGGCGCGCGCCGATGTACAGCGTGTAGCGCGGCTCCATGAAGAAGAAGTTGTAGGCGAGGAAGCACAGCAGCGCGGTCAGCGCGGCCGGCCCGGCATGCGTGCGCGACGCCACCACCAGCACCGCGAGCATGAACACCAGTGACAGGTCGTTGACGCCAAGCCAGCGCTGCAGCAGCTGCGCGAGCGCGACGGCCGCCATGCTGCCGGCGACGGCGACCATGTACGCGACGGCGTTGCGTTGCGGGCGGGCGAGCGGTGGAGCGTTCACGTCGGTCGGCCTCGGAGTCGCGCCATTGTCGCCGTCGTGCACGGATCGCGTGCCGGCGAAACGTCGAATTTATGCTGAATTTACGCGCCCCCGGCGCTGGCGGTCTTTCGGCTTTACGCACGGCGGATCGAGACTGCGCACCCGATCCACGACGGAGCGCCCCGTGCGCACGGACCCCCCACAGACCCACGCCCATGCGCCGCAGGGGCGTTTCGTCACGCTCGCGCTCGGCGCGCTTGGCGTGGTGTTCGGCGACATCGGCACCAGCCCGCTGTACACGATCAAGGAAGCGTTCCTGCCGCATTACGGCCTGACACCCGACGCGCCGACCATGCTGGGCCTGCTGTCGCTGGTGTTCTGGGCGCTGATGATCGTCATCACCGCCAAGTACGTCGGCGTGATCATGCGCGCGGACAACGACGGCGAAGGCGGGATCATGGCGCTGTCGGCGCTGGCCGAGCGCACGCTGAAGGGCACGCGCGGCATCTACGTGGTGGGCCTGCTCGGCGTGTTCGGCGCGGCGCTGTTCTTCGGCGACGGCGTGCTCACGCCTGCGATCTCGGTGCTGTCGGCGGTCGAAGGCCTCGAGGTCGCTGCACCCGCGCTGTCGCACTGGGTGCTGCCGATCACCATCGCGGTGCTCGTGGTGCTGTTCGCGTCGCAGCGGTTCGGCACCGATGCGGTCGGCAAGGCCTTCGGACCGGTGCTCGTCGTGTGGTTCGTCGCGCTGGGCGTGATCGGCGTTCGCGGCATCGCCATGCACCCGCAGGTGCTCGCGGCGTTGAATCCCGTGTGGGCGATCCGGTTCTTCGCGTCGCACGGTCCGCACGGCTTTTTCATCCTCGGCGCGGTGGTGCTGGCGGTCACCGGTGGCGAAGCGTTGTATGCCGACATGGGCCACTTCGGTCGCCGGCCCATCCAGTGGGCATGGACACTGGTTGTGCTGCCCGCGCTCACGCTCAACTACCTCGGCCAGGGCGCGCTGGTGCTCGCGCATCCGCATGCGATCGACAACCCGTTCTACCTCGGCGTGCCGTCCTGGGCGCTGTATCCCATGGTCGGCCTGTCGACGCTCGCCACCGTGATCGCATCGCAGGCGGTGATCAGCGGCGCGTATTCGGCGGCGCGCCAGGCGGTGCAGCTCGGCTACCTGCCGCGGCTCACCATCCGCCAGACATCGCGCGACGCGTTCGGCCAGATCTACGTGCCGGCGATCAACTGGATGCTGATGATCGGCACCATCGCGACGGTGATCGGTTTCGGCAGTTCGACCGCGCTGGCCACCGCGTACGGCGTGTCGGTCACCGGCACCATGCTGATCACCAGCGTGCTGCTGGTCGTCACCACGCGTCATCGTCCGCTGCTGCCACCGGCGCTTTACTGGCCCCTGGTCGCGTTGTTCATCGGCGTCGATCTCGCATTCCTCGGTGCGAACCTCGCGAAGTTCTTCGACGGCGCGTGGTTCCCGCTGCTGCTGGGCGTGCTGGTGTTCGCAGTGCTGCGCACGTGGCGGCGGGGCCGGCAATTGCTGCAGGCCGAAGTACTGAAGGACGGCATCGCGGCCGAGCAGTTCGTCGATTCGCTGATGCTCGCGCCGCCGCTGCGGGTGCCCGGCACCGCGGTGTTCCTCACGTCGCAGCCGTCCGTCGTGCCCAAGGCGTTGCTGCACAACCTCAAGCACAACCGCGTTCTGCACGAGCACAACGTGCTGCTGACCGTGGACACCAAGCCGATGCCGTTCGTACCGGTGGCCCAGCGGTTGGTGATCCGCCCGATCGGCGACAGCTTCCATCGCGCGACCTTGCGCTTCGGCTTCATGGAAACCCCGGACGTTCCGCTTGCTCTGATGCGCGCGGCCGACTGCAGCGCGATCTGTTTCGACCCGATGGAGACCACCTACTTCGCCAGTCGCGAAACGGTGGTCGCCAGCCCGCGTCGCGGCATGCCGATCTGGCGTGACCTGCTGTTCGTCTTCATGCATCGCAACGCGGCGGCCGCCAGCAACTTCTTCCGGATTCCGGGCAATCGCCTGGTCGAGATGGGCGCGCCGGTGGAGATCTGATGCATCAGGGCCCGCCGCGTGCGCGCCCGTTCGTCGGTGGCACGACGCATCGGCATACGTCGGCGAAACATCCCGCTATGGGGCGACGCTGTCGGTGCCGCACACACACGGTGCAGCGGACGACGCGCGCGTCGTAGGGCTCAAGCCGCGCCGCTGTGCGGCGAAACAACACGCCTTGGCGATCAGGCGACGCGTTCGCGCCGTGCGCGCACAAGGTGCACGAGCAGCAGCGAGATCGCCGCGGGCGTCATGCCGGGAATGCGTTGCGCCTGCCCCACCGTCTGCGGCCGCACGCGCTCGAGCTTCTGCTGGATTTCCGCGGAGAGCCCGCGCACGTTCGTGTAATCGAACGCCTCCGGAATCGCGGTGTCCTCGTTGCGACGTGCGCGTTCGATCTCGTCGCGCTGACGGTCGAGGTAGCCCGAGTACTTGGCGTCGATCTCGACCTGTTCCGCCACGGTCGCGTCGTCGACCGCCGGCCCGAGCGACGGCACGCGCATCAGTGCGGCGTAGTCGAGTTCGGGACGGCGCAGCAGGTCGATGGCGTTCGCTTCGCGGCTGATCTCGATGCCGAGCGCGTCGGCGATCTCGCGGCCGAGCGCGTTGTTGGGCGCCGCCCATGTGCTGCGCAAACGCGCGGTCTCGCGGTCGATGGACTCGCGCTTGCCGTCGAAGCGCTGCCAGCGTTCGTCGTCAACCAGGCCGAGATCGCGACCGGTCGGCGTCAGGCGCAGGTCGGCGTTGTCCTCGCGTAGTTGCAGGCGGTACTCGGCGCGCGAGGTGAACATGCGGTACGGCTCGCTCGTGCCATGCGTGGTGAGGTCGTCGACCAGCACGCCGAGGTAGGCCTCGTCGCGACGCGGACTCCAGCCGGCTTCGCCGCGCACGAAGCGCGCGGCGTTGACGCCCGCGAGCAGGCCCTGCGCCGCGGCTTCCTCGTAACCCGTCGTGCCGTTGATCTGGCCGGCGAAGAACAGGCCGCCGATCGACTTCGTTTCCAGCGTCGTCTTCAGGCCGCGCGGATCGAAGAAGTCGTATTCGATCGCGTAGCCGGCGCGGGTGATGTGCGCGTTCTCGAAGCCGCGGATCGAACGCACGAGATCGAGCTGCACGTCGAATGGCAGCGAGGTCGAGATGCCGTTCGGATAGATCTCGGCAACGTCCAACCCTTCGGGCTCGACGAAGATCTGGTGGCTCGCCTTCTCGGCGAAGCGCACCACCTTGTCCTCGATCGACGGGCAGTAGCGCGGGCCGATGCCTTCGATCTGGCCGGTATACAGCGGCGAGCGATCCAGCGCGCCGCGGATGATCTCGTGCGTGCGCTCGCTGGTGTGCGTGATCCAGCACGACACCTGCGCGGGATGGTCGGCGGTCGAGCCCATGAACGACATCACCGGGCGCGGATCGTCGCCGGGCTGTTCGTCCATCACCGAATAGTCGAGCGTGCGGCCGTCGATGCGCGGCGGCGTGCCGGTCTTCAATCGATCCACGACGAACGGGCCTTCACGCAGCTTCGCGGCAAGCGTCGTCGCCGGCGGATCGCCGGCGCGACCGGCCGCGTACGTCGTCCCGCCGATGTGCACCTTGCCGGCGAGGAAGGTGCCGGCGGTGAGCACAACCGCGGGCGCGAAGAAGCGCAGGCCGGTCTGTGTGAGCACCGACGACACGCGACCGTTGTCGAAGCCGATGTCGTCGACCGCGGCCTGGAACAGCGTGAGGTTGGGCTGCGATTCGACCGCGCGGCGGATGTACGCGCGATACAGCGATCGATCGGCCTGGCAGCGCGTCGCGCGTACCGCCGGGCCCTTGCTCGCGTTGAGGCGACGCCACTGGATGCCGGCGGCGTCGGCCGCGCGCGCCATCACGCCGCCGAGCGCATCGATCTCCTTGACCAGGTGCCCCTTGCCGATGCCTCCGATCGCGGGGTTGCAGCTCATCGCGCCGACCGTCTCGATCGAATGCGTCAGCAGCAACGTGCGGGCGCCGGCGCGCGCGGACGCCAGCGCGGCCTCGGTGCCGGCATGGCCGCCGCCGACCACGATCACGTCGAACCGGTAGAAGGAATCGCTCATCGCTAAGCCTCGAAATACGCCCGCATTGTCGCGCAGCGCGGACCGCGTGCATTCCTGAACAGGGCCGCGCGGCGAATGTCAGCGCCTGACCGCCCGGGCCGGGCATGGCCGATTTGCGTCACTTTCGCGTCCAACCCGGCCGGACGGCGCGGGGCCGCAACGTGACGGGCGTTGGGATCCGGCCACCCGGCCGCTTCCACCTGCCGATGGCACGCTTCGTGCAATGCATTCGTTTGCACCCAGCGGGGCAGGCGCATGCGTCGGCCGGTATTGGAACAGGGGCTGGCCAAGCGCCCGCGGGGAAGCACGAAGGGCCGGATGTCGGGGGACGTCCGGCCCTTCACCTTTTCAGGGGCTTCGCCTTGCACCCGGGATCCGGGTGCCGGCCCCCGGCGAGGGGCGGAACAGGGGGGATCCGAAGATCCTCGCCGGGGTCCGACGTGGCGGAAACGGCGCAGCCGTCCGCGATCGCGGACGGTGCCCGCCTAGCTTGAGGCCGGCCCCGCGGCATCGCAAGCCGTCACCGTCACGTTTCAGGGCCCGTCAGGGCTCGTTGCCCGCGCCACTTTCGCGACGCGCGCGCCGGATCACGTCGCCCGCGGCCGAGCCATCGCGTTCGCCACCGGCGCGCGGCCCGACGCCACCGCCCTCGGGCCGGGTGACCACCGGCATCGACGGCCGCGGCTCAACCTGCACCATGCCGCCGCCCCCACCGTCGGTCGAACGTCTACGACGCACGATCTCGTCGGGGTTGCGCCACGGGCCGCCGTCCGGGCGGTTGACGTTGCCCGGATGGCCGCCGTTGTGCGGGTCGCCGTTATGCGGGTGGTAGCTCGGGTATGTGTAGCGGTACGGATAGCCGTAGCGCGGATAGCCGTAGTAGCCGTAACCCGGATAGCCATAGCCCGGGTAGCCGCCACCGTAGTAGCCGTAGAACGAGAAGCCCGAGCGGTAGGGCCCGTAGTAACCCGGATAGCCGAAGCCGTAGTACGGCCACGCGTCGTGGTAGCGGTACTCGACCGACGGCGAGCCGTAGTAGTAGTCGCCATGGTCGTCGGCGCGATAGCCGTACGGCACGGCGACACAGCCCGCGAGCAGCGCGGTGGCGGCAAGCGGAAGCAGAAGTTTGCGGATCATGGTGGCCACCCCTGTGACGTATCGATGCAGCTTCTGCCGCTCGCATTGAACTACCGCTTAACTTTTCGGGCATTGGGCGCGCGTCCGCTGAGCGGTTCAGCGGATGCAGTGGTCCATGCGCGGCGTTGCCCGCGCGCATCGTGCCTGCGAGGATCGCACGCCGCCGCTCCGGACATCGTCCATGTCGACCCTGCACCGTGCGTCCGGACGAACCCGCCTCGGTCTGGTGCTGAGCCTGGTCACCGCGCTGTGCTGGGCGACGTTGCCGGTCGCGCTGAAAGTGACGCTGCACGCGCTCGATCCGCTGACGCTGACCTGGTTCCGCTTCCTCGTCGCTGCCGTGCTCACCATGGGATGGCTGGGCCTGCGCGGACGGCTGGGCGGCTTGGGCGTGCTCGGCCGTCGCGGCTGGGCCCTGCTGGCGGTCGCCGCGCTGATGTTGGTCGGCAACTACGTCTTCTACCTGCTCGGCGTGGGCCGCACCTCGCCGGGCAACGCGCAGTTGCTGATCCAGCTGGCGCCGTTGTTGATGGCGGTGGGCGGCATCGTCGTGTTCGGCGAACGCTTCCGCGTCGCGCAGTGGTTCGGCCTGGCGTTGCTGGTCACCGGGCTCGGCCTGTTCTTCCGTGACCAGCTGGTGCATGTCGACGCCACGCCGGGGCACGCCGATGCGCACGGCTATCTCGTCGGCTCGTTGCTGGTCGTGCTCGGTGCGGTGGTGTGGGCGGTGTACGCGCTCGCGCAGAAGCAGTTGCTCGTGAAGCTGGGTTCGATGCAGATCCTCGCCGTCATCTACGTGGTCGCGACGCTGCTGCTGTGGCCGTTCGCGCATCCGACCCACCTGGCCCACCTCGACGGCATGCAATGGGCGCTGCTCGCCTATTGCGCACTCAACACGGTCGTCGCCTACGGCGCGTTCGCCGAGGCGCTCGCGCACTGGGAAGCCTCGCGCGTGTCGGCGGTGCTGGCGGTGACGCCGTTGCTCTGCCTCGGCGTGGTCGCGATCGTGCATACGCTGTGGCCGGCGATGCTCGCGCCGGAGCCGATGTCGATCGTCGGCTGGGTCGGTGCGCTGCTGGTGGTAGCGGGCTCGACGACCGTCAGCCTGCTGGGCCGTCGCCGCAAATGACGCCGCCGTAATGCTCGCGCCGCGCGCAGCCACTACCCTAGGGCTCCCGCTGCCGCCGTATTCCGCATGACCGACCCCGGTTTCGACGACGTCCTCGCCGCCGCCGCGCGCATCGCGCCGCATGCACACGTCACCCCCGTGCTGCGCTCGCGCACGATCGACGAGATCGCGGGCTGCGCGCTCCACTTCAAGGCCGAGCACCTGCAGCGCATCGGGGCGTTCAAGTTTCGCGGCGCCTGCAATGCGGTGTGGGCGTTGGACGAGAACGAGGCGCAACGCGGCGTCGTCACCCATTCCTCCGGCAACCATGGCGCGGCGCTCGCACTCGCGGCGAAGGGTCGCGGCATCGCCTGCCACGTGGTCGTGCCCGAAGGCGCGGTGCCGGGCAAGCTCGCCGCGATCGCCGCCTACGGCGCCGTGCTGCATCGCTGCGCGCCCACCATCGCCGCGCGCGAAGCGATGTGCGCCGAGCTGCAGCAGTCGCTCGGCGCGCGGCTCGTGCATCCCTATACTGATCCGCTGGTGATCGCCGGCCAGGGCACGGCTGCGCTCGAGCTGCTGGCATCGCACCCGCTCGATGCGATCGTCGTGCCCGTCGGCGGCGGCGGACTCGCGTCCGGCACCGCGCTCGCGATCGCCGGTGCGTCGCCGTCGACATCGCTCTATCTCGCGGAACCTGCCGGCGCGGCGGAAACCGCGGCCTCGCTCGCACGCGGCGAGCGCGTCACCGAATTCACCCCCGACACCATCTGCGACGGCCTGCGCGGCACGCTGGGCGCGATCAACTTCGACCTGCTGCACGCGCACGGCGCGAAGGCGCTGGTGGTCGACGACAGCGCGACGCTCGACGCCATGCGCCTGGTGTGGACGCGCATGAAGCAGCTGATCGAACCGTCGTCCGCGGTCGCGCTCGCCGCCGTGCTCGCCAATCGCGACCTGTTCGAAGGCCGACGCGTCGGCATCGTGCTGTCGGGCGGCAACGTCGACCTCGCTGCGCTGGTGAACGCATGAACACGATCGCCCCATCGCGCCCGTGGTGGCGTCATCCCGCGCTGTGGGTCGCGCTGTTCGCGATCGTGACCACGTTCGCGTTCCTCGGCATGCGCGGCATCTGGGATCCGGACGAAGGCCGCTACACCAACGTCGCGCTCAACATGGTCGACAGCGGCGACTGGCTGATCCCGCGCCGCAGCTACGAAGTCGAACACTGGACCAAGCCGCCGCTCACGTACTGGGCGATCGCAAGCAGCATCAAGGCCTTCGGCAGCAACGCATTCGCGGCGCGCCTGCCATCGGCGTTTTCGCACCTGCTATGCGTGCTGCTGGTGGGACTGATGGGGCGCCGCCTCGCGCCCGGCAACGGCGTACGCGCCGCACTCGTCTACGCGGCGATGCTGTTCCCGTTCGGCGCGTCGCAGATGATCACCACGGACTACCTGCTCACCGCGACCGAGACCCTGGCGCTGTGGGCGTTCGTCGAGGCCCGCTTCGGCGTCGCGCATCCGAAGCGCTGGCTGGTGCTGATGTGGGGCGCGTTCGGCCTCGCCTTCCTCACCAAGGGCCCGCCGGGACTGCTGCCGCTGCTGCCGATCCTGCTGTTCGATGCGCTGACCCGCACGCCGGGACGTCCCGGCGTATTCCGTCCGGTCGGCCTGCTGCTGTTCGTCGCGATCGCAGCGCCGTGGTACATCGCAGTGACGCAGAAGACGCCGGGCCTGATGGGCTATTTCCTGGGCTCGGAAGTCGTGGGCCGCGTCGCCACCGACGAGTTCAAGCGTCACGGCGAGTGGTATGGCTGGTTCGCGATCTACGCGCCGACGCTGGTCATCGGCACCCTGCCGTGGTCGCGTGCGCTGTGGCGATGGATGCGCGGCCTGCGCGCGCAAGTGCGTGCATGGCGCGCGGACGCGGCGACGCGCCTCGCCGACGCGCACTGGCTGTTGCCCACGCTGTGGGCGCTGGTGCCGCTGCTGATCTTCTGCATCGCACGCTCGCGCCTGCCGCTTTACATCCTGCCGCTGTTCGCACCGCTGGCTCTGTTGGTGACGCTGCAGTCGCTACGCGATGGCCGCGCGATGCCGCGACCGGGTGCGATGCTGGTGTGGGCGCTGGTGATGCTCGGCCTGAAGATCGCGTCGGCGCACTACCCGACCCACAAGGACGCGCGTGAATGGTCGCGCGCGATCCGCGACCGCACCACGGGGCGCGTCGAGGAAGTGCTGTTCGTCGAGGACATGGCGCGCTACGGCGTGCACCTGCACAGTGGGCCGCACGTGCAGATCGAGAAGCTGTCGATCGAACCGGTGAACAACGATGCGCGCTTCAATCCGGAGTACGACGAATCGCTGGTCGGCGAACTGAGCGAGCACGAGGACGCGCAGTTGTGGGTGTGCAAGGTCGCCGACTGGCCGCGCGTGAGTGCGATCGTCCGTCGCGAAGGCTACGAGCCCGTTCCGCAAGGCACGCCGTACCAGGATCGCATCTTCTTCCGCACGATCGCGCTCACGGGCCCTGCGGCGGTCGCAGCGCCACCAGCACGCTGAACAGTGCGATCGACGCGATCACCACGATCGCGCCGACCGCCGCGATTCCGTGCGGCCACGCTTCGCCCAGCCACATCGCGCCCATCGCTTCGGCGAACAGGATCTCGGCGGCCTGCATCGCCTCGGCCGCGCCGAGCGCAACCGGATCGCGACGCACCATGCCGGTCGCGCGGAAGAACAGCACCGTCGCGATGACACCGGCGCCCAGCGCGACGCCACCGGAGAGCATCACCTGCCGCAGCGGCGGCGCGCCGGCGTGCATCGCCGCGTAGATCGCCACCGGTAACCACAGCGGCAGGCTCGCCAATGTCATGCCGAACACGCGTTGCGTGGCGTCGAGTTCGATGCCTTCGCGTTCGAGATGCAGTAGAAGCCCGCGATTACCTAGCGGATACGCGAACGCGGCGAACGCGACGCAGATGCTTGCGATCCACGCCTCGCGATGCAGGCTGCCCTGCACCTGCGCCGACTGCATCATCGCAACGCCGACCACCGCGAGCGCACCGCAGGCCAGCGCCGACATCGGCACGCGGCGACGCGCATCGCGGTACAGCAGCGGCGCGCACAACATGCCGGCGATGACGGTGAGCTGGAACGTGCCGGCGATCAGCCACGCCGGCCCGCTCGACGCGGCATACGTAAGGCCGATGTAGAACAGCACGAAACCGATGCCGCTCCACAGGAACCACGGCCCGGGCTTGGCGCGCATCACCCGCCACAGCGACGTCCAGCGCCCGCGCATCAGCGGAAGCATCAGCGGCACCGTCCACACGTAGCGCAGCACCGCGGTCCACGCCCAGTGTTCGCCGTCCACCGCGGCAGCGCGGTTGAGCACGTAGGTGGAAGTGAAGAACAGCGCCGACAGCAGCGCGAGCCCGACGGCGGTGATCGCGGTGCGCGGCGCGACCTTCATCGACGTCGCCGGATCGGAATGCTGGTGACCGGCACCCGCACTTCGTCGAAGCCGCCGTTGCGGATCGGCGCGCCGTGCGCCGGCCCCCAGGCCTGCGCATAGACGACGTCCCACGTGACCGGCAGACCGTTCGCGCCGCGCATCGCTTCGTATGCCTGCGCCGCGCGCGCGAAACGCGCACGGCCCGTCAGTGCGCGGCGACGATCGTGCATCGCATTGGTCGCGCCCAGCGTTCGCAGCTCGCGCATGATCGACGGCAGGTCGGGTTGCGACAGGCGGAACAGATCGCGATCGAGCACCGGATCGCGGAAACCCGCGGCGATCAGCGCGTCGCCGAAGCGCGCGATGTCGATGAAGGGGCTGACGTGCGACGCGTCGTCGGCATCGGCGAAGGCTTCGCGCAGTTCCATCAGCGTCTGCTGCGCGAACGTCGACACCAGCAGCAGGCCGTCCGGTTTAAGCACGCGACGGAAACCCGCGAACACTGCCGGCAGGTCCTCGACCCACTGCAGGCAGAGATTGGAGAACAGCACGTCGACGCTGTTATCGCGCAGCGGCAACGCGAGTGCGTCGGCGCGCACGACGTGCGGCTTGCGCGAGAAATCCAGCAGGCCGCGCTTCGCGGTGAGGCGGCGCTGCGCCTCGTGCGCCATGCCCGGCGCCAGGTCGATGCCGATCACCTGCGCCTTCGGCCAGCGCGCCTGCAGCAATGCCGTGCCATGCCCGGTGCCGCAACCGACGTCGACCACGACCTGCGGCGTGCGTCCGCCGAGCGCCTTGTCCTCGTAGTACGGCAACGATTCGGCGAGGCGCTCGCCGACCTCGCGCTGCAGCGCGGCGGCTTCGTCGTAGTGTGTCGCCGCGCGCGAGAACGCACGGCCCACCTGGCGATGGTCGAAGAGTTCGGTCATCGGGACGTCGCCGTCGCAAATCGGTGCGTTCGATCGATTCGCATCACGCGGCCTTTGCCAGCAACGGCGCGGCGAACGTGCCGATCGCGTGCGCGACCTCGTCCGCGGCACCGAGGAACGGCGCATGGCCGGCATCGCGGATCACCAGGCTGGTCGCGTTCGGCGCGAGCGCCGCGGCGGCGGGCATCGCAGCGGCGGGCACGAGGCGATCGCGACGTCCCGAAATCCACAGGCTCGGCACACGCAGATGCGCGAGTTCGTCGCGTGCGTCGAATGCATCGAGCAGTTGGAGGCCGCGCAGCAGCGCGTCGGGCGCCGGCTCTCCACGTTCGAACGCATGCGCGCGCAGGTCGCGCAACTCCGCCTGCGCGCTCACCGAGCCAAGCGCCTCCAGCGCCAGGAAGCCATCCAGCGTGCCGCGGAAATCGGTCGACAGCGCGTCGCCGAAATCACGGAACAGCGTCGGCTTCACGCCGTGCGGCCAGTCATCGCCAATGACGAAGCGCGGCGACGAGGCGAGCATGACCAGCCCGCGCACGCGATCCGGATGGTCAAGCGCATTGCGCAGAGCGAACTGCCCGCCGAGCGACCAGCCCAGCCACACCGCATCGGGCACCGCGTCGACGAGTCCCGCCGACAGCGCATGCGGATCGAGCGGATGGTCGCTGTCGCGCGCATGGCCGTGACCCGGCAGGTCGACGAGGTGCAGCGTGTAGCGATCGCGCAGTCGCTCGACCAGTGGCATGAACAGACCGCCGTGCATCGCCCAGCCGTGGATGAGCGCGATCGACGGCCCCTGGCCGTGGGTTTCGATGTGCATGTCAGCGCGTGCGCAGGCTGCGGATCGCGGCGATCGCGTCGTCGCGTCGCGCGGCGGGAACGAGGATGTGGTCGTGGTAACGCGCAGCGAGCACGTTGCAGGCGATGCCGTGTCCGGCAAGCACGCTCGACACCGCCGCGGTGAGCCCGACCGCGTTCAACGCCGAATGCACCTTGAGCGTGAGCCATGCGGCGACGAAATCCGGCGGCGCGCCATGCGCACGCGCGAATGCTTCCGGCACGACGTAGCTGACGCCCTCGTCTTCGGTGATGCGCGCAGCGGCGGCGGCGTCGAACGCCGCGTCGGGCGTGGGCCGCGAAAGAACGACATAGATGCCCGGGCGCACGTCGACGTCGAGCTTTGCGAGCAGGTTGGGGAGATGGGCTTCGCCGGTCATGCGGTCACGATGGTCTGCGCGGCGTCGCGCGCGCGGGCAAGGGCGTCGACGAGTGCGTCGACTTCGGATTCGGTATGCATTGCAGTGAGCGTGACGCGCAGGCGCGCGCGGCCTTCGGGCACGGTGGGCGGGCGGATCGCCGACACCCAGAAACCGACGTCTTCCAGTACGTGCGACATCGCGAGCGCAACCCGGTCGTCGAACGCCATCACCGCCTGGATCGGGGTGGTCGACGGCAGCACGTCGAGCCCGTTGCGCGCGACACCGTCGCGGAAGCGCGCGATGAGCGCACGCAGGTGCGTCCGGCGATCGTGCGCGGCACGCGCGATGCGCACCGCCGCCAGCGACGCCGCGGCGAGGGCGGGCGGCAGCGCGGTGGAATAGATGTGGCCGCGCGCGGTTTCGGCGAGATGGCCGATCAGCTCCGCGTCGCCGGCAACGACCGCGCCGTAGGTGCCGAGCGCCTTGCCGAGCGTGGCGAGTTGCAGCGGCACGTCGCGGGTCGACAGGCCGGCGTCGGCGACGCTGCCGCGACCTTCGAGACCGAGCACGCCGACCCCGTGCGCGTCGTCCACGTAGAGCAATGCGTCGCGGTCGCGCGCGAGTGCGGCGAGCGCACGCAATGGCGCGATGTCGCCATCCATGCTGAAGACGCCGTCGGTGGCGATGAGCGCAAGGCCATCGCCCTCGTGCGTGTCGAGCTGACGCGCGGCGCCTTCGGCGTCGACGTGCGGATAGCGACGCAGCGTCGCGCCGGACAGTTTCGCGGCGTCGATCAGCGATGCATGGTTGAGGCGATCCTGCACGCAGGTGTCGCTGCTGTGCAGCAACGCCTGCAGCACCGCGAGGTTGGCGACGAAACCGCTGCCGAACAGCAACGCGGCGGGTTGCTGCAGCCAGTCGGCGACCTCGCGCTCGAGTGCGTCGTGCGGCGCGTGATGGCCGCAGACGAGCGCGGATGCGGTGCTGCCGACGCCGTCAACGCAACCATCGCGCAACGCGGCGATGACAGCGGGATGTTGCGACAGGCCGAGGTAGTCGTTGCTGCAGAAGTTCAGCAGCTCGCGGCCGTCGACCTCGCAGCGCATGCCGTCGCGCCGCGTGACCGTGCGGCGCACGCGGCGTCGCGCCGCGGCGTCACGTGCGGCCCTGGCGTCGGCGATGCGCTGCGGCCAGCGCACCTCAGGCGGCGCAGCCGCATCCGGTGCCGCAGCCCATCGATGCGGCGCCGAAGTCGGCAGGTTCGACGTCGACGATGTCGGCGTGCACGGTGTTCGGCGCCTCGACCACGTGCATCGGACGCAGCCCCAGGCGCGCGAACAGCGCCATGTCGCGCTCGGTGTCGGGGTTGCCGGTGGTCAACAGCTTTTCGCCGTAGAAGATCGAGTTCGCGCCGGCGGCGAAGCACAACGCCTGCAGCTCGTCGCTCATCGATTCGCGGCCGGCGGAGAGGCGCACCATCGAGCGCGGCATCATGATCCGCGCCACCGCGATCATGCGCACGAACTCGAACGGATCGAGTTCGGCGCTGTCCGCGAGCGGCGTGCCTTCGACCTTCACCAGGCGATTGATCGGCACCGAATCCGGATGCGCCGGCAGGTTCGCCAGCGCCTGCAGCAGGCCGGCACGCTGCGACCGCGTTTCACCCATGCCGACGATGCCGCCGCAGCAGGTCTTCATGCCTGCGTCGCGCACGTGCGAGAGCGTGTCGAGGCGATCCTGGTACTCGCGCGTGTGGATGATCTCGCCGTAGAACTCCGGCGCGGTGTCGAGGTTGTGGTTGTAGTAGTCGAGCCCCGCGTCGCGCAGCGCCTTGGCCTGCGTGTCGCTGAGCATGCCGAGCGTCGCGCAGGTCTCGAGGCCCAGCGACTTCACCTCGCGGATCATCGCGGCGACCTTCGGGATGTCGCGGTCGGCCGGCGAGCGCCAGGCCGCGCCCATGCAGAAGCGAGACGCGCCGGCGGCCTTGGCCTGCTTCGCCTTCTCGAGCACGGCGTCGGTCGACATCAGCTTCGTCGCCTCGACGCCCGTGTGGTAGCGCTGCGCCTGCGGGCAGTACGCGCAGTCCTCCGGGCAGCCGCCGGTCTTGACCGACAGCAGCGTCGACACCTGCACCTCGGCCGGGTCGAAATGCTGGCGGTGCACGCTGCCGGCGCGGTGCAGCAGCTCGGTCAGCGGCAGGTCGAACAGGGCGAGGATCTCGTCGCGCGCCCAGTCGTGGCGCAGGCCGACGGACACGGCGCGCAGTTCACTGACAGCTTCCATAGGAGTTTTCCGACAGTCACGGCGGGGTAGGCCGGGCAGTCTGGAAACCATGGACACCACTGTCAACCTGATCGCGCCACCGCCGGTTGACGGGCTCCGCGCCCGCCTCGGCTTCTGGTTGCGCAACGACGCCACCCGCCTGCTGTGGCCGACCCGCTGCCTCGCCTGCGACGACCCGGGCCTCGACGGACTCGACCTCTGCCACGCCTGCGAGGCCGGGCTTCCGGTCAACGCCGTGGCCTGCCTCGGCTGCGCATTGCCCATGCCCGAGGCCGGCACCCTCTGCGGCGACTGCCTGACCACCCGCCCGGGCGCACTGGCCGAGGTCCGTGCCGCCTTCCTCTACGCCGCGCCGCTCGACCGCCTGATTCCGCGCCTGAAGTTCGCGGGCGACCTGGCCGCCGGCCGGCTGATCGCGCAACTCATGGCCGAACGCCTGCGCGACGCCCCGCAACCGCAGGCGCTGGTGCCGATCCCGCTGCACCGCGCGCGCCTGCGCCAGCGCGGCTTCGACCAGACGCTCGAGATCGCCCGCCCGCTGGGCCGCGCCCTGGGCTTGCCGGTGCTCGACCATGCGCTGGTGCGGCATCGGCCGACGCAGGAGCAGTCGCGCCTTTCGGCCGTCGCCCGGCGTCGGAACCTGAGGGATGCGTTCCAGGCATGGCCGAAGCTGCCGCTGCCGGCGCATGTCGCGTTGATCGACGATGTCATGACGACCGGCGCGACGTTGCGTGCGGCGGCGGCGGCGCTGAAGCGGGCCGGGGTGAAGCGGGTGGACGCCTGGGTGGCTGCGCGGGTGCCGTGACGTCGGCTCGCGCCTCACCGACACGTGCCGCGCGTTACGACGTACTCGGCGCGTCACTGAAAGCAGACGTCAAAGGCGTTTCGTGCCTTAAAGCGCTCCGAACGCCTTGCTCCCGGCAAATACGCGTGCATGAATCGACGCAAAGATCGGGCTACGACGGCGCAATGCCGACTCGAAACCCCATCTGCCGATCATGCAACCGCGAAAACAGCGTCAGCGAAACGATCGCCCCACACAGGCAACAGAACATATCCCACTGCGTATCCCACACATCGCCCTGCGTCGCGAGAAACGCATCCGCGTCCGCGCCAAGCGCCAACGCACTCCACCACTCGATCAGCTCGAAGAACGCCGAAAAACTCAGCGCGGCGGCGATGCAGAGATAGGTCAGCCAGCCACCCGGCCGTAGCGGCGTGCCACGCAACAACACTTCGCGCGCAAGGATTGCCGGTACCACACCCTGCATCACATGCCCGAGCCGATCCCAGGGATTGCGCTGCGTATGCAACACCTCGCGCAACCATTCGCCCAGTGGCGCCTGTGCATAGGTGTACGCACCGCCCTCGATCAGCACGAGCGCATGCAGGGCGAGCAACCACGCGAGCAGCCGCGTTGGGGCAAGGCGACGATCGATCGCCAGCCACGGCAGCGCGAGCATCACCCACACCGTTTCCATCGCCCACGTCATGCGATCGCGCGCGACGATGCACGACACCACCATCGCCAACGCGACGACGCCCAGCAGCAGCGCGCCCTCGATGCGCGACGGCGTGCGTCGCGATGTCGCAAGACCATTGATGGACATGGCGACTCTCCCCGACCAATCCCCGCCGCCATCGTCGCATCGAAGCAGGCATGACGTCCGACGGATGCCGCGTCGCCTGCGATCGCTACACTGCGCGCTTCCGTCGACAGGGAGTGCGCCGTGAGCCAGTGGTTCTTCGTCCATCCGCAGACCAGCGACCGTGTCGGTCCGCTCGATCCCGACGCCGCACTCGACTTCGCGCGCCAGAACCCCGGCCACATGTGCTGGCGCGAAGGCCTGTCCGGCTGGCAGCCGGTACGTTCGATGCCGGAGTTTGCGGACGTCGCGGGCGGACAGCCGTCGCACATGCCGCCGACGCCGCCGCCGGGCTATGCCAGCCGCAGCACCGCGGACGACATCGACTACCGCATCGTCGGCAACGACATGCCGTTCGTGGAGATCGAGCTTGATCCGGGCGAAAGCGCGATCGCCGAGGCCGGCGCGCTGATGTACAAGGACGCGGTCGTGCAGATGGACACGGTGTTCGGCGACGGCAGCAAGGCCAGCGGCGCCAGCGGCATCGGCGACAAGCTGTTCGCGGCCGCGCGCCGCGTCGTCACCGGCGAGAGCCTGTTCACCACGGTGTTCACCCACGGCGGCCAGGGCAAGGCGCGCGTCGCGTTCGCCGCACCCTATCCGGGTACCGTGCTGCCGATCCGCCTCGCCGACCACGGCGGCAGCCTCATCTGCCAGAAGGACTCGTTCCTGGCCGGCGCGCGCGGCGTGCGGCTCGGCATCTTCTTCCAGAAGAAGATCCTGACCGGCCTGTTCGGCGGCGAAGGTTTCATCATGCAGCGCCTCGACGGCGACGGCTGGGTGTTCGTGCACGCCGGCGGCACGCTGGTCGAACGCGACCTGGCCGCGGGCGAACGCCTGGACGTCGACACCGGCTGCGTCATGGCCTTCCACCCGACGGTGAACATGGACATCCGGCCGGTCGGCGGCATCAAGTCGATGCTGTTCGGCGGCGAAGGCGTGTTCCTCGCGACGCTGACCGGCCCCGGCAAGGTGTGGCTGCAGTCGCTGCCGTTCTCGCGGATGGCCGGCCGCATGCTGGCCGCCGCCCCGCAGGGCGGCGGCAAGAACGTCGGCGAGGGCTCGGTGCTCGGCGGGCTCGGTCGGCTGCTGGACGGCGACAACGGGTTCTGAGGCCCGAATGCGCACCTCATCGACCTCGCGCGGGCGCGGCGCATACGTGCTGATCGCAGTCGTGGCCGTGTTTACGCTGCTGGTGGGCGGCTATTACGTCGGCCGCGACATGGCCCACCGCGACAACGCGCGCGCCCAGGCCACGCGTTAAGCCCGCGCTGTCGGCGCTGCGGCGATCCTTGCGGTCCGGTGCATCGCCCATGCGCCGGACCGTTTTCATTCCCGTCGGATACCCATGTCACCTCTTCGTATCGTCCTGCCCCTCGCGCTCGCCGCAACGCTCGCCGGTTGCGGGGGCGGTGATGTGCGTCCATCGCCCGACGCCGTGAATCCGCAGGTCGTCGCGCCGGCGCCGAAGCCGATCCGCATCGGCCTCGCGCTCGGCGGTGGTGCGGCCAAGGGCTTCGCGCACATCGGGGTGATCAAGATGCTCGAGGCCAACGGCATCAAGGTCGACGTGGTGAGCGGCACCAGCGCGGGCAGCGTGGTCGGCGCGCTGTATGCGAGCGGCATGGATGCGTTCGCACTGCAGAAGCAGGCGGTCGCGCTCGACGAGGACCGCATCAAGGACGTGCGCCTGTTCGGCGGCGGCCTGGTGCAGGGACAGGCGCTGCAGGACTACGTCAATACGTCGGTCGGTGGTCGTTCGATCGAGAAGCTCGGCAAGCCGTTCGCGGCGGTGTCGACGCAACTCGAAACCGGCCAGCGCACGGTGTTCACGCGCGGCAATACCGGCCAGGCGGTGCGTGCGTCGAGCAGCATTCCGGGCGTGTTCGAACCGGTGCCGATCGGCAAGGTGCATTACATCGACGGCGGCATCGTCAGCCCGGTGCCGGTGGATGCCGCGCGCCAGCTCGGCGCCGATTTCGTCATCGCGGTGGACATCTCGAGCAAGGCACCGGGCACCGCGCCGGGCAGCCTGCTGGGCACCGTCAACCAGTCGATCACGATCATGGGACAGAAGCTCGGCGAGCAGGAACTCGCGCGCGCCGACGTCGTCATCCGACCGAACGTCAACGCGGTCGGTCCGGCCGCATTCGACCAGAAGGGCGCGGTGATCCTCGAAGGCGAACGCGCGGCGGTTGCCGCGTTGCCGCAGATCCGCGCCAGGCTCGCGCAGCTGCAACGCGCGCGCATGCCCAAGCCCGCGCCGGTGCCTGCGAAGCCCAAGTGCGAGCCGTCGAAGCTGCCCGACTGGCTGCATCACGACGACTGCAAGGACTGACGTCCGCGCCTTAGGATCGCCCCGGGGATTTCAGGGGGATTCCATGCACGACAACCTTTACGCGCCGCCTGTCGCGGCGGTCGCCGACACGCGCGCGGTCGAAAGCGCGCGCGCCACGCCGTTCTTCGTCGTGGCGCAGTGGAAATTCGTGTTGATGTACCTCGCGACGCTGGGGCTCTATCGCTACTACTGGTCGTACATGCAGTGGGCCCCGCTTCCGCCGCGCGACGGGTACGCCGATGTGGCCGGTCGCACGCTCGATCTTCGCGATCTTCTACGTCCACGAACTCAACAACGAGGCGGCCCATCGCGCGCGCCGGCAGGGCGACGTCCGCTGGTCGCCGGGCAATGCGACGTCGCTGTATGTCGTGTGCTCCATCGCAGGCTTCGCGTTCGACCGGCTGGCTTCCAACCACATCGGGCCGCCCTGGCTGGCGCTGGTCGGCCTGGCGATGCTGCTGCCGATGGCGGGCGCGTTGTGGCGGACGCAGGGCGTCGTCAACCTGGCGTGCGCAGACCCCGCGGGCACTGCGAACAACCGCCTGACGTGGGCGAACTGGATCTGGCTCGCCATCGGCGCCCTCGCATGGCTGTTCGTCGCGATCGGCGCGGCCGGCATCGTGCTCGGCCTCGACTAGCAACGTCGCAAGCGCGTCATCGCGGCCGTCATGTGCGGCATGCAAAATGCCGCCATGCTCGACACCCTCGTCTACGAAAGCCGCGCCGATGCGCGGCTCACCGACGCCGAACTCGAAGTCATCCTGATCGGCTCACGCGTGCGCAACGGGCGGCGCGGGATCACCGGCGCGCTGCTCAAGCGCGACGCGCGCATCCTGCAGCTGATCGAAGGGCCGACCGCGGAGATCGAACGCACGTTCGCGGCGATCGCGGCATCGCCGCTGCATCACGACGTGCGCGTCCTGCGTCGCGAGACGGGGCTCGATCGCGTGTTCGATCGCTGGCACATGGGCTTCTACGATTTCCAGACGCTGCACGGCCGCAGCGACAGCACCGACGCGTGGCTCCGTGCGCTGCCCGCGTTGCAGGTGCAGGCGTCGACGAATCCCGTGCTCGCCGTATTGCTCGAACGCTGGAACGAAGTCTCGAACGGCGCGGCGTGACGCCGCTCACCGCCCCGGCAACGGCATCCCGCGGAACGCCTTGACCGTGCGCAGCACGAAGCTCGAATTGACGTCGGCGACGCCGGCCTGGTTGAGCAGGCGATCGAGCAGGAAGCGCGAGAAGTGTTCGAGGTCGCGCACCGCGACCTGCAACAGGTAGTCCATGTCGCCAGTGAGCGCGTGGCAGGTCACCACCTCGTCCCACTGCTGCACGAAGCCCGCGAACGCTTCGACCGACGCCGCGTCGTGCTTGGCGAGCTGCACGCGCACGAACGCCTGCAGGCCGAGGCCCAGCCGCTCCGGGTCGACCTGGGCGGCATAGCCCGCGATCACGCCGTCACGCTCCAGCCGCTGCACCCGCCGCAGGCAGGCCGACGGCGACAGGTGCACGCGCTCGGCGAGCTCGGTGTTGGTCAGCCGGCCCTCGCCCTGCAGGGCGGCCAGAAGCAGCAGGTCGGTGCGATCCAGCTCGACGGCAGCCATTCGTTGCACCTTATTTCGTATTGACGCAATGATCGTGCGCCAAGCGCCGCCCTTGGCGCAACAACGCAATCCCGTTGCGTGGGCCAACCCCTAGATTGGGATGGTCCAGCGGAGCCACGCCATGAATGCCCAGCCGCAACGCGTCGAACACCAGCTCACCGACAAGGGCTACGTCCCGGTCTACACGACCGCGGTGATCGAGCAGCCGTGGTCGACGTATACGCCGGTCGACCACGACGTCTGGGCGCAGCTGTTCGAGCGCCAGCAGAAGATCCTGGTCGGCCGCGCCAGCGAGGCCTTCCTGACCGCGCAGCGCGACATGCACATGAGCGCGCACGAGATCCCGAAGTTCGACGACCTCAACAAGACCCTGCGCGCGGCGACCGGCTGGGAACTGATCGGCGTGCAGGGCCTGTTGCCCGAGCTCGACTTCTTCGACCACCTCGCCAATCGGCGTTTCCCGGTGACGTGGTGGATACGCAAGCCCGAGCAGATGGACTACCTGTCCGAGCCCGATCTCTTCCACGACCTGTTCGGCCATGTGCCGCTGCTGATGAACCCGGTGTTCGCCGACTACATGCAGGCCTACGGCCGCGGCGGCGTCAAAGCGCACGGCATCGGCCCCGACGCGCTGGCCTGCCTGACGCGCCTGTACTGGTACACGGCGGAATTCGGACTGATCCGCGACCCCGACGGCCTGCGCATCTACGGCAGCGGCATCCTGTCGTCGAAGGGCGAATCGATCCACTGCCTCGAGAGCGCCGCGCCGAACCGCATCGGCTTCGACCTCGAACGCATCATGCGCACGCGCTACCGCATCGATACGTACCAGAAGACGTATTTCGTGATCGACAGCTTCGAGCAGCTGTTCGACGCGACCCTTCCCGATTTCACGCCCATCTATGCGCGCTTGGCGACGCAGGACTCGTTCCCGGCGGGCGAGGTTCAGGCGACCGACACCGTGTTCAATCGAGGCACGGGCGAAGGCTGGTTGCTGGACGGCGACGTGTAAGCGTTACCGGCCATCTGAATAAAGCGAAGGGCGGGTCATTGACCCGCCCTTTTTCGTGCTCCACCGAACGCCTGTGCTGCGTCGGCGACGAGACCGACGCAGCGCCGCGCGCGATTACTTCTTGTCCGTGTCGTTCGTCGTCGTTGCCGGCGTATCGGTCGACGGTGTCGTGGCCGGCGCAGGCATGGTGGTGCCCGTCGTATCGGTGGCTGCCGGTGGCGGCGTGGCCGCTGACGAACTTGCGGCCGCGTCGGCGGCCGCCGCTGCAGCCTGCGCCGCGGACTGCTGCGCGTCGGCGGCCGAGTCCGCGGCGGCATTGGCGTTGGCCGTCGCGGCGTCGGCGGCGGGCGTGGCGGTCGTGTCGGTGGTCGCTTCGTCCTTGTGGCAGGCGGCCAGGGCGAGCGCGGTCGTGAGTGCAACGAACAGCAGGCGGGTGCGGATCATGGCGAGGCTCCGTGGGAATCCGCCACAGCATCGCGCCCGCGCGTCAACGCGAAGCGAAGCGTCAGTTCACGAGCGCGGTGCCTTCGGTCTCCACCCGCGTCGCCCGATCGAGCGACAGCGGCTTCGCTTTCCAAATGCACCCGCGTTGCCGGATAAAACGACAACGGCCTTGCAGATCGGGCCATGTTCCACTCCGACGGTTGAGGCCGCTGTTGTCCTACGGCGATGCCGTGGCACGACCTTGATGCTGCGACTTCCGCCCGACATCCGCATCACGCATGGCCCGCCTTCCACGACTCGATCTACCCGGCATTCCCCAACACGTCGTCCAACGCGGCAACGACCGCCAACCCTGTTTCGCGCGTGACGGCGACTACGAGCACTACCGCCAGGAATTGGGCGAGGCCGCCCTCAAGCACGACTGCGCCGTGCATGCCTACGTGCTGATGACCAACCACGTCCACCTGCTGGTGACGCCGTCGTCGCCCGGCGGCGTGTCGCGAATGATGCAGGCGATCGGTCGCCGCTATGTCGCGTGCTTCAACGCCCGCTACCGCCGCACCGGAACGTTGTGGGAAGGCCGCTTCAAGTCGGCGCTGGTCGACAGCGATCGCTACGTGCTCGCCTGCTACCGCTACATCGAACTCAATCCCGTGCGCGCCGGCATGGTCGTGCATCCGACCGACTATCCGTGGAGCAGCTGCGTCACGAACGCGCTAGGTCGCGACGAACCGCGCGTGCGTCCGCATGCCGCATGGTTGGCGTTGAGTGGGACGGCTGAGCAGCGATTCGCGGCGTATCGCGAGTTGATCGCTTCGGGGCTGACCGCTGAAGAACTCGAAGCGTTGACGTCACACACGCGACAGCAGAAAGCGTGGGGCAGTCAACGCTTCAAGTCGGAAATCGAAACGCTGGTGGGGCGTTCGATGGAGATTCGACAAGCGGGACGGCCGCGGCGGTCAGGAAATGGAACCTGACCCCTTTTTCAGCGTCGCGAAGCCAATCATGGGACATCGACGTGCCCCTCCGCAGGACATTGCCTCGCACGTCCGGCCGATGGCGGGTCGAGACCCGCCCTACGCGGGTTGGCGAAGCAAGGCTTAACGGGATACGCAATTGTTTGTCTTGTAAGCCGCCTCTTTCGCAAGCTCGAATTGCGCGGGCACGTGCGGATCAAAAAAGAATTGCGCCGATGTCTTAGGCGTGCCATCCAAGGGGTCGCGAAGCCCCGCAACAACAACACTCTCAATACCGTCGGCGAACGTGTTGAGAAGTAGTCTGCGAGCACGAAATTGCGGCTCATCCAGCGGCACAGAGTTCAGCAGTCGCCCATCTCCAAGCTGACCCGGCTCTGATCCAATGTAGTAGCGGACCGCAATATTGCCTCGTTTGAGTGTCCCAAAAACAAAGTCAGGACCGTCGTCAACGGGCGCTATGTCAGCTGAAGCAACATTTGAGCAAACGCCAAAGCGCTTGCTCAGCAGCCCGTCACTCTCGGCCTGTTGGCACCCAGCCAACAGAAGCAGGTATATCAAGGCACCTGTTCTCACTCGCATCCGCAGCCGCTCACTCGCTGAATCTGGCTATTTGCAGGATCCAAGATCCAGTCCAAATCCGCACCTGTTACGGCACCCAAGTCGTAAGCCATGAGTTCATTTTGGGTACCCTTGTTATGTAATCCAAGATAGTGGCCAAGTTCGTGCCCCCAAACCCGGTCGCTCCTGCCGGGCATTGGGTAAATATTAAGATGCCCGGAATCCATCGTGTCATCTTGGTACGGGTAGACCATAGTCGTATTCGCGTTAGCCGCCCTTGTCACTTGAGTTACGTGCATGCTAACTGTGTAGTCGCCAACAGTAGTGTTCCACACTTCTTCCATCTTGGAGATTATGTTCGCAACATCGGAATCCTTGACGCCGTTAGATTTGATGAAATTGATGGGAACTCCGAGCGCAATATGATTACCCTTCTTACACATATACGCGAACAACCCCGTGGCGTCGTAGAAGTTGGCTGGGCTGCCATTCGCGTAAACATAAGTATTTACCCCCCCTGCAAGGCCAACGGGATCTGATTGCAGATATCGGCCCGTCACGCTGTCATATACACGCGCCCCGTTGTACCAAAGTGCAGTTTCCTGGTCGTAGTACTGCCCTGGAAACCCGATGTTCAACCCACCGATCTGATCGGCTACGACCGTGCGGCCCCACGCGTCGTTGCTCGCCCGCCACATCTGCGCTTGGGCGGCATTGCTGGCGACCTCAGGGCGACCCAAATGGTCGTTGTGCACGTAGTAGAGCTGCTGGTCCGGCTTGACCACGCCGACAAGCTCACCGCCCAGCCAGATGTAGTTCGTCCAGCCCGCAGCAGCAGCCTCCGCAACCAGCTGATTGGGCCCGCTGTACGCATAGCGAGTCGTGGCTACAGCGCTACCGGACTTAGTGACCCGCTGCCCTGCGGCATCGGTCAGATAGTTGGTGACTACACCGTTGACCGTCGCCGTGCGCAGATCGCCATAGGCATCGTAGGCATAGCTCGCTGTGCGACCGGGCGCGGTTTCGCCACTACGCGCCCCGAGATTGTTGTAGCTGTAGCCGTAGCTACCCGATGCATCGGTGTAACCCATCAGGCGATTGCTCTGCGGATCGATCGTGTAGTCGGCCCGCGCCGTTCCGGCGGTCCACGCCGTGCGATTGCCGTTCGGGTCATACGACCACACCCGCGACTGGGCGTCGTCGGCCGTCAAACGCGCGGCATTGTCGTAGCGATAGCTGCGATTCTGCCCAGCGTCGATGCCGTTGGTCAGACCCGTGATCTCGCTGGCATCGTTGAATCGATAGGTCAGACTCTGCAATAGAGTGCTCGCCGTACCGGAGCTGATGGCAAATGGCCGGCCGTCACTGTCGAAGTCGTAGCGACGCTGCAGACCGTTACCGTAGGTCCAACCGTTTGCACGACCGAACGGTTGGTAGGTCAGTCCAGATGCCACGGTGCGTGTTGTACCGTTGATCGTGGCCTGCACCAGCTGCACGCGTCCATCGACGTAGCCGTAGCCGACGGTCATGCCGTTCGGATAGGTCACGCCGATCGTCTGGCCCATGCCGTTGTAGGCGTAGGCAGTCAGATCAGCGGTGCCCAGCGACGCGTTGACGACTTGCTCGGTATCGAGCCAGCCATGTGGCGTGTACGTGTAGGCCGTGGTTACGCCATCACCCGTCGCACTGCACAACAACCCTTTGCCGTTGGCGCAGGTGTCGTAGTTGAACGTGCGTGCATCGTTACCGTCGGACCTGGCGGTAGATTTCAGTCGGCCCAAGCCGTCGTACGTCATCGCGATGGTGCTGCCGTCATTGCGGGTGACGCTGGTGACTTGCCCTGCACCGTCATGTACGTAGCTCGTTGCACCCGTATCGGGGCTCTGCTGGTTCCAGACTTCGCCGAATCCGTCTCGCGTGTACGTCGTCCGGAGGCCTTTCGGATCCTTCACCGCGACAACGTTGTCGCCCGCGTCATATGTCAAGGTCGTGGTGTTGCCGGCATAGTCGGTTTGCGTAGCGACGCGATCGAGCGCGTCGTACGTAAACGTCGTCGTGCGACCTGCGCCATCTGTTGCCGTCAATGTGTTGCCGTTGGCGTCGTAGGTGAAGCTCTGGATGGTCACGTTCGTGCTGTTGCGCACGCGAATCACGCGACCCAGCTCGTCGTAGTCGGTGTACTGCGCGAATGCCGGAATCGCGATCGGAGGATCACCCGGCGGCAGCGTGGGCGTTGCGATTGAAATGCCTGGTAGCGCCAATGCCAACGCCGTGACGAGGGCCTTGCGATGCATGTGACGAGCAGCTGTCTTGGTCTGTGTCATGTCGGCGCTTCCTTACTGGACCTGGCACTGGCGGGTCGGGCACTTCGGCGGATTGGGATCCGGCCGATACTCGCCCGATTGGTAGCCACTAACGAGAATCGCCGACAACTCGACCCCGCCGCTCTTCACGGCGAAGCGCACGGGATTCGTAGTAATCCAGTTCGCAACCTGCGTGCCGCCCTGTGCGCGGGCGAATAGCTGGGGACCCGACCCGTCGGGATTACTGACCCATACCTCCGCGTCCGCGCGGCTGGAGCTCCAGCTCATCGTGACCGTGCAGGTGGTCTCGCCCACATATATCTTGCAGGGATTGGTGGATGCGCTGATTGATCCGCTTGCCACCGTAATCACCACGTTCGGCGTCGTTGCACCGAACCACGCGTACCCGTCGCGCACCATCCGCCACTGGAAGTTGTAGGTACCTGCTGCCGATGGCGCAGTTGCATTGAACGCATAGGTTGCGACTTGCCCCGGCGCGACGGGCGACGGCGTGCCGATCCGGTTGGTGCCCCACGTCGTGTTATCGCCCGGGTTCAACGATCCCATGCTGTAGGCGTCGGCCGCCGTCCACGTGGTGTTGCCGGTGTTGCTGAACTGCACCGTCGCTGCGAACGGCCTGCCTGCGGCGACGAGCGTTGGAACGGCCTGATTGACGTAATTGCTGCCATAGACGATCGGCTGCACGGTGACCGTAGCGGAAGGCGCGCCGCAACCTGCTGCATTACATGCCCATGCTCGATAGCTGTACGACGCGGCAGTGCTGCGGCCGGTCAGCGCCACGCTATTGCCGCCACTAACGGTCGTCCAGGCGCCACCGTTTACGCTCTCGTCGAGCTGGTAAGCGGTTGCGCCGCTCACACCGGACCAACTGACGGTGTAGCTGCCGTTCGTATTCACAGCGGGTGCGGACACCGTCGGCGAGCCGGGAAGGTCCAGTCGGTTGACCGAACCGACCGCAGACACCGGACCACAGCCCGACACATTGCAGCCGGCCACGCGGTAGCTGTAGGTGCCTTGGCCCCGACCGGTCAGCGTCATCCAGGTGGACGCAGTGGGCGCGAGAGTGGTCCACAACCCGTTGCCGGTGTTCTCTTCGACGTTGTAGCTGGAGGCGGAGCCGACTGCCGTCCAGGTGATGGTGTACGTGCTCGAGCTGCTGGTTGCAGGGACGCTCAGCGCGGGCGACGCCGCCGGCGGGCGAATCACCTGCACGGTCGCCGTGTTCGATGCGCCCGTGCATCCTGCTTCGTTGCATGCCCAGACACGGTACGCGTACGTTCCGTCGGGCTTCGCCGAGTAAGTGAAGGTGGTACCGGCGTAGCGGCCAACCGACGCCCATGCGCCGCTGTTGGAGCTTTCGTCAAGCTGATACGCGTTCGCTGCAGAGACGCCCGTCCACGACAACGTGTAATTACCGTCGGGGCTTGACGACGGCGCGCTGAGCGATGGAGCCGAGATGGGCGCATCCACGCGTTTAACCGAAACGACGGCGGACACAGGACCGCAGCCGGATACATTGCAGCCCGATACGCGATAGCTATATGTACCAACGCCGCGCCCCGTGAGTGTCATCGACGTCGAGGCGGTCGGCGAAAGTGCCGTCCACAGACCGTTGCCCGTGTTCTCTTCGACCTTGTAGCTCGTGGCCGAGGCCACGGCCGTCCAGCTCATCGAGTAGGTATTGGACGCGCTCATCGCCGGCGCTGTTAACGTCGGAGTGGCGGATGGAGGGCGGACCACCTGCACAGACACCGTGTTAGACGGTGACGCGCAACCGTATTGGTTGCATGCCGTAACGCGGTAGCTGTACGTACCGTCCGCCTTGCTCGTGAAGCCTTGAGTAGTCGACTTCACACGGCCGATCGAAGCCCAGCCCCCCCCGTTAGCCGACTCGTCCAACTGATACTCGCTTGCTGTGGAGACAGCGGACCAGCTGACGCTGTAGTTGCCGTCGGCGCTGGACGACGGTGCACTAGCTGTAGGCGCAGCGGTAGGGGCTGCCACTGCAGACACACGCTCGACGACCGTCGAAGTCACCTGGGACATCGGGTTGTACGTGTAACGCGTAACTTCGTACGTGCCCGCGGCCTCCTGCGCATATTTGCGAGTTACCCGCCACGCGTTGTCGTACTCCTGCACCAGCGCGCGACCATTGGGCAGCGTCGTCTTCGACAACCGGCCTAGTGCGTCGTAGTCGAAGATGGTCGTTTGCGGCGCGCCATTTACATAGTGGATAGTCTTGTGTGCGCGGCCCACCACGTCATAGATCGCATCTACGACGTCGCCGTTGGGCCCCACGAAATGGCCGGCTCGCCCCAGCCCGTCGAAGTTGCTGTAGGCGGTCGTGTGGCCCAATGAATTGGTCACCGAAACGATGTTGCCGAATGTATCGTAACGAACGGTCTCGACGTCGCCGGTGCCAGGTAGCGGCCCGTCTGAGGTAATGCTCTCGAGCACTTGCTCACCAGTGCCACCGACTGGCACTTGGTACGTGTAGGTGTATGTCGTAATGCGACTCTGTCCTGGGACGCCGTTGGCAGAGAGATTGATGCGCTCAACTTTCGAAAGCCGACCGTCCGCGCCGTACGAGAAGATCACCTTCACCTTCCCTACGATGGTTTCACTTTCGATGTCAGTACCGTTCTTCCAGGTGTACTCGGTGACGCGCTGTTCCGAGGTTCCGGACGCTTCCGTCTTGCGAAGTAGCTGCCCGGCCGGGCTGTAGACAAACTGTGTGATGTATCCCCTCGCGTCCTTCAGGGTCAACGGATAACCGTTCGTGTCGTAGGTGCGTTCGGTTGCATCTGAGAACGGGCAGTTCGCACTCGGCGTGCCTGTTACCGACGTAAGCTTTCCATCAGTAAAGACATACGTTGCCTTCTTCCCTAACGGGTTCGTTTCTTCAGCGATCCAACGCCCATCGGCATCGGTCGAATAAGCGTATGAGTACTTTTCCGCGCCGTTGCGCTCCGAACCTATTGCAAGAAAAGTTTGGGGATCGTAGTAGATCCGTGAATAGCGAGCTCCGTTGATCGACTTGCCAGTTAGCGCGTAGCGCAAGTCGTTCGCGTACGGGCTGGTTGGGTCGAAAGCTTCGTAGTGGTAAGTCGTCGTTATCGCCGGATCGCCTGGTGCCGTCACACTGCCGAGCACCTTCCAGTTTTGAAAGACGTTCGTGTAGCCGTAGGTGTACGTATGGCCGGCCGGATCTCTGATCCCCGTCAGGTATTCGCCTGTCCAGATCAGTTCGACGTACTGCCCGGAACTGTGCGTGACACGATTGAGTTGGCGGCCGGTATACGCAAAGGTCCAGCTGACGCCGTGTTGATCGGACTTCTTAAGCAGACGTCCAGTCGTACCCTGGTCGCCTTGGTTTGAATAGACCTCGCGCGAGCCATCCTCCCAGTAGAGGACGAAGGTCGCTCCTTGAGGAACGATCTTGGAGATCGGGGTTGGCTTGTCTTCGTAGAAGTTCCCATCAGCTGCTCTGACGAACATTACCCGGCTTCCGTCCGGACGCTCTGCCGCCAGCAGGTTCGCTTCAGCCATGTCGCACGGCGCCTCGTGCGGGCATTCATACGCATCTGGTCCGAAAGCGTAGAGAAGTCGATAGTCGTAGTTGCTGCGCCAATGGGGGCCGAAAATTCCAGAGGCCCCGTTCAAATAGACGTACGTTCTTTCAAGCGCAAGGCCCATCTCGCCCGGCAACTGGAAGTCGGTCTCGACGATTGACTCGTTGCCCGAGCCAATATTGATCGGGTCCGCCTTATTTACGTCGTTACCTTGGACTGCGCAGGAACTTGTTTTCGAAACGCCTCGCGTACCCGGAGATGCGCCGGCATTGGTTAGCAACGTTTCGCCACGCTTGTCGTCAGGACGACGCGTGTTGGTAAGAATTGCAATCTGTACGTTTGCGTCTCTAAACAACGCCAAGTTAATGGCGCGGAGTCGCGACCCTTCTACAGTCGTATCGCCGTTCCTAAGGTGTTGAAGCTGGCATTTCGGGTCATTTGGGTTTGATTCGCACGGGTCACTAGAGGCCACGGCATTGGATGCGTGTCCCAAGGTGATGAATAACACGCATTGAATAGCTGAGCGAAGACACGTTTGTGCCCGAGCGTTGAGTTCAACCCCAAGAACGTTACTCATCAGCGCTTACTTCCCCTAGAGAAATCTTGATTGAGCGTGCAATCGCATCGCCGACCACTTCGGCGAGCGCGCGCGTATGTACGCGATTGGCGTCAATGGTGAGGAGCTGGCCGCCGGAATGAGCGATTCGCTCCAGAGAGCCCATCGCTGCCTTCTTGGACAATCCGGCCACGCTCGCCACGTCGGCGGCATTGAGCTGGCCTGTACACCAGAAGAGTTGCTCCAAGCGCCTTCGGACCGAGCGCGAGCTGCCGGAAAAAGGCCATTGCCGCCTGATTTCTGCGGCTGCACGCACTGCGCCAAGCCGCATAAGCTCGGCGTAAAGTTCGATTTCAAAAATCTCGGCGGCGGCCAAGTACTTGCGCAGGCCCCGCTCGTAAATATCGTTCCATGTCTGCGTGATCAGGAGGCGGCGGCTCGCGGCTTCCAGACATACGACGGCTGCGTAGGAAAAGACCACGTCCGCCCCGTTTGCAGCAGCCAATGTCAGTTGTCGAGCCCATCTTCCGTTGCCATCGCGGAACGGGTGGATCGCGGCACCCGAGAACAGGACAAGGGCTGCGCGATGTACGGGTCTCACATCACTCGCCGGTGACGACAGCGCAGTAGCGAGGCCGGAGACGAGCTCTGGCAAGCGATCAAATGGCGGATAGATGTGGCGCGCATCAGCTGAACTGCGTCCGCCGGCGAAGATGATTTCTTGCCGAAATTGGGTCGATCCAGACGTGCTGCGCGCAATCGCGAGAAGATCTTCTGTCGAAAACGAGCGAGGCGGCCCGGCATCCACAACAGCGTCGAACGCAATGCCTGCTAGCAGTGGGGAGCAGAGCATGTCGTTGCGACGACGCGTGATCGAGGGGATAAGCAGAATGGCGGCTGCGCGGGCTGCCTCAACATCCGGCCTTGAGACGGGTGTCGAACTGCAACGTTGTGCGCGGTGGAGCAGTTCGTTTAGAGGTGCAGGCGTGAAGTATCGAAGGCTCCTTCCCGCGGCGAGCGATGGCACCGTCGCATACGACCCAGCCGGCCGATCGATCGACCGCCCAAGATCGTAAGCATCGATGACGTCCCGACTATCCATGTCGTCCCCCCAACCTCCACCCCAACGCGCTAGCAGTCGTTAGTCGGTGCGCTCATTCGCGGTCGCGACGCTGCATCCAGGCTCCCCAGCCTCGGATTTGCAAGAGCCGGATCATACATTGCTGCCCGTTGGGGTCAATCTAGTCATTGGCGTTCACGGCAAATGGTCTCTTCGCTAACTCACCGGCGCAGACGCCGTCTCCACCTGCGTCGCCCGCTCGAAGGGCAGCGGCTTCGCGAACAAGTAGCCCTGCAGTTCACCGGCACCGCGCGTGCGTAGCCAGTCGCGTTGGAACGGGGACTCCACACCTTCGGCGACGACGCCCAATCGCAGCGTCTTCGCCAGCGCGATCACTGCTTCGCAGATCGAGCGATCGCTCGCATCGCGTTCCAGATCGTTGACGAACGAGCGATCGATCTTCAGTCGATGGATCGGCAGGCGCTTGAGGTACGAGAGGCTGGAATAGCCGACGCCGAAGTCGTCGATCGCCAGCGTAACGCCAAGGTCGGACAGCGCGGCCATGACTTCGGCGGCGCGCTTGGGGTCGTCGACGATGACGCTTTCGGTAAGTTCGAGTTCGAGCGCGCCGGGTGGCAACTGGAATTCGTCGATGACGCGGCGCACGTCGTCGAGCAGGCCGTGCGCGAACTGCATGGCCGAGACGTTGACCGAGATGCGCACGTGGCCCAGACCTTGGGCGACGAGGAAGGCGTGGTGGCGCGCGGCTTCGTGCAGCACGCGGCGGCCGAGTTCGACGATCAGCCCGCTCTCTTCGCAGATGGCGATGAAATCCGACGGCGGCAGCAGGCCGCGCATCGGATGCTCCCAACGCACCAGTGCTTCGAGTGCGACGAGTTGCAGGTCGGCGGAGAACAGCGGTTGGAACAGCAGGCGGAATTCGCGGCGCTCGAGTGCTTCGCGAAGTTCCTGCAGCAGCTGCAACTTGCCGCCGCCGGACGGCGTCGCGCCGGCGCGGTAGGCGACGGTGCAATTGCGGCCCTGCTTCTTCGCCTGGTACATCGCGAGTTCGGCGCACATCAGCAGGCTTTCGGCGCTGACGGCGTCTTCCGGGCAGTGGCTGTAGCCGACGCAGGCGCTGACCTTGCACCGGCGCGCGGCGACTTCCAGCGGTTCCGACAGCGCGGCGTGCACGCGCGCGGCGACGCGTTCGGTCTCAAGTTCGCTGTCGCCTTCCAGCACGATGACGAATTCGTCGCCGACCGAACGCCCGATCAGAGCGCGCGGCCCGGCGACGCGTTGCAGGCGCGTGGCGATCTCGCACAGCACGCGGTCGCCGGTGGCGTGGCCGAGTTCGTCGTTGACCAGCTTGAATTCGTCGAGGTCGACGATCAGCACGCTGACGCGACCGCCTTCAGCCTCCATCCGCTGCACGCTTTCGGCGACGCGTTCGAGCACGAGGTGGCGATTCGGCAGGCCGGTCAGCACGTCGTGCGTGGAGCGCCAGTGCAACTGCTGCGCATGGCGTTGGCGCTCGCTGGTGTCGGTCAACATGCCCAGCACATGCGTGACGCGGCCATCGACGTCGCGCATCGGCGTGAGCTGCAGCTCGTACCAGAACGGCGTGCCGTCGCGACGCGTGCCCTGCGAGGCGACGTGCAGGTCGGTCACCGCTTCGAGCGCATCGCGCAGCAGTGCGCTGCCGGTGTGCTTGGGATCGAACGCCTGCACCACGTCGAATGGGCGACCTTCGATGTCCGCTTCGGCGTAGCCGGTGATCTGCTGGAATGCGGAATTGGCGTAGACGATCGGGTAACCGTCGCGCCCGGCATCGGCGATGACGATGCCGCTCGCGGACGCCTCGACCGCGCGATCGAGCAGGCGCATGCGTGTGGACAGCAGGTTCTGCGGGCAGCGATCGATCATGCCGCCGACCATGCGCAGCGGTGCGCCGTGGCCGTCGCGCTGGATGTAGCCGCGGTCGAGCACGTCGGTGAACGTGCCGTCGCCGCGCTGGAACGCGTATTCCTCGACCCACTGCGTCGCATTGCCTTCGATCGCCGCGGCGAGGCTGGCGCCGACGCGGGTGCGATCGTCCGGATGCACGAGCGCGGCCCAGGCATCGATGTCGCGCGGCATGGTCGCGGCGTCGAAGCCGAAGTTGGTGGCGAAGCTGTCGCTGAACCAGATGTCGCCGAGCGCCACGTTCCAGTCGTAGGCGGCGTCGCTCATCGCCTGTGCGAGCAGGTGCACGCGCGCCTGCGCGCGTTCCACTTCGCTGACGTCGCGCGCGACCACCAGCCGCGCCGGGCGGCCGCGCCAGGTTACGCGGGCGGTGCGGATCTGCACGTGCATCAGCGCGCCGTCGCGGTGGCGGTGCAGCCACACGGTTTCCGGGCGCGGTGCGCCCGCGTTTTCGCGGATGTAGCGCTCGATCTGCGCGCGTTCGGCTTCGGGTCGGAGGTCGAGGATGCTCATCGACCGCATGGCGTCGCGGTCGTAGCCGTACATCTCGGCCGCGACGGTGTTGGCATCGAGGATGCGCAACGTCGACTCGTCGAAGACCCACATCGGCACCGGGCTGGCGTCGAATGCATCGAAGTCTTCGGTCACGGCGTCCCCACGCGTCGCGTAAGCCCCACACATTGCCACGCGCCGCCACCGCTGCGAACCCCGTGGTTTTCGAACTGCGTCGCGTTTTGCACTGTGCGGTGTGCGCAACTGCGACGTGCAGCGGTCACAACGTGAGCGCGTCGTCGAACAGGTCAACCTGTGGATCGATGTCGCCGAGGTTCGCCAGGCCGACGCCGATCAGGCGATAGCGCGTGGACGCCGGCAACGCCACGCGCGTGCGCAGTTCGACCGCGGTGCGCGCGAGCGCGTCGGCGCTGTCGGGCATGCGGGTCGGCGTGAGCGAACGGGTGAGGATGCGGAAGTCGGAGGTCTTGAGCTTGAGCACGACGGTGCGCGGCGCGCGCGGCGGGCGGTTGTCGCGCAGGTCGCGCTCGTGCTGGCGCAGCCACGCGGCCCAGGTTTTCTCCGCCATGCGCGCGATGTGCGGCGCGAGCTCGTCGAGCGTCAGGTCCGACTCCAGCGTGTCCTCGCTGGAGATCTGCGTGTGCGGGCGCTCGGGTTCGACCGGGTGCTCGTCGATGCCCCAGGCGAGTTCGTGCAGGCGACGGCCCCATCGACCGAAACGCTCGACCAGCGCATCGCGACCGGCGTCGCGCAGGTCGCTGACGGTGTGCAGGCCCATCGCCTCGAGTTCGCCCTGCGTGACCTTGCCGACGCCCGGAAGACGCCCCACCGGCAACGGCGCGAGGAAGGCTTCGACTTTCGACGGCGGCACGACGAACAGGCCGTCGGGCTTGTTCCAGTCGGACGCGATCTTGGCGACGAACTTGTTGGGCGCGACGCCGGCGGACGCGGTGAGCTGGGTGACCTCGCGAATCTCGGCGCGGATGGATCTGGCGATGTCGGTGGCGGTGGGGAGGTCGGTCAAGGGCGCGGTGACGTCGAGGTAGGCCTCGTCCAGCGATAACGGTTCCACCAGCGGCGTGTGCCTGCCGAAGATCGTGCGGATCTGCTGCGAGACGAGCTTGTAGCGGGTGAAGTCGGGCGGCACGAACACCGCGTCCGGGCACAGGCGTTCGGCGCGCACCGCCGGCATCGCCGAGCGGATGCCGAATACGCGGGCCTCGTGACTCGCCGCGCACACCACCGAGCGCGCGCCGCGCCAGGCGACGACCACCGGCCGGCCGCGCAGCGACGGGTCGTCACGCTGTTCGACGCTCGCATAGAACGCGTCCATGTCGACGTGGATGACCTTGCGCGCGGTCACGGCGCAACGCGTCCGACGCGGCGTCGACACATGCGCGCAACACGCGACGCGCAGCGTTCGCCGCCATCGGACGACGGATGCGAACGTGCAATGGACGAGCGGATGCAGGACACGATGACGGGATTGTCGCGCGACGCGACCGCTGAATTGCCGGCAACCGCGGAGGCCGTCGCCACCTGTCGCTCACGCGGGGACGCCCACCCTTTCGCGGTCCCGTCGCAACGCAGTACGCCCATGCTCGATGTCACCGCCGACCGCCTCCAGCAACAGCACGCCTACCTCGAGGACGGCGTCGCCCACGCCCTGCGCCGCGCCGGCGCCGGGCCGGACCTGGTGCTGGAGCGCCGACTGATGGGCCAGGCCAAGCTGCTGCAGGCGATGCTGTCGGACCGCAGCGCCGCGCAGGCGGTGGCGGACGTCGCCGAAGCCGCGCGGCGCGTCATGGACACCGCGGAACCCGAAGCGCCCGTCCGGATGCTGGCGCTGGCCCGCGAAAACCTCGCCCGGCTGGTGCGCCGGCACGCGCTGATGCTGCCGCGCGGTCGTCGCGTCGCCTGATACGCCCACGGGCGCCGTGACTGCGCCGGCGGGCGATCGGCGAGAATAGGCGCCCCGCCCGCCAGCCCGTCGCCGATGAATCCGACCGCCTCGCCCGTCTCCCTCACCCGCTACCTGCTCGAGGAAGAGCGCGAAGGCCGCGTCAGCCCCAACCTGCGGCTGCTCATCGAAGTGGTGGCGCGCGCCTGCAAGTCGATCTCGATCGCGGTCGGCAAGGGCGCGCTCGGTGGCGTGCTGGGCGACGCCGGCACCGCCGGGGAAGCCAGCATCAACGTGCAGGGCGAGGCGCAGAAGAAACTCGACGTGCTGAGCAACGAGATCCTGCTCGAAGCCAACGCCTGGGGCGGCCACCTCGCGGCGCTGGCGTCGGAGGAGATGGACCACGCGGTGCGCATCCCGGACGACCAGCCGCGCGGCAAGTACCTGCTGCTGTTCGACCCGCTGGACGGCTCGTCGAACATCGACGTCAACATCTCGGTCGGCACGATCTTCTCGGTGCTGCGCTGCCCGGAGGGCGTCGCGGAGGTCGGCGACGAGCATTTCCTGCAGCCGGGCACCGCTCAGGTGGCGGCCGGCTACTGCACCTACGGGCCGAGCACGATGCTGGTGCTCACCATCGGCAACGGCACCCACGCGTTCACGCTGGACCGCGAGATCGGCTCGTTCGTGATGACCACCCGCGGCATGCGGATCCCGGAAGAGACCAAGGAATTCGCCGTCAACATGTCGAACCAGCGCTTCTGGGAAGCGCCGATGCAGGGCTATGTCGGCGACCTGCTGGCCGGCAAGGACGGCCCGCGCGGCAAGGACTTCAACATGCGCTGGGTCGCCTCGATGGTGGCCGACGTGCACCGCATCCTGACCCGCGGCGGCATCTTCAGCTACCCGCTCGACAGCAAGTGCGCGCCCAAGGGCGGCAAGTTGCGCCTGATGTACGAGGCGAACCCGATGAGCTTCCTGGTCGAACAGGCCGGTGGCGCGGCGAGCACGGGGCGCCAGCGGATGCTGGAGGTCCAGCCGACCGGCCTGCACATGCGGGTTCCGGTCTTCCTGGGCTCGAAGCGCGAGGTCGAAGCCTCGGTGCGCTACCACGCCGAGCACGACGCCCGGGCCACCGCCGCGGCCTGACGTGCCGACGACCGGTATGTGAAGGCGGTCACAGAAGCTTGACCTGTAACGCCAGCGGGCTACCTTGGTCGTCCGGTGCGTGGGGCGCCGACAGGAGTCGGACATGGCGGACGGTGGCGCGGGCCGCGACGTGGTCTACGTCGCGCGCGCGGGGCGAGGAACGCCCCCTGAGCGTTTGCAACAACTCGGTTGGAAGGTGCAGGCGGCGTCGGATGCGCGCGGTGCGTTACGCATCGTGCAACGACGCGCGACGCACCCCTTCGCCGCATTGCTCGACCTGCGGGACGGGTTCTCCGACAGCGACCTCGCCGAGTTCGGCCCGGTGCTGGCGGCGAGCAACGTCGGCTGGGTCGCCGGCGTCACCACCGAGCAGCTCGACCAGCCGGCGGTGCGTCGCCTCATCCGCGACTACTGCTACGACTACGTCACGATGCCGTGCCCGGAGGCCGTGCTCGACACGGTGATCGGCCACGCGCACGGCATGGCGCGGCTCGCGTGCGACTCCGCGGTGCGACTCGCGCACGACGGCCTCGAGGGCATCATCGGCGAGAGCCCGGGCATGAAGGCGCTGGCGCGCACGCTGTGCAAGGCCGCGATGACCGAGGCGCCGGTGTTCATTGCCGGCGAAACCGGCACCGGCAAGGAACTTGCCGCGCAGGCGCTGCACGCGAACTCGCGTCGCAAGCCGATGCCGTTCGTGGCGATCAACTGCGGCGCGATCCCGCATTCGCTGATCCAGTCCGAGCTGTTCGGCTACGAGCGCGGCGCATTCACCGGCGCGCAGAACCGCAAGCTCGGCCGCATCGAAATGGCCAACGGCGGCACGCTGTTCCTCGACGAGATCGGCGACCTGCCGATGGAGAGCCAGGCCTCGCTGCTGCGCTTCCTGCAGGAGGGCGCGTTCCAGCGCCTTGGTGGGCACGACACCGTTCGCGTCGACGTGCGCATCGTCTCGGCCACCCACCACGATCTCGAAACCGCGATCGCGCATGGTCGGTTCCGCGCCGACCTCTATCACCGCCTCTGCGTGCTGCGCCTCGCGCAGCCGCCGCTGCGCGAACGCGGCCATGACATCGACCTGCTCGCACAGCACGCGCTGTCGCGCTATTCGACCGAAGGCCTGCGCGTCATCAAGGGTTTCTCGCCGTGCGCGCGCCGCGCGATCCACGCCTACGACTGGCCCGGCAACGTGCGCGAGATGATCAACCGCGTGCGCCAGGCGGTGGTGATGGCGGAAGGCCGCCTGATCACCGCGGCTGACCTCGGCCTGGGGGAGGTGGTCGCGCCAACGCCACCCACGCTCGAGGACGTGCGCAACGACGCGTCGCGTCGTGCGATCGAGGCCGCGCTTCGTCGCAGCCGCGGTCGGCTGGTCGATGCCGCGCGCGAACTCGATGTCTCGCGCGTCACGCTTTACCGCTTGATGCAGCGCTACGGCCTCGCCGCCGACGGCAGCCACGACGAGAACGCGGGTAGCGATCTCGCGCCGCCGCCGATGACACCGGTCATGGCGGTCACGGGCGGACGTCGCGCGACCGATGGCCGCTCGCAACCCGCGGCCGAACGACGTCGGACGCGCGGGCTGTCGATCGCCTGATCAGAACGCGCGCGAACCGCGCAGCGAGAACACGAAGTTCGGCGCGTCGGGCGTCAGGCCCGCCGCGAGCTGGCCGTTGATGGTCCAGCCCGACGGCAGCACGTAGCTCGTGCCCAGATTCAGCGCCGTCGCGTTGCTCGAACTGCCCGGTATGCGCGCCTGCTGTCCGCCGGGCGATTTCGTGTGGGTGGCGGCCTGCATCGCGCTGCCCACGCTCATGCTGATCGCCGCGCGGTCGTTTAGCGCGATCGCGACGCCGGCGCTGAGGTTGAAGCTGTGGCCGAGGTAGACCTTGGCCGGCGACGTCGCACCGACCACCGGCGAGATGTCGTCGAACGAACCCGGACGGTTCCAGGTGTAACCGAGGTTGGCGAACAGGATCACCGGGTCGTAGGTGCGCAGCACCGAGACGTTGCCGGTCGCGCTCCACACGCCGATGCCGGTGGGCAGGTTCTCGGGCACGTTGAGGTTGCTGTTGTCGCCGTCGGCCTGGATCACCTTCAAGCCGAACGGATCACGACCGGTCGGCGCGCGCACGCGCACGCTGCCGACGACGTCGGGATGCGTCGCCGACTCCTTGACCAGCTGGTAGTACGCCGCCGCGCTGGCGTCGCCGATGCCGCTGGAGCGCACCTTCACTTCGGTCAGCGACGTCGCCGCGCCGCCGGCGCCACCGCTGACGAAGCGCGTTTCGCGCGACACCCACGGCAGGTCGGCTTCCAGGCTGAGGCGATCGGTAATGCCGTAGCGACCGGTCACGTCGACCGTGCCGATCGACGACTTGCTCTGGTCGAGGTTGATCGTGCCGAGGAAGATCGCGTCCAGCGCAAGGAAACCGCTGAGCGTGAGTTCGCGACGGTCGTAGTAGCTGTAGCTCATGCCCATGTCGAGCGTGAACTTGCGCTCGAACAACGGTGCGTGTTCGCGCACGACCAGCGTCTTTTCCTGTTGGCGACGCTGCTCGTCCTCGTCGCGCTGCGTCTGCCCGACCTGCAGGTTGCTGTCTTCGGCGGGCGGAGGCGGCGTCGACTTCTCGCGCGCGATGCGTGCCGTGTCGACGGGAGGCGGCACCGCCTGCTGCGGCGCGCCCCCGCCGGCCAGGCCGCGGCCGCGAAGCTGTTGCAACTGCAGCTCTTCGACTTCCGCGCGCAGCCTCGCGATCTCCGCGGCCTGCGCGTCGAGCTTGGCGGTGAGTGCGCCGAGTTTCGCGTCGACATCCGACGCGGCGGACGTGGCGCTTTGCGGGTCGGCGAAGGCGGCGGGGCTTGCGAGTGCGAGGGCCAGGGCGGTGGGGAGGAGGCGGGCGGTCAGGCGCGACGGGTGCGACGGCATTCTTCTTCGGTCCTTGAGACGGCTGCGGTCAGTGGCGCAGTCCGGACATGGCCGAAAGCGCCTGTTGGATGCCCAGCTGCTGCACCGCCGACGTCGGCATGGCCGTCGTCATCATCTGCAGATGCAGGGCATTGCTGGCGGTGAAGCCATCCCCGGCGATCTGCCCGATCTGCGTGATCCGGCCCGACGCGCCCGGCGTCACCTGCTGGCCGATGGTAGCGCCTGGCGCGACGAGTCCGAGCTGGACGCCGCCACCGACGAAACTGATCTGCGCCTGCAGTCCGCCATCGGCGGCCTGGGCGCTCGCTGCACCGTTGAATCCCGAAGGCGCGGCGGGATTGCTGCCGAGCTGCACGACGGTGAGGTTGCCCATGCGGTTGCCGTCGCCGGCGATCTGGGTGATCTGGCCGATGCCGTCGACGTGCACCTGCTCGCCGCCGATCGCGATGTTGTTCGATGCCGGTGCGTCGCTGCTGCCCGCCGCGGCGTTGGCATGGGTATCGACCTGCACGTCGAAGCCGGTGTCGGTGCGTTGCACGTACAGCGAGCCGACCGCGTTGGCGGTTCCGCCCTGCGCGGTGGCGAGCGTCGACACCAGGTCGATGCGCACGCCGACGAGCATGTCGGCGCCGTTGTATTTGCCGGTGAGCTGGCCGAGCGTCGCGTCGTCGACGAGATCGACGCGAAGGGGCGCGGCCGGCGCCGGCGTTGAAGAAGGTGGCAGGGCGAGCGCCGGACCGGCGCCCGCCACTGCCGCGAAGGCCATGAAAACAGCGTGGGGGAGGAGGCGGATTTTCATGGAGCCCTCGAAGCGAATCATTCCTTGATGCATCAGAACAGGTCGGCGCGGACCAGGCCGAGCTCGACGACCGGTACCGGCATCGACGCCTCGATGACCGCATCGCCGCGGCGCGCAAGCGCGACCGACTGGCGACCGTGCACGAGGTACGAGTCGGCGAGTGGCTTGTCGGCCACCACGGCGAGCACGATGCCGTTCCAGCCGGCGACGAAGTCCTGCTCGTTCATCACGCGATGACCGAGCGAGGGATCGGCGATGAAGACGCGACCGGATTCGGCGCCCTTCACCACCACGAAATGCTTGTAGCCCTTGAGATCGAGCAGCGCGATCACCGGCATCTGCAGGCGATACAGCGCGCTGGCGTCGATGCGGAAACCGTGTGCGCGGAACCCGTCGAGGCTTTCCACGTAGTGCTTCATGTCGAGCATGGAGAAACCGTTGCGCACGATCTCTTTCGGATCGTTGCCGACCAGCATGCTGCGGATCATGTGCGGCTCGTCGACTTCCATGCCGTAGCCGTAGCGCAGCACGCTGGCGAGCGCGGCGGATCCACAGCTGAAGTCGTAGCGCTGGCGCACCATGTCGCGATAGCGCAAGTCGCGCATCGTCGTGACCGGCTTGGCCACCGGCGCGCCGTCGACGATGTTCGCCAACGACAGGCTCGATGCATGTCCCGGCAACGCGGACGTGGCGAGCAGGACAGCGGACATCAGCAGCGGGAAGCGCGACATGGATTCTCCAGAGCGCGGTGGCCGGCGTGGGGCCGGCCACCGCGTTTACGACGTGGAGCCTTGGAACGGATTACGGACCGTCGACGGCCGAAGCGATCGAGAGGCCGTTGTGCTGCGCGTTGCCCACGCCCGAAGCGACGTTGACACCGATGTTGCCCTGCGCACCCTGCAGCGCGTTGCCGCCGAGCGAGGCGTACACGTCGAGGTCGCTGAACGCCCACGTATCGGAGTTCAGTTCGTTCTCGAACGTGCCCTGCGCGCTGGCCGAGGTGGCGATCGCGTAGCGGCCCGAGGTGTTGACCGAACCGGTCATCGCGTTGCTCTGGGCATTGCCCACGCCGGCAGCGACGTTCACGCCGATGTTGCCGCGCGCGTTGCGAAGCGCGTTGCCGTTCATTTCGGCGGTGTAGTTGGTGTCGGTCTGGAACGTCTCGGCGTAGTTGCCTTCGACGTCCTGCAGCGACGTCGCCATCGCGGTGGCGAACACCTTGCCGGCGTCGACCGACGACAGCGCGGCGTCGTTGGACTGCGTGTTGCCCACGCCCGCCGACACGTTCACGCCGATGTTGCCCTGCGCGTTGCGCAGCGCGTCGCCGTTGAAGCTGGCGATGTGGTCGCCGTCGCCGAACGAGGCATTGGCGATGGTGGTCTGGTACTGATCGGCCACGGCGGCGGACTTGCTCGAGATGTCGATGTCGCCGAACGCGAACACCAGCGCGTCGGTCTCGGCGAAGTCGGCCGAAACGGTCAGGTTGTAGATGTCGGCGGCGCCGGAAGCGAAGGCCGGGGAGGCGACGGCGGCGAGGCCGACGGCGAGGAGCGAAAGACGGAGCTTCATGGTGAGTTCCTTTTCAGTGGTTCGTGTGGGGGATTACGGGCCGTCGACCGCGGACGCGATCGAGAGACCGTTGTGCTGCAGGTTGCCGACGCCGGCCGCGACGTTGACGCCGATGTTGCCCTGCGCGCCCTGGAGGGCGTTGCCGCCGAGCACGGCGAAGGTGTCGAGGTCGTAGACGGCTTCGAGGACGTTGCCGAGCGAGGACTGGTCGCTGGCCGAGGTGGCGATCGCATAGCGGCCCGACGTGTTGACCGAACCGGTCATCGCGTTGCCCTGCGCGTTGCCGACGCCGGCGGCGACGTTGACGCCGATGTTGCCGCGGGCATTGCGCAGCGCGTTGCCGTTGAGCACGGCGCTGTAGAACGTGTCGAAGTCGGCCGAGTAGCCGGCGTTGAGCAGCGAGGTCTGCGACGAGGTCGCCATCGCGGTGGCGAACACCTTGCCGGCGTCGACCGACGACAGCGCGGCGTCGTTCGACTGCGTGTTGCCCACGCCCGCGCCAACGTTCACGCCGATGTTGCCCTGCGCATTGCGCAGCGCATCGCCGTTGAGGTCGGCAGCGTGGTCGCCATCACCGAGCGACGTGTTGAAGATCGTCTGCTGGTACTGGTCGGCAACGGCGGCCGACTTGCTCGAGATGTCGACGAAGCCGAACGCGTCGACGAAGCCGAGCGTGACCGCGAAGTCCTCGGAGTCGGTGACGTTGAAGATCGTGGCGCCGCCGGACGCGAAGGCCGGTGCGGCGAACAGTGCGCTGGCGGCGAGCGCGAGCAGCGTGCGATGCAGTTTCATGGGTTCTCTCTCCTGTTGACGTGGGTTCTGCCTAGCTGCCGTGGGTTACGGCGTGCCCCCCGGCAGTTGGAGCACGATGACGTTCGCCGACGCATTGCCGACGCCCGCTGTCTGGTTGATCTGGAGGACGCCGCTGGGTGCGGCGATGGCGCCGGCGTCGATGTGCGCTTCGCGCATGCCGACCGGTGCGGACGTGCTGGTGTCGGTCGACGCCGGCGCGGCGGTGGCGGCCAGTGCGGATTCGTCGACCTGCTGCACGAAGCCCGCGCTGGCACCGCTGCCGATCGCGATCAGGTTGGCCTGCGCGTTGCCGGCGCCGGCGACCTGGTTCACGCCGACGAGGCCGTTGCTGTTGTCGAGCGCGCCGCCGCTGATCGTGACCGTCGCGGCGCGCGTGAGGTCGGCGCCGCTGGTGTCGACCGCCTGCGCGCCGAATGCGCGTGCAAGGCTGGCGTCGCCGATCGCGATCGCACGCAGGTTGGCCTGCGCGTTGCCAACGCCCGCGGCGACGTTGACGCTGGCGACGCCCGACATGTCCGCCGCCGCGTTGCCGTCGATGCGGCTGTCGTCGCGCGATTGCGCGGCGGCGAGCGGCGCCAGCGCGAGCAGCATCGCCGCCACCAGCGCGCGGCTCACGGGCCGGCTCCGATCGCGCTGGCGCGCATCGCCGCCGCGGTGACCGTGTCGGCGATGCCGGAGGTCGCGCCGATCACCGCACCGCCGATCGTTCCGGTCATGCCGAGTGGCGTCGCCGCCGGACCGGCGGGCATGCCGCGCAGCTCGGGCATCTCGCCGCCGAAGCGGCGCGGATCGTGCGTCATCACCAGTGCGGTCGGTGCGGTGTCGCCCAGCGACTCCTCGCCGACCAGCGACTCCATCACACCGCCGAGCGCGTCGTTGAAGACGCGCGTGGGGAACACGGTCGCGGTGACGCGCGCCGGGTTGTCGGTGGTGTCGGCAGGGCCCCGGTACGCGATGCGCGGATTGACGTCGCGGACGACGACCATCGTCTGGTCGAGCGCCGCGTCCATGCCCGCGGGGGAGGACGCCGGATCACCCGCGCACGCCGGACCCGCCACGAACGCGGCGGTGAGGGTCAGCAGCAGGGTGGTAGGGCGGGGAAAGGGCACGGGCGCACTCCGTCGGGGTATCGCCCCTAGAGCCAGTCCCGTGCCAAGTTTTTAAGTCGTTGTTCGGAAACGTGTTTTCCCGGTGACGATCGCGGCGGCACCCGGCGGAACGTGCCAAACGTTTCATTCGTGCAACGTCGCCCCGGCGGGATTCACCAAGATCGTCGCGAGGTGACAGCGGCATTGCCCACGGTCGGGCCTGCCAAGCCGTGCCCAGCCATGCTTTCAACGGCCGGAGCGCGCGGCGGACGTCGTTCCCGAGCGCGTGTTTCATCCACGAAACCGGCGCCCGCATGCGAGGATCGGACCCCGGCCGACCGTCCCCCATTCACATGCGCCCCGACGATATCGCACCGTCCGACGATTTCATCCACGTGGTCGAAAACGCGCTCGATCCGGCGTGGTGCGCGCAGGTGGTGGAGCGTTTCGGGCGCAGTGGCGCGCTGCAGCCGGGGCGTATCGGCGGCGGTGTCTTTCCCGACATGAAGGACAGCCTGGACCTCACCATCTCCACGCTGGACGACTGGCGCGACGTGGTGAACACGCTCAACGAAGCCGTCGTCGCCGGCCTGCGCTCCTACCTGCGGCGCTGGCCGCACATGCTGGTCGCGCCGCTGATGCTGGAGACGCAGGTGGATGGCAAGCGCCACCGCCTTACCGGCGAACGCCTGCAGGCGATGGACGACGACGCGCTGACGCCGCTGCTCATGCAGGTGTTCCGCCCTGGCGGCATCAACCTGCAGCGTTACACCGCCGACCGCGGCGGCTATCCGTACTGGCACTGCGAGCTGATGCCACGCGACGCGAGCGCGGAGACGCTGCATCGCCACCTGCTGTGGACGGTCTACCTCAACGACGGGTTCACCGAAGGCGAGACCGAGTTCCTCTACCAGCGCCGCAAGGTCGTGCCCAAGACCGGTTCACTGCTGATCGCGCCCGCCGCGTTCACGCATACGCACCGCGGCAACCGCCCGCATGGCGGCGACAAGGTGATCGCCACCAGCTGGATCCTGTTCCAGCGCGCGGAAGCGCTGTTCGGCGCGCGCTGATCGAAGCAACCGCAGGTAGGACCACGATGCATCTCTACGAAGTGATCCGCTGGGGCAACGAGTCCGACGATGTCGACACCGGCGGCCCGGATGGACCGGACACCTGTTTCCTCGTGCGCGCGACCTCGGTCGAGCAGGCGGCGGCGATCGTCGACCGCGAACTCGCGCGCATGCCGAGTGAGTTCGTGATGCCGTGGGCAGCCGCGGTCTATCTGCTGGGCGACGATGCATCGACGCACACGGACGCCGCGATCCTGCGCGGTCCGTACATCGCGCGCGCATATCGACACGGGTGGCGACACTGGTATCGCGAAGACCCGGGCGCGGCGTGGGACGAACGCATCGAACGCTGAGGATGCGTTGCGTTCGATCGGCGTTTCATCGCGAACGCGATCGCGCCATGCAGCGAAGGCTGCTTCGACGGCTCCGAAGACCACGCCGATCACGAACGACCGAACGCCCCGCCAGCACATCCGCTTCAACCGTTCGCCACGCGGGCGCGAGCGCAAACATTGCGACGAACGCGACAGGCAACGTGAGCAACAGCACGAACGCGGCGACCGCCGCGCTGGATCTCAGGGCCGTGAGTGGTTCAGCACGAGCCAGTACAGGCCCACCTGCTTGACCGCCCACACGAACTGCTCGAAATCCACCGGCTTCTGGATGTAGCTGTTCACGCCGAGCGCGTAGGTGGCTTCGACGTCGAACGGCTCGGTGCTGGTGGTCAGCACCACCACCGGCAACGCGCGCGTGGCTTCGTTCGCGCGGATCGCCTGCAGCACTTCACGGCCGTCGACCTTGGGCAGGTTGAGGTCGAGCAGCACGAGCGACGGAAGATCGGCCGGATCGCGGTCCGCGAATCGGCCGCGTGCGAACAGGTAGTCGAGTGCTTCGGCACCGTCGCCGACAACCGCGAGCTGGTTCGCGATCTTGGCCTCGTCGAACGCGAGCCGGGTCAGCTCGACGTCGTCCGGATTGTCCTCGACCAGCAGGATTTCTTTGTGCATCCGCGCCTCAGTCGTCGGCGGCAGGCAGGTCCACGGTGAACGTGCTCCCCTGCCCCTCGGTGGACTCCGCTGTCACGTGCCCGCCGTGCCGGTGCGCGATGCGTTGCGCGATGGCGAGGCCGAGCCCGTGGCCTGCGCCCTGGTCCAACCCGTGCAGGCGTTGGAACGGCTGGAACAGCTTGTGAGCATACTGCATGTCGAATCCGCTGCCGGTGTCGTGGATCACCAGGCGCAGGCGGTTTCCGATGCGTTCACCGTGCACGTCGATGCGCGCGTCGCCCGTGTTGCGCGTGAACTTCCACGCGTTCTCCAGCAGCGATTTGAGCATCTGCCGCAGCAGGCGTTCGTCGCCGATCGCATGCAGCCCGGCCTGGACATCGACGGCGACGCTGCGTCCCGGTTCCAGGTCGTGCAGTTCGGCCAGCGCCCATTCGCACAGGATCGAGATGTCGACTTCGGCGGGCTGCATCGGCGCGCTCGCTGCACGCGAGAGTTCGCCGAGTGCGAGCAGCAGGCCGGACATGCGCGTCGCGGCGGCGCGGATGCGCGACAGATGCATGCGCTCGGAGGCGTCGAGCTTCTCGGAAGCGCGGTCCTCGAGCAGCTTGGCGAAACTTTCGATCGATCGCAGCGGGGCGCGCAGATCGTGCGCCACGGTGTCGGCGAACATCTGCAGCTGGCGTTGTTCGGCGTGCCCGTTCGCGGGCGCGTCGAGCCATTGCGCGAGCAGATGCGTCGCGTCGATGGCATGCACATGCAGCTGGCCACCCGGGAACGCGGCGAGCGCGATCGGCGCAGCAATTGCGGATGCATCGGCGAGCGCGGGATCGAGGTCGGCCAGGCGCGCGCCTGCGGCGAGATGCAGGCGCCGGGTGAATGCGGAATTGGCCGCGATCACGCGGCCGTCTGCGTCGACGAGCGCGCTGGGCGCAGCGCAGGCCGACAACCACGCCGCGGGGGCGGCGGCCGTCGGATCCATCCGGTCGGTCGGCGGGGGGCTGGGCACGGGGGAAAAGCCGGCTCGCGGAAACGCCGGAGTGTAGCGGCCACGGGTGACGGAGGGGTCCACGGAGCTCGCACAGCGGGCACCGGCGGCGATGGCTGCGTCGCCACGATTCCCGAGCCGACCATGGACCTCCGCCGGATCGCATTCGTGCCGATCCTCGCCGGCGCGCTCTACCCGTTCGTTAGCGAGCGCCTGCGCGTGGACGTCACCGCGGCGCTCACGCTGCTCGCGCTGGTGCAGACCAACGTGCTCGATGCGAAGCAGGCGCTGTCGGGTTTCGCCAGCGAGCCGGCGATGACCGTCGCAGCGGTGTTCGTGATTTCCGGTGCGCTGGCGGCGGCCGGGCTGACCGAGCGCCCCAGCGAGTGGATCGGCCGCGCCGCCGGACAGCGCAGTGGTTGCGGAGCCGCTGTGATCAGGCCGCGGCGGTCTCGCGCGGCAGGCGCAGTTCGAAGATCGTGCCGCGCTCGATGTCGGAGGTCACGCGCAGCGTGCCGCCGTGCGCCATCGCGATCTCGCGCGCGATGTAGAGCCCCAGTCCGAGACTGGTGGTGCGCGTCTCGGCCGCCGGCAGCTGCACGAGCGGCTTGAAGATGCGCTCGATGTCCTGTTCCGGCAACGGGCGCCCCTGGTTGATGACACGCATGACAAGGACATCGGCAGTGCCCTCTGCCTCGACGCATACCGGGGACAGGCTGCCACCGTGCTGCGCGGCGTTGACGAGCAGGTTGGTGAGCAGCTGCTGCAAACGGACGGGATCGGCGTGGACGCGCAGGTCGCCGTGCATGGCGGTCTCGAAGCGCGCCTTGGGAAAGGTGGCGCCCGCGTCGGCAACAGCGGCATGCACGACGTCGACGAGATCGCATTCGACGCGCAAGGTCGGGATGCCCGGGCCCATCTGCACGCGCGTGTACCCGAGCAGGTCGTCGACCATGTGGTGCATGAAGCGCGCCGAACGCGACGCGCGCTCGCCGAGCTCGTGCACCTGCGCCGGCGACACGCCGGTGCCGGTCAACAGCTGGCCGATCATCGCGACGGTGGCAAGTGGCGAGCGCAGGTCGTGACCCAGCACGGCGAGGAACAGATCGCGCGCGATGTCGGCGCGTTCGGAATACGCGACGATCGACTGCGCGAGCGCCTGGTCGATCGCCTCGTTGAAACGCACCATGTCGTCCAGCGTTTCTTCGTCGACTTCGCGCACGGTCGGCAGCCACTGGCGCAGCACGGTGGCGCGCAGCGCGCGGAATTCGGCGCTGAGCTGCAGGAGCGAAAAGTCGCTGTCCTGCCGCAGCGCGCCGTGGATCGCCGCGGCCGTGCGTGGCCCGCTCGCGTCGTCCGAATCGCCCTGCGACTTCTCGAACTGCTCGTGCTGCGACTGCGGTGATTCGAGATCGATCGCGACCGCGGTGAGGATGTCCTTGGCGTGGTCGCGCAGCGCGAGGTCCGTCATGCGCGTGCCTTCGGGCGCGTTGCGGCGCGCGAACTGCTCCCAGTCGGCGAGGATCGGGTCCATGTGCGACTGAATGAATCGGGACAGCGGCATCGGAAGTTCCCTGCGACGGCCTGGCATGCGTGCCGGACCCTGGATCTCGTCGCGTCGACGAGTAGAGCGCGATGCGGCGGTGGCGCGCCACCGGTGTCCACGCAGTGTAGGCGTTCGGCACTCGCCGCGCCCTGCGGTCAGAACAGCTCGCCCTGTGGCGTCGGCCTGCGCGGCGGCGTGAACCGGCTCGCATCGAGTTCACCGTAGCGCCCGTAACCCAGGCGCGCTCGCGCCTTGCGGAAGCGCTGCTGCACCAGCTGCGCGAACACACCGGTGCCGGTCATGCGCGTGCCGAACTCCGCGTGGTAGTCCTTGCCGCCGCGCATCTGCTGCACCAGGCTCATCACGTGCGCGGCGCGATCGGGGTAATGCAGCTCCAGCCACTCGCGCCACACATCCTTGAGCTCATGCGGCAGGCGCAGCAGCGTGTAGCCGGCTTCGCGCGCGCCGTTCCCGTACGCGGCCTCGAGGATGTGCTCCATCTCCATGTCGGTGATCATCGGGATCACAGGGGCGACCATCACCCCGACCGGCACGCCGGCCGCAGCGAGCGCCTTCATCGCACGCAACTTCGCATGCGGCGCCGACGCACGCGGTTCGAGCTTCGATGCGAGCCGGTTATCCAGCGTCGTCACCGAGAAATGCACGCTGACGAGGTTGTCGCGCGCCATCTGCGCGAGCAGGTCGACGTCGCGTTCGATCAGCGCGCTCTTGGTGACGAAGCTCACCGGATGCTTTGTCTCCGCGAACAGCTCCAGCACCTGCCGGGTGATCCCGTAGCGGCGCTCGATCGGCTGGTAGGCGTCGGTGTTGATGCCGAGCGCGGTCACCTGCGGCACGTAGCCCGGTTTGGCCAGTTCCTCGCGCAGCCGTTCGAGCGCATTGGTCTTGGCGAACAGCTTGGTCTCGAAATCGAGCCCGGGCGAGAGGTCGAGGTAGGCGTGCGACGGCCGCGCGAAGCAGTAGACGCAGCCATGCTCGCAACCACGGTACGGGTTGAGCGACTGCGAGAAGCCGACGTCCGGCGACTGGTTGCGCGTCAGGATGGTGCGCGCGCGTTCCTCGGTGACGGTGGTCGCGAGCTTGGGCGGATCGACCAGGTCCTCGTAGACCGAGCCCCAGCCGTCGTCGACGCCCTGCGTGGTGGTGACCTCGAACCGGCCGGCCACGCGCGATGCCGACCCGCGGCCCTTGATCGGTTTCAGTGCTTTGCGCGCGTCGGTCATCGGCGGATTCTCGGGGCCGCACGTCTCAGCCTGTGCGACCGGCGGCGTCACGGCCGCTTGTCGCGCGCGGCCCGTATGATCGAGCGCCCGGTGCCTGCCGTCCGGTCCCGCATGCCGTCCAAGCACGCCGCCCCGCTCCGCCGCCCACGCACGCCACTGCGGCCGCGCCGATGCTGACGCTGATCCACGCGATCGACGCGCTCGTGACCGCGCACCCGCGGCTAGGCGCCTGGCTGCTGGCCGGCTGGCTGGTCTACCTGGTGGGCCTCGGCCTGTGGATCGTGCTGCAGAAGCGCGAGCCGGCGGCGACGCTGGCATGGCTGATCAGCTTGGCCGCACTGCCCTACGTCGGCTTCCTCGTCTATTACGTATTCGGCCCGCAGCGCATCCGGCGCCAGCGCCTGCGCCGCGGACGCGCCCGCGCACGCATGCCGGAGGCGCCGGAAAACGCGATCGCATCGGAGTCACGCGAACTCACGCGACTCGGCCTCGCGACCACGCGCATGCCGGCGTCGACCGCCGTCGACGTGCGCCTGCTGGTCGACGGCGGCGCGACCTACGACGCGTTGCTCGACGCGATAGCCAGCGCGCAGGACCACGTGCATCTCGAGTACTACATCTTCGAGCCGGACCGCACCGGCACGCGCGTGCGTGACGCACTGATCGAACGCGCCCGCGCCGGCGTCACCGTGCGCCTGCTCGTCGACGCGGTGGGATCGGCGCGGCTGGGGCGTCGCTTCTTCGCGCCGCTGCTCGACGCGGGCGGCGAAGTCGCGTGGTTCCACCCGATGCTCGCGCGCTGGCGTCGCCCGTGGCTCAACCTGCGTTCGCACCGCAAGATCGTCGTCATCGACGGCCGCATCGGTTTCACCGGCGGCATCAACGTCACCGACGACGAGGACGAGCGCCTGCGCTCCGATGCGTATCGCGACCTGCACCTGCGCCTGGAAGGTGACGTCGTCGCCTCGCTGCAGCAGGTGTTCCTCGAGGACTGGATCTACGCGACCGGACAGAAACCACCGGGCGTTCCGCGACTCGACAGCGAGCCCGGCGACGTATCGACGCAGGTGCTGGTGTCGGGGCCGGACGGCCCGTGGGAAGCGATCCATCGCCTGCACGTGTCGGCGATCCACGGCGCGCGCCAGCGTGTCTGGCTGGCGACGCCGTACTTCGTGCCCGGCGAGGCCGCGATGATGGCACTGACGTCCGCGGCACTGGCCGGGCTCGACGTGCGCCTGCTGGTGCCGCGCCGCAGCGATTCGCGACTGGTCACCTTCGCCGCACGCTCCTACTTCGACGAACTGCTCGCCGCCGGCGTGCGCATCCACGAATACGGCCCGCGCCTGCTGCACACCAAGGCGCTGCTCTGCGACGACGAGGTCGCGATCATCGGCAGCGCGAATTTCGACAACCGCAGTTTCCGCCTTAATTTCGAGGTGTCGATGCTGTTCCGCGACACCGGCATCGCGGCAACGCTCGCCGAGTTGCTGCAGCACGACATGTCGAACGCACCGCGCGTACGGCCCGACAGGCGTCGCGCGTTCTTCCGCACGAAACTGCCGGAAGCGCTGGCGCGGTTGATGTCGCCGTTGCTGTAGGAACTGTCGCCGCATGGTGGCTGCGGGCAGTCATGCGCGTGAGAGCGCGCGTTCCACCCCACACCTGACGTTCGGGTCGCAGCGAGTTCTTGTCGGGCATCGATCGGAAGCGATGCCGACGCCCGGCGCCGATGGAGGGTCGCGTCCGTCGGCCCACCGGCCACCACCCGCCCCAAGCGGCGCTACACTCCGGCTGCTCGCCCGAGGAACGTCGCATGTCCTGGCTCTATCTGCTGCTCGCGATCGCCGCCGCGGCCATCGCCTTCAAGACCGCCTCGACCGCCCTGATGGTCGTCGCCCTGCTCGTCGCGTTGGCGCTGCTCGTAGCCTGGCTGATGGGCATGCTGGCCTCGCGCATGGAAAGCCGCAGCGGCGACGCGTCGATGATCATCGACCCGGTGGAACTGACCCGCCTGCGCGAACAGGCCGAAGCCCGGCGCGCAGCGATGGACGGAGCACCGCCTGCCGCCGAGTGATGCGGGCGGTTACCGTGTCCTTCATGACGTGATTCCGACGGCAATCCGTGTGTCGGTGGCTATCGCCTGCACGCGCGAACTGTCGCGGCTGCGCTACCTGTGAATGGTGGTCACGGAGCATTCGCGCTGGTTTGCCGGCGTGGTCGTTGACGCAGCGGGCCGAGCGTCCGCCGGCACTCGCGCCCGACGCCAATCGCGTTGCAGCCTTCGCGAGATTTGCACTGTTGCGCGCGACCGGTCGGGCGATGACGCGTGTGCGAAGTGGCCGAAGGCCGCTGGCGCATGCGCGTTGAAGCATGCGGACGACGCGTCGACGTGTGTTGTCGCGGCGACAGCCAGCTCACTGGCGCTCTACGCCCACCCTCACGCCCACGGATGTTGGACGCTGCTGCTTTCGATGCAGCAGTGCGTGTCGGTAACGTCTCATACCGACGCAATTGCCGTGCCCGACTTCCTGTACGAGAGGTCACGTCGCACCGACTGTGGATCGCACCCTGTTCCGCGCGCAACCGACGACGTCGACTGCTCGCGCCAATGGTTCACGCATTCGGCCGACGCATCCCGTCGGCCAGGGCCACCTGCGACGCCGCGATCCAACACTAGTGAACGTGCCGCGCGCTAGGATTCGCACATGACTCTGCTCAGCGTGAACGTCAACAAGATCGCCGTGCTGCGTAACTCGCGCGGCGGGCGCGAACCCGATGTCGTGCGTGCCGCGGCGACGTGCCTCGACGCCGGCGCGGCCGGCATCACCGTGCACCCGCGCCCTGACGCACGCCACATCACCGCTGACGACGTCCATGCGCTATCGGTGCTGACGCGCGAACGCGGCGTCGAACTCAACCTCGAAGGCAATCCGTTCGCGCCTCCGCGCGCCGGCTACCCGGGTTTTCTCGCGTTGTGCGAAGCGGTACGCCCCGCACAGGCGACGCTGGTGCCGGACAGCGACGCGCAGATCACGTCGGATCACGGCTTCGATTTCTCCGGGGACGTCGGTCGTTTGCGTGAACTCATTGCCGCGTTGAAGGCGCTCGACTGCCGCGTCAGCCTGTTCGTCGATGCCGATGCCGAGGCGGCGACGTTGCCGGCCGACCACGGCGTCGAACGCGCCGCGACCGTCGGCGCGGATCGCGTCGAGCTGTACACCGGTCCATTTGCCGAGGCATTCGCCGCGTCGACTGCAGAAGCCGCCCTCGCGTCCGCGCGCCGGGTCGCGATGCGCGCGCAGGCCGTCGGGCTCGGCGTCAACGCAGGGCACGATTTGAGCCAGGTGAACCTGGGCGCGTTCCTGCGCGGAGTGCCCGACGTGCTCGAAGTGTCGATCGGCCATGCGTTGATCGGCGAAGCGCTTTACGACGGCCTCGCGCCGACCGTGGCCGGCTATCTGCGCGTGATTCGCGAGGCGGTAGGCGCGGCCTAGTGGCCGTCTTTCGTGGCTCGACATCGGGTTGCTGCACGACCGGCGACGTGGGCTGCATGTGATCCATCGGCACCCGACACCATGGCCGCGACGCGTCGGCGCGCGCAGCTGTGGTGCGCGTTGCTCGCCGAGCCCACCGCGTGGGGAAACGTTGCGGCGTCTCGCACGTCCGATCAAGCAAAAAAAACGCCACCCGGAGGTGGCGTTTTCAACAAGGTAAGCGGTGTTGCGTGATTCTTTGGGCGCGCCTTTGTTCGAATTCTGACGCGCCGTACTGCGATTACTCGTTCGGCTGGACGAAGCCGATCTTGTCCATCTGCGCGTTCTTCGCGTCGGCCAGGACCTTTGCAAGCACTTCGTACTCGGCCTGACCATTCACGTCGATTTCCAGACGCGGCTGGTTGGTCGGATCGCGCTGGACCGTCTGCACCATGATGTTCTGCAGCTGGTTCAGCGGGATCGGTGCGTTGTCCCAGAACACGGTGCCCGACGCATCGATCTTCAACGACACGGGCGGCGGCGGCTCCTTGTCCACCGGCGGCGGATTGAGGGTCGGCTGCGGCAGGTTGATGTCGATCGGGTACGAAAGGGTCGGCGCGGTGACCATGAAGATGATCAGCAGCACCAGCATGACGTCGACAAGCGGCGTCACGTTGATGTCGGCCATGGGGCCGCTGCCGGAGCCTGTGCTGAAAGCCATGGCGATTCCTTACCTTTCTTTGGTGGCGACGAAGCCGACCTTGCGCATGCCCTGCTTCTGGGCCATCTGCACAAACTCGTTCAACGTTTGGTACTTCGTCGTCTTGTCGCCACGGATGTTGATCTGCGGCTGCGGCGTCTGCTGCGCGGTCACCGAGAGCTGGCTTTCGAGCGCGTTCTTGGTGATCGCCTCGTCATTCCAGAACACCGACCCGTCTTCCTGGACCGTCAGCGTGACCGGCGGCACCGGAGGTGCAACGTCTTCGCCACGCTTGATCAGGTTGGCCTGGGGCAGTTCCACCTTGACCTTGTGGGTCATGAGCGGTGCCGTGATCATGAAGATGATCAGCAGCACCAGCATCACGTCCACGAGCGGGGTGACGTTGATCTCGGCCATCGGGCCGCTGCTATTGCCTGAACTGAAGGCCATTTCCGACTCCGGTTAGGGCGTTCGACCGGGATTAGCGCTTGGCCGGGATTTCGCCGACGCGAGCACCCGTGGCGAAGAAGTCGTGCAGGTCGTGCGCGAACGTGTCGAACTTGTTGTTCGTCACGCGGTTCAGGCGGTTGAAGAAGTTGTACGCCAGCACCGCCGGGATCGCGACGAACAGGCCGAGCGCGGTCATGATCAGCGCTTCGCCGACCGGACCCGCGACCGCGTCGATCGACGCCTGGCCCGAAGCACCGATGCGGATCAGCGCGCCGTAGATGCCCCACACGGTGCCGAGCAGACCGACGAACGGAGCGGTCGAACCGACGGTGGCGAGCACGGTCAGGCCGGCTTCCAGACGCGACGACTCACGGGTGACGGCCTGGCGCAGGGCGCGGTCGACGAACTCGGAGCGGTTCAGCGACTCGACGAGGCGCGAACCCTCGTGACGCTGGTGGTGGGCAGCGGCCTGGGCGGCGTCGAGCGCGATCTTCGAGAACGGCTCGAAGCGCGGCTGCTCTTCCATGTAACGGATGGCGTCCTGCGCGTTCGGGGTCTCCCAGAACGTGCTGATGACGCGGTCGCTGGAGGTGCGCAGACGCGTGTTCTTGATGAAGTTCATGACGATCCAGTAGATCGACATGGCGGACATCAGCGTCAGGGTGAGGAGCACGACCCAGGAAATGATGTACTGACCCGGGCTACCGGTCATTTCCTGGAGCAGGTGCAGCGGGCCCATCTGCGTCAGGGCATTTGCGGCGTTGCCTCCGGTGGCGGCGGCTTGGGCGAGGGTTTCCTGCAGCATGACGCTTACCTTTGTTGAGTAGTTGAAAGGTGGTGCAAAAAAAGCGGGGCTGGAATTCGGGACGGGGCGGGGCGCTTACTGCAGCGACCACACCACCGGTACGACGGCCGTACCCGGATCGCCGGGGCAGACCTTCCAGCGGCGGACCGCGCTGACCGCGGCACGGTCGAGGTCGCGGTTGCCGGCGCTCTTGCGAACGCTGGCATCGGTGATGGTGCCATCGCCGGTCCACGTCACCTGGACGATCGTGGTGCCTTCCGCCTGCTCACGCAGTGCGGCCGGCGGGTAGCTCGGCGTGTTCTTGCTGCAGACGCTGGCCTGGCCGTTCACGACGTTCGGCGGAGACGGCGAAGCGGCCGGCGGCGACGGCGGGGCCGGCGGCGGCGCGGGCGGATCGACCGGGCTCGGATCGGTGTTCTCGATCGGCGGCTGGTCCGGCGGCGGCGGCGTCGGGGTCGGCTGCACGATCTGCTGCTTCGGCGGATTCAGCAGAAGCTGCTTCGGCGGTTCCGGCGGCGGCGGCGGCGGCGGGGGAGGCGGCGGCGGCGGCTTGATCAGGTTCACGACGGTGACCTGCTCTTCTTCCTTCTGCACCTTCGGCGCGGTGGCCGGGACCAGAAGGAGCAGCAGTGCCGCGACGTGCACGGCGATAGCGGTGGACACACCGGCAATACGAGGCCAGTTCAGTCCTTCGCTATCACGACGAGTGGCGTGGGAGAAGTCTTGCGTCATGCGCCATTGCTCAGGAGGGAATTCCGGACGCCATGGCGCCTCGGGCGTGGTTCAAACCCAAGGGTGTTCACGCCCGTGGGAACTGGCAAGCATATACCAAACGGCGGCAGCGGTTCCAAGCGCTTTTTACGCGCTTGTGACCGCTTGCGCGTTGTTTACTTGCCCGAGAGCGCAAGGATCTTCTTCGCGTCTTCCGGATGCTTCAGGCCCTTGTCGAGTGCCTGTTGCGCGGCCGCCTTGGCCTCGGAAATACGTTGCTCGTTGCGCAGGACACCGGCGAGTGCGAGGTAGGCTTCGCCATCCTTGCCCAGCGGTCCGGCCTTGCGATACGCATCGATCGCCTTGTCGACCTGGTCGGAGAAGTAATACGACTGCGCGAGCGCGAGATAGACGCTGTAGTCGGGCTTCAGCGCACCCTTCGACATGCCTTCGTTGATGACGTCGATCGTCTCCTGCTCCTTGCCCTGGATGTTCGCGTAGATGGCGAACAGCTGGCGGTAGTCGGCGTCGTCGGTGAGCTGGTTTTCCTTGCGCATCTGCTCGAGCAGCTGCGCGGCCTTGTCGGTCTGCTTGGTCTGCAGGTACGACTGCACGAGGTTGAAGCGCGCCTGCTTGTCACCCGGATTCTTCGACGCGACGGTCTCGGCGATCTTCGCGGCTTCGGCTGCGTTGCCGCTGCGCGCAAGCGAGTCGGCGAGGAGCTGGTCCCAATCGGCATGGCCGGGCGCGGCGGCGACCGCCGGCTTCAACGTCGTCGCAGCTTCCGCGTAGCGGCCGAGGCGATACAGCGCGTTGCCGCGCAGCACGAGCGACTCCGGCGCGGTGTCGTGCGTTTCGGCGAGGAACTGGTCGATGCTGGCGAGCGCGGACGCGTAGTCCTTCTGCATCATCTGCACCTGCGCGCGCTGCATCATCAGGCCGAAGTGCGCATCGTTGTCGAGGCTGTTCTGCGTCACCGCGGTGTTGATGTACTGCAGCGCCGCCGGATAGTCCTGCGCCTGGATCGCGGTCTGCGCGGCGAGCTGTGCGGCGAACGCCTTCTCGTACGGGTTCGATGCGCTGTCGGCGATGATCGCGTCGGCGCCGGTACGCACTTCGGCATTGTTGGCGTCGTTGAACGCCTTGAGCAGCGCCTGCAACTTGGGCGTGCCCTTCACCGACGCCTTGCCCGCCGCCACGCTACGCGTCGCGTTCGGGTACTTGGTGCTCGTCACGGCGGCGCTGACGGCCGCCGTCGACTCGTTCTTCTTCTCCGCCTTTTTCTCGCGCGCACGGCGCGCCGCTTCCGCACGACTCGAGCTCGAGACCGCGCGATCTTCGAGCTCATCGGTCTGGCTCTGCGCGAAAGCCGGCATGACGGAGGCGCAGGTGGCAACGGCGATCACCGCGGCGAGAGCGCGGCGACGAAGGAGGGGGGATGCCATGGTTTGACCTCGTTCCGGCCGCGCCGAGGCGCGGCAAAAAAGGCGGCGTAGAGGGCCGCCGGGGCGGTCACGCTAGCAGAATCGCGGCCGGCGTTGGAACGCCGGCGTAGGGTGTCGCGCGGTTTGTTCCGGCGGCGGTCAGCCGCAGCGCGGTTTGAGGCCGGAGGCTTGCGCCTGCTGGTAGGTCGGCACCAGTCCGCCGGCGCGCTGGCTGAGCTCCGCGAGACGGGCCTGCGGGTCCGGGTGGGTCGACAGGAAGGTCGGCGGGCGGCTCGAGTCGAGCGCGGCCATGTTCTGCCAGAGGTTCACCGCCTGGCGCGGATCGAACCCTGCGCGCGCCATGAGCTGCTGGCCGACGACGTCCGCTTCGCTCTCCTGCGTGCGCGAGTTCGGCAACAGGAACAACGCCTGCGCGCCCGCGGCGCCGTACTGCGACACGGCGTTGGCGGCGGTCGATCCGTACTTCGCGCCGACGATCGCACCTGCGAGTCCGACCACCGTCTGCGCTTCCATTTGCCGGGTGATGCGTTCGTCGTGGTGGCGCGCGATGACGTGGCCGATCTCGTGGCCGATCACCGCGGCGAGCTGGTCCTGGTTCTGCGCCACCTTGAAGATGCCGGTGTACACGCCGACCTTGCCGCCGGGCAGCGCGAACGCGTTCGGCTCGTCCTTCTGGAACAGCGCGACTTCCCAACCACCCTGCTGCCATTCCGCGGGCAGCTGGCGCGTCAGCGAACTGACCACGCAACGCACGTACGCCGTCTGCTGCGCGTTGCTGCTCTGCGGCGTTTCCGCCTTGGCCTGCGCGAACGCCTGCTCGCCGAGCTGGTTGAGCTGTTCCTGCGTCACGCCGCCGACAGTCTGCTTGCGACCGGTCGGTGAGGTGGTGGTGGTCGCGCAACCGGCGACTGCAACGGTGATGGCCAACGCGAGCAGAAGCGGCTTCATGACGATGTACCGGCTGAATGGGCCTCCGGTTGTAGGCGGCCGTCGATCAACGGGTCGTCAAACGGAGGCGCGAACTCTGAATCGATGTCGTCCGGTGCGGTCGGCGACGCGTTGCCGTGAGCGATACGTGATCGTCGAACGCGACGACGGGGCAAAAAAAGAGCCCGGCGAACCGGGCTCTGTTTCATTGCGTCGCGACGCGCGTATCACACGTCGAGGTTGGCGACCTTCAGCGCGTTCTCTTCGATGAACTCGCGACGCGGTTCGACCACGTCGCCCATCAGCGTCGAGAAGATCGCGTCGGCAGCCACCGCGTCTTCGATGCGCACCTGCAGCAGGCGACGCGATTCCGGGTTCACCGTGGTCTCCCACAACTGTTCCGGATTCATTTCGCCGAGGCCCTTGAAGCGCTGGATCTGGCGACCCTTCTTCGCTTCGTCCATCAGCCATGCGTATGCGTCGGCGAAACGCTCGACCGGTTGCGCGCGATTCGCACGAACGATCTGCGCGCCGTCGCGAACCAGCCCGTTGAGCTGCGTCGCGGCTTCGCGCAGCGTGCGCAACTCGCCGCTCTCGAACGCGGTCATCGGCAGCGTCTGCACCGAGTCCTCGCCCATGTGCATACGATGCACGACGAGTGCCGCCGGACGCGCATCACTCGCCGCATTCCATTCGAGGCGATACGTCGGCTTGCCGAGGTAGCCGTCGTTGATGCGCGCTTCGATCACCGACAACGCGGCGGCGTCGAGCTCCTGTGTCGCTGCGTTGAACGGCGCGATGTCGAGCAGCGCTTCCAGCACCTGCGGATCGAAGCGATGCGAATGACGACGGATCGCATCGCGTGCGTTCGCATAGGCGAGCAGCAACTTCTCGAGCGCCTCGCCGGTGATCGGCGGTTCGCCATCGGCCGGGATCAGCGATGCGCCGTCGACCGCATTGCTCGCGAGATACGCATCGAGCGCCGCGTCGTCCTTCAGATACAACTCGGTCTTGCCCTGCTTGATCTTGTAGAGCGGCGGCAGGCCGATGTAGACGTGGCCGCGCTCGATCAGCTCCGGCATCTGCCGATAGAAGAACGTCAGCAGCAGCGTGCGGATGTGCGAGCCGTCGACGTCCGCGTCGGTCATCAGGATGATGCGGTGGTAGCGCAGCTTGTCCGGGTTGTACTCGTCCTTGCCGATGCCGGTGCCGAGCGCGGTGATCAGCGTGCCGACTTCCGCGGACGCAAGCATGCGATCGAAGCGCGCGCGCTCCACGTTGAGGATCTTGCCCTTGAGCGGAAGGATCGCCTGCGTCTTGCGGTTGCGGCCCTGCTTGGCCGAGCCACCCGCCGAGTCGCCCTCAACGATGAAGAGCTCCGACAACGCCGGATCCTTCTCCTGGCAGTCGGCGAGCTTGCCCGGCAGGCCGGCGATGTCGAGCGCACCCTTGCGGCGGGTGAGATCCCGAGCCTTGCGGGCGGCCTCGCGGGCGCGGGCGGCGTCGACGATCTTGCCGGCGATGGCACGGGCCTCGTGGGGGTGTTCCTGCAGGAACTCCTCCAAACGTGCACCGAACGTACTCTCAACGACCGGCCTGACCTCGGAGCTGACCAGCTTCTCCTTGGTCTGCGAGGAGAAGCTCGGGTCCGGCACCTTCACGCTCAATACGGCGATCAGGCCTTCGCGCATGTCGTCGCCCGAAAGCGCGACCTTCGCCTGCTTGGCGATACCGCTCTGCTCGATGTAGTTCTGCAGCGTGCGCGTCAGCGCCGCGCGGAACCCGATCAGGTGCGTGCCGCCGTCCTTCTGCGGGATGTTGTTGGTGAAGCAGAACATCGTTTCCTGGTAGGCGTCGGTCCACTGCAGCGCGACGTCCACGGTGATGCCGTTCTGCTCGCCCGTCACCGAGATGACGTTCGGGTGCAGCGGGTTCTTGAGCTGCGCCAAGTGCTCGACGAAGGAGCGGATGCCGCCTTCGTACTCGAACACGTCGCGCTTGCCGTCGCCGCGCTCGTCGGTCAGGACGATGCGAACGCCGGAGTTGAGGAACGAAAGCTCGCGCAGGCGCTTGGCGAGGATGTCGTAGTGGAATTCGACGTCGGTGAAGATCTCCGCCGCCGGCAGGAAGCGCAGCAGGGTGCCCTTGCGGTCGGACGCTTCGAGGCGCTCCAGCGGGTACACCGGCTCACCGAGCGCGTATTCCTGGCGCCAGTGATAACCGTCGCGCCAGACCTCGAGCCACAGCCTCGAGCTCAGCGCGTTGACGACGGAGACACCGACGCCATGCAGGCCGCCCGACACCTTGTACGAGTTGTCGTCGAACTTGCCGCCGGCGTGCAGCACGGTAAGGATCACCTCGGCCGCCGACACGCCCTCTTCCTTGTGGATGTCGACCGGGATGCCGCGGCCGTTGTCGTACACCGAGCAGGAGCCGTCGGCGTGCAGGGTGACCGTCACTTCGTTCGCGTGGCCGGCGAGGGCCTCGTCGATGCCGTTGTCGACGACCTCGAACACCATGTGGTGCAGGCCGGTACCGTCGTGTACGTCGCCGATGTACATGCCGGGACGCTTGCGCACGGCCTCGAGGCCGCGCAGCACGGTGATCTTGGAGGAGTCGTAGGAATCGGACGGTGCCGCTACGGGCATCGCGTCGTCGTGCATCTCGGACATCAGGCAGGCGCCTCGCGCGACACCGGCGTCCGCGGGAGCGGGGGCGTCGCGACACATTAGCTTTACGTGCGCGAAGTATAGCAGCGGGTCCCAGCGGCTCGAAGAGCGGGGATGAACGGCGACTCTCAGCCGATTGAGATCCGGCCATGTTCCACGTGGAACAGTCTTGGTTGCAGGCCGAGCTCGGCGACCGCCGCCGGAATATCGGTACCGCTGACGAAGACCTGGCTGCCGCGCTCCGCCAACCGTTGCAGGACGCGCCGTTGATGGTGGCGGTCGAGTTCGGACGCGAGATCGTCGAGTGCGAAGATCGGCTGCTGGCCCGTCGCCTCGGCGTGGAAATCCGCCTGCGCGAGAAGCGCTGACAGGGCGGCGAGCTTGGCCTGCCCACGCGACAGGGCATCGCGGCCCGGAATCGCGGAGAAGGTCGGACGCCAGTCGGCGCGGTGAGGTCCGACACTGGTGTGGCCGGCGAGGAGGTCGCGGTCCCGAGCAAGCAGGAGGGCGTCGGCCAGCGGCAGCTCGTCGCGACGCCAGCCTGGCGAGTAGGCGAGCGTCGCCGCCCCTAGCCCGGGCGCGAGCTCGTCCGCGACGGCGGCGAAACCCGGCGCGAGCGCGTCGACGTAGCGCCGGCGCTGCTCGGTCAGCTGCTCGCCGGTTTCCGCCAGTTCCGCATCCCAGGCGTCCAGCTGCCCATCCCGCACCCGCTGCTTGAGCAGGATGTTCCGCTGCTTCAGCGCCCGGGCGTAACGCCGCCACGGCCGCAGGAAGCCATGTTCCACGTGGAACAACCCCCAGTCCAGGAAACGGCGGCGAACCTCGCTGCTGCCATGGACCAGTTCATGGCTGCCCGGCTCGAAGGTCACGACCGCCAAGGCCGCGCACAGCTCGCCGATCTGGCCAACCGGCTGGCCGTCGAGGCGTCCGGTCCAGTCACCGCCCGAATGACGCAGGCCGGCCCGACGTGTTCGGCCGGCGGCCGCGCCGGTTTCCTCCCACTCGACGAACACCTCCAGCGCATCGCCGCCGGCCTGCACCAGGCCCTCGCGAACCCGCCCGCGGAAGCTGCGGCCGTAGGCCATCAGGTGCAGCGCCTCGATCACGCTGGTCTTGCCGGCGCCGTTATCCCCGACCAGCAGGTTCAGGCCGGGCGCGGGCGACAGGCTGACGTCGTCGAAGCGCCGGAGATTGCGGATGTCGAGGCGGGTGACCTGCACGGAAAGCTTCTAGCCGGAGAGGGCAGGCGGCGGACGCCCAATGGCGCCATTGTCCGCTACGCAGCCCCACAAACGACGACGCCCGGCCTGAGCCGGGCGTCGCATGTTCCACGTGGAACCAGACCGTCAGAGGCGCAGCGGCATGATCACGTGGCGGCAGCGCTCGTTGGACGCCTCGCGGATCAGCGCGGACGAGTTCGCATCGCGCAGCTGCACCACGACGACCTCGTCCTTGAGCGAGTTCAGCGCATCCAGCACATAGCCGACATTGAAGCCGACCGCGAGGTCGTCGACACGGGTTTCGGCCTCGACCTCTTCCTGCGCCTCTTCCTGCTCCGGGTTGTGCGCGGAGATCTTGAGCTGGCCGGGCGACACTTCCATGCGCACGCCGCGGTACTTCTCGTTCGACAGGATGGCTGCGCGCTGCAAGGACGCCCGCAGCACGTCGCGGTCGATGCGGATTTCCTTGTCCGCGCCGATCGGTATCACGGCCTCGTAGTCGGGAAAACGCCCGTCGATGAGCTTGCTGGTAAAGGTCACGTCGTCGCGCTTCACGCGCAGGTGGCCGCGGCCCATTTCCAGTTCGAGGATGCGATCGCCGCCCTCGAGCAGGCGCTGCAGCTCGGTTACGCCCTTGCGCGGCACGATGATCTGGCGCTTGGTCTGTGCGCCGGTGCCTTCGAGGCCCGATTCGCAGAGCGCGAGGCGATGGCCGTCGGTGGCGACGCAGCGCAGCGAGCTTTCGCGCAGATCGAACAGCAGGCCGTTGAGGTAGTAGCGCACGTCCTGCTGGGCCATCGCGAACGCGGTGCGTTCGATCAGCTCCTTGAGCGCCGCTTCCGGCACCTGCACGCGTTCGGTCGCGTCGACGTCGTCCAGCGACGGGAAATCGGTCGACGGCAGGCTCGACAACGTGAAGCGCGAACGCCCCGCCTGCACCGTGATCCGCTCGCCTGTTTGGCTGATGGTGATGCGGCTGCCGTCGGGCAGGGCACGGACGATCTCGAACAGCTTGCGCGCCGGGATCGTGGTCTCGCCGTCCTGGGCGTCCTCGACCGCGACGCGGGAGACCATTTCGACCTCGAGGTCGGTACCGGTCAACGACAGCAGGCCGCCTTGCACCTGCACCAGCAGGTTGGCGAGTACCGGCAGCGTCTGGCGTCGCTCGACGACGTTGACGACCTGCGCGAGTGGCTTCAGGAACACTTCGCGTTGAAGGGAAAAGCGCATCTGGACCCGATCCCCGTTCCGTTTCTAAGGAGTGGATTAAATCAAAAGCATGGTGGTGGTGGAGGGCGCCGGAATCCGGGAAAACTCCCTCAACCTACTGAATTACTTGGTTTTTATTGACCTTCCGACCCTGTTGGAAACACTCCCCGGGATCGTGGTCAACCTGTGGACAAACCGGCCGTCATCGCGACCGCCCCGAATTGTCCACAGCTTGCCCCCGGCGCGCACACGCGCCATGCACACCTTACTCGCTCAGCTTGCGGATGAGCTTGTCCCAATCCTCGCGCAGCTTGCCGTCCGTCTCCATCAGGGTGCGGATCTGCCGACAGGCGTGCAGGACGGTGGTGTGGTCGCGGCCGGCGAAGGCGTCGCCGATCTCCGGCAGCGAATGCTCGGTGAGTTCCTTGGCCAGCGCCATCGCCATCTGTCGCGGCCGCGCCAGCGAGCGGGTGCGGCGCTTGGACAGCAGGTCCTTCATCTGGAGGCCGTAATAGTCGGCCACGACCTTCTGGATGTTGGGGATGCCGATCGCCTGCTGCTGGGCGCGCAGCAGGTCGCGCAGCGTCTCCTGTGCGAACTCGACGGTGATGCTGCGGCCGGTGAAGTTGGCGCGCGCGGCAAGGGTGTTGAGCGCGCCCTCGAGGTCGCGCACGTTGCTGCGCATCTTCTTGGCGAGCAGGAAGGCGACGTCCTCGGGGATTTCGACGCCACGCTCGCGTGCCTTGCTCAGCACGATCTGCGCGCGCGTCTCGAAGTCCGGCGGTTCGATCGCCACCGACAGACCCCAGGCCAGGCGCGACTTGAGCCGCGGCTCCAGCCCGTCGACCTCACGCGGGTAACGGTCGCAGGTGAGGATGATCTGCTGGCGGCCGTCGAACAGCTGGTTGAACGTGTGGAAGAACTCTTCCTGCGTGCGGTCCTTGCCGGCAAAGAACTGGATGTCGTCGATCAGCAGCGCGTCGACCTGCTGGAACTGCCGCTTGAAGGCGTCCATGGTCTTGTCCTGCAGCGACTTCATCATCGCGCTGAAGAACTGCTCGCTGCGCAGGTACATCACCCGGAAGCCCGGGTTGTTGGTGCGCATCATGTTGCCGGCGGCGAACATGAGATGGGTCTTGCCGAGACCGGTGCCGCCGTAGAGCAGCAGCGGGTTGTGCGCGCGGTCGCCGGGTTTCAGCGCGGCCTGCATCGCCGCGGCGCGGCCGAGCTGGTTGCTGCGGCCTTCGACGAAATTCTCGAACGTGTAGTGGTTGTCGAGGTTGCCGTTGAACGGCATCGGCGCGGGCGCCTGCGAGCTCGCGGTCGGATAGGCCGGCGACGCCGCCGCGGTGGACGCGCTTTTCGCCTTCGGCAACGCGCCGACTTCCAGTCGCACGTCGTCGGCGCCAGCAAAATAGCTCAGCAGTTCGCGGATGCGGGGCAGGTAGCGCTCGCGCACCTGGTCCACCACGAACGCATTCGGCGCATACAGCACGGCGCGCTCGCCCTGCAGTTCGGCCTGCAGCGGCCGCAACCAGGTGTGCACGTCCTCGGCCGGCAGTTCGGCTTCCAGGCGTTCGAGGCAGCGCGGCCAGGCATCCATCATCGACAAGTGCAGAAACCCGCGAATTGCAGCGAAAAGAGGGCGACGGACCGCCGGCGCGGAAGCCTCGGGAAGAGGCCGCGTCCAGCGGTTCGGGGGTCGGGCAGACTACCATTTATCCACAGGGCGGGGACAGGCTTGTCCACACCACCACAGAGGTGCGTCGTCACATCGGCTTGACCCGGCCGGGTAGGGCCCGCTAGACTTCCGGGTTCACTTTCGCCGTCCTTACGCGAGTTGCCTCATGGCCACCAAGCGCACCTACCAGCCCAGCAACCTCAAGCGCAAGCGCGACCACGGCTTCCGTGCGCGCATGGCCACGGCCGATGGCCGCAAGATCCTCGCGCGTCGCCGCGCCAAGGGCCGCAAGCGCCTCACGGCCTGATCGGCTCCGGCCGGTCGCCTGGCGTGATCCGCCGGGCTGCGTCCGCGCCGCGCCGAATCGCCGCGGACGCCTGCGTCGACGACGCACCATGAACTCCCAGCGCTTTCCCCGATCGGCGCGCGTGCGAACGCGTGCCGATTTCGATCGTGTGTTCAAGGACGGCCGACGCACCGGGCTTCCCGTGCTCGCCCTGCACTGGAACCGCGACGACGCGATCGCGCCGCGGCTCGGCCTTGCCGTGTCACGCAAGGTCGACCCGAATGCGGTCGGCCGCAATCGCATCAAGCGCCAGCTGCGCGACGAATTCCGTCGCCTCCGTTCGACGCTGGCGCCCGGCGACTACGTCATCGTCGCGCGACCGGGCGCGGCACAGCGCTCGGGCCTTGAATTGCGCGCGGCGTTCCTCGATCTCCTGCGTCGGGCCCGCGCGTTGCCGGCCCCGGCCCCCGCCGGCACAATGCCGCCGCCGTCCTCCGACCCTTCCGCCGGCGCGTAATCGACGCGTCCGGCACGAGCCTGCCTGCCCATGAACCAGACCCGCGCCTTCCTCCTCTTCGCCTGGCTGTTGGTGGCGTCGCTGCTGTGGATGGAATGGTCGCGCGAGAAGTCCGCGCCGCCGGCGGCGACGCCGACGTCGACGGCCGCCAACGCGAACCCCGCCGCCGCGGTTCCGACACCGACCGGCGCCGGCGCGGTGCCTTCAGCCGCCGCGCCGAATGCGCAGCCCGTCGCGACGCCGGGCATCGTCACCGTCCACACCGACGTGCTGGACGTGACGCTCGACGGCGGCCAGATGCTGCAGGCCGACCTGCCCGCGTACGCCGACCTCGATGACCCGACGCGACCGGTCCGCCTGTTCTCGACGGATCCGGCGCATTACTTCGCCGCGCAGAGCGGTTGGGTCGCGACCGGCGCCCCGGCACCGACCCACCTTGCCGGCTTCGTGCCGGCCGACGCCGCGCGCAGCTACGCGCTCGCGCCCGGCGCCGCGACGCTCGACGTGCCGTTCGTGTGGACCGGCGCGAACGGCGTGACCATCCGCCGCACGTACACGTTCAACCGCGGCGGCTACACCGTTCGCGTCCGCGATGACGTCACCAATGCCGGCACCGCGCCGTGGCAGGCCAGCGTGTATCGCCAGCTCAGCCGCACCATGCCGCCGGCGCCCACGGGCGGCTTCACCTCGGGTCGCGTGTTCGCGTTCCAGGGCGCGGCCTGGTACAGCCCGCAGGACAAGTACGAGAAGCGCGCGTTCAACAAGTTCGTCGACGACGGCACGCTGTCGAAGAAGGTGACCGGCGGTTGGATCGCGTTCCTCCAGCACCACTTCTTCACCGCGTGGATCCCGCAGTCGAACGACGCCACCGAGTTCGCGACCGCCACGCCGAACGGCATCGGCGGCACCAACTACGTGATCCGCGAACTCGGCCCGACGCTCAGCGTCGCACCGGGCCAGCGCGCAACCACCGAAGCGCGCCTGTGGGTGGGCCCTAAGAGCGTCGAGCAGATCGCCGCGCAGAAGGTGCCGGGCCTCGAGCGTGCGGTCGACTTCAGCAGCTACACGGTGTTCGCGACGCTCGCCGGTTGGCTGTACGCGGTGCTCGCCTTCCTGCACGCCAAGATCGGCAACTGGGGCTGGTCGATCATCTGCCTGGTCGTGCTGATCAAGCTGCTGCTGCTTCCGCTCGCCAACACGCAGTACCGCTCGATGGCGAAGATGCGCCGCCTGCAGCCGAAGCTTGCGCAGCTCAAGGAACGCCATGGCGAGGATCGCCAGCAGTTCCAGCAGTCGATGATGGAGCTGTACCGCAAGGAGAAAGTCAATCCGGCCGGCGGCTGTCTGCCGTTGTTCGTGCAGATGCCGATCTTCCTCGCGCTGTACTGGATGCTGTCGGAGTCGGTGGAACTGCGCCACGCGCCGTGGGTGATGTGGATCCACGACCTGACCGCGCGCGATCCGTACTTCGTGCTGCCGGCGATCAACGCCGCGGTGATGTTCGTGACGCAGAGGCTGACGCCGACCGCGGGCATGGATCCGGCGCAGGCCAAGATGATGCAGTTCATGCCGCTGGTGTTCGGCATCATGTTCGCGTTCTTCCCGTCGGGCCTGGTGCTGTACTGGGTCACCAATGGCCTGCTCACGCTCGCGCAGCAGTGGTACTTCCTGCGCAAGCACGGTGAGCCGGTGAAGAAGAACTGACGCAGCGTGCGAGCCCGCCACCCGGCGGGCTCGTCGTTTGGAGACGCCGCACGTGATGTCGCGCGACACCATCGCCGCCATTGCCACCGCCGCCGGCAGCGCGGGTGTCGGCATCGTGCGCCTGTCGGGCCCCGACGCACGCCGCGTCGGCGAGGCGATCGCGCAACGAACGCTGACGCCGCGCCGTGCGCATCACGTGCAGTTCCGGTCGGGCGACGACGTCATCGATGACGGCCTCGCGCTGCTGTTCGTCGCACCCGCGAGCTACACCGGCGAGGACGTGGTCGAACTGCAGGCGCACGGCAGCCCGGCCGTGCTCGCGCAATTGCTCGACGCCTGCCTCGCGCTCGGTGCGCGGCCTGCGCGGCCGGGCGAATTTACAGAACGCGCGTTCCTCGAAGGCCGGCTCGATCTGGCACAGGCGGAGGCCGTCGCCGACCTGATCGCCGCCGCCGATGTTCGCGCGGCACGCGCGGCACGACGCGCGCTCGACGGCGACTTCTCGCGACGCGTGGACGCGATCGCCGCGCAACTCCTGCACGTGCGCGTGCATTGCGAAGCCGCGATCGACTTCGCCGACGAACCGATCGACACGCTCGGTGGCGACGACCTGCGTCGCCGGCTCGACGCGATCGAACGCGATCTCGACGCATTGCTCGTCGCGGCCGAACAGGGCCGGCGACTTCGCGACGGCCTGCACGCGGTGATCGTCGGTCCGCCGAACGCGGGCAAGAGCTCGGTGCTCAATGCGCTCGCCGGCGTCGACCGCGCGATCGTCACCGACATCGCCGGCACCACGCGCGACGTGCTGCGCGAGACCGTGCGCATCGAAGGCGTCGAACTCACGCTGGTCGACACGGCCGGCCTGCGCGACAGCGGCGACGCGATCGAACGCGAAGGCATGCGTCGCGCGCATGCGGAACTCGAGCGTGCCGACCTCGCGATCGTCGTCGTCGATGCGCGCGATGCGATCGCGGGGCATGCCGCGGTCGCGAACGCGATCACCGGCGTGCCGCACGTGCTGCGCATCGCCAACAAGACCGACCTGCTCGACGCTCAACCGCCCGACGATTTCATCGCGGCGTCCGCGCATACCGGCATCGGTCTCGACGATGTCCGTCGCCGCCTGCACGCGCTCGCGCTCGGGCCGAATGCGGAGACCGCGCAGGGCGCGTTCAGCGCGCGCACGCGCCACGTGCACGCGCTGAACGAAGCGCGCGACGAACTCGCGCAGGCGCGGGTGCAACTTGCGCACGAGCATCTCGACCTCGCCGCCGAACAGTTGCGGCGTGCGCACGATGCGCTGGGCGCGATCACCGGCCGCGTGCATGCGGACGATCTGCTTGGGCACATCTTCTCGAGCTTCTGCATCGGCAAGTAACGCTGCCGCGCGGCCCCGGGCCGACGCCTATGACGCGTCGTGCAACCGGACCCGCGTGCGCGAGTCGAGGGACTCCAGCACGACGCCATCCGCGCCGGTATGCACCCTCCAGCCGCCGCGCGATGCAGTGCGTCGAAGCAGCGCGGAGAGCCCGCCGATGTCGACCGCCTGCTCCGTTGCCGCGTCCACTGCATCGATCGCGTTCGTGGCTGGAGCCGAAGCACCCGGCACCGCGTCGACGCCGATGCAGCGCGCATTGGCGAACGCGCGTCGCGCGATCATGCGCAACAGCAGCACGGTTTCGCGGCGCGCGGCGACGACAGGAATCGCGCCGCCGGTTCGAATCGTCACCGGCTGCGACGCCGACGGCCATGCCGCCCACGCCTCGCGTGCGAGCTCGGACATGTCGAGCGCCTCGCGGCGCACCGGCGTGTCGCGCGCGACGGCGAACATCGCCTCGGTGAGATCGGCGAGTTCCTGCGCGCCGCGCTCCAGTCGTGCAACGCGTGCGGTGGCGTCGACCGGAAGCTCCGGATCGTCGAGCAGGACTTCGGCGGCGCCCTGCACCACCGCGATCGGCGTGCGCAGCTCGTGGCTGGCGTCGGCGAAGAACGATTGCTGCTGCGCGTCGGCGACGGTGAGCCGGCCCTGGTAGTCGTCGATCGCGCGTGCGAGCGCACCGAGTTCGTCCGGCGGCAACGTCGATGCGAGGTCCGAAGGGCCCGGCTTGTCGGTGAGCGCATCGACGGCGGTGGCGAGTTGCCTCACCGGCGCCAGCGCGCGGCCGCCGAACATCCAGCCGAGCCAGCCCGACAACGCGACGCCACCGAGAATCACGGCGGCCAGCCACAGATTGAGGTGCTGCTCCAGCACTTCGATGTCGCCGAGGTCGATGACGAAATACAGGCGGCCCGCGCTGGTGTCGAACACGCCGACATGCACGCCGTCGTGTTCGGGATCCTCGTGCACGCCGGGCGTGTAGTTCGCGTACTGCGGCGGCGGCGTGCCGCGATAACCGCTCAGGCGTTGCGTGCGCGGCAGTTGCGCCGCCACGCCGCTGCCGACACGCAGGCTGTAGTCCTCGGCCTGCCCGCGCAGGATTTCATGCGCGAGCACCGCTTCGTAGTCCTCGGTGACCAGCACCACCGCGCCGGCGAACAGCAGGCTGATCACCAGCCCAAGCAGCGCCGACGCCCAGGTGACGCGGCGTCGCAACGACGTGCCGCGCGTGGTCATTCGGCCACCGCCCGATAGCCGATGCCGCGTACCGACCGGATCACCGGCGCGTCGAACGGCTTGTCGACCAGCGCGCGCAGCTCGTACATCTGCGTATGCAATGCGGCGATGTCGCCCGCCTCGTCCTGCCACGCCGCGTCGATCAGGCGCGCATGCGGCACCACGCGCGGCGACTCGCGCAGCAGCGTATCGAGCAGGCGTCCCTGCAGGCGGGTGAGTGCGATCGAGCGCCCGTCGCGGCTCGCCATCATGGTGGCGGCGTCGTAACGCAGGCCACCGACGCCATGCGCCTGCGGCACGCCCGCGATGCCGCGATGGATCACGCGCAGGCGCGCTTCAAGCTCGCGCATCGCGAACGGCTTGACCATGTAGTCGTCGGCTCCTTCCGCATAACCACGCAGCTTGTCGTCGAGGGTATCGCGGGCGGTGAGCATCAGCACCGGCACGCCGCGCCCGGCCGCGCGCAGCTGGCGGCAGAGATCGAGGCCATCCAGCCGCGGTAGCCCGAGGTCGAGCACGATCACGTCGAAGGATTCGCCCAGCGCGCGTTGCAGGCCGGACACGCCGTCCGCGCAGCGGTCGACCACGTGCCCGCGACGTTCGAGGTAATCCCAGATGTTGGCGGCGATGTCGTGCTGGTCCTCGATCAGCAGGACGCGCAGGCCGGCAGCGGTGGTGGTCATCGGCAACTCCGTGGGACGACGATGCCACATGCGCGTGCGGCCGCTTAACGCTCGGCTGAGATTCGGCTGAGTGTCGATTACGCGCACCGGCCGACGCTGCGCGTCGTCTCCGCACAGCGCATCGCCTTGAACGAACCCGCATTGTCCGCCCGTTGGCGACCGCTCGCCTGGCTCGCCGTCGTCTTCATGGGCGTTGCCACCCTCACGCGGCTCGTCCTGCGCGTCGACATCGCCGGCAGCCTGCCGTTCTCGCCCGCCGGCGACCTGCGCATCTTCGCCATCGGCGCGGGCTACGACCTGCTGGCGCTGCTGTACTTCGCGGTGCCGCTGGTGCTGATGCTGTGGCTGTTGCCCAAGCGCTGGACGACCCGGCCGGCCGGCCGCGCGCTGATCGCGACGACGTGCTTCGTCCTGCTCGCGGCGCTGCTGTTCATCGCGGTCGCCGAGTGGACGTTCTGGCAGGAGTTCCAGTCGCGCTTCAACTTCATCGCGGTCGACTACCTCGTCTACACCACCGAGGTGCTCGGCAATATCCGGCAGTCGTATCCGGTGGGTGCGATCCTGACCGGCATCGCCGCGATGTCGGTGCTGGTGTTCGCGGCGACGGCGCGATGGCGGCGGATCGGCGTCGACGAATCGACCTTCCTGCAGCGCAGCACGGTCGCGCTGGCGTGGGGTCTCGCGGCGACGCTCGGCACGCTGCTCGTCTCGGCCGAGGCCAAGGACGGTGGCGCGAACGCATACGCCGATGAACTCGCCGGCGATGGCATCTACCAGTTCTTCGCCGCGTACCGGCAGGCGTCGCTCGACTACGACCGCTTCTACCGCACCGTTCCCGACGCCGAGGCGGATGCACGCGTGCGTCGCGCACTCACCACGCCCGACGCCACCTTCCTCGGCCCGACCGGCATCGCGCGCAGCATCCACAACGCCGCGCCCGAGCGACGCCTCAACGTCGTGCTGATCAGCGTGGAGAGCTTCTCGGCCGACTACTCCGGCACCTATGGACAGAAGTTCTCGTTGACACCGCAGCTCGACGCGATCACGTCGCAGAGCCTGCTGTTCACGCGACTGTATGCCACCGGCACGCGCACCGTGCGTGGACTCGAGGCGTTGTCGCTATCGGTGCCACCGACGCCCGGCGAATCGATCGTCAAGCGCCCGCATAACGAAAACCTCTTCAGCCTCGCCAGCGTATTCAACGCGCACGGCTACCACTCCGAGTTCCTGTACGGAGGCTACGGCGCCTTCGACAACATGAATTACTTCTTCGGCCACAACGGTTACGAGGTACACGACCGCACGGAGATTCCGGACAACGCCGTCCACCACGAAACCGTGTGGGGCGTCGCCGACGAAGACCTCTACACGCTCGCGATCAAGCGCTTCGACGCCGACTACGCCGCGCACCGGCCCTTCTTCGCGCACGTCATGACCACGTCGAACCATCGGCCGTATACGTTCCCCGCGGGACGCGGCCCGTGGAAGCAGCACGACCGCGCCAGCGCGGTCCGCTACACCGACTGGGCGATCGGCGATTTCCTGCGTCGTGCGCGATCGAAACCGTGGTTCGCCGACACCGTGTTCGTCATCACCGCCGACCACTGCGCATCCAGCGCGGGCAAGGCCGCCTTGCCGGTGTTCCGCTATCACATCCCCATGTGGATCTATGCGCCGGGGCGGATCGCGCCGGGGCGTTTCGACGGGCTCACGAGCCAGATCGACATCGCGCCGACGCTGCTCGGCCTGCTGGGCTTCGACTATCAAAGCCGGTTCGTCGGCGTCGACGTGTTCCAGCAGGCGCCCGATCGCGCGCTTATCGGCACGTACGAGCTGCTGGGCCTGCTCAAGCGGGATCGCCTCGTGCAGCTGTCGCCGCACCGTCGCGCGGTAACGCTGGCACCGGCAATGGATGACGACCGCCTGCAACCGGTCGTCGCCGACAACCCCGACACCACGTTCGAGGCGATCAGCTACTACCAGACCGCCGCGCACGACTTCGAGCACGGCGCGATGGCGTTGCATCCACGCGCCGCCGCGGCCACCGCAAGGAGCGTGCCGTGATCCACACGGTGATCGAGGAGACCGCCGGGCCCGGTTGGGTCGTACTCGGTCTGTTCGCCGCGGTCTCGCTGTCGAGCCGCGGGCATACGGGATGGGCTGTCGGCTTGCGTCATCGGCCGGTCGCATTTCCCTGCGCCCGCCATTGCATCGCCCCCACCGCAGGAAAAACCCCATGACCGACGCGCGCGACGACTACCTGAGCAAGGTTCCAGCCATCACGCTCACGTTCTGGATCATCAAGATCCTGGCGACCACGCTGGGCGAGATCGGCGGCGACGCGGTGACCATGTCGTGGCTGGGCGAAACCACGCCGAACGCGAGCACGACGGTGTGGGCGTCGGGCTACCTGATCGGCACGGCAATCTTCGCCGCGATCTTCGCCGCCGCGGTCGCGCTGCAGATCCGCGCCCGCAGGTTCAATCCGTGGATGTACTGGACGACGATCGTCGCCAGCACCACCGTAGGGACCACGCTCGCCGACTTCGCCGACCGCTCGCTCGGCATCGGCTACACCGGCGGCTCGTCGCTGCTGCTCGCGCTGCTGCTGGCGTCGTTGTTCACCTGGTATCGCACCACCGGGACGATCGCCGTCGACAGCGTGCGCGACACGCGTTCCGAACTCTTCTACTGGTTGACGATCACCTTCTCGCAGACGCTCGGCACCGCGCTCGGCGACTGGGTCGCGGACACGCAGGGGCTCGGTTACGTCGGCGGCATCGCGATCTTCGGCGGCCTGCTTGCACTGGTCGCCGTGCTGTACTTCACCACGCGTGTTTCTCGCACCGCGCTGTTCTGGGCGGCATTCGTCCTCACGCGCCCGCTCGGTGCGGTGGTCGGCGATTTCCTCGACAAACCCATCGCCAAGGGCGGCCTCGAACTCAGCCGTTACACGGGCTCGCTGGCGCTGGTCGCCGCGATCGTGGTCGGCATCCTGGTGTTCCCGCAACGCGCGGCGGACAAGGCGCACTGACGCATGGCCGCCACGCCGCGTGCGGTGGTCGCGATGGCGTTGCTCGCGCTGGCCGGCACCGCGCGCGCGCAGGCCGGCCCGCCGATGATCACCAACGACCCCGACACGCCAGGACCGGGTGTGTGGGAGATCAACCTCGCCGCGGCCGGCGGCGCGCACAACGGCGACTGGGACCTTTCCGCGCCCGACCTCGATATCAATCGCGGCGTCGGCGAGCGCGTGCAGCTGTCGGTCCACGGCTCGTGGGCGCATGCACGCGCGGACGGTGGCTGGGCATCGGGATTCGGTGATGTCGAACTCGGCGCACGCTGGCGCTTTCTCGACCAGGACACCGCCGGCGTGTCGGTCGCCGTGCAACCGCTGTGGATCCATGGCGGGTCACCCGCCGCGCGCCGTCGCGGGCTTGCGTCGACGAATCCCGAATGGGTGTTGCCGATCCAGGCGGCGAAGGAATTCGGCAGCGTCAGTATTGGCACGGAAGTCGCGCGGCACGTGGTCGCGCACGAGGCCGATGCCTGGCAGGCGGGTGCGTTCGTCGCGCACGACTGCCGACGCACCATCACCTGCCTCGCTGAAATCAACGCGACACGCGTCGACGGCGAAGCTGCGCGCGCCACCCTCAACATCGGTGCGCGCTATGCGCTGCGCGAGGGGCTGTTGCTGATGGGTTCGCTCGGCAGCGAAGTCAGCGGCGTCCATCGGCAGCCGCTCGTCTTCTACCTGGGCGTCCAGCATGTCCGCTGACACGCGCACTGCGTTCTGGACGTGGCCACGTATCGCACTGGTGCTCGTGGTGCTCGCCTTCACGTGCCTCGGCAGCCGCGCGCTGTGGGATCCGGACGAAGGCCGCTACACCAACGTCGCGATCAACATGATCCTGCGCGGCGACTGGCTGGTGCCGCATCGCAGCCTGGATGTCGCGCACTGGACCAAGCCTCCGCTCGCGTACTGGTCGATCGCCGCGGCGTTCGTCGTGTTCGGCGTCAACACGTGGGCGGCGCGCCTGACGCCCGCGTTGTCCTACCTGGCGTGCGCGTGGCTCGCATCGCGCATCGCGCGTCGGGTTGCACCCGGCTACGAGCGCGCGGCGGCGCTGGTGTTCGCCACCATGCTGCTGCCGGCCATCGCCTCGCAGCTGGTGACCATCGACTTCCTGCTCACCGCCTGCGAGACGCTGGCGATGTACGCCTACGTCGAACTGCGCTGGGGCGATGCGCGACCGCGCTGGGCCTACCTGATGTGGGGCGCATTCGGCCTCGCGTTCCTCGCCAAGGGTCCGCCGGGCCTGTTGCCGCTGCTCGCGGTCGTGGTGTCGGAGTTCGCCCAACCGGCGCCGCGGCGCGCGTTCCGATGGCCGGCGATCGCGCTGTTCCTGGTCGTCGCGCTCTCGTGGTTCGCCTGCGTGGTGATGCGCGAACCCAGACTGCTGGCGTACTTCCTCGGCGACGAAGTGGTCAGCCGCGTCGCCAGCAACGAATTCGGTCGCCACGGCGAGTGGTATGGCTGGCTGGTGGTGTACGCGCCGACGATCGTGCTTGGCGCGTTGCCGTGGACGATCCCCGCATTGCGACACGCAGCTCGTGCAGTGCGTCGCGCGCCCGACTGGAAACGCGCGGCCGGACGGACCGCGGATGCACCAACGATCTTGCTGATCGCGTGGTGCGTGCTGCCGCTGATCGTATTCTGCGTCGCGCGCTCGCGGTTGCCGCTCTACGTGTTGCCATTGACGGTACCGCTCGCCTTGCTCGCCGTGCGCGACTACGCCGCACGCGGCGCCGCGCTGCCGTCTGTTCCACTTCTCGTGTGGATCGTGCTGCTCGTCGCGCTGCGCATCGGTGGGTCGCACATCGCTTCGGAGCAGGATGCGCGCCAGTGGGCGGACGCGATTCGCGCACGAACCGGCGCGCCGATCGATCGCGTCGTCTTCGTCGACGACGATCCGCGCTACGGCCTGCGTTTGCACCTGGGCGCCGAAGTCGAAGATGTCACGCTGCAGCCGACACCGGCCCCGGATGCGGCGCCCGTCAATCCGGCCTTCGACGAAGATGCCGCGACCGAGCTGGTCGAGGAAAACGCCGATCACAACGCCGTGTGGATCACGCGCGTTGCGCACTGGCCAGACGTTCGCGACTACCTGCATGCCCACGGCGGCGACGCCCACGCACTCGGCGCGCCGTTCCGCGGCCGGGTGATGTTCGACGTGACACCTACGCCGTCCGCACCTCCACGTCGACCCAACCAACCGCCCTCCGGAAAAACGCCATGACCATCCGAATCGCTACGACCGTCGCCGTGGCTGCCGTCCTCGCCGGATGTGCCGGTGTCCACGCGCCCGCCACGCCGACCTACGCGGTGCAATCAAGCTTCGCCGTGCCGGGCGACGGGCGCTGGGATCTCCTGGCGGTCGACGATTCGGGCCATCGCCTGTTCCTCAGCCGCAGCGATCGCGTCCAGGTGATCGATACGCGCGACGGTCACCTGATCGGCGAGATCAGCGGCACTGCCGGCGTGCACGGCATCGCGCTGGTGCCCTCGCTCGGGCGCGGTTTCGCCACCAACGGGCGCAGCAACACCGTCACCGAATTCGACCTCGCCACGCTGGCCCGCGTGCGCGACCTGCCGGTCAGCGGCCAGTCGCCGGACGCCCTGCTGTACGACACGCACTCGAAGCATCTCTTCATCTTCAACGCCAAGAGCAACAACGCGTCGGTGCTCGACCCCATCAGTGGCCGCGAACTCGCGACGATCGCCTTCGACGGCAATCCGGAGCTAGGCGCAAGCGACGAGGCCGGGCACGTTTTCGTCAACATCGAGGACCGGGGCGAAGTTGTCGACATCGCGAGCGACACCTCGCGCGTCGCGCGTGCGTGGAAACTCGACGGCTGCGAGGAACCGACCGGCCTCGCGTTCGATCGCGTGCATGCGCGGCTGTTCTCCGCCTGCGCGAACGGCGTGATGGCGGTGACCGATGCGCACGACGGCCACGCGGTCGCGCGCGTGCCGATCGGCGACGGCCCCGACGGCGCCGAATTCGACCCCGTGCTGCAGGTCGCGCTCAGCCCGAACGGCAAGAGCGGTAACCTCACCGTCGTGCACGAGGACGACGCCGATCACTACAGCGTGCGGCAGGTGCTGGCGACGCAGGTCAGCGCGCGCACGATCGCACTCGATACCGCGACGCACCGCGCCTATCTGCCGGCGGCGCGCTTCAAACCCCGCACGGGGGGCGCCGAATCGCGTCCGGAAATGATCGCCGGCAGTTTCACGGTGCTCGCGGTCGGCACGCAGGACTGACGCCGGGATCGATGCATCGCCTGCACCGGTCGCGGACCGCGCGGGCCATGTGATCCAGACCGGATATGCACGCGGGCGGCGTGCACGGAATCATCACGGTGCGACCCGACACGCTTGCCGGACCTGTACCGACACTTCTCCCGCCCGGCTCCATGACCCCCTCCGCTCCTGCCCTGCGCGACGCGACGGGTTCCGATGCATCGATGCGCCGTGCCATCGCCGAACGCGACTGGTCGACCACGCCGCTGCGTGACATCGACAGCTGGCCACGCAGCCTGAAGACGGTGGTCGAGCTGATGCTCGATTCGCGTTTCGCGATGTGGCTGGCCTGGGGCGAGGACCTCACGTTCTTCTGCAACGACGCATACAGGCCGACGCTCGGCGTCAAGCAGGACTTCATCGGCGCCTCCGCGCGCGATGTATGGGCGGAGATCTGGCCCGACATCGGCCCGCGCATCGAGCACGTGCTGCGCACCGGTGACGCCACGTGGGACGAAGGCCTCGAGCTCTACCTCGAGCGTCGCGGCTTCAAGGAAGAGACGTACCACACGTTCTCCTACAGCCCGGTGCAGGGCGACACCGGCCGGATCGAAGCGATGCTGTGCGTGGTGACCGAAGTCACCGAGCGCACGCTCGCCGAACGCCGCCTCGCGACGATCGCATCGCTCACGCGTGCGATGGGCGCGCATTCGGTGGACGACGCGTGTGCACGCACGGTCGCCACGCTCGAATCGGCGCGGCGCGATCTTCCGTTCGCGGCGCTGTACCGCATCGAGGGCGACGGCGCGCGCTGCGTCGCGGCGACGGGCACGCCGGCGACAGCCGCGGAAATGTCGCGCACGCGACTACCGCGCGAAGCGATGCGCCTGCTCGAACACCATCACTCCGGCGTCGTCGATGCCTTCGACGGCCTGTTGCCCGCGCCGAGCGAATGGTCGGAGCCGGTCGACCGCGCCTACGTGGTGCCGTTGCGTCGCGCGCCGCAGGACGAGCAGCCGAGCGTGCTGTTCGTGGTCGGCCTGAGCCCGCGGCTCGCACTCGATGGCGAATACGAACGCTTCCTGCAACTCGCTGCTGCGCAGGTGGCGAACGCGATGGCCGACGCCGCCGCGTTCGAAGACCAGGCGCGTCGCGCCGAACAGCTGACCGAACTCGATCGCGCCAAGACCGCGTTCTTCTCCAACGTCAGCCACGAACTGCGCACGCCGTTGACGCTGATCCTGTCGCCGCTGGATGAACTCGCCGAACGCGGTGACGCCGGCGTCGACCACGAGCTGTTGCAGACCGCGCGACGCAACGGCCGCCGCCTGCAGCGCCTGGTCAACACGCTGCTCGATTTCTCGCGCATCGAAGCCGGGCGCATGCAGGCGAGCTTCCAGCGCATCGACGTCGCCGCGTACACGCGCGACCTCGCCAGCATGTTCCGCTCGGCGGTCGAGCGCGCCGGCATCGAGTTCGACATCGACATCGCGACCATCGAGGCGCCGGTCTATCTCGATCGCGGCCTGTGGGAAAAGATCGTCTTCAACCTGCTGTCGAACGCGTTCAAGTTCACCCTCGACGGCCGCATCGCCCTGTCGGTGATCGACCACGGCGCGCATTTCGACCTGGTCGTGCGCGATACCGGTTGCGGCATTCCGCTCGATGCGCAGGCCCGCCTGTTCGAACGCTTCTATCGCGTCGAAGGCGCGGCCGGGCGCTCGATCGAAGGCAGCGGCATCGGCCTGGCGCTGGTACAGGAACTGGCGCGCCTGCATGGCGGCAACGTCAGCGTGTACAGCGTGCCGGGCGAAGGCAGCTGTTTCACCGTGTCCATCCCGACCGGCCGCGCGCACCTGCCCGAGGATCAGGTCGACGAGACGCGCCCGGCGTCCCACCGCGACGGCGCCTGGGCGGCCGGCTGGATGGACGAACTCGAAGGCTGGCTGGGTACGTCCACCGATGGCGCGAACATCGAGGCGTTGCAGCATGCAAGCAACGATGCGCCGCAGGGCGCGCGTCGCTACCGCGTGCTGGTCGTCGACGACAACGCAGACATGCGCGCCTACCTCGTGCGCCTGTTGTCGCCGTTGCACGAGGTGATCGCCTGCAGCAATGGGCTGGACGCGCTGCAACGCGTGCGCGACGACGCGCCCGACCTGATCCTGTCCGACGTGATGATGCCGGGCATCGATGGCTTCGAGCTGCTGCGTCGCCTGCGCGAGAACGCGGAAACCGCAGCGCTTCCGCTCATCCTGCTGTCCGCGCGCGCCGGCGACGAAGCGCGCCTGGAAGGCCTACAGGCCGGTGCCGACGACTACCTCACCAAACCGTTCCAGGCGCGCGAGCTGATCGCGCGCGTGCAGGGCGTGCTGCAGCTCGCGCACGCGCGCGGCGAGATCGCCACCGCCAACGACGCGCTGCGCGAAAGCGAATCGCGCCACCGCATCCTCGCGCAGCTCGCCGACCATGCGCACGCGATCGACGACCCGCGCGAACTGCTCGTCACCGGCGTCGGCGTGCTCGGCACGCAGCTCGGGCTGGATCGCTGCACGTTCTGCCAGGTCGACGAAGCGAGCGGCACGGTCGACGTACTCGGTGCGTTCGTCGCCGACGACACGCTCGCCACGCTCGAAGGGCGCTGGCCGCTCGCCGACTACGGTGTCGACCAGCTCGACGCGTATCGCGCCGGCCGCGCATTCGTCGTCGACGACGTGCGCAACGATCCGCGCACGCGCGACGTCGTCGACGCCTACGCTGCGATCGACATCGCCGCGAACGTGTCGGTGGGGCTCGTCGTCGACGGGCGCTTGGTCGCGATCATCGGCGCGCACCAGCGCCAGCCACGCCAGTGGAGCGCGGCCGACGTGCAACTGATCGAAGCCGTCGCCGTGCGCTGCTGGGATGCGCTGCAACGCCTGCGCGCCCAACACGCGCTGACGCAGGCGATGGCCAAGCTGCAGCTCGCCGATCGTCGCAAGAACGAATTCCTCGCCACGCTCGCGCACGAATTGCGCAACCCGCTCGCACCGCTGCGCACGGCGATCACGCTGCTCGAGCGCCAGGTCGCCACCGCGCCACCGGCCGACCTGCACGGCATGATGCGGCGCCAGGTCGATCACCTCGTACGCCTGGTCGACGACCTGATGGAGGTCTCGCGCATCAGCCAGGGCAAGATCGAGCTCAAGCGCGAACGCGTGACCGTGCAGTCGATCGTCGATTCCGCTGTCGAAGCCGCGCGCACGGCGGTGGAGGCGCTGGGCCATCGCCTGTCGGTCGTGGTGCCGCCGCAGGCGATCGCGATCGACGGTGACCCGGTGCGGCTCACGCAGATCGTAGTGAACCTGCTCAACAACGCGGCGAAGTACACGCCGCACGGCGGCGACATCGCACTGGTGGCGTGGCGCGATGGCGACGATGTGGCGATCGAAGTGCGCGACACCGGCATCGGCATCGAGCCCGACCTGCTGCCGCAACTGTTCGACCTGTTCGTGCAGGGGCGCCGCATCGACACGCAGGCGCCGCCGACCGGTCTCGGCATCGGTCTCGCCCTGGTGCGCCAGTTGGTCGAACTGCACGACGGGCGGGTGACCGCGTACAGCGCCGGTGTCGGCCGCGGCAGCGTGTTCCGGGTGACGTTGCCGGTGCGGGTCGACGAAGCGGCGTCGACACCGGTCACCGACCACGCTGCGCCCACCGATGCGCGCGCACTGCGGGTGATGGTCTGCGACGACAACCGCGACGCGGCCGACAGCCTGCGCATGCTGCTCGAATGCAGCGTCGACAGCGTGGGCGTGGCCTACGGCGGCAACCAGTTGCTGTCGACCGTCGACGTGCGTCGGCCGGACCTGGTGTTCCTCGACCTCGGTATGCCGCCGCCGGACGGCTACGCGGTCGCGCGCGAACTGCGTGCGCGTTTCGGCCGCGCGATCACGCTGGTCGCGCTCACCGGCTGGGGCCAGGTGGAAGATCGCGAACGCACCGCGTCGGCGGGCTTCGACCTGCACCTGGTGAAGCCGGTCGATCTCGCCGGCATCGACGAAGCGCTCGCACTCGCACGCGCACGCTCGCAGGCGGCGGTCGATGCCTGAACCACGGCGTCGCCCGGTCCGGTTGCCGCATCGCGTCGCTCTCTGACGCACTGCGGCGACGCCCCGCGGCGGGGTGCGACGGACTTCACGATCCACGCGCGAAAGCGGCCGCCAAGTGCTTGACAAAGCTAGGTACGACGGGCGATCTAGGCGCGTGCGCGCGCCGCGTGCACCTCTGGGGAGTGAGACCGATGAATTCCGATACCCGCGTCCGGCCGATGCCGCGCGTCTCCGTCCTGCCGCGCGCCGCCCTCGTGCTGGCGCTCGGTGGCCTGCTCGCCGCGTGCGGCAAGAACGACACCGCGCCGACCGCGGGCACGCCGGCCGCGTCGACCGCGGCACCGGCCGCCACGCCGGCGACGGTGATTTCCGACAAGGTCACCGCGATGACGGCCGACCAGCTGCGCGACGCTGCCGGCAAGGCTTACAACGAGAACCGCCTGTACGCACCGGCCGGCGACAACGCGATCGAGTACTACCTCGCGCTGCGCGACAAGTCGCCGAACGATCCGGCGGTGTCGAGCGCACTGACCGACCTGCTGCCGATGGCGGTGATCGCCACCGAGCAGAGCGTCGCCCGCGATGACTTCAGCGAAGCGCAGCGCCTGACCGCACTGCTCGAGAAGGCCGATCCGAAGCATCCGGCACTCAACCGCCTGAAGACCTCGATCACCGAGCAGCAGCAGGTCGCGCAGCAGCGCGCCACGCAGCAGCAGCTCACCGCCGAGGACCAGGCCAAGAAGCAGGCCGAGCTCGAGAAGCAGCGCCTGGAAGACCAGAAGAAGCAGCAGGACGTCGCCGCCAAGCAGCTCGCCGATCGCGCGTCCGCCGACAAGGTTGCTGCGGACAAGGCCGCTGCGGACAAGATCGCCGCGGACAAGGCCGCCGCCGACAAGGCAGCAGCCGACCGCGCCGCCGCCGAACGCGAGGCCGCGCAGCGCGCCGCCGCGCAGACGGCCGCGGCACCCGCGCGCCCGGCTGCGGGCGGCAACTCCGAACTGCGTGCGCTGTCGACGCCGGCGCCGGCGTTCCCGCCGGAAGCGCTGCGCTCGGCGCAGTCGGGCGAAGTGCAGGTCGAGTTCACCGTCGCCGCCGACGGCTCGGTCACCGCCGCCCGCGTGGTGCGCGCCAACCCGCCGCGCATCTTCGACCGCGCTGCAGTGAATGCGGTCAAGCGCTGGCGCTTCCAGCCGGTCGATGCACCGGTCACCACCCGCCGCACGATCTCGTTCAACCCGGGCACCTGATCCGGCGCGACGTCGCGACACGCAAAAGAAAAAGCCCGGCTTCTGCCGGGCTTTTTTGTTGCAGCTCGATGTCGCGATTTCGCGATGTCGCGATGCCGTCAGCCCGGCGACCCCGGCGAGCGGAAGATCGACGCAAGCCCGGTCTTGATCTTCGCGTGCAGCGCCACGCCCTCGCCCAAGCCCGACGCTTTCCACTCCTCGTATTGCGCGTCCATGTCGGCAAGCTCCTGCGCGGTGAACAGCTCGCGCATCACCGCGAAGATGTCGCGTTCCTCCTCCTTCGCATGGTGGTCGATCAGCTCGCCCATCACCTTCGCGCTGCCCGCGAATTCGCGGCTGGTCGGCTCGCAGGCCTTGAGGTCGGGCAGCACGCTTTGCTCGACCGCGCGGTGTTCCTGCATGGCCGCCGCCCACAGCAGTTTCTGTTCGTGGCTCGCGCGCGCTTTCAACGCGGGATAGAAGACGAGCTCTTCCCACTTCGCGTGCGGCACCAAGGCGGCTTCGATCTTGTGCAGGAGTTCGACGCGCGTCTTCTCCGCGCGATCGGTCGTGGCGTTGATGTGCTCGAAGTACGCACGCAGCTGGTCGTGCTCGGTCTTGAGTGTCGCGAGGATGCTGCGCATGGTCGGCCTCCCGGTCGGTCAGGCATCCAGCGTCGGCAACGTGCCGGCGATACGTGGTGAAAGCAGCCGTAAACGAGGACGGGCCGACCCGAAGGCCGGCCCGTCATGGCGTGCCGCGCGCCGGATCAGCCGGAGATCGCGAGGCGCTCCTGCTGGTAACGACGCACCGCGGCGAACCACAGCAGCAGCGCAAGGCCGAACCCTGACGCGAGGTAGACCGCCCACACCTGCGGATCGATCGCTTCGCCGCGCACGATCTTGAGCAGCAACTGGTTCTGCGCGAGGAACGGCACTGCGAACTGCCACAGCTGCGTCTTGATCGGGTTGGCGATCAGCACGATCGACGGCAGCATCGGCAGCAACATCAACCACGTCATGTGGCTCTGCGCTTCCTTCATGCTCTTCGCCGACGCAGCGAGGAACGTCAGCAGCGACGTGCCGATCAACAGCATCGGCAGCAGCGTGAACAGCATCTTCGCGATGGCGAGGAAGCTCACGTCCAGCATGCGCGCCGTGGTCGCCAGTTGTGCGCTGATCTTGAAGGAAAGCAGCGTGAGCAGCAGCGACAGCAGGCCCAGCGCGCACGCCGCCGCGATCTTGCCGGTAACGATCCCGCCGCGACGTGCGGGCGTTGCCAGCAGCGGTTCCAGCGACTGGCGTTCGCGTTCGCCGGCGGTGGCGTCGAGGATCAGGTAGGCGCCGCCGAGGAACGAGCCGATGATCAGCAGGTACGGCAGCATGAAGGACAGCACGAGGCCGCGTTTGGCCTGTTCGCTGGCGACGTCGCGACTGCCGACGTTCACCGCGCGCGTCACCGACGGGTCCACGCCGCGCGCCAGCAGGCGCAGCGCACCCATCTGGTCGCGATAGCCTTCCAGCGCCGAACGCACGCGCGCCATCGGGATCTCCGCATTGCGACGCGTGCTGTCGGCGACGATCTCGACCACCGCCGGCTTGCCGGCGCGCCAGTCCTTCGCGTAGTCCGCGTCGATACGCAGGCCGACGTCCTCGTCCTGGCGCGCGACCGCGCCGTCGAGATCCTTCGGCGCCTTCTTCGCCTGGATGCCCTGCGTGGCGAGGAACGCGATCAGGTTCGGCGCGCGTTCCATGCCTTCGACCGGCAGCACCAGCGTGCGATCGAGTTCGGTCTTGGCGCGCTTCTCGGCGATCGAGCCGGTGCCGATGATGATCAGCGGATACAGCAGCGGGCCGAGCAGCAGCGCGATCGCGAGCGTGCGGCGGTCACGCGAGATATCGCGCAACTCCTTGCGCATCACCGACCACACGGTGGAGAGAAGTCCGGTCTTCATGCGTGCAGTCCTTCGTCGGAGCCGATCGCCTTGACGAAGGCGTCCTCGAGGTTGGTTTCACCGAACCGCGCGCGCAGCTCGTCCGGCGTACCGCTGGCGACGACCTGTCCCTTCGCGATGATCACGATGCGATCGCAGAGCGCGGCGACCTCCTGCATGATGTGGCTGGAGAAGATCACGCAGCGGCCTTCCGCTTTGAGCTGCTGCAGGAAGGCGCGCATCGCGCGCGTGGTCATGACGTCGAGGCCATTGGTCGGCTCGTCGAGGATCACGTTCTTCGGGTCGTGCACCAGTGCGCGTGCGATCGCGGTCTTGGTGCGCTGGCCCTGGCTGAAGCCTTCGGTCTGCCGGTCGAGGATGTCCTCCATCTGCAGCGCACGCGACAGCATCTGCGTGCGTTCGGCGATCTGCGCCGTCGACATGCCGTGCAGCTCGCCGAAGTAGGCGATGTTCTCGCGCGCGGTCAGGCGCTTGTAGACGCCGCGTGCGTCGGGAAGAACGCCCAGCGCGCGACGCACGGTCAGCGGCTCCTTCGCCGCGTCGATGCCGTCCACCATCACTTCGCCGCTGTCGGGACGCATCAGCGTGTAGAGCATGCGCAGCGTGGTGGTCTTGCCGGCACCATTGGGGCCGAGCAGGCCGGTGATCTGGCCGTCGCGCGCGTCGAACTCGACGCCGTCGACGGCCTTCACCACGCCGGCCTTGGTCTTGAAAGCTTTATGCAGATTGCGTGCGGTAATCATGACCGGCTCACGGCTCCCATCCGTTGAAGCTGGTGAACGGCGGCACGGGCGCGACCGTCTCCAGGCATTTCGTGTCGAGCGCTTTCGTGTTCGCGGTTTCGATGAACTTGCCGATGAGCTTGGGCATGCAACCCGTGCCCATCACGTTGTGGCCTTGGCCTTTCAGCACGACGGCCTTCGAGTTCGGCAACCCCTTGGCGACGCGCTCGGCATATTCGGGCGGCGTCACCGGATCGAGTTCGCCCGACATCAGCAACACCGGCACGTTGCCGGTCAGCGGCTTGGCGAAATCGGCCGGGCGCGTGCCATGCGGCCATGTGCGGCAGGCGGCGAAGAACGTCTTCGCCATGTCGGTACCGAGTGCGGTGGTGGCGTCGTTCGGATCCTCGACGTAGCGATCCGCATCCTCCGCACAGATCACCGACCACTGCATGCCGCGATTCATGCTGCCCGCCATCGACTCGCCACCGAGCGAGGCCAGCGCCATCAGCGGGCCGTAGCGTTCGTGCACGGCTTCGTCGACCACCACCGGCAACAGCGCGGCGGCCTGCGGTACGTACGAGAACAGCTGCGTCAGGCCGACGACCGTCTGCGACGTGAGCTTGTCGTGCTTGGACTCGCCGGTCGCGGGGTCGCGGTATTCGACATCGACCGGCGCGTTGGCGAGGCGCTGCTTGAGCGTCGCCAGCTGCGCGCGCAGGTCCTGCGGATAGCGCTTGCTGCACACGGGATCGCTCGCGCAGGCCTTGGCACGCAGGGTGAGCGTGCGTTCGAACGTGCGCGCGAACTCGCCACCGGCGACCACGTCGTTCGGCAGCACGCCATCGAGCACCACCGCGCGGGTCTGCTGCGGATGGCGCATCGCGTACTGCTGCGCCATGCGCGTGCCGTACGACACGCCGACAAGGTCGATCTTTTCCGCACCGATCGCCTTGCGCACGGTGTCGAGATCCTCGACCGCCACGGTCGTGGTGAAGAAGCGCGGATCGTTCTTGAGCGCCGCCGCGCATTTGCCGGCGTATTCGCCGATCGCGGTGTCGTCCTCGCGATCCTTGTATTCGTCGCGCAGTTCCTTCGGGCAATCGAGCGGTGCCGACTGCCCGGTGCCGCGCTGGTCGACGAGGAACACGTTGCGCGTTTTCAGCACTTCATGCAGCGCGGTCGACACCGGCGCCGCGTATTCGGTCGCCGCCTGGCCGGGGCCGCCGGCGAGGAAGAACACCGGATCAGCGGCCACATCGGCGTTGTCACCGGGACGCAGCCAGGCGATGCGCAGGTTCACCTTGCGACCGTTCGGCTTCGCCGGATCTTCCGGCACGGCGAGCGTGCCGCACATGCCGTCGAGCGTCTGCGCGGCGAGCGCGCTCGACAGCGCGCAGGGTTCGAATTCGATTCGGCCGACGGTCCGCTTGGCGGACTCGGCTTCGGGCTTGGCAGCGGGCCCGTGCGGGGCGGCGCTGCAGCCGGCGAGCACGACGGCGACAGCCGTCGCAAGGATGCGGGTGCGGGACATGGATTCCTTCCAGTGAGTCGGGCGGACAGCGGCGATCACGCCGACGGCGGGCCGAGGCGGGTGCGGCGGAACATCGAGATGAAGACGGCCGGGAACAGGACGGTGGCGAACACCGGGCGGTCGGCGCCGATGGCGAGCGCGGCGCAGGCGATCGCGACGAGCGCGAGCACGATGCGGCGGTCATGCAACAGGTTCATGCGAGGTCTCCAGGAATGAAGATGGATTCGATCGGTTCGCGGAACAGCCGCGCGATGCGGAACGCGAGCGGCAGGCTCGGGTCGTACTTGCCGGTTTCGATGGCATTGATCGTCTGCCGCGACACCGCGAGCCGCTCGGCGAGTTCGCCCTGCGACCAGCCCTGCGTCTCGCGCAATTCCCGCACCCGGCTTTCCATGGCTTACGCGAACCTGCGCGCGATCACGACCTTGGCGAGGCCGTAGACCAGACAGATCAGCGGGAACACCCAGATCATCGCGGCGCTGGACGGGATGTCGATCACCTTCGCCGACTGCAGCAGCCCCGCGGCGAAGTAGCCCAGCGACACCAGCGCGGTCGCCATGCTCACCGCCTCGATCTCGATGCGGCGCTGCAATTCGTCGGTGTCGCGGATGTAGCGGATCACCGCGCGCATCGTCAGCGCGACGAACGGAACCGGCGCCAGCGCGACCACCGCGCGCAGCGCCGGATCGCTGATCGTCTTCAGCAGCCACACCGACCCCATCAGGGTGACGACGTAGCCGACCATCGGCGGCGTGAACTCGCGCACGTAGCGCTTGCGCAGTGCCGGCGTGCTGGCGTCGCAGGGGTCCGGCATGCGCGAGCGCAGCACGCCCGCGAAGCACATGGCGGCGCCGATACCGAACAGCAGGCCGCGGAAGAAATCGGGCACGCGGTCGGCGAGCAACAGTTCGAAGACCGTGGCGACGGCGAGCACCAGCACGCCGGTGACGATGAGAGTACGGGGCGAAAAACGGGTCATGACGGCCTGTCAAACAAACTTGACAGGCACGTTAGGACCGCCCCGCAGGCGTGTCAAGCGTGCTTTACACGGCTGCCGACGAGTGGTCGGGCCTGCAGAACGGCCATTCCTGCCCGGAGCTCACGGACTTCTCGCGACGGATGACGGACGCGGCGCCCGCGCCGGTCGGTGCCATGCGCTTCGCGGGCCGGCATCCGGCCGCGTCGCTGGACGCGTCACTTCGAACTGACGTACTTCTCGCGACGCACGTGCGGCACCGGCAGGCCGAACCCCTTCAGCGCGTCGAAGCAGGTGTCGACCATGTTCGGGTTGCCGCAGAGATAGGCGATGTCGCCATCGGCGTTCGGCGCGAACTCGCCGAGGAACTGCTGCACATAGCCATGTCGCACGTCGGCGTGCGCATGCGGCGAACCGGCGGCGGGCAGCTCGCGCGAGAAGCAGGGAACGAAGCGGAAGTTCGACGCATGCTTCGTGGCGAACGCCCGGAACTCGTCGCCGTACAGAAGTTCTTCCGGCGTGCGCGCGCCGAACAGCAGCACGACCTCGATGCCGCGCGTGCCGATCAGCCGCTCGATCTCCGGCAGCATCGCGCGGTACGGGGTGACGCCGGTGCCGGTCGCGATCAGCAGGTAGCGACGATTCGCATCGGCCGGCATCAGGCAGAAGCGCCCGAACGGCCCGCTCGCGCTCACCGTGCCGCCGATCTCCAGCCCTTCGAACAGCGCGGTCGCCGCGCCGCCGGGCACGTAGCTCACCGCGATCTCCACCGCTTCGCCGGGGCCGATCGCGTGGTCGTGGATCGTCGCCAGCGAATAGCTGCGCTTGGTCGCGGTGCCGTCCGCGTACTCGAAATGCACCTGGATGAACTGGCCGGGGATGAAGTCCAGCGGCTGACCATCGCCACGCACGAACGAGTAATGCCCGACGCTGGGCGCGAGCATGCGGCGCGAGACGAGTTGGAGCGGAAACTGGACGATGGCCAAGGCGTTCGAATCCTGACGGGCCACGCACATCGCGCGACGGCGCGGCCGCTGGAACACTGCAGCGCGCGGGGCGCATGCACGGGCTGCCTATACTAGCGGGATCGCCGTTCGAAGCCCTGACATGGCCGCAGCCGTTCCCACTCCCGCGCTGTCCGTGCGCGACCTGCGCAAGACCTACGACAACCGCGTCGAGGCGCTCAAGGGTGTCTCCCTCGACGTCATGCCCGGCGATTTCTTCGCGCTGCTCGGCCCCAACGGCGCAGGCAAGTCGACGCTGATCGGCATCGTCAGCTCGCTGGTTAACCTGACTTCCGGCGCCGTCGACGTGTTCGGCATCGACCTCACGCGCGACCGCGCGGCGGCGATGCGGCAGATCGGGCTGGTGCCGCAGGAAATCAACTTCAACATGTTCGAGAAGCCGATCGACATCCTCGTGAACTACGCCGGTTTCTACGGCGTGCCGCGCGAGGACGCGCTCAAGCGCGCCGAAGTCGAACTGCGCCGCTCGCAGCTGTGGGAGAAGGCGAACGTCATGAGCCGCACGCTGTCGGGCGGCATGAAGCGTCGCCTGATGATCGCCCGCGCCATGATGACGCAGCCGCGCCTGCTGATCCTCGACGAACCCACCGCCGGCGTCGACATCGAGATCCGCCGCGGCATGTGGAAGACGCTGAAGGACATCAACGCGTCCGGCACCACCATAATCCTCACCACGCACTACCTCGAGGAAGCCGAGAGCCTGTGCCGCAACGTCGCGATCATCGACCGCGGCAACATCGTCGCGCAGGGTTCGATGAAGTCGCTGCTGGCCAAGCTCGACGTCGAAGGCTTCGTGCTCGACATCGACGGCACGCTGCCGGCGGCGCTGCCGCAGGTCGAGGGCACCGAGATGACCGCCACCGACGACCACACGCTCGACATCGACATGCCGCGCGCCATGGACCTCAACCGCGTGTTCGCCACGCTCGACGCCGCCGGCATCCGGGTGCGTTCGATGCGCACCAAGTCCAACCGCCTCGAAGAGCTGTTCGTGCGACTGACCGGCGAGAACGCCGGCACCGCCGCGGTCTGACGCTTCGAACGCCGACGCTTACACGGAACCCCGATGTCCACATCTTCCGCAATCGTCCAGACGCCGCGCGCCGGCCACCTCATCGCGCTCGGCACCATCGTGCGCCGCGAGGTACACCGCATCCTGCGCATCTGGGGCCAAACGCTGGTGCCGCCGGCGATCACGATGACGCTGTACTTCCTGATCTTCGGCGGCCTGATCGGCTCGCGCGTGGGCCAGATGGACGGCATCAAGTACATGGACTTCATCGTGCCGGGCCTGGTGATGATGTCGATCATCCAGAACAGCTACGGCAACATCAGCTCGAGTTTCTTCGGCGCCAAGTTCGGCCGGCACGTCGAAGAGCTGCTGGTCAGCCCGATGCCGAACTGGGTGATCCTGACCGGTTACGTCGCCGGCGCCGTGCTGCGCGGGCTGATGGTCGGCGCGATCGTGCTGATCATCGCGATGTTCTTCACCCACGTGCGCGTGCCGCATCCGCTGGTGACGTTCACCACCGTGCTGCTGGGCGCGACGATCTTCGCGCTCGCCGGTTTCGTCAACGCGGTGTACGCGAAGAAGTTCGACGACATCGCGATCGTGCCCACCTTCATCCTCACGCCGCTCACGTATCTGGGCGGCGTGTTCTATTCGGTGAAGTTGCTGCCGACGTGGGCGGAAGCGGCGACGCATCTCAACCCGATCTTCTACATGGTGAACGCGTTCCGTTACGGCCTGCTCGACCGCAGCGACGTACCGCTCGCCGTCGCCTACGGGTTGATGCTTGCGTTCGTCGCCGCGCTCGCCGCGCTCGCGCTGTGGTTGCTCAAGCGCGGCGTCGGCCTGCGCAGCTAGACTGTGACCTCCGGCCCATTGCGGCCGGAACCCACGCGGTCCACAGTCCGCGCCACCAACGTCCGGGGAGGGACAGGGATGGCCAAGCTCGTCGATATTTTTCTGCAGCCGTCGAAGGTGTTCGCCGCTGAACGCGAACGCCCGACGTTCCTGGTGCCCTGGCTGGTGCTCGCCGCGCTGACCGTCGTGTTCACGCTCGCGTATTTCTCGCGCGTCGATGCGTCCTGGTATCTCGACCACATGTTCGACGCCAAGCGCGCGACGATGACCGCCAAGGAAATCGCGCAGGCCAAGTCGATGATGCCGGGCGCCCAGAAGATGGGCATCTTCGGCGCCATCACCGGGCCGATCGCGGTCGCGCTGATCTTCGCCGTGATCGGTCTGTACTACTGGCTGGCATCGAAGGTCACCGGTGCGGCGCTCGGCTACAAGCACGGCGTCAGCCTGGTCGCGTGGTCGGCGATGCCGGGTGCACTCGGTACGCTGGTCGGCCTGGTCGGCGCAATGACGATGTCGCCGCAGACCGCGATCGAATCGCTGATGCTCACCCACGTCGACCCGCTGATGGTCGACAGCACCGGCTCGCACTGGCACCGCCTCGCGCAGGGTTTCGACCTGCTGTCGCTGTGGTGCATGTTCCTCGCGGCGCTCGGCTGGCGCACGTTCACCGGCGCGTCGTGGGCCAAGTCGCTGCTGGTCGTCGTGCTGCCGTACCTCGTCGTCTACGCCGTGATGGCGCTGATTCCCGGCTGAGATCTCGATGAGTCCGACTACCAAGAAGGGGCTGGCCGCAGGGCTGGTCGTGGCGGTCCTCGTGCTGCCGTTCGCTTTGCGACGCCTGCACGGCGAGCACGGCACGCCGGTGCAGGTGCAGCCGCTCGCCGCGCGTGCGGTGCGGCCGACCATCCTCGCCTCGGGCACGCTCGCCTACGGCACCGAGGTGAACCTGACCGCCGAAGTCGTCGCGAAGGTCGAGCGCATCCTCGTTGCCGAAGGTGACGTGGTGCAGAAGGGCCAGCTGCTGATGACGCTGGATCCCAAGACGTATCGCAATGCGATCGACCGCAGCTCGGCCGGTCGCCGCGAAGGCCAGATCGACATCGAACGCCAGCGCGCGACGCTCAAGCTGCGCGAAGCGCAGTACGCGCGCAGCCAGAAACTGGCCGCGCAGCAACTGATCGATCGCAACAAGCTGGAGGAAGATCGCCTCGCGCTCGAGCAGGCGCGCGCGCAGCTCGCGACCAGCAGCGAAAGCCTGCACCAGGCGCAGGCCGTGCTCGGCGACGCCTACGACCAGCTCGCCAAGACCGAGATCCGCGCGCCCATGAGCGGCCGCATCGTCGAGCTGCCGATCAAGGTCGGCGAAACCGCGATCCCGTCGACGAACGCGCTCGCCGGCGCGAAGCTGATGAAGATCGCCGACGTCTCCGCACTCACCGCGGAGCTCAAGGTCGACGAAGCCGACATCGGCCAGGTGTCGATCGGCCAGGCCGTCGACGTGTATCCCGCCGCGTATCCGGACATCGCGCTGCACGGACGCGTCGAGAAGATCGCGCTGGCGCCGACCATCGAAGGCCAGGCGCGCGCCTACAAGGTGACGGTGACGCTGGATCCGCCGACCGGCCTGAACCTGCGCTCGGGCATGAGCGCGCGCGCCGACGTCTACCTCGGCGACGGCCGCCCGCAGCTCGCGGTGCCGGTCGAAGCGGTGATGGACGACGGCGACGAGACCGCGGCCGCCGAAGTCGACGACGACAAGGCGCCCAGGCACGAGGCCGCGAAGGCGGTGGTCGCCAAGACATTCGTGTGGGTCGCGCGCGACGGCCGTGCGCGCAAGCTGCCGGTGAAGACGGGTGTCGCCGATGACCGCTGGCAGGCGATCGCGTCGGGGCTGAAGTCGGGCGATCGCGTGATCATCGGCCCGGCGAAGACGCTGCGCATGCTGCACGACGGCGACGCGGTGGTCGAGAAGAGCGCGAAGGAGCTCGAGGACACGAAGGACGGCGAGGCCGCCAAGTGATCGAGCTGGCCGGCATCGTGAAGCGCTACACGATGGGCGAGGAAACGGTGCACGCCTTGCGCGGCGTCGACCTGTCGATCGGCCGCAACGAATACGTTGCGCTGACCGGGCCGTCCGGTTCCGGCAAGTCCACGCTGATGAACCTGCTCGGCTGCCTCGATTCGCCGAGCGAAGGGCATTACGTGCTCAACGGTCGCGACGTCGCCGGCATGGACGACGACGAACTCGCGCGCGTGCGCAACCGCGAAATCGGTTTCGTGTTCCAGAGTTTCCACCTGCTGCCGCGGCAGAGCGTGCTGCAGAACGTGATGCAACCGCTGGTGTATCGCGGCATGCCGCGCGCCGAACGCGTGCGCCGCGCCACGGATGCATTGACGAAAGTCGGGCTCGGCAATCGCCTCGACCACCGTCCCAACCAGCTGTCGGGTGGCCAGCGCCAGCGCGTCGCGGTCGCGCGCGCGCTCGTGGGTGAACCGTCGTTGCTGCTCGCCGACGAACCCACCGGCAACCTCGACTCGCAGACCTCCGCCGAAATCATGGCGCTGTTTGATGCATTGCACGCTCAGGGCCAGACAGTGGTGGTGGTGACGCACGAACCCGACATCGCCGCGCACTGCCATCGCGTGCTGCGCGTGCACGATGGCCTCATCGTCGACGACGTGCGCAATCCGCCGCGCGCGGCCCGGGTGCACTGATGCAGGCCCTGTTCGAAGCGTTCCGCGCCGCGCTGGCCAGCCTGTCCGCGCATCGCATGCGCAGCTTCCTGACCACGCTCGGCATCCTGATCGGCACCGCCAGCGTGATCGCGGTGGTGTCGCTGGTGCAGGGCCTGTCGGAATCGATCAAGGGCCAGTTCGCCGACATCGGCGGCACCACGCTCAGCGTCGACGCGGTCAACGACAACGACAACTTCCGCAGCGGCAAGATCAACACGCTGACCGCGCGCGACATCGACGCGCTGCGCCGCCGCGTGGTCGGCGTCGGCGAAGTCGCGCCCATCCTCGTGGTGCCGGCCGCGCCTGCGAGCTGGCACGGCCGCAGCAGCAATCCGCAGGTGCTCGGCACCAGCAGCGAATTCCAGCAGGTGCGCGCGCGCTATCCGCAGGTCGGGCGCTTCCTGGTGCCCGCGGATGACGCCGGCCATCGGCACGTCGCGGTGATCGGCGCCAAGCTGCGCGAGGACCTGCACCTGCCGAGGAACCCGGTCGGCGAGTACATCAAGCTCGGCGGCGACTGGTTCAAGGTCGTCGGCATGATGGAGCCCAAGGGCGAAGTGTTCGGCTTCAGCCAGGACGACTACGTGGCGATTCCGTTCGACGTCGCGCGCGCGATGACCGGCAATTCCTCCGAGCCGATGATCAGCGCGTCGTTCACCGCGCAGCGCATGGAAGAACTCGATGCCGTGCGCGAACGCGCGCGGCGCGCATTGCGCGCGAGCCGCGGCCTCAAGCCCGGCGTCGACGACGACTTCAAGGTGCAGGCCGCCGATTCGTTCAAGCAGCAGTTCGAGAAGATCACCGGCACCGCGACCGCCGTGCTCGGCGGCATCGTCGGCATTTCGCTGCTGGTCGGCGGCATCGGCATCATGAACATCATGCTGGTGTCGGTGACCGAGCGGACGCGCGAGATCGGCATCCTCAAAGCGCTCGGCGCAACGCGTCGCGACATCCTCGTGCAGTTCCTGCTCGAAGCCGCATTGCTCGCGCTGCTCGGTGGCGTGGTCGGCATCGTGCTCGGCTTCGGCGCCGGTGCCGGCATCGCGGCGCTGATCCCGAACTTCCCGCCGGCCAGCGTGCCGCTGTGGGTGGTGCTGGTCGCCGCAGGGTTCTCGGCGCTGGTCGGCGTGGTGTTCGGCCTGATGCCGGCGTCGAAGGCGGCCGGTCTCGATCCGATCGAAGCGCTGCGTTACGAATGATGCCGTGACGGCGGGTTCAGAATGCGTCGCTAGAATCCGGCGCATTCCACTGCAGGACGCGCCGACATGCTCCGTACCTTCCTCGCCACTGCGCTTCTCGTCGCCGCCACCGCGGCGTCGGCCGCACCGACGATGACCGCGTCGGACGTCATCCATGCCAGCGCCGCCGGCGCGATCGCCGCCGCGACCTGCGGCCCGGGCACTGCCGACGAGCACCGTCGCAATGCGCGCGAAGGCGCGAAGCAGATGCTCAGCGCGCGCCACATGCTGCCCAAGGATTTCGACGCCAGGTTCGCCAACGCGTACGCCGCCGAGTCCAAGCGGGTCAACGCGATGACCAAGGGCGAGCGCAAGACGATGTGCATGCAGCTGGACGCACAGGGCGTGCACTTCGGCGCCAAGAAGCCCGCGCACCACTGAGCCACGTCGCGCGCCTTGTGCGCGCGCAGGGCGATCGCGAAAATCCCGGTACGGGCGTGGGGACGCCCGCTCACCAGGGGAATCCGATGTCGTTGAAATGGTTACTGCCCGGCCTGCTGGCCGTGGCGCCGCTCGCCCATGCGCAGGACGCCGACGAGGCGCAGGCGAAGCAGAAGGTGCAGGCCTTCGTGAACTCGCTCCATTACCAGGATGGCAACGTCGCGCTCGGCGACGCCAAGGCGCACGTCGATCTCGGCTCGGACTTCCGCTATCTCGCCCACGACGACGCACGCCGTGTGCTCGAAGAGCTGTGGGGGAATCCGCCGGACGACGAGATCGTCGGCCTGGTCGTGCCGCGCACGCCGTCGCTGGCCGAGGCGGGGTCGTGGGCAGTGGTGGTCACGCAGTCGCACGACGGACACGTCAGCGACGACGACGCAGCGAAGATCGACTACACCGATCTGCTCGCCGACATGAAGAAGGGCACGGACGAAGCCAACGACGAGCGCAAGAAGGCCGGCTTCGGCGCGCTGCACATCGTCGGCTGGGCGGTGCCGCCCCATTACGACGCCGCGTCGAAGAAGCTGTACTGGGCGAAGGAAGTCGACTTCGAAGGCGAGTCGTCGCACACGCTCAACTACGACATCCGCGTGCTCGGACGCGATGGCTACCTCAGCTTCAACGCCGTCTCCGCGATCGACGACCTGCCCAAGGTCCGCGCCGGCATGGAGCAGCTGGTGCCGCAGGTGAGCTTCGACAGCGGCGCGCGCTACGCCGACTTCGACAAGAGCACCGACAAGGTGGCCGCGTACGGCCTCGCCGCACTCGTCGCCGGTGGCATCGCCGCCAAGACCGGCCTCTTCGCCAAGCTCGGCCTGTTGCTGCTCGGCCTGAAGAAACTGCTGATCCCGCTGTTCCTGGCGGTCGCCGCCGGCTTCCGCAAGGTGACGGGCCTGTTCCGCCGCCAGAAGGGCGTCGTGTCGTAACCCGCGTCGTCAGTCGATGGAAAAACGCCCACCGGAAACGGTGGGCGTTTTCGTTTCGGCGTTCGCAAACAACGCAAAGGCGTGGACGACGCCATTGCGCGGAGATCAAACAGCGACGTCCGCACGCAAGGCCAATCGTGAGACCGGAAGCGCGGCGACCACGGATGGTCGCCCTCAAGACCCGAGCTAGGACGGCGAGTGTGCCCATCGCGGTGACGCTTCACGATCGCAGGCTATAGATCCGATCGGGGAAGGTGCCTTCTTTTGCTTAGGTCTTCTGTGCACCAGCGAAGAAAAGTAACTCGGTCGCGCGTCAGCGCACTAAACGCAGCCGCTTCACGGCATCACACCGAAGCATCCACGGGCGTCGTTTTGCGATGCAGCTTCGCCCGCATCCACCCACCCAGATCATCCACCACCGTATACGCCGCCGGAATCACGACCAGCGACAACAACGTCGACGTGATCAACCCGCCGATCACGGCCACCGCCATCGGCCGGCGGAAACTGGAATCCCCCGACAACCCCAGCGCGATCGGCAACATGCCGGCACCCATCGCGATCGTCGTCATCAGCACCGGCCGCGCGCGTTTCCGGCAGGCGTCGACCAGCGCGTCGTGCTGCGTCATGCCCTGCCCGTCTTCCGCCATCACCGCGTAGTCGACCAGCAGGATCGAGTTCTTGGTCGCGATGCCGATCAGCATCAGCAGGCCGATCAGCGCGGGCAGCGACAGCAGGTTGTGGGTCAGCAGCAGCGCACCGAACGCGCCGCCCGCGCACAGCGGCACCGCGGTGAGGATGGTCAGCGGTTGCAGCGCGTGGTTGAACAGCAGCAACAGCACCATGTAGATGCAGGCGATGCCGGCGATCATCGCGACCACGAAGCCGGTGAACAGTTCGACGAACACCTCGGCATCGCCGGTGTTGATGAAGCTCAGGCCCGGCGGCGGATTCTTCACCGTGCCCAGCTGCTGCACTTCCTTCATGACGTCGCCGAGCGGGCGTCCGTTGAGTTCGGCGGTGAACGTGACGTTGCGCTGGCGCTGGTAGCGCGAGATCACCGACGGCCCGCTGCCCGGCGAAATATCGGCGACCGCCGCGAGCGGCACCGGTCCGTTGCGGCCGGGAACGCGCAACTGTCCGATCAGTGCGGGGTCGTGCAACGTGTCTTCGGAAAAGCCGACGCGTATCGGAACCTGCCGCTCCGGCAGGTTGAGTTTCGCGAGGCGCTGCGTGTAGTCGCCGCTGGTCGCGATGCGCGCGGCCTCGGCGATGTCGGCAGTCGAGACGCCGAGATCGGCCGCGCGTTGCGGATCCGGACGGATCTCGATTTCCGGACGCAGCAGGGACGCCGACGAACTGATGCTGCCGAGGCCCTTGATCGTGTGCAGTTCGCGTTCGAGCGTGATCGACGCGTCCTGCAGGCGCTGCGGATCGTCGCCGGCCAGTACCAGCATCAGGTTTTCGCCGGGTTCGTTCGAGATGTACGACAGCCGCACGCCGGGCAGGTCGCCGAGCTGCGTGCGCACCGCGCGTTCGAGCTGCTTCTGGTCGCGGTCGCGATCGCGCGCATTGCCCCAGTCGAGCACAAGCGTGGCCTTGCGCGGCTCGCCGACGCCGGTCTTGTTGGGGTCGCCGACGTCGAGCACGCTGCCGACCGTCGTGTACACCTGCTTGAGTTCCGAAATGGCGCGCAACTTCGCGCGTGCCTGTTCGGCGATGCGCGTGGTGTCGTCCAACCGCGTGCCCGGCGGCAGTTCCAGCTGCAGGTTGCTGCGGCCGATATCGGTGAATGGAATGAAGGTCGTCGGAATCAGCGGCACCAGCGCGAGCGACGCTACGAAGAACAGCGTCGAGATGCCCAGCGTGATCCAGCGATGGCGCAGCGCGGCGTCGACCAGGCCGAGGTAGCGCCGCATCAGCGGCCCTTCCTTTTCCTCGTCGCCATGCGATTTCAACTGGTAGGCCGCGATCATCGGCGTCAGCAGGCGTGCGACGAGCAGCGAGAACAGCACCGCCGTCGCCGCGGTCCAGCCGAATTCGCGGAAGAATTTGCCGGCGATGCCGGGCATGAACGCGACCGGCACGAACACCGCGGCGAGCGTGAACGACGTCGCGATCACCGCGATGCCGATCTCGTCCGCGGCTTCTCGCGCGGCTTCCAGCGGGGTCTTGCCCATGCGCAGGTGGCGCACGATGTTCTCGATCTCGACGATCGCGTCGTCGACGAGGATGCCGACCACCACGCTCAATGCCAGCAGCGTGATCATGTTGAGCGAGAAGCCGAACCAGTACATCACCGCGAACGTCGGCACGATCGACAGCGGCAGTGCGAGCGCGGAGATCCACGTCGCGCGGAAATCGCGCAGGAACAACCAGACCACGAGCAGCGCGAGCAGCGCGCCCTCGACCAGCATCTCCATCGACGAGTGATAGGAGCGCTCGGTTTCGCCCACCGTCGAGGTGACCAGCTGGAAACGCATGCCGGGGTTCTTTTTCGCCAGCGTGTCGAGCGCGGCCTTTACGCCGCCGGCGACGTCGAGTTCGCTCGAGCCGCGCGTGCGCGACACCGAGAAGGCGACCACCGGTTTGCCGTCGAGCAATGCGACCTGCGTCGGGTCGGCGGTCGAATCGCTGATGCGCGCGAGCGTGCCGAGCCGCACCGCGCGGCCGTCAGGCAACGTGATCGCGAAGTTGTCGAGATCGCGTGCGGTCGTTACCGTCGCGATCGTGCGCAGCACCTGCTGGCCGCCGCCGACTTCGGACTTGCCGCTGGGCCGCTCGACCTGCGACCGCGCGAGCTGCGCATTGACCGCGCCGGCGGTCGTGCCAAAGGCCTGCAGTGCATCCGGGTCTAGGTCGATGCGCACCATGCGGTCGACGCCACCCTGTCGCGCCACCTGCGCCACGCCGGGTACGCCGAACAGCGTGCGGGTGACATCGCGATCGACGAACCACGACAGCTCGTCGACGCCCATGCGGTCCGACACCACCGCATACGTCATCAGCGCGCCACCGATCGTGACCTTGGTGACCAGCGGTTCCTGCACGTCCTGCGGAAGATCCGCGCGGATGCGGCTGACCGCCGCGCGCGTGTCGTCGAGCGCGCCGGCGAGGTCGGTTTCCAGCTGGAATTCGATCGCGGTGGTGCTCACGCCTTCGGTCACCGTCGAGGTGACGCGCTTGACGCCGGTGAGCGTGGCGACCTGGTCCTCGACCTTGCGCGTGACTTCGGTTTCCAGCTGGCTCGGCGACGCGCCGGGCTGGCTGATCGTCACCACCACCATCGGAAACGAGACGTCGGGAAAGCGCGCGACCGGCAACTTCCAGAAACCCCATAGGCCCGCGACGCACAGCACAAAGAAGATCATCAGCGCCGGCAACGGCCGGCGGATCGCCCAGGCCGAGACGTTGATCATCGCGACGCGCCCGCCGTCGTCGCTGTCGCTGCGGTCGCCGGCACCACGCGCACGTGGTCGCCGTCGCCGAGGAAGCCCGCGCCCTGGTCGACCACCTGCGCGCCGGGCGCAACGCCATCGAGAATCTCGACGACACCGTTCGTGGTGGTGCCGGTGCGCACGCGCACGCGATGCGCGACACCGTTGGCGTCGACCGTGAACACGTAGGGATTGCCGTCGCGTTCGACCACCGTCGTCGCAGGCACCACCAGCGCCCTGGCATTGCCTACGAGCATGCGGCCCGGCAGGTAGGCGCCGGTGCGCAGGCCGTCGGGGTCGGGCAGGTCGACATACACCGTGCCGGTGCGCGTCGACGGATCGACGCCCGGTGGCACAGCGCGCACCTCGCCCTCGACGTCGCGGCCGTCCGGCGCGCGCACGATCACCGCGTCGCCGACGTTGACCGCGGCGAGTTCGGCATCGGCGAGGTCGGGGCGCCATTCGAGGCGGCCGTCGCGGATCAGCCCGATCAACTCGGTGCCGGCGGCGACGATCTGTCCCGGCTGCACCGCACGCTTGCTGACGATGCCGTCGTCGGGCGCGCGCAGTTCGGCATAGCTCCGGCGCAGCCTCGCGGCGTCGAGCGACGCACGCACTGTGGCCGCGCGTGCATTGGCCTGGTCGCGCGCGGCGCGCAGTTCGTCCACCTGCCCGGCCGAAATGTATTTCTGCGCGAGCAGCGGTTCGGCGCGACGCAGGTTGGCCTGCGCCAGCGCGGTCGCCGCCTGCGCTTCGCGATAGCTCGCCTCGGCCTGCTCGAGTTCGCTCTGCAGCGCGCGCGCGTCGAGATCCAGCAGCACCTGCCCGCGATGCACGAAATCACCCACGTCGACATACAGGCCGGTGACGCGCAGCCCGCTCAGTTCGACGCCGAGCTGCATCTCCTCGCGTGCGGCGACGGGGCCGGACACGCGCACTTCGCGCGGAATCTCCTGTTCGCGCGCAGCAACGACGGTGACCGCCATCGCCGGCGTCGCTTCCGCGGCCTTGCCGGCGTCGTCCTTCTTTCCGCAGCCGGCGAGCGCGAGGGCGGTGACGGCGAAAATCGCCCAGCGGAGGCGTGTGGTCATGCGCGTGTGGTCGGAATCAGGCCCAAGGCCGAGGCCGCCAAGGATACGGGCGGGTATGTGCAGGCGGCAGTGCGGACCTGCCGGGCGCGACGGATCAACCGCTGCGGTATTCGATCAGGTCCCACAACGTGCCGTAGAGGTCGCGGAACACCGCCACGGTGCCGTAATCGTGCACCGCGGGGGCGCGCACGAATTCGACGCCGGCGTCGACGAAGCGACGGTAGTCGCGCGCGAAGTCGTCGGTCTGCAGGAACAGCGCGACGCGGCCGCCGGTGGCGTCGCCGATGCGCGCGGCCTGCTCGTCGGTGGACGCACGCGCGAGCAGCAGCGACGTGCCGGTGGATCCCGGCGGCGCGATCACCACCCAGCGCTTGTCCTGCTCCGGGCGGTAGGTGTCCTCGACCAGTTCGAAGCCCAGCCGGCCGACATAGAACGCGATGGCCTCGTCGTAGTCGCGAACCACCAGCGTGACGTGGGCGATCGACTGGCGCATCTGCGTCAGGCGATCGGCAGGCGGAAGAAATCGCGCGCCGTGGCGGTCGTCATCGCCGCGGCCGTGGCCACGTCCTCGCCGCGATCGCGCGCCAGTTCCTCGACGATGTGCGCGAGAAACGCCGGTTCGTTGCGGCGATCCTTCGGCATCGGCTTCAACGTGCGTGGCAGCAGGTACGGCGCATCGGTCTCGATCATCATCCGGTTCGCCGGCAGGTGCGGCACGATCTCGCGCAGGTGCTGGCCGCGACGTTCGTCGCACAGCCAGCCGGTGATGCCGATGTGCCAGTCACGATCGAGGTAGGCGAATGCTTCCTCACGCGTGCCGGTGAAGCAGTGCACCACCGCCGGGCCGAGCCGGCCTTCGAAGTTCTTCATGATCGCGATGAAGTCGTCGTGCGCGTCGCGCTGGTGCAGGAACAGTGGCTTGCCGGTGTCGACCGCCGTCTGCAACTGCATCTCGAATGCACGACGCTGCGCCGGGCGCGGCGAGAAATCGCGGAAATAGTCGAGGCCGCATTCGCCGACCGCGACGACTTCGTCATGCGCGAGCAGGGCGCGCATTTCGGCGTCGCATTCGGCGGTGTACTCGACCGCGTGGTGCGGGTGCACGCCCGCCGTCGCGAACAACACGCCCGGATACCTGCGCGCCAGCTCCAGCGCCATCGGCGAATGTTCGCGGCTGGCGCCGGTCACCACCATCTGCGCGACGCCGGCGTCGCGCGCGCGTTCGATCACGGCGTCGCGGTCGCGATCGAACGAGTCGTGGGTCAGGTTGGCGCCGATGTCGATGAGCTGCACGGGAGGCCGATCGCGGAAAACAGGCCGCGATTCTAGCGACCCACCGCGCACGGGCTGCGAGAATGACCCACCGCCCGCGCGCCGCCGATCACGCCGACCGTGCCGTTCCCCATCGATCCCCTGCTGCCGCGCATCCGCGAGTCGCTCGCCGCGCACCCGCGCCTGGTGTTGGAAGCGCCGCCGGGCGCGGGCAAGACCACGCAGGTGCCGCCGGCGCTGCTCGATGCGCCGTGGCTGCAAGGTCGCAAGATCCTGATGCTGGAACCGCGCCGCGTCGCCGCGCGCGCCGCGGCGATGTTCATGGCGACGAGCCGCGGCGAGGAGGTCGGCCGCACTGTCGGCTACCGCATCCGCTTCGAGAACCGCGTGTCCGCCGACACCCGCATCGAGGTCGTCACCGAGGGCATCCTCACCCGCATGATCCAGGACGATCCGATGCTGGACGGCATCGGCGCGATCCTGTTCGACGAATTCCACGAACGGCACATGGCCGCCGACCTCGGCCTCGCGTTCGCGCTCGACGTGCAGGCGCAACTGCGCGAGGACCTGCGCATCGTCGTGATGTCGGCGACGCTGGACGGCGAGCGGCTCGCCGCATTCCTCGACGCGCCGCGGCTGTCGAGCGAAGGCCGCAGCCATCCGGTCGACGTCTCGCATTTCCCGGCACGACGCGACGAGAAGAGCGAGCACCAGGTGCGTCGCGCGGTGGAACACGCGCTCGCCGCGCATCCCGGCGACCTGCTGGTGTTCCTGCCCGGCCAGCGCGAGATCGCGCGCGTGCAGCGGCTTGTCGAGCACGTCGACGCCGACGTGCTCGCGCTGCACGGCGAATTGCCGGTCGAACAGCAGTCGCGCGTGTTGCAGGCGTCGACCGACGGGCGACGACGCGTGGTGCTCGCAACCAACGTCGCCGAATCCAGCGTGACGCTGCCCGGCGTGCGCGTCGTGATCGATACCGGTCTTGCGCGCGAACCGCGCTTCGACCCGGTCAGCGGTTTTTCGCGGCTTGACGTCGTGCCGATCGCGCAGGCGTCGGCCGACCAGCGCGCGGGCCGCGCCGGCCGCATTGCCGACGGCTGGGCGTATCGCCTGTGGCCGCAGTCGCAGCGCTTGGAACCGCAGCGTCGGCCCGAGATCGCGCAGGTCGATCTGTCGCAGCTCGCGCTCGAACTGGCGTTGTGGGGTGGCAGTGACCTGCGCTTTCCCGATGCGCCGCCCACCGGTGCGCTGAACGCCGCGCGCGACCTGCTGCAACGCCTCGGTGCACTCGACGGCGCCGCGGTGACGCCGATCGGTCGACGCATGCTCGCGCTTGGCACGCATCCCCGCCTCGCCGCGATGCTGCTCGCGCCGACCGACGCGCGCGAACAGACGCTGGCCTGTGATCTCGCCGCGTTGATCGAAGCGCGCGATCCGTTGCGCGCATCGCCGGGCCGGCCGCGCAGCGACGCCCTCGCCGATCGCTGGCAGGCGCTCGCCGCATTCCGTGCAGGCCGCGTTCCCGCCGACGCATCGCGCTCGGCGCTGGCGCAGATCGACCAGGCTGCGAAGCAGTGGCGTCGTCGCCTGCGCCTCGACGCCACGCCGCCACCGCACGTCGCGCCGCATGCGCTCGGCGACGTACTGCTGCACGCGTTTCCGGATCGCATCGCGCGTCGCCATCCAAGCGACGCGCTGCGCTACCAGCTCGCGACCGGCCGCACCGTGCGCTTGTTCGACGACTCGCTGCTGCGCGGCGAGCCGTGGCTGGTGGTCAACGAACTGCGCGACGAGATGCGCGACGCGCGCATCCTGCAGGCCGCGCCGCTCGACGAGTCGCGGCTCGAACGCGACTTCCCGTCGCGCTTCGTCAGCGAGGATCGCGTGGTGTGGGACGCGAACGCGCGTGCGATCGCCGCGGTGCGCGAACGCCGCTTCGATCGCATCGTGCTCGAGTCGAAACCGCTGCCGAAGCCGGATCCGTCGCGGTATGCGGACGCGCTGGTGGATGCCGTGCGCCAGCTCGGTGTCGACGAACTGCCGTGGACCGAGCCGCTGCGCCAGTGGCGCGAGCGCGTACGCAGCCTGCGCGCGTGGATGCCGGACCTCGCCGATGCCTTGCCCGACATGTCGGACGAGGCATTGCTCGCATCGCTCGACGCATGGCTCAAGCCCGCGCTCAGCGGCAAAACGCGACTGGATGCATTGGGCGAACAGGAACTCGGCGAAGCGTTGAAGGCCGGCGTCGACTGGTCGCTGCGCCAGCGCATCGACGCGCTCGCGCCGGTGCGCATCGCCGTGCCCTCCGGCATGGAGCGTGCGATCACGTACGCGACCGATGCCGACGGCACGCCGCAGTCGCCGGTGCTGGCGGTGAAGTTGCAGGAACTGTTCGGGCTCGCCGATACACCGCGCATTGCAGAGGGCCGCGTGCCGCTCACGCTGCACCTTCTGTCGCCCGCCGGCCGGCCGTTGCAGGTCACGCAGGACCTGCGCGGGTTCTGGGAGCGCACGTATCCGGAAGTGAAAAAGGAAATGAAGGGCCGTTACCCGAAACATCCGTGGCCGGATGATCCGTGGACCGCAACGGCGACGCATCGCGCGAAGCCGCGCGGAACGTAAGCGCAGCGGGGCGCGAATCAAATCGTTCCGCGTGACGGCCGCACGCCGTCGCGCCGACCAAGCGCGGTGCGACTCAGGTGTCGGCCCACATGCGGAACAGGTTGGAGCGCACCGCGGCGAGCAGCACGTCGATGCGCGGCGCGTCACTGGCCTGCCCGCGCGACATCAACGCACGCGCTTCTTCCAGTTGCACCATCACCTCGCGCCGGGCGCTGTCGGCGATCCAGCTCTGCAGCCACGTGATCGCGGCGATGCGCACGCCGCGCGTCACCGGTGCGACCTGGTGGATGGTGGTCGATGGGTAGATCAGCGCGCTGCCGGCCGACAGTTTGTAGGCCAGTTCCTGCTCGCCGAGCTGCATGGTGAGTTCGCCGCCGTCGTAATCGGACGGATCGCTGAGGAACACGGTGCACGAGATGTCGCTGCGCATCGGCGGCGTCGAGGGAAACAGGGCTTCGTCGACGTGCCAGCCGTAGGTCATGCCCGGCTCGTAGCGGACCACCGTCGTCCGCGCCATCTGTTTGGGCAGCATCAGTCGTCGCGCATCCGGGTGGCGGCCGAGCGCGTCGCGAACGAGCTGCGCTATGCGTTCATTCGCGCTGTCGCCCTGCGGCGCCTGCAGGTTGCGCTTCACACTCGAGTCCGGATTGGTGATGCGGCCGTCGGCGAGGCCGACCTGCGGCAGCCATTCGCGCACCTGCGCAAGCTCGGCGGGCGACAGGACATCTGTAAGCGTGCGGATCATCAGAAGTACTCCGATCGAACGCGCATCTTCGGCGTTCAGCGGCCGGTGGGCAATTGCTCACATCGCTTCGACGAATTCGCGCCAACACTGTCGGTCGATTCCCTGCAGGACTGCGCCCATGAGCACGTTGGACCGTCTCCCCGAACGCATGTTGGATCTCGCCAGCCACGCCGGCGATCGCATCGGCCAGTTGGCCCCGCGCGCGAGCGAGTGGCTCGATGCCGGCGCCAAGCTCGGTGCGCTGAAGGGCGCGTCGAAGGTCGGCATGAAGGTGGTTCGTCGTAATCCGGTGGTGTTCGGCGCGGCGCTCGCCGGTGCCGGGCTGCTCTGGTATGCGGCGCGACGTCGTGCCAAGCGCGCCGAGAACGAGGCGATCGACGGCCGTTCGCGCCGCATCGAAACGCGCAGCGGCGACGAGGATAGCGCCCGCACTACGCGCACCAAGCGCCGCACCGGCAGCACGCGCGCGGCGACGAGCCGTTCGCGCAGCACGCGCGAGTCGCGCACCGAGCACTGAGGTTTGCCAGGAGGTCGGCCCGGGCCGACCCGTCGATGCCGCCGCACTCCGGCGGCATCTTCGTTTGTGCGGGACCACGTCGGGCGTGGCCACTTGATCGGTTGGAACGCGTCGTGGCCGAGCGGATCCTGCGCCGTCGGGACGCGATGGAATGCGCTTGCTACGCAGTCGCCGTAGCCGTCAGCTGACGCGGCGGACTACGGGTGTTGTCGCATCGTCGCTGCATCTGGCTGCCCGCACGGATCAGTCCGCTGGCGACATCGCGTCGATGAAATGCGTTGGGAGCCGCGTCGGACTCAGGCGCTCTGCGCGAGTTCGATCACGAATCGCGCGCCGCCATTCTTGCGGTCTTCGTACCAGAGCTGGCCGCCGGCCTTCTGGATGATCTGCTTCGCGAGCGACAGGCCCAGCCCCGACGAGATGCCGTCGTCGCCGTCGTGCAGGCGCACGAACGGCTTGAACAGTTCGCGCTGCTTGTGCGCAGGGATACCCGGGCCGCGGTCTTCGACCACCAGCTGCCAGTAACCCGGCGCGCCCGGGCGCGCGGCGATGGTGAGTTCGCTTGCGGGCGCGTACTTCATCGCGTTGGTGACGAGGTTCTCGCTCACCTGGCGCAGCACGCGTTCGTCGATGCGCACGTGCACGTCGTGCGATGGGCGTTGCGCTGTGACACCGATGCCGCGTGCTTCCAACTGGTATTCGTAGCGTTGCACCAGCCAGTCGAGCGTGGCGGTGAGCGACGCGCTCGGCGCGGCGGTGTCGTCATCGCGGCGACCGGTGCTTTCGAGGTACTGGCGGATGTAGCCGAGTGCGTCGGTCGCGCTCTCGTGGATCATCGTGATGTAGCGCGGGACGCGCTCGGGCTTGGTCGCGCCGGTGATCAGCATCTCGCTGGCGAACAGCACCGACGACAGCGGATTCTTGAGGTCGTGCGCGACGAGGTTGACGAGCTCCTCGCGCTCGCGCGCCACGCGCTCGAGGCGGTCGCGCGTGAGCTTCAGGCCGACGTGTGCGGACACTCGGGCGAGAAGTTCTTCGGGTAGGAACGGCTTGGTGACGTAATCGACCGCGCCGGCGTCGAACGCGCGCAGCAGCAGGTCGCGGTCCTGCGCGGCGGTGACGAACACCACGGGAAGGCTCGGCGGCGCGGCGCCGGCGCGCATTTCTTCCATCACCTGGAAGCCGTCCATGCCCGGCATCATCATGTCGAGCAGCACGAGATCCGGCGGTTCGTTCTCGCAGATCTCCAACGCCTTCGGGCCGCTGTCGGCGGTTACGACCTGGTAGCCCTGTCGCGAAAGCAGCATGCCGACGACGCGCAGGTTCGCCGGTTGGTCGTCGACGACCAGGATTCTCGCGGCAGTGCCCGTGTTGCTGACCATTCGCCCTCGCGACCGAGCGCCGAATCCATGGCGCAGTAAGAGTCATCGACCTTAACAGACGGTCCCGCGTTATGCCGTGTCGCCTATTCAGATTCGGTGAACGGTTCACCACGCGGCGCGTGGCGGTCAGACGACACGCCAGGTTCCGGGCGCGAGATCGTCCAGTCGATGTTCGCCCACTGCGACGCGCACCAGTCGCAGCGTCGGCAGGCCGACCGCCGCGGTCATGCGTCGCACCTGCCGGTTGCGGCCTTCGGTGATGACGAGTTCGAGCCACGCGTCGGGCACGGTCTTGCGAAACCGCACCGGCGGATCGCGCGGCCACAGCGTCGGCGTATCGATGCGACGGGCCTGCGCCGGGCGTGTCGGTCCGTCGTTGAGCTCGACGCCGCGACGCAGCGCGTCGAGCTGCGCAGGCTGCGGATCACCTTCGACCTGCACCCAGTACGTCTTCGGCTGCTTGTGGCGCGGGTCGGTGAGGCGATGCGCCAGCGCGCCGTCATCGGTGAGCAGCAGCAGGCCTTCGCTGTCGTGGTCGAGCCGACCCGCCGCGTACACGTCCGCCGGCAGGCCGAAGCCTGCCAGCGTCGGCCGCGGCGGCGTGCTGCGATCGGTGAACTGGCACAGCACGCCGTACGGTTTGTTGAACGCGATCAGCACGCGCGGCGCACGCGATGACGCCGACGCCACGCCGCGCGCGCGATCGGATCAGGCACGCGGCTTCACGAAGCGCAGCGTCATGCGATCGCTTTCGCCGATCGCCTTGTACTTCGCGTCGTCCTTGGCATCGTGCGAATTGGTCGGCGGCAGCGTCCACACGCCGCCCGGGTAGTCCTTGGTGTCGCGTGGATTCGCGTTGATCTCGCTCTGCCCGTCGAGCACGAAACCCGCGGCCTTGGCCATCGCGATCAGCTGCGCCTGGCCGACGTAGCCGGTCTTGTCGTTGTCGGCGACGTCCGCCTTGGCGCGGTGCTCGACCACGCCGAGCACGCCGCCCGGCTTCAGCACCTCGAAGAAGCCCTTGAACATCTGCGGCGCGGTGCCGGCCATGCGCCAGTTGTGCACGTTGCGGAAGGTCAGCACGACGTCGGCCGATTTCGCCGGGCCGAACACCGGCGCCTTCGGGTCGAACGCGACCATCTTCGCGCGGTCGTAGTGCGCCTTGTCGGCGTCGAACTTCTGCTGCAGCTGGTCGCGGTTCTTCTGGTAGTAGTCGCGATTCTTGGCGTCGGCCTGCGAGGCGGGGTCGATCACCGCGGCGATGTACTGGCCGTTGTCGTGCAGGTAGGGCGCGAGGATCTCGCTGTACCAGCCCGGCGGCGGCGTGATCTCGATGACCGTCGCATCGTTGCGCACATGGAAGAACGTGAGCGTCTGCTTCGGGTGGCGGTAGATGTCGCGCGCGACGTTCTTGGGGTCGCGCCACGCGCCATGGATGGCGGCGTCGAGCGCGGCATCGCCCTTCGCCGCGGGCGCCTTGGTGGCGGCGGTCGCGCCAAGCGCGAGCAGGGAGGACGACAGGACGGCGGCGAGCAGGATCGTGCGCATGGGTCGCTCCAGCGGGGGGGAAAGCGCGGAGCTTACCGGCAGCGCGTGGCGGCCGCCGCCGAACTGCAACGCCCGCGGCATCGCCGCGTCATATCGGTGCGCGAGGCTGCGCGCGTCCCCCGACCGCGAGACCGCCGCCATGGATCTTTTCCGCAGCCCCGGCATCCAGCCGCCGCCGGTTCCCGTTTTCAGTTCCGGACTGGCGTGGTCGCGCCGCTACGGCAGCGTGCGCACCGTGCAGGACGACGCCCACCGCATGGCCGCCAATGAGGACGCCACACTGCCGGCGCCGGCCGTCGATCAGGAGTTCGAGGAGTATTTCTTCGAGTGAGCGGGACGCCGGACGAGGCAGGGAAGGCCTCGCCCGGCGCGCGGGTCAGCGGCGCAGGCCGTCGATGACCGCGTTGAGCGTCGCGCTCGGGCGCATCGCCTTCGCGAGCTTGCCCATGTCCGGCTTGTAGTAGCCGCCGATGTCGACGCCGTGGCCCTGCACGTCGACGAGTTCCCTGAGGATGGTCGCTTCGCCGTCGGTCAGCGCCTTCGCCACCGGCGCGAACAGCGCGGCGAGTTCCGCATCGGCCGTCTGCGACGCAAGCGCCTGCGCCCAGTACTGCGCGAGGTAGAAGTGGCTGCCGCGGTTGTCGAGCTCGCCGACCTTGCGCGCCGGCGAACGATCGTTGTCGAGGATCTGCGCATTGGCGCGGTCCAGCGCGTCGGCCAGCACCTGCGCGCGCGGGTTCTTCGCGAAGTTCGCGAGATGCTCGAACGACGCCGCGAGCGCGAGGAACTCGCCCAGCGAATCCCAGCGCAGGTAGTTCTCTTCGACGAACTGCTGCACGTGCTTCGGCGCCGAACCGCCCGCGCCGGTTTCGAACAGGCCGCCGCCGGCCATCAGCGGGACGATCGACAGCATCTTCGCCGAGGTGCCGAGTTCCATGATCGGGAACAGGTCGGTGAGATAGTCGCGCAGCACGTTGCCGGTGACGCTGATGGTGTCCTGGCCCTTGCGGATGCGCTCGAGCGAGAACTTCATCGCGTCGACCGGCGACAGCACGCGGACGTCGAGTCCGTTCGTGTCGAGTTCGGCAAGGTAGCGCTCGACCTTCGCGATCAGCTGCGCGTCGTGCGCGCGGTTCGCGTCCAGCCAGAACACGGCAGGCGTGTTGGACAGGCGCGCGCGGTTGACCGCGAGCTGCACCCAGTCGCGGATCGGTGCGTCCTTGGTCTGGCACATGCGGAAGATGTCGCCGGCCTCGACGGTCTGCGACAGCAGCACGTTGCCGTCCGCATCGACCACGCGCACGGTGCCCGGCGCGTCGAGCTGGAAGGTCTTGTCGTGCGAGCCGTATTCCTCGGCCTTCTGCGCCATCAGGCCGACGTTGGGCACGCTGCCCATCGTCGCGGGGTCGAACGCGCCGTTCGTTTTGCAGTCGTCGATCACCGCCTGGTAGATGCCGGCGTACGAGCGGTCCGGAATGATCGCTTTCGCGTCCTGCAGCTTGCCTTCGGCATTCCACATGCCGCCGCTGTCGCGGATCATCGCCGGCATCGAGGCGTCGACGATGACGTCGCTCGGCACGTGCAGGTTGGTGATGCCCTTGTCGGAGTTGACCATCGCGACCGCCGGGCGGTTCGCGTACACCTGCTTGAGGTCCGCCTCGATCGCCGCGCGCGTCGCCTCGTCCAGCTGCGGCAGGCGCGCGTACAGATCGCCGATGCCGTTGTTCGCATCGAAGCCGATCTTCGCCAGCGCATCGGCGTGCTTCTCCAGCGCGTCGCGATAGAAGCGCTTCACCGCGACGCCGAACATGATCGGGTCGCTGACCTTCATCATCGTCGCCTTGAGGTGCAGCGAGAACAGCACGCCCTGCGCCTTCGCGTCCTCGATCTGCGCGTCGATGAATTTCGCGAGCTTCGAGGTGTTCATCGACGCGGTGTCGATGACTTCGCCGGCCTGCAGCGCGGTCTTTTCCTTCAGCACGCGCGTGCCGCCGTCGGCACCGACGAACTCGATGCGCGCGGTGGTCGGGTTGGCGATGGTCGCCGACGTCTCGCTGCCGTAGAAATCACCGCCGTCCATGTGGGCGACATGCGTCTTCGAATCCTTCGACCACTTGCCCATGCGGTGCGGATGCTTGCGCGCGTACGCCTTCACCGACGCCGGCGCGCGGCGGTCGGAGTTGCCTTCGCGCAGCACCGGGTTCACCGCGGAACCCATGGCGCGACCGTAACGCGCCTTGACGTCGCGCTCGGTGTCGCTGGACGGCTCGTCCGGGTAATCCGGCAGCGCGTAACCCTGCGCCTGCAGTTCCTTGATCGCCGCTTTCAGCTGCGGCACCGACGCCGAGATGTTCGGCAGCTTGATGATGTTCGCGTCGGGCGTGGTGGCGAGCTTGCCGAGTTCGGCCAGGTCGTCGCTCACCGCCTTGTCGCCGAGCTCCTTCGGGAACTGCGCGAGGATGCGCGCCGCGAGCGAGATGTCGCGCGTCTCCACCGCGATGCCGGCGCTGCGCGCGAAACCTTCCACGATCGGCAGCAGCGAGGCCGTGGCGAGGAAGGGCGCTTCGTCGGTGAGCGTATAGATGATCTTCGGGGTGTTCGACATGGAGGCACTCGCGGGATCGGGCACGCGCGGGTCGCGGCGTGCGGAGGCGATGCGGGCATCGCGGGACCGCGCATTGTCGCGTCTCGCCCGGGGCCGGGGCAAAGACATGGCGGCATGACTGCATTCCGCCGAAGCCGCCGTGCGACGGCGTACGGCCGCTCAGGCGGGCGTGCGCGCCCAGTCGGCCGGCGTCAGCGGTGGCAATCCATGTGCGGCGCGCGCGCGATCGCATTGCGCGATGGCGACGCCGTGTTCCCAACTCGCCTGCAGCTCCCGGCATGGCGACGGCCGCTGTGCGTAGATCGTGCAGGAGGTGGCGACGCCGACCACGCCACGCAGTGCGCCGCACCGGATCGACCCGCCGCCGTAGGTGCCGCGCATGGCGACGCGATGCGGGTCGACGGCTTCGGTGAGCGCCGCGGGCGTGAGGCCGCCGGGCGCGGCGTCGGTTTCCGACCAGTGGAAGGCGACGCGGAATTGGGCGCAGCAGGCGCCGCAGGACAGGCAGGGATGGACCATGGTGCGGTGATGCGGAAAGGCGCGGCCATTATCGCCGAGGGCTCAGCCCTTCACGGGTTCGCGGTGGCTCCGCCTGTGCCAGCGGCCGTGCGCGTCGAGCCGCGCCTCGGTGATCGTCATCGGATCGCGCGTGGCGTCCTCGGTGCGCTTGTAGACCGCGACCAGCCCCTTCGCACCGTTCGTGTATTCGACGTACTCGTGCCAGCAGCAGCCGCTTTTCGCCCAGGTGCTGATGCGATGGCGCCTGGCGTCGACGCCGAACATCCCGAGCGTGTCGTAGGTCAGGCCGCTGAGCGCGCCATCCTCGACGAAGCGCCCGTGCGCGCGATCGAACACGTAGACGTCGTAGGTCGGGCCGCCGTACGGGCCGTCGTCGCCGGTGCGCACCGCGAGGTCGTCGTGCCCGTCGAAATCGAAATCGCCGGCGATCAGCGTCGACTGCGCGCCGTACATCTGCGCGTCGTTGATGCGCACGTCCGCGGGGTCGGCGGCGTCGAGCTTCAGCGTGTCGACGTGCAGCGCGGGAATCGCGCGGCCGCCGCGCGCGGTGAACACGAGCGTGGCCGGGCCGATGCAGTCGTCGCCGTCCGGCGCGCACGGGGTGTCGGGACGGATGCGCACGTCGAACTGTTTCGACACGTGCAGCGCGGGACGGGCGGCGACGGCGAGCAGCGGAAGCAGGGCGAGCAGCAGGACGTTGGTGCGGCGCATCGGGTGACCTCCGGCGGTGGCGCATTGTCGCCGACGCATGCCTAGAATCGGCCCGGACGGCGCGCGGGCGCCACAGGCAGGGAGCGGCACATGGGCGTTCTGGACTTCATCAAGGGCCAGGTCCTCGAGATCATCGAGTGGACCGATGACTCGCGCGACACGCTGTCGTTCCGCTTCCCGGACGACGACAAGGAAATCAAGAACGGCGCGCAGCTGATCGTGCGCGACAGCCAGCTGGTGCAGTTCGTCGCCGCCGGCCAGTTCGCCGATCTGTTCGGTCCCGGCAAACACACGCTCAAGACCGAGAACATCCCGATCCTGTCGCGGATCCTGGGCTGGAAGTACGGCTTCGAATCGCCGTTCAAATGCGACGTCTACTACCTCAACACGCGCGTGTTCACCGGCAACAAGTGGGGCACCGCGAACCCGGTGATGATGCGCGACGCCGACTTCGGCATCGTGCGCCTGCGCGCGTTCGGCACGTACGACTTCCGCATCGTCGACGCGCCGAAGTTCCTGCGCGAAGTGGCCGGTACCGACCAGAATTTCCGGCTCGACGAGTTCGAAGGCACGATGCGTTCGCGCATCGTCAGCGTGTTCACCGAAGCCTTGGCGACGGCGAAGATCCCCGCGCTCGACATCGCCACGCGCTACAGCGAAGTGGGCGACGCGCTGCTGCCGGTGGTCAACCCGATCATGCAGGGCAAGTACGGCATCGAGATCAGCTCGTTCGTGGTGGAGAACGTGTCGGTGCCGCCGGAAGTGGAGCAGGCGATCGACAAGCGTTCGGGCATGGCGGCGGTCGGCAACCTCAACGACTACGTGAAGTTCCAGATGGGCACCGGCATGGGCCAGGGTGGCGGCAGCGTCGCCGCGGCACCGGCGGAAATGGCGATCGGTTTCGCGATGGCGCAGCAGATGGCGCAGGGCATGGGCGCGCCGGCAGCGGCGGCTGCAGCGACGACCGCCGCGCCCACGCTCGACGTGCTCACGCCCGAACAGGCCGCGCAGGCGCTCGGCGTGTCGACCGAGGACGTGATCGCGGCAATCGACAAGGGCGAGCTCAAGGGTCGCAAGATCGGCAACGCGTACCGCATCGCGCGCGCGTCGCTGGACGAGTACCTGCGCGGCGCCTGAGTCGATGAACCAACCGCTCGCACCGGACGCGTCCGTCACGCTCGACAAGCGCGCCTGCCCCGAGTGCGGCGGCGACCTCGAGTGGAACGCCGCGAAACAGGCGCTGGTCTGCCCGTTCTGCGGCACCGTCGCGCCGTGGACGCCGGATGCGGCGACGCCCGGTGCGATCGTCGAACTCGACCTCGCCAACGCACTGGCGAAAGCCGACGACGGCGGACGCGGCTACGGCGATGCGCGTCGCGAAGTGCAGTGCCAGAGCTGCAAGGCGATCAGCGTGTTCGAGGCCGACAAGGTCGCCGCCCGCTGCGCGTTCTGCGGCTCGCCGGCGATCGTTCCGTACACCGCGCTGAAGGATGCGATCACGCCGCAGAGCCTGCTGCCGTTCCGTGTGTCGGAGTCGCAGGTGCGCGACGAGATTCGCAAGTGGTACGGCACGCGCTGGTTCGCGCCCAACAAGCTCAAGCGTGCAGCGCTAACCGACACGCTGCACGGCCTCTACCTGCCGTACTGGACGTTCGACGCGCACGTGCATGCGGCGTGGACCGCCGAGTCCGGCACCTACTACTACACGACCGAAACCACGATGCGGAACGGTCGCATGGAGACGCGACAGGTCCAGCACGTGCGCTGGACGCCGGCGTCCGGCGAGCTCGACCACTTCTTCGACGACGATCTCGTGCCGGGTAGCGAAGGCGCGCAGCGCGACCTGCTCGAAAAGATCGGGCCCTTTCCGACGACCACGGACCTCAAGCCGTATGCCGCGGAGTTCGTGCGCGGCTGGACCGTGGAGCGCTACCAGGTCGACCTGCGTCTCGCGGCCGACCTCAACATGACCAACATGGAGTTCGAGGTGCGTCGCCTGTGCGAACAGGCCGTGCCCGGCGACACGCATCGCAACCTGCAGGTGCAGTCGACGTATCACGGTCGCACCTTCAAGCACGTGCTGATGCCGGTGTGGCTGGTCAGCTATACCTACGGCGCGCGCAGCTTCCAGTTGCTCGCCAACGGCTACACCGGTGCGATCGCCGGGCAGCGCCCGTACAGCTGGGTCAAGATCACGTTCGCGGTGCTCGCCGCGCTGCTCGCGTTCTTCATCTACGTCTGGTTGAACGGACAGAACTGAGGCGCGCCGTGTCCATCCGCTGGTACTTCGATTTCATCTCGCCGTTCGCCTACCTGCAGCGCCCGCGCGTGCGCGAACTCGCGCAGCAGCATGCGATCGAATACCGCCCCATCCTGTTCGCCGGCCTGCTGCAACGGCTCGATCACAAGGGCCCGGCGGAGATCCCGGACAAACGCCGTTTCACCTATCGCCACGTCGTCTGGCGCGCGCGTCGCATGGGTCGACCGCTGCGATTTCCGCCCGCGCATCCGTTCAATCCGCTCGCCGCGTTGCGGCTGTGCATCGCCGCCGGCTGCACCGACGCAGCGATCGACGCGATCTTCGACCACCTCTGGCGCGACGGCCTTCGCGGCGATGACGCGGAATCGCTCGCGCCGGTCGCGCAGCGCCTTGGCCTCGACGCGGCCACCGCGATCGCCGAGACGACCGTCAGGGCGCGACTGCAGGCCAACTTCGACGCCGCCATCGCTGACGGCGTGTTCGGCGTGCCGACGCTCGCCATGGACGGCGACGTGTTCTGGGGCGACGACGCGACTGCGATGTTCGAGGACTACTTGCACGACCGCGCAGCGTTCGAAGCCGGCGAGATGTCGCGCGTGGCGACGCTGCCGATCGGTGTGTCGCGACGCTAGCGAGGCCGGCGCGCGCGCAGGTTCTTGTCGACGATGGCGACGATGATCAGCGCGAAGAAGACCAGCCGCGCGATCAGGTAGGGCGTGGTGGCCTCGTCGCGCGCGCCCTGCCACGCGAAAATCGCGCGGTTGCACGCCTCCCATGCGAACGCCGCGGCGAACCACAGGAACAGGCGGTCGCGACCGCTGCGCCAGAAGCGCACGAACAGCAACGCCGCGACTGCCGAGCCCATCGAGATCATCCCGAGCAGGAACAGTTGCATCACCGTTCCTCCATGATCAGGCCGTAGATCAGCGCGCCGACCGCGAGCAGCGACAGGCCCTGCCGCACCGGCCACAGCGCGACGCCCGGGAACACCAGGAAGTCGAGCACAAGCACCACATTCGCCGCCGTGAGCAGCCCGAAGCAGACCGCGCTCCACACCAGCATGCGGGAGCGCGAGCGACGCGCGCCCTGCGCGAGCAGCACGGCACATAGCAGCGCGGCGAGTGCGCACAGGGTGTAGATGATCGCGTTCATTCGTCTCTCCGTAGCACGAACGCATCGGCGAAGCTGCGTGCCTGGCGGCCCACGCCGGAATGGATGAGTTCCGTCACCGCCACCACATGGCGGCTGTACGTCGCGACCAGTGCATCGACAAGCTGCTCGATCTCCACGCTCGCCGGTGCGTAACACGCGCGCCCGCTGTCGATGCGCGCAAGCTGTTCGCGCACGAGGTCGGCCACGAGCTGCGCGACCTTCGATTCGGGCAGGTAGAGCCGCTCGGCCAGCTCCACCGTCGCCCACCCGTCATCGCGCGAGCGCACCAGCAGCAGTGCCTCCAGCATCGGTATCGAATGGATCTTGGCGGCGACGAAGCGTCGAAGCTCCGGTGCCATCACTGCATTCGCCATGCATCGATGCTGGCCCGCGCTGCGCCGCATCGCAACCCCTTGAAGTGCGACGCAATCCGTGCAAGCGCTTTGCAATACCAAACTACGAAGGCGTGCCACGCATCACGCACTTTTCGACGCGAAGGCCGGCGGCATCGCTGCCGTCGGCCGTCGTTGCCGCATGCTCTCAATCGATCAGTCGATCGGCTGGTCGAGCATCATCTCGCGCACGAAGCGCACCGGCGGCGCGCCGTAGCTCAGCACCTTGTCGTGGTAGGCCTTGAGGTTGAACGCCGCGCCTTCCTTCGCTTCCACCGCCTTGCGCGTGTCGTACTGCTCCTGCACGCCGACGAAGTAGGTCGGCAGCTGCGCCGAGCTCAGCTGCGTGCGCACCCACTTGCCCGCCGCCTCGCGTTCCTGCTGGAACGCGTCGTGCGTCATCAGGTGCATCGCCTGCTCGCGGCTCCAGCCGTCCACGTGCACGCCCTGGTCGAGGATCGCGTTGGCAATCGTGCGCAGGTAGAACTTGAGCTGCACGAGGCGGAACAGCGGGTCGTCGCCCATGTAACCGTTCGTGGCCATCAGGTTCTCGGTGTAGACCGCCCAGCCTTCGGCGAACAGGCCCGAGCGCAGCACGCCGCGCAGCGTCGACGGGTAACGCGCCGAGTACGCGCCCTCGAGGTAATGCCCCGGCATCGCCTCGTGGATGGTGAGCAGGTGGATCATGCGCGAGTTGTATTCGCGCAGGAACGATTCGGTCTGTTCCTTCGTCCAGTCGTCCGGGATCGGCGAGATCGCGAAATACGTGTCGAGACCCTTGTCGAGCGGACCGGGCGAATCGCAGTACGCCACCGCGACGCCACGCTGGAATTCCGGCATCAGGATGATCTTGACCGGATCGTTCGGGACGCTGACGAGATTCCTGTCGCGCACGAACTGCGTGACCTGCGTGAGCGCGGATTTGGCCGCATCGACGACGCCATCGCGCGACGGGTGGTCGCGATACGCGAGTTCAAGCGCGGCTTCGATCGCCTTCTGGCGCTGTTCGTCGGTCGGATTCGCCGGCAGCGCGGGCGCGCCCTTCTTGCCGGCGAGCACCTTCTGCGCGATGCCGTACATCTCGCCGCGCACGCGGGTGAGCTCGGCCTTCGCGCGCTCGCCGATCTCCTGCCGCGACAGCGACGACATCAGCGCGAACTGCAGCTTCTGGTCGTAGAGCTTGCCGCCGATGCGGAAGTCGCCCTTCGCGTTCGGCACCAGCGTCTTGTCCAGCCAGGTCTGCTGGTCGGCCACGGCCTTGCGCAAGTTGGCGACGGCGGTATCGAGCCGCGTGCGATCGGCGCCGGTCAGCTGACCCGCGTTCGGCGTGATGAATTCATCGACCAGCTGCAGCACGCCGGCGTTCTGCTTGGCCACGGTCTGCGCATGGATCAGCGGCACGCGCGCCGGATCGAGGTTGGCGCGCGCCTGCGCGAACAGCGCGGGAAGCTGCTCCATGCGCGCGGTCGCCGACTTCAGGCGCTGCGGCATGGGTGCGAACTCGCGCGCCATCAGGTTGTAGATCGAACCGCCGGCCAGGCCGCTGTACACCTGCGGGTCCCAAGCCCAGCTCTGGAACGTCTCCATGTTCCAGATGTCGCCCTGCAGCTGGTTGCGCAGGATCAGCGCGTCGACCTGGTTCTCGCGCGAGAGCTGGGCGCGGTCGATCGAATCCAGTTTGGTCAGCAGCTGGCGGCTGAAATCGACGAGCTGCTGGCGGCCGGTCGCCGAGAGATCGTCGAGGCGGTCGTCGAAGCGGTGATCGCCGAGCTGCGTGGCCGCCACCGGGTTGAGCGCCATCCAGCGGTCGAGCCAGGCGTCGGATACCGCCTTGAAGCGGACGTCCGCGCTCGGCTGCACGGACGTGGCCGGCGGTGCGTCGGGCGCGGTCGCGACCGGTGCGGTCTGGCAGCCGGACAGGGCGAGGACGGTGGCGAGGGCGAGCAGGGACGCGCGCATGGCGGCTCCGGTGGGCAGGGAAGCCGCAAGCATAAGCGGCGGTGTGTGCCGCCACGCGTGTCGGGCTGCACACCCGCACGGCGAGGTGCATGATGCGTGCGTCGCACCAGATCGACCTGTCGGCGAGGGAGGCCGCATGAAGACCGCCGTCCTGTGCATCGCATCGGCCTGCCTGCTCGCCGCCTGCGCCAGCGTCCACCACGAGCCGCGCCCGCCTCACGTTTCCACGCTGCACTCCGAACACGTGGTGGGTCGCTACGTCATCGTCCACGGCAGGCATCACGTGATCGGCTGCGGCAACTGGGGCGATCTGTACGACGTCGATGATCCATCCGCGCTCGACGCCTTGGTGCGCTCGAACATGCCGGAGCCCTATGTCGCCGTCGATGGCATGGTTGAGGACAAGCGCTCGTCCTTCGACCACGAGATGCGGCCGTCGATCGCCGTGGTGTCGGCGACGGCGCTGGCCTCGCCGCCCGCCGGCTGCACCATCACCCCGACCCCGCCGTTCGTCGTACCCACTGCGTCAACCCCATCGCCCGCGCTCGGGCGTTGAGCCGGGCGCGGCGTTGGATCGCCCGGCCTGCCGCAGCCACTGTCCGACTGGAGAAAAGGAATGCGCACGACGACACGCCTCAGCCTCACGATGCTTCTCGCCGCCCTCGCCTGCACGGCCACGGCGGCCACGGCGGCCACGCCGCAGAATGGTGGCAACCTCAGCCTCACCCACCTCTCGTTCAACGACCTGTCCTCTCTCGAGCGCAGTGCGAAAGGTCGCCCCAATGAAGAAGCACGCCTCGCGGCGTTGAAGTCCTACGTTCGTGGCGACATGGAGACCGCAGCGGATCAGTTCCGCAAGGCGGCCTATTACGCCGACAAGTTTTCGCAGCACGCGCTCAGCCTGATGTACTGGCAAGGCGTCGGTGTGCCACGCGATCCGGTGCAGGCGTACATCTGGGCCGACCTCGCGGCGGAGCGCCCCGTGAAGCGCATGTTGCTGGTGCGCGAGAAGATCTGGAGCGAACTAACGCCTGCGCAGCAGAAGGAGGCCGTCGCCCAAGGTGAGTCGTACTACGACCGGTACGGCGATGCGGTCGCGCAACCGCGCACGGAAGGTGCGATCCGTCTATTCCTCAACAAGATGACGGGCAGCCATATCGGCTTCCAGCGCGCTCGCCTCGAAATAAGCGGCAAGCCCGACGGCGGCACGTTCGCACCGCAGGTGGGCGGGGCTCAGTCGCAATACGTCAATTCCGAGGTGTCCCAAGTCGACGCGCTCTACCCGGAGCGGGCCAAGGATTTCGCCGCGTACTGGCATGTACAGGATCTTCAGCTGAGCGGCGCAGCCCAAGTCGGCGGCCTGCAGGAGGTCAAGACGCACCACCCGTGACGCGCGTTGCCGGCGCATCGGGCATCGACGCTCCGCGCCGGCGACCGTTTCGAGATGTCATTGCTCGCGCCCGCGATACCGAATCGCTGGCGTGGCACGCGAGTCCCGGGGCGATCGCGAACCGGTCATTCGCGCACCAGGATGCGCACGCGTTTTCGAGCGCCTCGCGAACGGCCCCGCGTAAACTTTCCCGCGGGGAAGGAGCGTCGGGCATGCCGGGACTGTTGCGCATCGCGATCGTGGGGTACGGCACCGGCGGGCAGGCTGCGGCAGTGTTGTTGTCGCGCGACGGGCATCGCGTCGAAGTGTTCGAGCGTGCGCCGCAACTCGGGCCGGTGGGCGCGGGATTCCTGCTGCAACCGGTAGGGCAGGCGGTTCTGTGGTCGATGGGACTGCTCGACGCCGCCCTCGCGCACGGCGCGCGCATCGACAGCCTGTACGGCGAGACGCATGCCGGTCGGCCGGTCATGGATATGCGGTACGCGGAACTCGACGCGCGGCTGTCTGGGCTCGGGCTGCAACGCGGCGCGCTGTTCCAGTTGCTCGACGCCGCGTGGACCGAGCATCGCGTGCTGCACTGCGGCTCGCGGATCGTCGATGTCGACACCGAACGCGGTGCGCTGGTCGACGCCGATGGTCGCCGGCATGCGGGGTTCGACCTGGTGGTCGTCGCCGACGGGGCGGGGTCGTCGCTGCGCACGCGCGTGTCGACGCCCACCATCGACCGACCGAATGCGTGGGGCGCGCAATGGTGCCTCGCGCCGATGCACGACTGGGCGTCGCCGCACGTGCTCAAGCAACGTTACGTGCGCGCTCGTCGCATGGCCGGCATGTTGCCGGTGGGCACGCGGCCCGATGACCCGGTGCCGCGGCTGAGCTTCTTCTGGAGCGTGCCCGCCGACGAACTCGACCGCGTGGACGTCGATGCCGCGCAATGGCGGCGCGACGTCGCCGAGGTCTGGCCGGACGCGCTGGCGCGCCTGGACGGCATCGACGCGCCCTCCGCGCTCGCGCAGGCGCGCTACCGCGACACCGTGCATCGCACGTGGCATCGCGGCCGCACCGTGCTGCTCGGCGATTCCGCGCATGCGATGAGCCCCCAGCTCGGCCAGGGCGTGAACATGGCGCTGCTCGACGCGCAGGGCCTGCGCGACGCGTTGCGCGCGCAGACGAACGTGGCGTCGGCATTGCAGCGCTACCAGCACGAACGCCGCGCACACCTCGCCGCCTACCACTTCTGGAGCCGCGCGTTGACACCGCTGTTCCAGTCGCATCGCGACGCCGCCGCGCGCGTGCGCGACCTCACTTTCCATCCGCTGTCGCGCCTGCCGATCGCACGCGGGATGATGCTGCGCGTGCTGACCGGCACGCGACGCGGCTGGTTGTCGACGCACGCGCTGCCGGCGGGGTTCGTCGATGCGTTGCCGCACCGGGCGTCGACCGCGCCCGCGCTCGAAGCGGCGATTTGATTCAGCGCTTCGACGCGTCGTCATAGACAAAAAAAAGCGGCCCCGTTTCCGGAGCCGCTCGGTGACGCGTGACGGAATGGATTACCAGCCGATCGCCGCACCGGCGCCGACGGTGCTGTCGTCGCCGTCGAACGCGCCGCCTACCGTGACCACCATGCTGTCGGACACCGCGCGCTGGTAACCGAACGCGAGTGCATTCGCACCGCGATAGTTGCCCACGCCCACCGCGATGCGGTTCTGCGTGCGGACGCCGGCGGCCGAGGCCGTCATGTTCGACATCGCGGCCGACATCGCGCCGACGTGGCTGATGCGCTGGTCCTGCTGCTCGAAGCGGTCATTCACGCCGCTCTGGAAGTTGCTGAAGTCCAGCGAGAGCGACTGCACCTTCGCATCGGTGTACGAGTTCGCCGAAGCCAGCGTCGCGGTCGAGCGGGTGTCGGTATACGTCTTCGAGGTCTGCAGCGTGGCTGCGTCACCCGTTGCCGCATTCGACTTCGCCGCGGCGAGCGTGGCCGCGTCACCCTGGTCGGCGTGCGTGTTCGCGATACCGACCGAGTTGTTCGCCGTGTTGAGCGCGGTGTTCGCCGTGCTCTGCGCGTTGTCCGCCTTGGTGATCGCCGTGTTGGCCGTCGACTGCGCCGCATTGGCCGACGCCTGTGCATTGTCGGCCGTGCTCTGCGCCGTGGCCGCGTCGGCGAGTGCCGTATCGGCGGTGCCCTGTGCGGCGCTGGCCGAGGCCTGCGCATTGTTGGCTGTCGTCTGCGCCGTCGCCGCGTTCGCCACCGCCGTATCCGCCGTTGTCTGCGCGGTGGTGACGCGCGCATCGACCGCCTGCAGCTGGTTGAGGTTCACCGCGTCCGTGCCGACGGTGCCGGCGGCCACGTTGGTCAGCTGACGCTCGGTGCCGACGGCGCCGAACGAAACGGTGTTGGCGCGGTTGGTGACCGAACCTCCGCCGATCGCGATGCTGTTGGCGAACGTGGCGCGCGAGCCGGTGCCGAATGCCATGGCATTCAGCGCGGTGGCCTGCGCGTCGCTACCGGCGGCATACGTGTCCTGCGCCGAAGCGACGCTGTTGAAACCGGTCGCGAACGCCTGCAGGCCGCTGGCGGTGTTGCCGCGACCGAACGCGCCGGAGCTGACGCCCGACGCCGTATTCGACACGCCCATCGACGTCGCGAACGTCGCGCTCGTCACGTTGCCGAGGCCGAAAGCATTGCCGCCCTGTGCGCCCGCGCTGACCGAGCTGTTGCGACCGACCGCGGTGCTGTCCGACGCGCCCGCGGTGCTCGCCCAGCCGAACGCGCTGGCCTGCGGCCCGCGTGCGGAGCTGCCGTTGCCCACGGCCGTCGCGCCCTGTGCATTGCTGGACACGTTGGCGCCCGCACCGATGGCGATGGACTGGTTCGACGTGTCGCCGACCGTCGCCGTGTTGCCGATGGCGATCGAGTTCTGCGAACCCGCGCCTGCTGCGGTACCGACGCGCGCACCCGTCGCCGCCGAGTTGCCGCCGCCAATCGCGATCGAACCCTGCGACGCCGTGGCGCTATTGCCCAACACCTGGCCGAAGCTGCCGAGGCCGGTCGAGTACGACGACGTCACCGTGTTGAGGTAGCCGACTGACGTGCCGCCATTCGTGCCGGCCGCAACCGTGTTGTTGGCGCCGACCGCCGTGGCGGTCGAGCCGTCTGCGCGGTTGGCGAAACCGGAAGCCAGCGAGGCGTTGCCGGCGACTGTGTTGCTCCCGCCGAACGCGGCCGAGTCGCTACCGGTGATCGTCTGCTGGCGGCCGACGGACGTGCCGTTCGATCCGCTGACGTTGTTGAGCGTGCCCGCCGCGAACCCGCCGGTGCCGCTGAGCGTGTTGGCCACGCCGATCGCGCTGCCGGAACCGGTGGACGTGACCTGGTTCGCGATACCGAACGCGGACGAGAAGTCGCCGTTCACCGTGTTCTGCGTCCCGAACGCCGCGCTGAACTGCTTCGACGCGACGTTCTGCAAGCCGAACGCGTTGCTCTGGAAGCCGCTCGCATTGTTCAGGTAGCCGACGCCCGAGGCACGGTCGCCACTCACGTTGTTGAAGTAACCGAACGCGCTGGTGATGAGGCCGGTGGACTGGTTGCCGGTACCGAACGCGTTGGCGCCACTCATGGTGCCTGCGTTGTTGCCGTAGCCGACCGCGTTGTCCTGGAACCCGCCCGCGCTGTTGTTGTTACCAAGTGCGCTTGACGACGCGCCATCGGATGAATTGCCGAAGCCCATCGCGACGCTCTGGGCGCCCGTCGCATTGTTGGTGTAGCCGATCGCCGAGGAACTCGTACCGGTCGCCGTATTGGTGAAACCGATGGCGCTGCTGTTCTGCGCGCCCGCGCCCGTCACGTTGCTGAAGCCTACCGCCGAGCTGTCGCCACCGGCCGCATTGTTCTGGAAGCCGACACTGCTGCTATTGGACCCGCTCGCCGTGCTCTGGAAGCCAAAGCCCGAGCTGTTGTCGCCTGACGCTGTGTTGCCGTATCCGAACGCACTGCTGAGGGCGCCCTCGGCAACGTTCTGATTGCCGAACGCCGACGCGTCCTGGCCCCTCGCCTGGTTGAGCAAGCCGAAGGCGGCGCCGTCGTATCCCGACGCGATGTTCTGATAGCCGAATGCCGAAGCGTATTCGCCCGTCGCCTGATTACCCAAGCCGAACGCCGAGCTGTTCAACATGTCGGCGAGGTTGCCAAAGCCGAATGCCGACGCGTTCTGCGCAAGGGCTCGGTTGCTGAAGCCAAACGCCGACGCAGCAAGCGCCGTCGCCTGGTTCTGGTCGCCGAATGCCGAGCTTTCATTCGCGCTCGCAAGGTTCAGGCGACCGAACGCCTGGGCCGATACACCACCGCTGGAGGTGTTGCCGATACCGAATGCGCTGTCCTCTTGGCCCGAGGCGATGTTGGTGCGGCCGCAGGCGACAGCGTCGAGGCCGGCGGCGGTGCTGCCGTCGACGTCTTGCGTGACGTTGCCGTCGGGTGTCATCACGCAGGTCTCGCCCGCCGCGGCAGGCGCGGCATACGAGAGGGAAACCGCGATCGCACTGGCGATTGCAAGGGCGAGCTGTGTATTACGAGTCATGTAGATCCCTGTGATTGGGACCGATGGGCGCACGCATGCGCCGACAGCGCAGCGGTGCGCTGAGTCGATCGGTCGCCGGGGACGCTACAGACATGCGTGACAGGTTGCTCACCCCAAACGCGACACTGGTCGCGATTGGTCACATGTCGACGCGTTTGCGTGGGCATGTGTCGCGGAGGTAGCGGTGAGCGGTGCGATCACCCGCGCACCTTGCCACTTCGCGTGCGTCTCGCTGGTGGCGATGCGCAGAATGAACGTTAAGTTTCGCCGCGTTCGGCGCCGTGCATCAACCAGCGCCGCAGCACTTCTTGTACTTCTTCCCGCTTCCGCACGGGCACGGCTCATTGCGTTCCGGCGTCGCCTCGCGGCGGATCGGTTCGCGCGGGGTCAGTGCTTCGATGCGGTGGTGGTGCAGGTCGTTGAGCATGCCGGGCATGCTGCCGATGATCTCGAGGCGTTCCTTGTACGAAACCGGCGTGCCGGGCTGCGTGGGATCTTCGCCGGCGATCTCGCCGCTGGCGAGGCGATCGAACAGGTCGAAGATCTCCTCGATCCAGTCGTTCTCGTCGAGCCACTTCTCCCACGCAGGCTCGCGCAGTTCGACCGCGCGGAAGAAACCCATCGCCCAGTCGCGGCCGACGTCGAGTTCGTCGTCCTCATGCTCGTCGAGGTTCTCGGGCAGCCACAGCAGCGGCGCGTAGGTGTCGGGCAGGTCGTCGTCGCCGTAGCGCACGCGCTGTTCGGCGGTCGCGGCGTGGGTGGTGAGCAGGGCGCGCACGTCGCGTGCTTCGTCCTCGTCGGCCCAGCGCGGCGTCGAGCCCCACACCGGCGCTTCCCATTCGTCGAACGCGACCACCTCGGGCGACAGCGCGAGCGCGGTGAGGTAACCGTCGAGCGCTTCGAGGTTGAAGCCCTTGAACGGCACGGCGCGTTGGTCGAGCAGTTCGGACAGGCGTTCGATCTGCGCGTCGGACAGCGGCGGTGCGACTTTCATGGCGGAACTCGGTACGGCGGGGGCGCCATGGTAGTGCGCGCGGTGGAGGAAACGAAAAAAGGCGCGGCCGAAGCCGCGCCCGGTTGTCGCGGAAACTCAGCGGACGTCGAAGTCGCTGGACTGCACCACGTTGCCGTCGAGCGTGATGTCGACGTGGTACTTGCCGGCCGGCCAGCCGTCGGGCTTGCTGACGTGGAACTCGTGCGTGGTCGCGGCGGCGCCGCTCACGTCCTTGGTCTGGGTGTCGACGTCCTTCGGCGCGGAGCTGCCATCGGCGCCCAGGTACGTCCAGCGCGCGCCGAGCTTGCCGGTGGTGTTGGCGGCGGTGGTGACCGACGCGTACAGCGTGTCCTTGGTGCCGAACGACGTTGCCGGCGTGCCGACGCGGTTGTCGGCGCCGACCGCGGTGCCGAGCTGCAGGTCGCTGACGTTCGACGACGGCGTCGGTGCCGGCGTGGCCGGCATCGGCATTGGTGCCGGTTCGGTGGTGGGCGTGCTCGCGACCGGCGTGGTGTCGGCCGGCGCGGGCGTTTCATCGACCTTCTTGTTGCAGCCGGCGAGCGTGGCGGCCGCGATCAGGGTGATGGCGAGTGTGCGATGGGTGGCTGAGATCATCGGGGCGTGTCCTGTCAGTTGGTGGCGTCGGATGCGGGGATGACCAGCACCTGCCCGGGACGGATCAGGTCGGGATCGTCGAGCTGGTCGCGGTTGGCCTCGAAGATGGCGTGCCAATGGCTCGCCTTGCCGTAGAAGTGCTTGGCGATGTGCGACAGCGTGTCGCCCTTCTGCACGGTGTAGTGCTGGCTCGCGGCGCCGCCGCCGCCCTGGACGGAGCTGGTGCCGCTCTGCACGTTGGAGAAATCCGGCGCCGATGCCGGCGTGGACGACGTGCCCGAGCGCACGTTGGAGAAGTCGGGATTCTGCGGGGTCATGACGGTGGCCTGTGGAGAAGCGCGGCCACCGTCGCATCCGTGTTGTTAAGCCGGCGGGAGCCCGCCGTGAACCGCCGCTTACGTCACTGGCGTTCGTCGCGCGCGGCGGCCGGTGCCGGCGTGCCCGGTGTTGCGCGCCACGGATTGATGTCGAGCCCGCCGCGCCGCGTGTAACGCGCTTCAACCGACAGCATCGACGGCTTCGCAAGCGCGGCGATGTCCGCCCAGATGCGCTCGACGCACTGCTCGTGGAACTCGCAGTGGTCGCGGAACGAGACGATGTAGCGCAGCACGCTGGCCTGGTCGAGCGCCGGACCGCGATAACTGATCGACACGCGCGCCCAGTCCGGCTGGCCCGTGACAGGGCAATTGGACTTCAGCAGTTCGCTGGTGAGCGTTTCCTCGACGTCGCCACGCGCCGCATCGAGCGCGAGCAGCGACGCATCCGGCGGGCCGTAGTGGGTGATGTCGGTTTCGAGGGTGTCGAGCAGCACTGCCGGGCCGGGGCGATCCACCGGCGGCAGGCCGAACGCCACCGACACCGCGCCACCGGCCGCGTGCGACAGATCGCGGGTGATGCGCGAACGCACGTCGTCGTAACCGGCGAACGTGGTGCCGTTGAACGAGTTGAGATACAGCTTGAGCGACTTCGATTCGACCAGGTTCGGTGTGTTGGCCGGCACGCAGATGGTCGCGGTGGCGACGTGCGGCTTGCCCCGCGCATCCAGCCACGAAAGTTCGTACGCATGCCAGCGGTCATGCCCGGAAAACGGCAGCGGCTCGGCGACGCCGATCGCGTCGCGACCCTGCGAGCGTGCGATCGGGAACAGCAGCGAGGCGTCGTACGTCGACGGATAGTCGACGTGCCGACCGAGCGGGATCGAGGCTCCCGTCATGCGCCCGCCTTCGGCATGTCGAGGTAATCCAGCGTGGCTTCGAGCATCGCGCGCAGGCCGATGTCGAGCGACTTCTCGTCGAGCTTGAACTCGGGCGAGTGATTGCTCGGCGCTGCCTGCGGATCGATGCCTTCGCTGGTCGAGCCGACGAAGAAGAACAGGCCCGGTACTTCCTTGGCGTAATACGAGAAATCCTCGGCGCCCATCTGCAGCGGCGGCTCGATGACGTTGGCGTCGCCCACCGTGGCCTTCAGGCTGGGCAGCATGCGCGCGGTCAGCGACGGATCGTTGTAGGTCACCGGGTTGCCCTGCGTGTCGGGCACGTTCGCCTCGACCGTCGCGCCGTTCGCGGCGGCGACGTGCTCGGCGACGTTCTTGAGATCGGCGAACACCTTCTGCCGCATGCCTTCGTCGAAGGTGCGGATGGTGCCGATCATCTTCACGTCGTCGGGAATGATGTTGTAGCGGATGCCGCCGTTGATCGCGCCGAACGTCACCACCACCGGCAGCTGCGCGATGTTGGTGCGACGCGCGACGATCGACTGCGAACTCGTGACGATCTCGCTCGCGGTCACGATCGGGTCGATGCCGCCCCACGGGCGCGAGCCATGCGTCTGCCGGCCGTGCACGGTGATGTTGAAGCGATCGCTCGCCGCCATCTCGGGGCCGCTGCGCACCGCGATCTGCCCGACCTGCACGGTCGAGAACACGTGCATGCCGAACACGGCGTCGGGCTTGAAGTCCTTGAACAGGCCTTCCTTGAGCATCAGCGACGCGCCGCCTTCCTCGCCGACCGGCGCGCCTTCCTCGCTGGGCTGGAAGATCAGCATCACCTGGCCCGGAAGATCCTTGCGCATCTTCACCAGCGACTGCGCGATGCCGAGCAGCATCGCGGTGTGCGCGTCGTGGCCGCAGGCGTGCATCACGCCCGTCGTCTGCCCGTTGAACGTGGTGGTGACCTTCGATGCGAACGGCAGGTCGACGCGTTCGGTGACCGGCAGCGCGTCCATGTCGGCGCGCAGCGCGAGCTTCGGCCCCGGCTTGCCGCCCTGGATGATCGCGACCACGCCGTGGTGGGCGATGCCCGTGCGCGGCGTCAGGCCCATCTTGCGCAGCGCGTCGGCGACGACCTTGGCGGTGCGCTCCTCGCGATTGGAGAGTTCGGGATGCTCGTGGAAGTCGCGACGCCAGCTCACCACCTGCGCCTGCACGGCCTTGGCCGCGGCGTCGACCTCGGGCCGTACCTCGGCGCGCGCCGGCATGGCGATGGCGAGCGTGGCCGCGACGGCGGTGGCGAGGACGGCAAGGCGCATGTGCGGATTCCTGTGAAACGGGGGCATCGATGCTACTCCAGCTTTCCAGCACGGCCCGCTGCAAAAACCCCCGGGCCGTGCGACGCTCGACGCACATCACGATCCCGGGGCTGACCGTGTCGACCAGCGCATCCACCTCCCGCCCGCTCGAGGGCGACGCCGCACTCGTGCGCGCCATCGGCGTGTTCGCGCTCGCCGCGGCCGTCATCAACTCCACGGTCGGCGGCGGCATCTTCCGCATGCCCGGCGCACTCGCCGCGCAGGTGGGTGCCGCCGCACCGCTGTCGCTGATCGTCGGCGCACTCGCGATCATCCCGATCGCGCTGTGCTTCGCCGCTGCGGGCAGCCGCGCGCAGGCGACCGGCGGGCCCTACACCTATCTGTCCGTCGCGTTCGGGCCGTTCGTGGGCTTCGTCGCCGGCGCGGTGATGTGGATCAGCCATGTCGCGTCGAGCGCGGCAGTGGCGGCGTCGTTCGCCGACCAGGTCGCCAAGCTCGCACCGGCCATGGGCGACGCCGGCGCACGCGCGGCGCTGATCATCGGTACCTACATCGTGTTGTTCCTGCTGAACGCGTTCGGCGTGCGACTGGGTGCGCGCGCCGTGGCGACGCTGGCCAGCATCAAGCTGGCGCCGCTCGCGTTGCTGGCGATCATCGGCCTGGCCTTCGTCGACTGGAGCGCGGTGAGTTTCAATCCCGGCGACGTGCCGTCGATCTCCGCGCTCGGCGGTTCGCTGGTGCTGGTGATGTTTGCGTACTCCGGCCTGGAGACCGCACTGGTGCCATCGGGCGAATTCCACGACCCGGCCAGGACCGTGCCGCGCGCGACCATGGTCGCGATCCTGATGGTGGTCGCGCTCTATCTCGGCCTGCAGATCGTCGGCCAGGGCGTGCTCGGCCCCGCGCTCGCGACCAGCCCGGTGCCCATCGCCGATACGGCGGGCAAGTTGTTCGCCGCGGGCCGCACCTTGCTGCTCGCCACCGCCTGCGTGTCGATGGCGGGCTTCCTGCTCGGCAACCTGCTGGGTTCGTCGCGGCTGCTGTTCGCGCTGGGTCGCGACGGCTACCTGCCGTCGATCTACGGCCGGGTCAGCGCCGCGCACCGCGTGCCGCTGCTCGGGTTGGCGACGCATGCGGGCATCGCCTGCCTGCTCGCGGTACTGGGTAATTTCGACGGCCTCGCCGCGGTGTCCGGCGGCGCGATCTGCGTGGTCTACGCGCTGGTCGCGCTGGCCGCGTGGCGCCTGCAGCACACCGGTGTGTCGGAGCGCGGCACGCCGTTCCTCATGCCGGGCGGCGCGCTCATGCCCGTGATCGGTGCCGGCATCATGTTCGCGATCCTGTTCACGCTGAAGCCGGACGAGTGGCGCGCGATCCTGATTTCGCTCGGCGCGATGATCGTGGTCTACGGCGTGCTGCACCTGATGCGTCGCGGGCACGCGCCGGCGGCGCCGTGATCGTCAACGCATTGCCGCGACGTGGTGCGCGATGTGCTCGCCGATGAAACTCGCGATGAAGTAGTAGCTGTGGTCGTAGCCGGCGCGCATGCGCAACTCCAGCGGATGGCCCGCGGCGTCGCAGGCCTCGCGCAACAGGTCGGGGCGTAGCTGCGTCGCGAGGAATTCGTCGGCTTCGCCCTGGTCGACGAGCAAGGGCAGGCGCTCGCGTGCGTCGGCGACGAGTTCGCAGGCATCCCACGCTCGCCACGTGTCGCGGTCGTCGCCTAGATACGTGGTGAACGCCTTCTCGCCCCACGGCACGCGCGAGGGCGCGACGACGGGCGAGAACGCCGACACGCTGCGATAGCGGCCCGGGTTGCGCAGCGCGATCACCAGCGCGCCGTGGCCGCCCATCGAATGCCCGCTGATGCCACGTGCATCGGTGGCGGGGAAGTTTGCTTCGATCACTGCGGGCAGCTCGCGCACGATGTAGTCGTGCATGCGGTAGTGCGCGTCCCACGGCGCTTGCGTCGCGTCGAGATAGAAGCCCGCGCCGACGCCGAGGTCGTAACCCTCGGCGTCCGGAATGCCCGGCCCGCGCGGGCTGGTATCGGGCGCGACGAGGATCACGCCATGTTCGGCCGCATAACGCTGCGCACCGGCCTTGGTGACGAAGTTCTGCTCGGTGCAGGTCAGCCCCGACAGCCAGTACAGCACCGGGCACGCGCGCTGCGACGCCTGCGGCGGCAGGTAGACACCGATGCGTGTGTCGCAGTCCAGCGCGTCCGAGGGCAGCTGCCAGACGTCCTGCACGCCACCGAAGCATGCATGCGATTCGATGCGTTGCATCAGAAATGCACCACGCTGCGGATCGATTCGCCTGCGTGCATCAGGTCGAATGCGCGGTTGATGTCGTCCAGCGGCATCGTGTGAGTCACGAACGGCGCGAGTTCGATGTCGCCGCGCATCGCGGCCTGCACCATGCCCGGCAACTGGCTGCGGCCCTTGACGCCGCCGAACGCGGTGCCCATCCACTTGCGTCCGGTCACCAGCTGGAAGGGTCGCGTGCTGATCTCCTGTCCCGCGCCGGCGACACCGATGATCACGCTCTGGCCCCAGCCGCGATGCGCGCACTCCAGCGCCGCGCGCATCACGTTGACGTTGCCGATGCACTCGAACGAATGGTCGACGCCCCAGCCCGTCATCTCGACGATCACCTGCTGCACCGGCTTGTCGAAGTCCTTGGGGTTGACGAAATCGGTCGCACCGAACTGCCTCGCCATGTCGAACTTCGACGGGTTCGTATCGATGGCGATGATGCGGCCGGCCTTCGCCTGTCGCGCGCCCTGGATCACCGCGAGGCCGATGCCGCCGAGCCCGAACACCGCCACCGAGTCGCCCGGCTGCACCTTCGCCGTGTTGTGCACCGCGCCGATACCGGTGGTGACGCCGCAGCCGAGCAGGCAGACGTGTTCGGGATTCGCGTTCGCGTCGACCTTCGCCAGCGATACCTCGGCGACGACGGTGTACTCGCTGAACGTGCTGCAGCCCATGTAGTGATACAGCGGCTGGCCTTGGTACGAGAAGCGCGACGTGCCGTCGGGCATCACGCCTTTGCCCTGAGTGGCGCGCACGGCGACGCACAGGTTGGTCTTGTTCGACTTGCAGAACAGGCACTCGCCGCATTCGGCCGTGTACAGCGGGATCACGTGATCGCCCGGCTTCACCGAGGTCACGCCTTCGCCGACGTCCACCACGATGCCCGCGCCTTCGTGGCCGAGCACGACGGGGAAGAGGCCTTCCGGATCGTCGCCCGACAGCGTGAATGCGTCGGTATGGCAGACACCGGTGTGCGTGATGCGCACCAGCACCTCGCCGGCGCGCGGCGGTTCGACGTCGATCTCGACGATCTTCAGCGGTTCGCCGGCGGCGAATGCGACGGCGGCACGGGACTTCATCGGGGCTACTCCGGCGGCAGGACGCGCCATCGTACAAACCGCGCGCCGCGGATGTGTTCGTCGCGCGTGAGATCAGTCGCCCCAGTTCCATTCGACACCGAGCGTCAGCGCGCGACCGGCGGCCGGCTCGAAGTAACGCGCATTGGTCTCGTTGACGATTACCGAGCCGACATAGCGACGATCGAGCAGGTTGGCGATGCCGGCGAACACGCGACCGTGGTCGTGGTCGCGCTGCACGCGCCAGCCGATGCTCGCGTCCATCACCGTGTAGCCGTCGGTGCGCACGTCGCCGGCGGTGGTCGCGGTGACGCCGCTCACGTGTTGCGCGTCGACCGTGGCGGTCAGGCCGCTGTCGCCGCCGTAGCGCAGAGCGATCACGCCTGCGGCATGCGGTACACCGGGCAACGGCGTACCTGCTGGCACGGTCGCGACCGGCGCACGGCAGGCGGTGCCTTCGCAGGCGGCGATGTCGGAGCGGAACTCCGCGTCGAGCCATGTGCCCGACAGGTCGAGTTTCAGGCGCTCGGCCAGAGGCAAGGACAACGACGCTTCGACACCGCGACGCCGCGTCGGCCCCGCGTTGCGGAACGTGGTGCGCCCGCCGCTGCTGGTGTTGACGACGAGTTCGTCGCGCGTATCGCTGTCGAACAGCGCGAGCTCGCCGCGCATGCGATGCGTATTCAACCTCGCGCCGACTTCCGCATTGCGCATGCGCATCGGCCGCAAGAGAAAGTTGAGGCCGCTGCCACCGTCGCTGCGATAGCCGAGCTCGTTGAACGTCGGCGTTTCGAAGCCGCGCCCGGCCGACGCGTACATCGACCAGGCGCGCGACGGTGTCCACGTCACCCCGATCACCGGCGACGTCGCCGAATACGTCACGCGGCCGCTGTCATCGGGATTGGTCGCGGTGATGTAGGCATCGCGCGAGTCGAACGTCACCCGGCTCGCGCGCACGCCGCCGCTGATGCTCCACGTCGGCGTGATGTCCCAGGTCGCCTGCAGGTAGGGATCGACGTTGCGCACGCGGTCGGCCTGCTGCTGGCGCAATGCACCGCGCACGCCGAGCGTGCTGCCGACGAAATTCTCGTAACCGCGGCGCTCCTGCCGTTGCTGTTCGACGTCGAGGCCGAGCACGACGTCGAGCGGACGCGACGCGAGGTCGCGATGCCAGTTCATGCGCGCATCGACACCCGCGTACGGCGAATCGAGATCGATCCAGCCGCCCGCGCTCAGCGGACTGCGTTGCGCGGCCGGTGGTGTCGACTGCACCTGCTCGACGCGACGATGGCCCGCGTAACCGAGCAGGCGTAGCTCGCCCGCGACCAGCGAACGTGCGAACACCGCACCGAGCTGCCGCTGACGCGCGCTCTTGCGGGTGTCGAACAGCAGCGCGCTCGGGCTCGCCTGGCGCGGGTCGGCGTCGGCCTGCTCGCGCGTTAGGCCCTGCGGATCCTCGGTGTCGGGCGAGTCGAACGCGTTACCAACGAGCGTCAGGTGCCCGCCGGCGACCGCCATGCCGAGCTTCGCGTCCAGCGACTCGCGGCGTGCGCGGCTGTGATCGCGCCAGCCACCGGTCGTGAAGTGCGACGCGCCGACCGCGTAGTCGATGTCCCCTGCCGCGCCGCGTGCGTTCGCGCCGAGCCGCCACGTATCGAAGCTGCCGATGGACGCATCGACGCCGACGCGATCGGGTTCGCCGCCGTCGGCCGTGGTGAGCAGCACGACGCCGCCCGCGCCATTGCCGTACAGCGCCGCGAACGGGCCGCGCAGGACTTCGATGCGCTGCGCGTCGCCGAGCGGGAAATGCGCGACCTGGCCCTGGCCGTCCGGCATCGTCGCCGGAATGCCGTCGACGTACAGGCGCACGCTGCGGATGCCGAAACTCGCGCGCGTGCCGAAGCCGCGGATCGAGATCTGTTCGTCCTGCGCCCAGTTTTGTCGCGTGCGCGCCAGCACGCCGGGCACGCCGACGAGCTTCTCGGACAGCGTCGCGCCGTTGCCCGACGTGTCGAGCGCATCGCCTTCGACCACGCTCACCGCGGCCGGCGTGCGCTCGATCGCGCGCGACGTACGCGTGGCGACGACCTGCACGCGATCGAGTGTCGCCGGCGTGGGCGTCGCGCCCTGGGCGCGCGCCGCACCGGCGAGGACGAGCAGACCGAGCGATGTGCGGAGATGCGGCGAACGAGGCATGCGGCCTAGCCTAGTCGCAGCACCGCGTCGGCGTCGTCAGCTGAACGGTGGCTCGCTGCCGTTCGCGAACGCGCTCCGGCTTCACGACGGCTTGAAATGCGCGTGCCTAGCGTCGGTCGCACACCTCAAGGGGAGCTCTGCCATGCACGCGATCGCCGACACCGCCGCACGCTCGTCCGTCATCCCGGTCGACTTCCGCCGCGAAGCGCGAGCCGACATCGAGGCGTATGAATTCCGTCGCGTCGACTACACCGATGGCTGGGACGACGACGATGCCGCGCTGGGCTGGATCGACGTCGAAGTGATGAAGCGCGGCACGCGCCGTCGCGCGGCGAACTGAGTCGATTCGATCATCCGCGGGTACAGGTGTCGCGCCGGTCGCCGCGCTCATCCGCGGCGGTCGCTGCGCTCCGCGTGCGGTCAGCCGCGATGTTCGAGTGCGAGGTATTCCGCCGACTGCATCTCGATCAGGCGCGATGCCGTGCGCTCGAATGCGCCGGACAGCTTGTCGCCGCGATAGAGCTCCGTCGGCGCGGCGTCGGCGGTGCAGACCAGGTTGACGTGGCGGTCGTACAGCTCGTCGATCAGGTGCACGAAGCGGCGCGCGGCGTCGGCGCGGCTGTCGTCGAGTTGCGGGATGCCGCCGACGAACACGCTGTGGTGCTCGGTCGCGATCTCGATGTAGTCGCTGGCCGCGCGCGGGCCGTCGCACAGCGCCGTGAAGTCGAACCACGCGTGGCCGTCGAGGCAGGCGCGCACCGGGATTTCGCGGCCTTCGATGTGCAGAGGGGCGTGCGCGACCGGCGCGTGGCCGGTGAGTTCGTGCCAGCGCGTCGCCAGCCATGCATCCGACTCGGCATCGAGCGGCGCGCGGTACACCGGTGATTTGGTGAGCGCACGCAGGCGGTAGTCGGTCGCGCTGTCGAGATAGAGAACCTTCGTGTTTGCTTCAAGCAGCCTGATGGCCGGCAGGAAGCGATCGCGTTGCAGGCCGTCCTTGTAGAGGTTCTTCGGCTCGGTGTTCGAACTCGTCACCAGCGCCACGCCTTCGGCGAACAGGCGCTCGAGCAGGCGGCCGAGCAGCATGGCGTCGCCGATGTCGTTGACGAAGAACTCGTCGAGCACCAGCACGCGCAGCGTTTCGCGCCATTCCCTCGCGATGATGGCCAGCGGGTCGCTGGCACCCGCATGCCGGCGCAGCGCGTCGTGGATCTCGCGCATGAAGCGGTGGAAGTGCGTGCGCTGCTTTTCCGCGAACGGCAGCGATTCGTAGAAGAGGTCGATCAGGAACGTCTTGCCGCGGCCGACGCCGCCCCACAGGTAGAGGCCCTGCGGCGCGGGCGGGCGCTTGCCCTGCAGTCGGTCGAACAGGCCGACGTTGGGCGGGTCGAGGAGCGCGGCGTGCAGGCGGTCGAGTTCGGCCAGCGCCGGCTTCTGCGCCGGGTCGAACTGCCAGTCGCCGCGCGCCACGCCGTCGGCGTAGAGCTGCGAGGGCGAACGCACCGGCTCAGCCATGCGCGTCGAGGTTGGGCAGCTGGGCGGCGACGCCGTCCTTCATCGCCTGCCGCAGGTCCATCAGCTTGCCGTGGAAGAAGTGGCTGGCGCCGGGCATGCGCAGGATCGTCGGTGGCGTGCGTAACTCGGAGACGTTCGCGAGCCAGTCGTAGACACGCTGCGGTTCGACGATCTCGTCGACCTCGCCCTGGATGACGAACCACGGGCCGGTGTAGAGCCCCATGTTGTCGAAGTCCCAGCTGCGGCCGGCGGGCGGCGCGATCGAGAACAGCAGGTCCGGCTGCAGCGCGTCGGCCATGCGCAGCGAGACGAACGCGCCGAAGCTGAAACCGCCCAGCCACAGCGATGCGCCGGGCTTCTCGCGACGCACCCAGTCGACCACCGCGCGCAGGTCCTCGGACTCGCCGTTGCCGTCGTCGAACGTGCCCGCGCTCTTGCCGACGCTGCGGAAGTTGAAGCGCACCGTGGTGGCGCCGAGTTCGCGCAGTGCGCGCGCGGCCATCGTCACCACCTTGTTGGTCAGGCTGCCGCCTTCGGTGGACAGCGGATGGCAGACGACGGCGACGACCTCGCGCGCGGCGACGTCGGCGTCCGGCGTATCGACCACGGCTTCGATCGGCCCGGCCGGGCCGTCGAGCATCACGGGCACGACGCCACCCGGCGGGGCATCGGGGAATGCGGGGTTCGGCATGCGCTGCAGCCTACGCGTCGGGGCGTGGAAACGACGACGCCGCCCGGAGGCGGCGTCGTGGCGGAAGGCGCGGGGCCTTACTTGAGGTTGCCGAGCATCCAGTCGACGGTGGCCATGACCTGCTCGTCGGTCAGCGCCGGGTTGCCGCCCTTGGCCGGCATTACGCCCGCAGCGCCCTGGAAGCCTTCGATCGCGTGCTTGTGCAGCGTGTCCTTGCCCTTGGCGATGCGCGCATCCCAATGCGAGTGATCCAGCGTCGGCGCGCCGCCGGCGCCGGAGCCGTGGCAGCCCGAGCACAGGTTGCCGAAGATCACCGAGCCGTCCTTGGTGCCGCCGTAGGCGACCTGGGAAGCGGCGGCAGCGGCTGCCGCCGCCGCTGCGGCGGCCTGCTGCGCGGCACCGGTCTGGCCGGCGTAGACCGCGCCCATCGGCGCGATGCGGTTCTCGGTATTGCGCGCTTCCGACGGGTCGCGGTCGTGCGGCAGCGAGGCGTTGATGTACATGGCCGCCCCGATGAGGCTCAGCATGATCAGCAACAGGAAGCCGATCACCATCGAGAATTTCTTGAGGAATACGAGGTCGTAATTGCGCACGATCCACCTTGGGCGCGCTTGCGGGCGCGCGGAGCCGGATTTGGGGTCGGGACGGTGGACGCACGCAACGCGGCGCCACCGGGCACGGGAGTTTATCACCGGCCCCGCGGCGACGGGCCCGCCGATGCGCGCTCAGGACATCGGGTTCGCCGGCGGCGGCGGGTCCGGCGGCAGCGGGATGAACTCGCCGTTGTCGAGGTCGGGCAGCTTCATGCGGCCGCCGCGCCAGTCGGCCTTGGCCTGCTCGATGCGTTCCTTGCGCGAGGACACGAAGTTCCATTCGATGAAGCGCGGGCCGATCGCTTCGCCACCGAGCGCCATCACCGTGGCCGGCCCGCGCGCGGTCACGTCGGCGCTGCGACCCGGCGTCAGCACCGCCATCTGGCCGACGCCGAAGCGCTGGCCGTCGATCTCCACCTCGCCGCGCGCGACGTAAAACGCGCGCTCCGGATGGTCGGGCGGCAGCGCGAAGCGGGCGCCGTCGTCGAGGTCGAGGTGCAGGTAGAACAGCGGCGACGCCACCGCCACCGGCGCGGCGAGTCCGAGCGCGGTGCCGGCGATGAGCCGACCGCGCACGCCACCCTCGGCGAACGCGGGCAACGCGGCCGCGTCGAAATGGGCGAAACCGGGTTCGGACTCCTCGGCCGATTCGGGCAGCGCGACCCAGGCCTGCAGCCCGTCCAGCCGGTCGCCCTGCGCGCGCGCCTTCTCGAAGCGCTCGGAATGCGTGATGCCGCGGCCGGCCGTCATCCAGTTGACCTCGCCGGGGCGGATCGCCTGCTCGGAGCCCACGCTGTCGCGATGCATGATCTCGCCGTCGAGCAGGTAGGTGACGGTCGACAGGCCGATGTGCGGATGCGGGCGTACGTCGACGCTGCGCGCGATGCCGGGCGGGAAGTCGGCCGGGCCCATGTGGTCGAAGAAGATGAAGGGGCCGACCATCCGGTGCAGCGGCGCGGGCAGCACGCGGCCGACCTCGAAGCCGCCGAGGTCGCGGCGGCGGGCGGGAATCACGAGCTGGATCATGGCGGCGCTCCGGTGCGGACGTCGACGTTATAGGCGCGACGCGTCACCGCTGCGAGAGCGCTGCATGGAACGGGCTGGTGCGCCATTACGACCGGCGGTTGCACGCACCGGCGCGGCGTCCACAATGACCGCTCCGATGGGGAGCGGGCATGATCGAAGTCGAACGCCTCACCAAGCGCTACGGCGAGTTCACCGCCGTCGACGCCTTGTCCTTCGCGGTCCGGCCGGGCGAGGTGATGGGCCTGGTCGGCCCCAACGGCGCGGGCAAGACCACCACGCTGCGCTGCGTCGCCGGGATCATCCCGCCCACGCTCGGCAGCATCCGCCTCGGCGGCATCGACCTCGCCGCCGATCCGGTCGGCGCCAAGCGCACGATGGCGTTCATTCCCGACGAGCCGCGGCTGTTCGAGTACCTCACCGTCGCGCAGCACCTCGCGTTCGTCGCGCGGCTGTACGGCGTGGCCGACTACAAGGCGCGCGGCGAGACGCTGCTCGCCGACCTCGACATGGCGGACAAGCAGGATCTGCTGCCGGGTGAACTCTCGCGCGGCATGAAGCAGAAGCTGGCGATCGCCTGCGGCCTGCTGCACGGCCCCACCGCGGTGATCTTCGACGAACCGCTCACCGGCCTCGACCCGCGCGGCATGCGACGCATGAAGGACATGATGCGCAACCTCGCCGCGCAGGGCGCCGCGATCATCCTCAGCTCGCACCTGCTCGGGCTGGTCGAGGAAGTCTGCACGACGCTGCTGATCCTCAAGGACGGCCGCGCGATGGCGGTCGGCACCGTCGCCGACATCCGCGCCCGGTTCGCCGGCGACGGGGCGACGCTCGAGGATGTGTTCTTCCTCGCCACCGAGGACGCGCCGGGCGCGCCGCGCGGATGAACGACATCGTCCGCGCGCTGGCGTACATGCAGTGCGTGTCGCTGGCGAACCGCGTGCGCCAGCGCATCCGCCGCCTCAAGCAGCCGAAGTACCTGATCGGCGCGATCGCCGGCATCGCGTACTTCTACGGCGTCGTGTTCCGCCACATGATCGGGCCCAACGCGCACAACGCGCGTTTCATGATCATGCCGCCCGGCTCGGCCGAAGTGCTCGGCGCGCTGGCCGCGCTCGGCACGCTGATCTTCATGCTGTCGGCGTGGATCTTCGCCAGCGATCGCGCCGCGCTGCGCTTCAACGAGGCCGAAGCCGCGTTCCTGTTTCCCGCGCCGATCTCGCGCACCGGGCTGATCCACTTCAGCGTGATCCGCTCGCAGCTCGTGTTGTTCGTGTCGGTGTTCCTGATTTCGTTGCTGCTGCAACGCGGCCGCGCGATGGGCATCAACCCGCTGCAGTACGCCGCCGCGCTGTGGCTGATCGTCGCGACCACGCGCCTGCATTTCCTCGGCGCGTCGTTCACCCGCGAACGCCTGCTCGATCTCGGCGTGCGCCCGGTCTGGCGGCGCGTGGTCGGTATCGCCTTGTTCGTCGCGTTCGCCGTCGCCTGCGTCGGCTGGGCGCGCGCACATGCGCCGCTGCCGCAGAACCTCGCCGGCCCGCGCGAAGTCACCGACTACATCGGCTCGGTGCTCGAGCAGGGCCCCGCGTTCTGGGTGCTGGCACCCTTCCGTGCGCTGACCGCGCCGATGATCGCGACGTCGTCCGCCGCGTTCGCGCGCGCGCTGCCCGGGGCGCTGCTGATGTTCGCGCTGCATTACATCTGGGTGGTGCGGTCGCAGGTGTCGTTCGAGGAAGCGAGCATCGCGCTCGCGCGTCGTCGCGCCGAATCGAGCGCGGCGATGCGCGATGGCCGCGTGCGCCTGCGCGCGAAACCCACGCGTGCACGCAGGCCGGCGTTCGAACTCGCACCGCGCGGCTTCGCGCCGATCGCGTTCCTGTGGAAAGGCCTGATCGCCGCCGGCCCGTTCTGGCGCGTGCGCACGCTGGTGGTCGCGACGGTGCTGCTGCTGGGCGTGACGCAGTGGCTGTCGACGCAACCGGTCGGCGCGGCGTTCTTGAAGGTGATCGGCATCGTCAGTCTGGCGATGGCCGGCTGGAGCACCGTGGTCGGGCCGATGTTCGTGCAGGGCAGCCTGCGGCAGACGCTCGACCATCTCGATGTATTGCGCGCGACGCCGCTGCGCGGCTGGCAGATCGCGCTCGGCCAGTTGCTCGCGCCGATCGCGATGCTGGTGCCGGTGCAGTGGCTGTTGCTGCTTACCGCGTCGCGCGCTTTCCAGGGCATCGAATGGCTGACGCCCGGCATGCTCGCCGCGCTGGTGGTCGCGGTGGTGCTGCTCGCGCCGGTCACGTGCGCGGTGATGCTGTGCGTGCCGTTCGCGGGGATGCTGGTGTTTCCCGGCTGGTCGCCCGGCGGCCGCGGCGGCGGGTTCGACGTGATGGGCCAGCGCATGATCTTCGGCGGCATCTACGTGCTGGTGCTCGCGCTGTCGGTGGTGCCGGCCGCCGCGGTCGCTGCCGGCCTGTTCTTCGGCATCCGCCTGTTCGCCGGCATGGTGCCGGCGCTGATCGTGGCCGCGATCGCCGCGGCTGCGGTGATGGCGGCCGAAGCCGCGTTCCTCGTGCGCTGGCTGGGTGGCCGCATCGAACGCTTCGACGTCTCGACCGAACTGCGCTGATCGCCGTCGCACGCGCGGGCGAGGCTGTCGCTACAGTCGACGCACACCCCCGGAGTCCGCCATGCAGACCTCCCGCAACGATCCCGCCGCGCGACGCTGGTTCGGTCGCAGCTACGCCGACCTGCGCGAAGCCGAAAAGCGCGCACTCGAGCACGCCATCGAGCGGCGCCTGCTCAGCACCAACACCAACGATGCGTTCGCGGGCCGCCTGACCTTCGGCGATCGCCTGGCCGACCGCGTGGCGCAGTTCGGCGGCTCGTGGACCTTCATCATCATCTTCGCGATGACGCTCGCGGCGTGGGTGCTGGTCAATACCGGGTTGCTGCTGCGCGCGTTCGACCCGTACCCCTTCATCTTCCTCAACCTCATCCTGTCGATGCTGGCCGCGGTGCAGGCACCGATCATCATGATGAGCCAGAACCGGCAGGGCGCGAAGGACCGGCTCGACGCCGAGCACGACTACGCGGTCAACCTCAAGGCCGAGATGGAGATCATGGCGCTGCACGAGAAACTCGATGCGATGCGCGACGCGCAACTCGCCGATCTGCTCAAGCGCCAGGAAGAACAACTGGTGATGATCCGCGAGATCGTGCAGCGGCTCGACTCGCGCGCAAACGACGCGACCTGATCGTCGATCAGAACAGCCAGCGCACGTTCGCCTGCACCTGAAGTTCGCGCTGGCGTGGGTCGAGGCCATCGAGGCGACGCTGGTTGCGCACGCTGTCGATGTGCAGCACTTCACCGGTCACGCGCCAGCGGTCGTCGGGACGCCAATTCAGTGCGAGCGTGATCGCATGCCCGTGTTCGTCCCTCGCGACGGGCCCGCCACCCGGCGTCTGCTTCGACTGGAACAGGTCGAGCCGCGCAGCCGGCCGCCACACGCCGGCATCGCGCGCAGCCATCAGGTAACCCGAGGCGAAGCGTGTGTCGAACTGCAGCGCCGGCACCGGCTCGATGATCGTGCTGCCGCGCATGGCCTGGGCGATGATGAGCGTGTCGTTCCAGCGATGCTGCGCGCCAAGACTCCAGAAGCGCGTGCGCCAGGCGTAGAGGTCGCGGCCGGCGTAGTCGACTTCACGCGCGGGATCGGCGCGGTTGTCGTAGACGAGTGCGGTGAGGCGACCCTGCGCCGGCGTCTGCCAGTCGATCGACGCATAGCCACCGATGCGGTGGTCCATTTCGATGTACGGGCGGAAACGCACCGGCGCAGCGCCGCCAAATGCCGACGCGACCGAATCGGGTTCACGCAGGCTGCCGTCGAACCCCGAGACGATGTCGTGCATCGCCCAGCCGCGCGTGGCAAGCAGTTCGCCGGCCGGATCGTTCTTCTGGAACACCGCGAGATTGGCGGTGAGCGTGCCGCGCGCAGCGCGATGCTCGACGCGGCCTTCGACGCCGAGTGCGCGCAGCTCCTCGCCCACCCACGTGTTCATCGCCGACGGCGTCAACGTGTACGGGCTGGTCCAGCCGATCGCGTCGTTCTCCAGCGAGACCGGCGGAAAGAACAGGCCGGCTTTCACCGAGCCGCGCCATGCGCTGGTCGACACCGGCCGCCAGCGAAGCCAGGCATCGATCACGTCGAAGGGCTTGCGCGATTCCGGTGCGTAGCGCGCTTCCGCCGACGCGAGCAACGTCGGCGCAACCTGCCAGGTCGCGAGCAATGCGCCATGCACATCGAAGGCGCCGCCATGCGCGCCGAGCCGCGCCTTGCCGAGGCCGCCTTCGAACGTGTTCGCGCTGTCGGTGTCGACCGCGCCGACGCGTGCGTCGACCACGCCGTGCACCTGCAGGGCCTGCGCATGCGCGCTGCAGCTCGACGCTGTCGCGATCAGCGCGGCAAGGACGCGTTTCATGCCGTCGCTCCGTGACCATGCGTCGCGACGAACGCATCGAACGCGCGCGCATCCATCGGCCGCGCGATCAGGAAACCCTGCGCGTGGTCGCAGCCAATGCTGGCGAGATAGTCGAGCGCGGCCGGGTCTTCGACGCCTTCGGCAGTGACGTGGTAACCGAGCGCATGCGCGAGGTCGACGATCGACTTCACGATCATGCGGTCCTCGCGCGACGTCGCCAGCGGCGAGATGAACGCGCGATCGATCTTCAGCTCGCGCACCGGCAGGCGGCGCAGATAGGCGAACGACGACTGGCCGACACCGAAGTCGTCGATCGACAACGCGATGCCCTGGTCGGCGAGGCGATGCAACACCGGCAACGCGGCGTCGGGATCGCGCATCAGCGCGCTCTCGGTGATCTCCAGCACGATGCAGTCGGGCGACACACCGTGCGTGCCGAGCAGCGCGGCGATGCGACGCGGCAGGTCGGCGTCCTCGAGATCGCGTGCGGATACGTTCATCGCCACGCGCACGCCCCGGCCGTCGTTCTGCCAGCGACTGGTCTGCGCGATGCCGGCGTCGAGCACCCAGCGCGTGAGCCGGCGGATGTTGCCGGTTTCCTCGGCGAGACCGACGAACATGTCGGGCGCCAGCGGACCGCGCTCGGGATGCGACCAGCGCACCAGGCCTTCCGCGCCGTCGATGCGGCCACTCGCCAGGTGCAGTTTCGGCTGGTAATGCAGCGCGAGCGCGTCACCGCCGAGCGCGCGTTGCAGGTCGCCCATCAGCGACAGGCGTTCGGGCCGATGCGGATCGGTCGCGGCGTCGTACACCGCGACCGGCTCGTCCGCGCCCAGCGCGGCGATCAGCGCGACGTCGGCGCGGCGCAACAGCGTCGCCGCGTCGCGGCCGTGCACCGGCGACAGCGCGAGGCCGACCGCGGGTGCAAGGTCGAGCCGCAGGTCGGCTTCGCGATACGGATCGGACAGCACGTCGATCAGGCGCAGCGCGAGCGAATGTGCGTCGTGTCGCGTCGCGCCGGGCACGAACACCGCGAACTGGCTGTCGGTAACGCGCGCGACCAAGCCGGCTCCGACCGGCGCGCGCAGGCGTTGCGCGACCGCATGCATCAGCCGATCGCCGACGCCGTGCCCGAGCGTCTTGACGATCGCCGGCGCGCGTTCGAGACCGACCATCAACAACGCGGCATCGCCGTCGCCGGCATCGTCGAGTGCGCGCTGGATCGCGGTTTCCGCGGCGCCGCGATTGGCGACGCCGGTGACGGGATCGTGCGTGGCCTGGTGGACGATGTGCGCCTCGCGTTCGCGGATCGCCTGCGTCATCGAATCGAACGCGGCGGCGAGCGCACCGATCTCATCGTCGCGCGCGGGCGCGTCGACCGGTGCGTAGTCGCCGGCTTCGATGCGGCGTGCGGAGGCGGCGAGGCGTTCCACGGGTCGCGACACGCCGCGCGCGATCAGCCACGCACCGGCCAGGCCGACCGCGAGCCCGAACCCGAGCAGGCCGGCCCAGGCGATCGCGACCGCGCGATACGGCTGCAACGCGGCATCGACCGAATAGCCGAGCACCGCGGCGACCGGCGCGCTGTTGCGCGAATGATCGAGCATCACCGCCTGCACGACGTATTCGCGGTCGTCGAGCGTGGTGAGTTCCGGCGTCGTCGGCAGCGTGCCGCCGTGCGCGGCGAGCGCGGACGTCAGCGCGCCTTGCCCGCTGCCATGCGCGATCGCATGCCAGCGTCCGCCATCGCGCGTGGCGAGTTCGACTTCCTTCGGCAACGCCGACTGCGCCTGCAGTCGCACGAGCAACGCGTCGTCGACCGGAATCGCCGCGGCGATGAAGCCGACGAGGTCGGGTGCGAACACCGGCACGACGACCATCCAGTTCGCGCGGCCGTTCGCGGCGACGACCGCCGATGCCGGCCGTTGCGGTGCGCGTTCGACCAGGTCGGCGTACGGAAACGGCGCGCCTTCGGCGATGCGCCCGGCGGTGTCGGCTTCGACGCGCCCGTCGAGACCCACCAGCAGCATCTGCGTGGCGCCCACGCGTCGCCCGTGGTTGCGTAGTGCCGACAGCACGGTGTCGCGGTCGCGCTGGGCGATCGCCGAACGCAATGCGAAATCGAGCGACAGCACCTGCACGCTCGACGCCACGTGCGCGGACAGGTCGTCGAGCTGGCGCGCGAAGGCGCCGGAGGCGACGTCGAGCTGGCGACGGCCTTCGTCGATCAGCGCGTGCCGCGTCACGCCGTAGACGAGACCGGCGGTCAGCGCCTGCACCGCGATCAGGATCGCGACGAGGAACAGCGCGAGGCGCGTGCGGAACGTCATCGCTCAGTACCGCGTGCGCTCGCGGTCGAACTGGTAGCGCAGGTCGGGCAGCAACGTAAGCGAGAACGGCACCCGCCGGCTGTCCGTCGCGCCGAGCACCACGCCGTCCTGCACCAGGTCCGGTTTCGCGGGCGGCAGTCGCGGATGCCAGACGCGCACGTCGTACGCGCCGGCCGGTAGATCGGCGAACACGACATGGCCGTTCGCGCCGGTGCGCGCCGTCCACGGCGCGTCGGTGACGTAGAGGTAGGCGATCATGCCGTCGTGGATGTTGCAGCCCACGGCGACCACGCCGGTGCGCGGCAGCTTCACCGGCGGCGCGGCGTCGTGCGGCGCGATGACGTATTCGAACTGCTTCACCGGCGAGAACGAATAGACGTGGTGGCGGGTGGTGTCGCTATTGCGGAACACCACCGAATCGCCCGGCCGCGCGACTTCCACGTACGGGCTGAACATCAGGTCCTTCTGGTCGATCGAATGCGTCGACGGCGCGCCGGGTTTCGGCCCCGCGCCATCGCGACGCAGCAGCGTGACCACCGCATCGCCCACGGGCTTGCCCTGGCGATCGGTGATGTCGACGGCGACCTGCGCCGCCATCGCCTGCCCGCACGCGAGCACCGCCAGCAGCGCGCCGCAACCTGCTCGTATCCGCATGCCGTCCCCTCCGGCGTCGCTTCGGGCCGTGGCCCGTATCCAGCCTACACCGGCGGCCCGTGGGCCAGAGGTGCTCCATCTGGTCGTTGTCGACCGCAGCGGCGGAAGCTTGATCGACACGTCGTTCATCAAGGCGGTTTCGAGTGGCCCATCGCATCGCGGCGCGGCGCGATCGGCCGCCCTCAGCGGCGCTCGCCCGCCATCGGCAGGCCCAGCGGACGACGCGTCGCGTCCAGGCCCAGCCCGTACATCAGCGAGCGCGCGATGCGTTGCGCATGTTCGATGAATCGCTCGGCCTGCGCGGGCGTGAGTTGCTCGCGGGCGGTCGACTCCCACAGCGCCAGCCAGTCAGCAAAGTGCGACGCCTCGATCGGGTGTGGGCGGTGCATGGCCATCGGCTGCCCGCGATAGCGCCCGGTCTTGAGCTCGATCGACGACCAGAAGTCGACCAGCGTCGCCTTGTGCGCGGCCCAGTCGTCGACGGCGGGCGCGAATACCGGCCCGAGCGTCGGGTGCGCCTGCACGCGCTCGTAGAAGCGGTCGACGAGGCGGGCGATGTCGGCGTCGGTGAGCGGGGTGTCGGTCATGGCCGTGCCATTGCGGAGTGCGCGTAGTGTCGCCGGTTACCGCGACACCGCCGCTCGATACGCGCCAGGGCGACGATGCCTGCGATCGCCTTACGTCGCCGAAAACGCCGACTCGCGACTCGTCGTGGGCACGCAGCCCAGCGGAAAGCGCATGACCACGTCGGTGCCGTGGCCGACACCGCGACTGTCGATGCGGACGTCGCCGCCATGCAGCTGCAGGATGCTGGCGACCATGCTGAGGCCGAGGCCGAGGCCGGCGACGCTGCGCGCGGGTTCCTGCACGGGCTTGTAGAAGGGTTCGAACAGGTGCGGCAGGGTGTCGGCGCCGATGCCGATGCCGGTGTCGCGCACGGTGAGCCATGCGCAGTCGTCGCGCATTTCGAGCACGACGTCGACGCGGCCTTCGGGCGGCGTGCAGCGGATGCTGTTGTCGAGCACGTGGCCGAGCGCCTGCTGGATGCGGCGCTCCTCGCCCCAGACGTCCACCGCCACGGCGGGCATCTGCACATGCATGTCCAGTTCCGCATGCGACGCGCGCGGCGTGCGGTTGTGCACCACGTTGCTGACGATCTCGCGCAGGTCGAGCAGGCGCGGATGCAGGCGCGCCTGACCGGTGAGCAGCTTGCTGCCGTCGACGAGGTTCTCGATCAGCCGCGCCTGCCGCGCGAGCTGCTCGACGAAGACCTCGTGCAGGCGCGACTGCGCGGCGACGTCGCGTGCATCCTTGCGCAGGTGCAGCGAGGTGCGCATCGGCCCCAGCGTTTCGCCGAGTTCATGCGCGAGGCTGGTGAGGAATGCGTCCTTGCGCTCGTTGTCGCGACGCAGCTGTTCGAGCAGGCGCACGTTCGCCAGCGCGAGCGCGGCGGAATCGGCAAGCGCACGCAGCGCGGCCATCTCGAGTTCGGTGGCCTCGTGCTGCGTCGACCAGTACACGCCGAGCGCGCCGAGCGGCTTGTCGCGTGCGATCGGCGCCATCGCCATCGCCTGCACGAACGTCGCTTCGTACAGCGGGAGCGGAATGCGGGGATCCTGGCGGATGTCCGGGATCACCACCGATTCGCCGGTGGTGATGCACCAGCCGGAGATGCACGAATCCAGCGCGAAGTCCTGGCCCTTCCACAGGGCGCCGATCGCGTCCTCCTCGAGATAGCGACAGCGGCTGCCGTCGCGCATCACCACGGTGACGCCGTCCGCGCCGATGAGGTCGCGGGTGGAGCGCGCGAGGATGGACACGATGCTCTGCGCATCGATGCAGCCTGCGAGTCGCTGGACGATCCCCACCAGCGGAAAGTCGTGATTCATGCCGCCCTGCTCGGTTCCGCCGTTCTCATCGAACGGACGCTTCGATATACGAAGCGCCGCGTCGCGCATCCGTGAGGGCGATGCCCTGCATTCACCGGCGTCATTGCCAGGCGAAGCCGACGTCGGCTGCCGTCGACATCAGCTGAAGGATGCGCTGCAGCTCGGCGAAATCCGCCGGCTTGGCCATGTGGAAATCGAAGCCGGCCTCGCGCGTGCGCGCCTTGTCCTGCTCCTGGCTCCAGCCGGTGAGCGCGACCAGCCCGACCTGGCCGCCGGCCGGATGCGCGCGGATGCGGCGTGCGACTTCGTAGCCGTCCATGCCGGGCATGCCGATGTCGAGGAACACCGCGGTGGGCCGGTAGACGTCGAAGGCTTCGAGCGCTTCCGGCCCGCTGAACACGACGCGGTTCTGGATGTCGAGCGTCTGCAGCAGCAGGCCGAGCGTGTCGGCCGAATCGCGATTGTCGTCGACGACGAGCACGCGCAGGCCGCGTGAAAAGGGTTCGCGCTCGGGCAGGGACATGGGCGTGGCCTCGGGTGTGGCGTCGTCCGCCGCAGGGGCGAGCGGCAGGCGGATCTCGAAGGTGGAACCGCGGCCGGCGCCGTCGCTGCTGGCGGCCACGCGGCCGCCGTGCAGTTCCACCAGGCGCTTGACCAGCGCGAGGCCGACGCCGAGCCCGTCGTTCGCTTCGCTCGGGTTGCGCTTGCCCTGCACGAACGGGTCGAACACGTAGGGCAGCACGTCGGGTTCGATGCCGATGCCGTGGTCGCCGATCGCGACCAGCGCTTCGTCGTCGTCGCGCGCGATGCCGATGTCGATGCGCCCGCGCGGGCCGGAATACTTGGCCGCGTTGTTGAGCAGGTTGCTGAACACCTGCGCCATGCGTACGGGGTCGGCATCGACGATCAGGTCGTGCGCTTCGGTGTTGACGCGCACGTCGTGGCCCGCGCTCTCGAACAGCGGGCGGCTCAGCGCCATCGCGGCGTCGATCAGTTCGTCCAGCGGCGCGCGCTCGCGACGCAGCTCCATGGTGCCGCGCGTGAGGCGGGCGACGTCGATGAGGTCTTCGACCAGCCGGACCATGTGGTCGGTCTGGCGCTGCATGGTGTCGAGCAGCTGGCGTTCGGTGGGGCCGCCGAGGCCCAGCTCGCGCAGCATGTGCACGGCGTTGCGGATCGGTGCTAGCGGATTGCGCAGTTCGTGGCCGAGCATCGCGAGGAACTCGTCCTTGCGCTCGGCGGCGGTGGCGGCCTCGCTGCTGGCGCGCTCGAGCGCATCGAGCTGCGAACGGATCTGGTACTGGCGTTCGCGTGCACGCAGGGCCGCGCGCGCGGCGCTGGTGAGCGCGGCGATGCGCAGCGGACGATCGAGCAGCGTCGCGTTGCCGAGCTGTTCCAGCAGCATGCCGATCTGGTCGGAATCGATGGTCGCGCGCGCGACGACCAGCACCGGCAGGTCCGACCACGACGGCTGCGTCGCGATCGCCTGGCGCAGGGCGTTCATCGCGCCCATCGCCAGCCATTCCTCGCCGATCATGATCGCGCCCGAGCGCAGCAGCGACGACGGGTCGAGATCCTCGACACCGCTGCAGCGCCGCGTCGCGATGCCGGTGCGATTGAGGATGCGCGCGGTCAGCGCGGTATCGCGGGGCGTCGGCAGCAACAGGCTGATGTGCAGCCCGGGAATCGATCCACGCTCCATGCTCAGCTGGCCGCTCCGGCCCCGGCCGGCGGCGTGCGTTCCTGCGGCACGCCGGTGAGCACGCCCCGGAAATCGCGCAGCGGTTCGCCGATGACGAAGCCGCTCGTGGTCAGCCGCATCGGGCGGATCGTGCGTTCATGGCTGCCGGTGCGCTTCTTGAGCACCGAGATCGCCTGCTTCACTTCGCCGGCCGCTTCGAAGTAGCGCAGCAGCACCACGGAGTCGGCGAGGTAGCTCACGTCGACGCTGCTGGTCATCGTGCCGATCAGGCCGAGCTGCGCGCTGACCAGCACGGTCAGCACGTCCATCGATGCGAGGTAGGCCAGCAGCTCGTGCAGCTGCAGCATCATGTGCTCTTCTTCCGGCATCGCATTGAGATAGCCGTTGAGGCTGTCGATGACGATGACGCGCGAGCCGCGCACCTCCACCGCCTCGCGCACGAGCTGGGTGAATTCGCCCGGCGAGAACTCGGCCGGATCGACTGCCTGCACGTGCACCATGCCGTCGTCGATATACGACTCCAGCGGCATGCCCATGCCGGCCGAGCGCGTCAGTACCGACTGCAGGCTTTCGTCGAACGCGAACAGCGACGCGTGCTCGCCACGCTTGGCGGCGGTTTCCGCGATCAGCGTCGACAGCGACGACTTGCCGGTGCCGGCCGCGCCCACCAGCAGGGTGCTGGTGCCGCGGTCGATGCCGCCGCCGAGCAGCGCGTCCAGCGGTGGCGAGCCGGTCGGAACCGTTTCCTGTCCGCGCGGGCGGCGGAACTGCGATGCGATCAGGCGCGGGAACACGCGCAGGCCGCCGGTGTCGATGCGGTAGTCGTGATAGCCGCCGACGATGCGGCGCCCGCGGTACTTGCTGACGCGCACGCGGTGGCGGTCGCCACCGAAATTCGAGGGACTCGACGACAGGTGGATCACGCCGTGCACGATGGTGTGCACGTGCAGGCCCTGCTGGTCGGTACCGGCGTGGTCGAGCAGCAGCGTCGTGCACGACTGCCCGGCCAGCGCCTGCTTGAGCGAGAGCACGTGGCGGCGGTAGCGCAGCGCGGAGCCGGACAGCAGCCGCAGCTCGGCCAGCGAGTCGAACACCAGCCGCTGCGGCTGCGTCGCGCGCACCTTGTCGAGCACGCGCTGCGTGGTTTCGGCGAGTTCGATTTCCGACGGGTGGAACATCGTGTACGGCGCGTCACCGTCAAGATGTTCGTTGTTCTCGAGAAGCTCGAAGATCTCGATGCCGTCGAGCGACCACCCGTGCGAATCGGCCATCTCCCGCAGTTCGTCGATCGTTTCCGACAAGGTGACGTAAAGCACCTTCTCGCCCCGCGCCACGCCTTCGCGCAGGAACTGCATGGCGAGCGTGGTCTTGCCGGCGCCGGGGACGCCCTCGACCAGGTACAGGCGATTGCGCGTGAAGCCACCGGCGAGGACGGTATCCAGACCCGGCACGCCGGAACTGATGGTGGGTTGCAGCGGGGCGGTTGTCGTCATGCGTTCGGCCTTTGGTCATGGGGACCAAGCAGCCGTGACCCCGTCTGCACAGTCGCTTGGGAAGATTCGGATCCACCGGCGGCGATCGGCATGCCGTGCGCGCGGACTGGAAAGACGGGGCGGCCCAGTATGCGGAGCCCTTCCGTAACGGCTAAAGGCCAGAACACGCGTTTTCCGTAAATTGCACGTAACATTTTCTTCACGTATTGCGAGGACGCGAGGTGCCATGAAAAATCTCGCTTTCCTTCGATTCCCCGGCGTCCTGCACATGCGCATGTCGAACGCGAGCGACGTCGCCGGCGGTCTGGCACGTGCGCCGCTGCCTCTTCTCTGGCTTGCGACGATCGCCGCGCCACTCGCCGCGTACGCGCTCGCGTCGATGGCATCGCCGGACGGTTTGCTGCGCGACGCGGTGACCGCCTTGTTCCTCGTCGGAATCGCGTTGATCGGCACGTCGGGTTCGGCGCTGCATGCGCTGGTCGCCGCGCTGCTGAGCTTCGTGCTGTACCGGGTCAAGATGGCGCACGACCCGTTGGCGATGCCGCTGTTCTCGAGCAACGACGTCGTCGTGCTCGCGGCGTTCGTGGGCTCGGCCGGGCTGGTCGCGTGGATCGCCGCCGGGCAGCGTCGCCTTGTGAAATCGCTCACGGTGCGCCAGGCCCACGGCTCGGTGCGTCGTGACCTTTGCGAGCGCCTGTCGGAAGCGCCGGACGAAGGCGGCGTGGTGCGCGCCGCGCTCGCGTTCCTCGAGACGTCGTTGCGCCGTCGCGCCGTGCTCTGGCTCGGCGAGCGCGCGTTCTATTCGGGCGACGCCGCCGACCTGCCGCGTCCGCCCGCGTCGCTCGACGGCCACGTGCAGCAGGGCGACTGGTTGTGGATCCCGCTCAACGGCGTGGATTCGCGCCTGGGCGCCGTCGGCGTCCAACGCGGCCCGCATCACACCGCGGCGGAAGAAGAACTGGCGTTGTCGCTGAGTTCGGACATCGCGCATTCGGTAGTGCGCGCGCGCCTGACTGGCGAGCTGCAGCAGGAACGCGTCGCCAACGAATCCGAGCGCCTGTGCACGGCGCTGCTCGCATCGGTCTCGCACGACCTGCGCACGCCGCTGACCACCATCATGGGCGCGGCGGAAAGCCTGCGTTCGTTCGGTGCGTCGCTGGATGCGGACGATCGCAGCGAACTGCTGTCGACGATCGAAGTCGAGGGCCGGCGCCTCGATCGCTACATCCAGAACCTGGTGGACGTCACTCGCATCGGCGACGGCCAGCTGTCGATGGACGTCGAAGCCACGACCATGGACGAGCTGATCGCCTCGGCCGCCGCGCGCCTGCGTCGCTACGACCCGGACGTGAAGCTCGACGTGCGCATCGACGCGGACGTGCCGCCGATCCGCGTGCACGCGGCGCTGATCGAGCAGGCGATCTTCAACGTGCTGCACAACGCGTCGAAGTTCTCACCTGATGGTGATGCGGTGGCGGTGCGCGCGTCCGTCGACGACGCCGACTCGGTGGTGATCGACGTGCTCGACGCCGGCCCGGGCATTCCGCGTGCGGAGCGCGAACGCGTGTTCGACATGTTCTATTCCGCCGACCGCGGCGATCCGGCGCGCGCCGGCACCGGCCTCGGCCTTGCGATCAGCCAGAGCATCGTGCGCGCGCACGGGGGCGAGGTCAGCGCACACGCGGGCCGCGATGGCGCCGGCACGCGCATGCGCCTGGTGATTCCGGTGGCGCCGGTCGGATGCGAGCCCTGCACGTGAGTGCGTCGGCCGTCGCCGCCAGTGCGCCCGCGCGCATCCTCGTGGTCGAGGATGAGCCGCAGATGCGCAAGTTCCTCGATATCAGCCTGAGTGCGCACGGCTACAACGTCGCGCTGGCCGATCGCGGCCGGCAGGGACTCGAGAGCCTCGCCCTGGAGGGCGCGGACCTGGTGATGATTGACCTGCACCTGCCCGATTCGAACGGCCGCGACCTGATCGAGGAACTGCGGCAGTGGTCGGACGTGCCGGTGCTCGTGCTCAGCGTCACCGACGACGAGGCCGCGAAGGTCGGCGCACTGGATGCGGGCGCCAACGACTACGTCACCAAACCGTTCGGCGTGCAGGAACTGCTCGCGCGCATCCGCGCGCTGCTGCGTGCGCCGCGCCTGGCGTCACCGCAACCGCTGGTGTTCGACGACGGCCTGCTGCGCGTCGACATCTCGCGGCGGCTCGTCGCCGTCGGCGGTGTGCCCGTGCAGCTCACGCGCAAGGAATACGCGCTGCTGGCGATGCTGATCCAGCACGCCGGTCGCGTCGTCACCCAGAAACAGCTGCTGCGCGAGCTGTGGGGGCCGACCTACGAAAACGACACGCACTACCTGCGCATCCTCGCCGGCCGCCTGCGCAACAAGCTGGGCGACGACGCGATGGCGCCGCGCTGGATCGCCACCGAGCCGCGCGTCGGCCTGCGCTTCATCCCGCAGTAGCGGTACCCGCTCGCGCGACCGGCGGACGTTTCGCCGATGACCGCGCGGCGTAGGCTTCCATGAACACGGACGTTGTGCACCGGAGGTCGCCATGAGCCAGCCGTCGGACGCTGTTCCCCGCACTCGCGCGGCGCGGTTGCGACGCCATACCGTCGCGCTGGTGCGCGCGGCGGCGGAAATCCTGCGGTCGGGCGACAGCACGCAATGGGCGTTCGCGACGCTCGCGCCGGCCGCGCTCGATGCACTCGGCTTGGCCCGCGTAAGCCTGTGGGAACGCACCGACGGCGATCGGCTGGAGTGCAAATCGGTCTGGCCGCCGGCATCCACGCATGTCGGGCTGGGCCGACGCGAAGCCACGCCGTCCGCCGCCGAACGCATGGCCGCCTACGAGCAGTTGAGCGGCGACGTACCGGGCTGGGCCGGCGAACTCGCGCAGCTGGGCACGCTCGCCCTGCTCGACGTGCCGGTGGTCGTCGGCGGCGCGTCGTGGGGCCGCATCGTGTTCGAATCGGCGACGACGCGGCCGTGGCATGCGGACGAACGCGCCACCGCGCGCCACTTCGCCGACGTGCTCGGCGTCGCGATCGAACGTGAGCGGCGGCGCGAGGCCGAAGCACGGCTCGAATACCTGCAGATGTATGACGACACCAGCGGCGTCGCCAATCGCGCGCTGTTCCTCGGCACGCTGCACCAGCGCCTGCGCCGAATGCACGACAGCGGCGACTGCCGTGGCGCCGCGCTGCTCTTCATCGATGTCGACCGCTTCCATTCGGTCAACGAATTCTTCGGCGAGGCCGGCGGCAACCGCGCGTTGGCCACGCTTGCCGTGCGACTCAACGCGAACACGCCGGAGGACGCGACGATCGGCCGTCTCGAAAGCGACGTGTTCGGCGTACTGCTGCCGCGGCCCGGGCCGGAATGGCACGTCACCACGCGGGCCGATGCATTGCTGCAGGCGATCGCCGAACCCATCGTGCAGGACGGCCGCAGCTGGGAAGCGAGCGCGAGCATCGGTATCGCGTTCGCGCGCGCGGTGCCGTCGTTCAGCGTCGAGGAATGGGTGCGCGACGCCGACATGGCGAGCAAGGCGGCCAAGCAGGCCGGTCGCAACCGCGTCGAGATCTACGACCCGGACCAGCACCAGAGCCTGATGCAACGGCTCGCGATCGAGCGCGGACTGCGCGAAGCACTGCGCGAGGACCGCATCGAAGTCGCGTACCAGGCGGAATACGACCTGGAAACGGGCGAGGTCGTCGGTGCGGAAGCGCTCGCGCGCTGGCGTCATCCCGATGGCCGCCTGATCGCGGCGGGCGAATTCATCGAGGTCGCGGAATCCACCGGCCTCATCGAGCCGATCGGCCACCACGTGCTTCAGCACGCATGTCGCGCGGCGGCGCAGTGGCCGCGTCGCCCGGATGGCTCGACCCGCACGGTGCGGGTGAATCTGTCGGCGCGGCAGTTCGCCGGCGACGGCCTGCGTCGCGAGGTCGAACGCGCGCTTGCGGACGGCGGGCTCGACCCCGGCAGCCTGTGCCTGGAGATCACCGAGACCACGGTGATGGCGAAAGCCGAGGAAGCGCTTGACCACCTGCGCCAGCTCAAGGCGCTCGGCGTCTGCCTCGCCATCGATGATTTCGGCACCGGCTATTCGTCGCTGTCCTACCTCAAGCGGTTTCCGGTGGATGCGCTCAAGCTCGACAAGACCATGGTCGACGACGTCGAGTCCGACGAAACCGTGCGCGTGATCCTGCAGGCGATCCAGACACTCGCCGGCAGCCTCGGCCTCGATGTCGTGGTCGAAGGCGTGGAATCCGAGATCCAGAAGTCGACGCTGCAACGCATGGGCATCCGCCGCGTGCAGGGCTTCCTGCTCGCCCGGCCCGAATCGGGCGTCGAGTTCATGCAGCGCATCGCGGCCTAGCGATGCACCGCGGCGATCAGGTGACTTCCAGCACGTCCAGCCGCGCGATCGCCTTTTCGGTTTCGGCCTGCGCATTCGCCACGGCGACGGCGTCGTCCACCATGTTCGGGCACGCGCGCTTGTTCGGGCATACGGCCTGCACGTAGTCCGCATCGAAGGTGAGGCGGTCGACGAGGAAGTCGACAAACGCACGCACCTTCGGCGATTGCACGCGACCCTTCGGGAACACCGCATTGCAGTCGTGCTCGGGGCCGGTCCAGCCGGCAAGCACGTGGCGCACCAGCCCCTGCTCGACGAAGCTCTTGATGGTGACGTCGCTCGACAGCATCAGGCCTTCGCCGCACAGCAGCGCGCCGGTGAGAAACCCCGGATCGTTCGCGACCAGCACGGGATCCACGCGGTATTCGACGCTGCGTTCGCCATCCGACAACGGCCACACGTACGTGCCGTTGCGACGGAACTTGGTGAACGTGAGCGCGCGGTGGTGCTGCAGGTCATCGGGATGCAGCGGCTCGCCATGGCGCTCGATGTAAACGGGGCTCGCATACACCTGCGAGCGGAACGAGGCGAGCTTGCGCGCGACGAGGTTCGAATCGGGCAACGCGCCGACGCGCAGCGCGACGTCGATTTCCTTGTCGATCAGGTCCAGCGGCTCGTTGGTCAGGATCATCTCGACGCGCACTTCCGGATGCAGCGCATGGAACTCGCCGAGCAACGGCGCGATCCAGGCGATGCCGATCGAATACGGCGCGGTGATGCGCAGCCAGCCGCGCGGGCCGCCCTGCAACTGGCTCACCGCGCTTTCGGCTTCGTCGAGTTCGCGCGCGATGCGCTGGCAGTGTTCGAAGTAGACGTTGCCGGCTTCGGTCAGTCCCAGCTTGCGCGTGGTGCGGTGGAGCAGCTGCGCGCCGAGGCGCGTCTCCAGGTCCTGCACCTTGCGGCTGACGGTGGTCTTGGGCAGGCGCAACGCGCGCGCGGCCGAGACGAAACTGCCGTGCTCGACCACCTTCACGAAGACCAGGGTGTCGTTGAGGTCGCGGGACATGGGCCGCTCCTGGCGGGATCCGGGGAACGCAGGATCGCACGGGTCGGTCGGGATGACTGTCCCGATCGCGGGATAATCATTCCCCGAAGTCGTGGCTAATCAAAACGCGGGGAGGGGTCTAGCCTGCGCAGCCCCTGATCCGAGGCGTCCGCCATGACCGCCACGACTCCCCTGCGAATGCTGCTGACCGCGCTCCTGCTGATCGGCGCGGTGGCGGTGCTGACACTTGCCGCCACGCTGGCCCGCCACGTTGCCGGCGGCTCGCATGCAGGGCTGTGGCTGTTCGCCTGGTCGGCCGGTTTCGCCGTGCTGCTGCCGGTGCTGGTGACCGCCGCGGCGGTGGTCGCGCCGGTCGTGCGCCGCCACGCCTCGCGGATGGTCGTCCCGAATACGGGCTGGAAAATCCCGGGAGCGGGACAATGACGGCCGCCGTGCTGGTGCTGGGCGCGACCGGAACGGTCGGCCGCGCGGTGGTCGCCGCGGCGGTCGAGGCCGGGCGCCCGGTCATCGCGGTGGCCCGTGGCTGCAGCGGCCTGAAGGCGCTCGAGGTGGCGCATCCCACCGCCGACCTCACGCTGCTGCGTGCATCGGTGTCCGGCGATCGCGGCGCGGCCAAGCTGGTCGTGCAGCTGCGCAAGCTCGGACGCCCGGTCGATGCGGTGATCGTCGCGATGAAGGGCGGCATGGATCGGGGGCGCGTGCTCGATCTCGGCGTCGACGCGTTGCGCCATCGCCTCGACGAAGACCTGATCCCGCACGTCGTCGCCGCGCGCCACCTGCTGCCATGGCTGGAGTCGACCGGCGAGGCGACCCGCTACGTCGTTGTCGGCGGGCCGGGCAGCACGCGGCCATGGGCGGGCTACGGCCATCGCTCGGTCACCGCAGCGGCACTGCGAATGCTGGTGCGCGTGCTGCACGACGAAGCGCTGCCCGGTGGCGTGCGCGTGCAGATGCTGCATGTCGACGCACCGGCCTGCACCGACAACAACGCCGCGCACGCCTGCCCGCAGTGGCCGCGCGTGCGCGCGATCGGGACACAGGCGGTGGCCCTCGCCACTGCGCCGCGCGGCGTGCGCATCGCGCCGGTCATCGACTTCGACCACGCGCCACGACCACCGCCGCGACAGCCACCGCGCGATGCGGATATCGCCGACGCGCGCGCGCTTCTTGAATCACTCGCCGTTCCCCTTCCTCCGCAGGACACCTCTTCATGAGCCGAATGCACATGCTTTCCCGTAGCGTCGCGCTCGCCGTCGCGACCGCCGCGCTGCTCGCCGCCGCGGGCTGCAACAGTCGCGCGGAAACCGCGGCCGCGATGCCGCCGCCACCCGAAGTCAGCGTCGCCCGCGTGCTGACCAAACCCGTTGGCCAGTGGGACGAGTTCACCGGGCGCGTCACCGCGGTCGACACCGTCGAATTGCGTCCGCGCGTGAGTGGCTACGTCGATCGCGTCGCGTTCGCCGAAGGGCAGGACGTGCGACAGGGCGACCTGCTGTTCGTGATCGATCCGCGCCGCTACAAGGCGAATCTCGACCGCGCGCTCGCCGATCTCGACCGCGCGCGCAGCGAAGCGCGGCTGGCGCAGTCGCAGGATCGCCGCGCCAAGGAACTCGTCGCCGCGCAGGCGATCTCGCGCGAGGAGTTCGAAAGCCGGCGTGCACAGAGTGCGCAGGGCGATGCCTCGGTGCGCGCCGCCGAAGCCGCCGTCGCCACCGCGCGGCTCGAACTGCAGTACACGCAGGTGCGTGCGCCGATCACCGGGCGCGTCGGTCGCGCGATGGTCACCCGCGGCAACCTTGCGCAGGCCGACAGCACGCTGCTCACCACGGTCGTCTCCGTCGACCCCGTGCACATCTACTTCGACGCCGACGAACAGGCCTTCCTGCGCTACAAGCAACTCGAACGTGACGGCCGCGGCGGTGCGCAGAGCGCCGTGCACGTCGGGCTCGCGGACGAGAGCGGTTATCCGCACGACGGCCGACTCGATTTCGTCGACAACCAGGTCGATCCGCAGACCGGCACCATCCGCGCCCGCGCGGTGGTGACGAATGCCGATCGCCGGTTCACGCCCGGCCTGTTCGCGCGCGTGCAGTTGCAGGGCGGTACCGCGCAGAGCGCAATGCTCGTCGACGACAAGGCCGTGCTCACCGACCAGGACCGCAAGTACGTCTACGTGCTCGGCGCGCACAACACGGCCGAGCGTCGCGACGTCACGCTCGGTCGCGTGGTCGAGGGCCTGCGTGTGGTGACGACTGGTCTGAAACCCGACGACCGCGTGATCGTGAGCGGCGTGCAGAAGGTGTTCATGCCCGGCATGCCGGTCGCGCCGAAGAACGTCGCGATGGGCGCATCGCCGCCGACACAGGCGCTCGCCGCGAAGTAGCCGTTCCGCACCGCAGTTGATTTCCCCCGCTTCCGCCATGCGTGGAGGCGTGGGGCCGTTCGGCCCGGATTTCCGCAAGGACCCCGACATGGACTTTTCCCGCTTCTTCATCGACCGCCCGATCTTCGCGGCCGTGCTGTCGATCATCATTTTCGCCGCCGGCCTGATCGCCATTCCGCTGCTGCCCATCGGCGAATACCCGGAGGTCGTGCCGCCGTCGGTCGTCGTGCGCACCGTGTATCCGGGCGCGAACCCGAAAGTGATCGCCGAAACCGTCGCCACGCCGCTCGAGGAAGCGATCAACGGCGTCGAGGACATGATGTACGTCAAGTCCGTCGCCGGCTCCGACGGTGTGCTGCAGATGACGGTGACGTTCCGTCCCGGCACCAATCCCGACGATGCGGCCGTCAAGGTGCAGAACCGCGTGAGCCAGGCGCTCGCGCGGCTGCCCGAGGACGTGCGCCGACAGGGCGTGACCACGCAGAAGCAGTCGCCGACGTTCCTGATGGTGGTGCACCTGGTGTCGCCCGACGGCAAGTACGACTCGCTCTACCTGCGCAACTACGCGCGACTGCACGTCAAGGACGAGCTCGCCAAGATCCGCGGCGTCGGCGACGCGCAGATCTTCGGCGGCGGCGACTACGCGATGCGCGTCTGGCTCGATCCCGACAAGCTCGCTGCGCGCGGGCTCACCGCCGGTGACGCCGTGCGCGCGATGCGCGAGCAGAACGTGCAGGTGTCGGCCGGCCAGCTCGGCGCGGAACCGATGCCGAACAGCGAGTTCCTCACGCTCATCAACGCGCGCGGTCGTCTGTCGAGCACTGACGAATTCGGCGGCATCGTGCTCAAGAACGGCGAGGACGGCGAGGTAGTGAAGCTCGCCGACGTCGCACGCATCGAACTCGGCGCGGGCGACTACACCCTGCGCTCGCAGCTGGACGGCAAGAACGCGGTCGCCATCGGCATCTTCCAGGCGCCGGGCGCGAACGCGCTCGACATCCGCGACCAGGTGATCGCGAAGATGGACACGCTGCAGAAGACCTTCCCCGCCGGCATCGAATACCGCTCGGTCTACGACACCACCGTGTTCGTGCGCGACTCGATCAAGGCCGTGGTGTCGACGCTGCTGGAAGCGATCGCGCTCGTGGTGCTGGTGGTGATCCTGTTCCTGCAGACCTGGCGTGCGTCGATCATTCCGCTGATCGCGGTGCCGGTGTCGGTGGTCGGCACGTTCGCCGCGTTGCACCTGTTGGGCTTCTCGATCAATACGCTCACCCTGTTCGGGCTGGTGCTCGCGATCGGCATCGTCGTCGATGACGCGATCGTCGTGGTCGAGAACGTCGAGCGCAACATCGAGGAAGGCCTGAGCCCGCTCGCGGCCGCGCACCAGGCGATGAAGGAAGTGTCCGGCCCGATCATCGCGATCGCGCTGGTGCTGTGCGCGGTGTTCGTGCCGATGGCGTTCCTGTCGGGCGTCACTGGCCAGTTCTACAAGCAGTTCGCGGTGACGATCGCGATCTCCACGGTGATCTCCGCGATCAATTCGCTGACCCTGTCGCCGGCGCTCGCCGCGCGCCTGCTCAAGCCGCACGGCGCGGCCAAGGATGCGCCGACGCGGATCATCGACCGCCTGTTCGGCTGGGTGTTCCGTCCGTTCAACCGCCTGTTCCAGACCAACTCGCACCGCTACCAGGGTGCGGTGTCGAAGGCGCTGGGCCGTCGCGGCGCGGTGTTCGTGGTCTATGCGGTGCTGCTGTTCGCCACCGGGCTGATGTTCAAGGCGGTGCCGCCGGGCTTCATTCCGACGCAGGACAAGGGCTACCTGATCGCCGGCGTGAAGCTGCCGGAGGGCGCGTCGATCGCGCGCACCGACGCGCTGCTGCGCAAGGTGACCGACATCGCCGCGCACACCGAAGGCGTCGAGCACACGATCAGCTTCCCCGGCCTCAACGCGCTGCAGTTCACCAACACGCCGAACACCGGTGTCGCGTTCCTCTCGCTGGAACCGTTCGGCAAGCGCCATCGCTCCGCGGCCGAGATCAATGCCGAGATCAACCAGAAGATCGCGGGCCTGCAGGAAGGCTTCACCTTCTCGATGATGCCGCCGCCGATCCTCGGCCTCGGTAACGGCAACGGCTACCAGTTGTTCATCGAGGATCGCTCGGGCGCCGGCTTCGGTGCGCTGCAGAACGCGGTGCAGGCGATGCAGGGCACGGTCGCGCAGACGCCGGGCATGAGCTTCCCGATCAGCAGCTACCAGGCGAACGTGCCGCAGCTCGACGCCGACGTCGACCGGGTCAAGGCCAAGGCGCAGGGCGTGCCGCTCACCGAACTGTTCGACACGCTGCAGACGTATTTAGGCAGTGCCTACGTCAACGACTTCAACCAGTTCGGCCGCACCTGGCAGGTGATCGCGCAGGCCGACGCGCCGTTCCGCGACAGCGTCGAGGACATCGCCAAGCTGCGTACCCGCAACGTCCGCGGCGAGATGGTGCCGATCGGTTCGATGGTGACGGTGAAGCAGACCTACGGCCCCGACCCGGTGCTGCGCTACAACGGCTATCCGGCCGCCGACCTCGCCGGTGAAGCCGATCCGCGCGTGATGTCGTCGGCGCAGGCGATGGACACGATGGCCGGCATCGCCGCCAAGGTGCTGCCGCCGGGCATGGACATCGAATGGACCGACCTGAGCTACCAGCAGGCGAGCCAGGGCCGTGCCGCGCTCGTCGTGTTCCCCCTCGCGGTGCTGCTGGCGTTCCTTGTGCTCGCGGCGTTGTACGAAAGCTGGACGCTGCCGCTCGCGGTGATCCTGATCGTGCCGATGACGCTGCTGTCCGCGCTGGTCGGCGTGTGGCTCACGCATGGCGACAACAACGTGTTCGTGCAGGTGGGCCTGGTGGTGCTAATGGGCCTGGCGTGCAAGAACGCGATCCTGATCGTCGAGTTCGCTCGTGAGCTCGAAATGCAGGGCCGTTCGATCGTGCAGGCCGCACTCGAAGCCTGCCGCCTGCGACTGCGCCCGATCGTGATGACCTCGATCGCCTTCATCGCCGGCACCGTGCCGCTGGTGCTCTCGCACGGTGCGGGCGCGGAAGTGCGCGGCGCCACCGGCATCACCGTGTTCGCCGGAATGCTCGGCGTCACCCTGTTCGGCCTGTTCCTCACGCCCGTGTTCTACGTCGCCCTGCGAACGCTGGTGACGCGTCGTGCCGCATCCGCCGCCGACGTCGTCGACGGCGACAACGACTTCCTCCCCGCCTGACCCACCAAGGACAACGACATGACCACCGATTCCCGCCGCATCGCCCTCGTCACCGGCGCCACCCGTGGCCTCGGCCTCGAGACCGTCCGCCAGCTCGCCAACGAAGGGCTGCATGTTCTGCTTGCGGGTCGCGACCACACCCGCGCCATCGCCGCCGCGTTGCCGTTCCAGGCTGAAGGTCTGTCCGTCGAAGCGATCGCACTCGACGTCACCAGCAAGGTCGGCATCGAAAAGGCCGCGCGCGACGTCGCCGAGAAGTTCGGCCGCCTCGATGTGCTGGTGAACAACGCCGGCGTGTTCATCGACGACTTCAGCCTGGCGCCTTCGCAGCAGTCGTTGCGCACGTGGCGCGACACCTTCGAGACCAACCTGTTCGGCGTCATCGCCACCACGCAGGCCTTCCTGCCGCTGCTGCGCGCCGCGCCGGCCGCGCGCATCGTCAACGTGTCCAGCCTGCTTGGTTCGCTGACCTCGCACACCGATCCGGCGTCGCCGATCTTCGACTTCAAGATGCCGGCCTACGACGCGTCGAAGAGCGCGCTCAACGCATGGACCGTGCACCTCGCGCACGAGCTGCGCGACACCGCGATCAAGGTCAACGCCGTGCACCCGGGCTCGGTGAAGACCGACATGAACGCGCAGGGCGATCTCGACGTGCAGACCGGCGCGCGCACCAGCGTCGAGATGGCGCTGCTGGGCGCGGACGGCCCGAACGGCGGCTTCCATCACCTGGGCGAGGTGCTGCCGTGGTGACCAGACTCTTGCCACTCGCCGTCGCCAGCGCATTGCTGGCGGCGTGCAGCGTCGGGCCGGACTACTTGCGGCCTGATTCACCGATGCCGGAGCATTTCGTGCGCGCGCCCGCGGGCGACGCGACGACGCCATCGAATGCCGCCGACGCGCGCGAGTTCTGGCGTCGGCTGAACGACCCAGTGCTCGATCACATCGTCGACGACACGCTCGCGTCCAACCACGACCTGCAGGCGGCGGTCGCGCACTTCGACCGCGCCAACGCATTGCTGCGCGGCGCGCGCCTCGACCTGCTGCCCACGGTGACCGCGCACGGCGAGGCGTCGCGCGAGCATCTCAGCCATGACCAGGGCGGCGACGGCACCGACCTGCGCAGCTATTCGGCGCAGGCGGTGGCCAGCTGGGAGATCGACCTGTCGGGACGCATCCGTCGCGGCATCGAAGCGCAGCGCGCGGATGCGTGGGCGACCGCGGCGGATCTCGATGCGCTGCAGGTCAGCCTGATCGGCGATGCGGTGCGCACGTACGTAGAACTGCGCGGCACGCAGGAACAGCTGCGCGTGGCGCGCGAGAACGCCGCGAACCAGCAGGAGTCGCTGCGACTGGTGCAGTCGCGCGTCGACGCCGGGCGCGACAACGATTTCGACCTCGTGCGTTCGCGTGCGTTGCTCGAGACGACGCAGTCGCGCATTCCGGCGCTCGAAGCCGACGAGGGTGCGGCGATGCATCGACTGGCGGTGCTCACCGGCCGCACGCCGGACGCGTTGATCGCCGTGCTCTCGACGGCCGCACCGATTCCGGTGGTGAACGCGTCGCTCGACGGCGATACGCCGGCGTCGGTGGTGCGTCGTCGTCCGGACGTCGCCGCGGCCGAGCATCGCTTGCATGCGGCGACGGCGCGCATCGGCGTCGCCACCGGCGACCTGTTCCCGAAGCTGACGCTCGGCGGCCTGTTCGGCACGCAGGCGATCGACTCGGGCGACCTGTTCGGTTCCGGCACGCGCACACGCTTCGTCGCGCTCGGCATCGACTGGTCGTTCCTCGACATCGGCCACGTCCGCGCACGCATCCGCGCGGCCGATGCCGATGCCGACGCCGCGCTCGCGCAGTACCAGCAGGCCGTGCTGCTCGCGCTCGAGGACACCGAAACCGCGTTGCTGCGCCACGATCGGGCGAACGTCGAAACCGAACGCCTCGCACGCGCCGCCGCCGACAGCACGCGCGCGGCGGAGCTGGCGCGCCTGCGCTATCGCGCCGGCGCCTCGAGCCTGCTCGAAGTGCTGGACGCCGACCGCGTGCGGCTGCAGTCCGAGGACGCGCTGGCCGATGCGCGCTCGCGCTCGGCGGTGTCGGGCGTGGCGGTGTATCGCGCGCTGGCGTCGGGCTGGCCGGAGCGCCAGGCGCAGGTGTCGAGTGCGCGCGATACGTCGACCGCGCAGCGCTGACTCAGGGCGCCGGTGTCGTCGTCGGTGATGGCGACGGCACCGGGCAGCGCCGCATGTCGGGCGGCATCGGCAGCATGCACACCGTGCAGCACCGGGTCGGCGTGGGCGTCAGCGGGCTCGACAACGGCACGTTGGCCGACGGGTTGAGCTTGAGCAGCGCCACCCAGTCCTGCCGATTGAAATTGCAGGCCGACGGCAGGCCGGGATCGCATTCGGCTTCGCCGCCGCTGCGATGCGGCAGCGCCCAGAACTTGCCGAGGCGGTTGAGCGGCAGCACACGCATGGTCACGCCCTGTAGCACGTTGCCGCCGACCAGCCGCGCGCGGTTGTTCGCGGTCGACACCACGATGTCGCAATGCATCGCCAACGCGCCGGACGAGCGTCCCAGCCAGTCGCGGAAGCCCTGCACGCCGTACACCTGCGACACGCGCGCGAAGCACACCATGTCGCCGGTCGCGGGCGCTTCCGCATCGGGATCGGCGAGGCGATACGGGCCGGTGGCGCCCTGTCGGAACGCGTCGCGCACATAGTCCACGTGGCGTGCGGATGGCTGGAAACCGGGTACACCCGCACGCGTCATCACGTACGACACGAACACCGCCGACCACGGCGTGTCGATCAGGAAGGCCCGGCACAACGCGGCGCCCGCGCTGACGCCATTCATGCTGTTGCAGTCGGCATCGCCGGCCAGCCCCTGCGGCGGCCACGCGACGCCGCTGCCCTGCCAGTACATCGCCACGCGCCGCCATGCAGGCGTCGCACCGTCGCGAAGTCGCGAGCTCTCCGCTTCGGAAACGCGCATGTTGGCGAGGCGCCCGTTCTCGTCGATGAACGGCGCGTACCAGAGATCGTGTTCGGCGCAAGCGATGCGGGCGATGCGCGAGGCCGTGTCGTTGGCGGTCGCGGTGGACGCATCGGCGCAGACGTCGGCCCTGGCGTCGATGGCGAAGGCGCAGGCGAGCGCGGCGAACACGAGGCGGAAGGAGCGCGACATGGCCATCTGCATCCAGCGACGGGCAATAGCCGCCGACGCTCGCACAGTCGGTGTTGCGCCGGAGTTCACGCCGCTTGCACGCGGGCGAAGCCGTCACGTCGATCGCGGGGAATTGGCGCGCCCGGAGGGATTCGAACCCCCGACCAATGGCTTCGGAAGCCACTACTCTATCCGGCTGAGCTACGGGCGCGTTGCGTCGAAACCGCACGCGGCAGGCCGCGCGGGACGGGCATTCTAGCCGCATTCGCGCACCGCCGGGCCGCGCCCGGGGTGAACGCCGCCGGCCGTCGCCGCTACCCTGTATGCGCCGCGCGCCGCGGCGTCGCAGCCGTCCGATGAGCGCTTCCGTCCCGTCCCGAACCGAATCCACCGGCTGGCGCGAGCGCCTGCGCCTGTACTGGGCGCTGGTGCGTGGCGATCGCCCGATCGGCTGGTTGCTGCTGCTGTGGCCGACCTGGTGGGGCCTGTGGCTCGCGGCCCGCGGATTGCCGCCGCTGTGGACGCTGGTCGTGTTCTCGCTCGGCGTCTGGCTCACGCGTTCGGCCGGTTGCGTGATCAACGACTACGCCGACCGCTGGCTGGATCCGCATGTCGAGCGCACCAAGGACCGTCCGCTCGCGACCGGCGCGGTGCGTGGCCGCGAGGCGCTGGCGGTGTTCGCCGTGTTGATGCTGGTCGCGTTCGCACTGGTGTGCACGATGAACCGGCTGACGATCCTGATGAGTTTCGTCGGCGTGGTCCTCGCGGCGAGTTATCCGTATCTCAAGCGCTACACCTATTTTCCGCAGGTATATCTCGGCATGGCGTTCGGCTGGGGCATCCCGATGGCGTTCGCCGCGATCCGCGGTGAGGTGCCGACGATGGCGTGGGTGCTGTACGCGGCCAACATCGTGTGGTCGACGGCGTACGACACCTGGTACGCGATGGTCGATCGCGAGGACGACCTGCGCATGGGCAGCAAGTCGACCGCGATCCTGTTCGGCCGTTTCGATCTCGTCGCGCAGTCGGTGCTGTACGTGTCGTTCTTCGCGTTGCTCGCGGCGGTGGGCGTGCTGGCGGCGCTGGGGCCGGCGTATTACGCGGGTCTGGCGGTCGCTGTCGTCCTGGTGGCGTGGGAGTTCCGCATCGCGCGAACCCGCGAACGCGCGGCGTGCTTCCGCGCGTTCCTTCACAACCACTGGGTCGGGCTGGCCGTGTTCGCCGGGCTCGCGCTGGATCTCGCGTCGCGCTGATCAGCCCAGGCTGAGGCGCGACGCGTCGCGGTGCACGTTGTCGACAGGCGAGTCCATCGCCGCGATGTCGGCGGCGTCCTCGTCCTCGTCTTCCCAGCTGTAGCGCACGCGCGGCGGCAGCGGATCGGCGTTGCGTCCCCACAGCCCGCCGAGCACGCCGCCGATCGCACCGCCGAGATGCGACTGCCACGACACGCCGGCCTCGTGCGGCAGTACTGACAGCAACATGCCGCCGAACAGCGTGAGCCCGAGCATCGCCGCGGCGACCGCGGGCCGATCGCGGCGCACCACGCCCAGCGTGAGCACCATGAACAGCAGGCCGTTGATCACGCCGCTCGCGCCCAGGTGCGCCGAACCCGCGCTGCCCAGCCACCACGCCGCCAGGCCCGACCCGATCCACGCCAGCGGCACGGTGCGCAGCAGCGCGCGCGGGTACTGCGCGATGGTGAGCGTGCCGAGCGCGAGCAGGCCGATCGCATTGCTGGCGACGTGTTCGACCGAGCCGTGCAGCAGCGGCGCGGTCGCGATGCCGCGCAGGCCGTCGATCTCGTGCGGCCGCACCGACCACACGCTGACGTCGAAAGTCGACTGCGCCGAATAGATCGCCAGTAAAGCGAGCACGCCGGCCAGCGACAGGTTGAAGGCCCGACGCCAGCGCCGCCGGTCGAGCTGGCGTTGCTGCGCGGGGTCGGTCGGCATCGCGGGCGTGTGCAGGTGCATTCGATGGACGTGGCGCCGTGGCCGGACGATTGCAAGGCCGCTACCCGGTGGCGGCAGTGGAACGCTGTGGCGTCGATCGCGCGACCCACGACCGCGTCAAGTCACCACCGTGACGAGTTCGGCCGGGCCGCAACGCCGCGCCACCTACAATAGGCGGATGAACGAGCTGCCCGTCGTACACCTCAAGAACGCGTGGAAGTCCACGCATCCGTGGATCTTCCAGCGCCTGGTCGAGAAGCCGGCGCAGCGGCCCAAGCCCGGCGCCATCGTCGACGTCATCGGCGTCGACGGCGAATGGATCGGCCGCGGCTTCTACAACGGGCATTCGCGCATCGCCGTGCGCATCCTCGAAACCGATCGCAACGTCGTCGTCGACGAAGCCTGGTTCCATCGCAAGATCGCGGCGGCGGTGTCGCTTCGTCGCGACGTCCTGAAGCTCGACGACGTGTCGGATGCCTGGCGCGTCGTGCACAGCGAAGGCGATGGCCTGTCCGGCCTGGTCGTCGATCGCTATGCCGACCTCCTCGTGGTCGAATTCTTCTCGGCCGGCATGTTCCGCCATCGCGAGTGGATCTATTCCGCGCTTGCCGAGCAGTTTCCCGGCTGCCGCTTCTTCAGCTTCGCCGACGAGCACGTGCAGAAGCAGGAGAGCTTCGACTTCCGCGTGCAGTCCGCGGTGCCGGCCGCGATCATCACCGAGAACGGCATCCGCTTCCGCGCCGATCCGTCGGGCGCACACAAGACCGGCTTCTTCGCCGACCAGCGCGAGAACCGCCAGTGGCTGAGCCAGCACGTGCACGGCAAGACGGTACTCGACCTCTGCTGCAACACCGGCGGCTTCGGCGTGTACGCGGCGGTGCGTGGCGCGAGCGAAGTCACCGGCGTCGACATCGACGATGCGGTGCTGGACATCGCCAAGGGCAACGCCAAGCTCAACGACCAGCGCATCAAGTTCGTGCAGGCCGACATCTTCCCATGGCTGCGCGACGCCGGAAATCGTGGCGATGCGTATGACGTGGTGATCCTCGACCCCGCGAAGATGACGCGCGATCGCGAACAGGTGATCCCGGCGCTGAAGAAATACCTCGACATGAACAAGCTCGCGCTGGGCGTGACCAAGCCCGGCGGCTTGCTGGCGACGTTCTCGTGCACCGGCCTGGTCAGCGAGGAGCAGTTCCTCGACATGCTCCGCCGCGCCGCGTTCTACGCGAACCGCACCGTGCAGATCCTCCGCGTATCGGGCGCTGGCGCCGACCATCCGGTGCTGGCGAGCGTGCAGGAATCGCGCTATCTGAAGGCGGTGTTCTGCCGCGTGCTCGACTGAACAGGCGAGGATCGCAGCGCATGAGACCGTCGCCGGTCTACTGTGTCGTCGCCGTCAGCTGCAGGAATCGCCCGTGACCTCGATCGTCGCTCTCGTCGCCGCCCTCATCGCGCTCGCCGCGGTGGTGATCGGCGCGCTCACACTGCGCCAGCGTGGCGGCGACCCACGCATCGCCGCCGAACGCGATTTCCTGGCCGCTGAACTCGCCGATGCACGCGAGCGTGCACGCGCCGACGGCGAGGCGCTGGGCGGCCTGCGCGCGACCGCGGACGCGCATGCGCGTGTGCTGGCGGAAGCCGAACGCCTGCGCGTCGCGCTCGATGAAACACGTGCACGCGCCGAGCAGGCCGCGATCGATGCCGGTACCGCGCGCTCCGCGCTCGATGACCGCGCCGCCTCGCTCGAGCGCGCGCAGCACGAGATTGCCGCGCTGCGCGCCGAACGCGACCGGTTGTCGCACCAGCATGCGCAGGCGGTCGAAAACCTGCGTCATGCCGAACACAAGGCGGACGAGATGCGTGCGTTCGTCGAACAGGCGCAGCTCAGGTTGTCGGATACGTTCGCGCAGATGGCCGGCAAGGTGTTCGCCGAACGCGGCGAACTGTTCGAAAAGAACGTAAAAACGGCCACCGGCCAGTCCAAGGCCGACATCGAAACGCTGCTCAAGCCGTTCGCCGAACAGCTGCACCAGTTCCGCCAGCGCGTGGACACCGTGTACGGCGAGGAAGCGGTCGAGCGCGCCAAGCTGGCCGGCGCGGTCGAGAAGCTGCACAGCCTCAACGAGAACATGGCGGCGAAGGCCGACCAGCTGACCCGTGCGCTGCGCGGCAACGCCAAGGTGCGCGGCGACTGGGGCGAGTTGATGCTCGAGAACGTGCTGCGCAGTTCGGGTCTCGAGGCCGGCGTGCACTACGAGCGCCAGCAGACCGGAAGCGATGACGAAGGCCGCGTGCTGCGGCCCGACATCGTGGTGCGCCTGCCCGACGATCGCCGCATCGTCATCGACAGCAAGGTCAACCTGATCGCGTGGCAGGACGCGATGAACGCCGACGCGCCCGACGTGCAGCACGACGCCATGCGTCGCCATGCCGTCGCGCTGCGCCAGCACGTCAAGGACCTCGCCGACCGGGACTATCCGAAGGCGATCGGCGACAGCGCGCTCGACACCACCGTGCTGTTCGTGCCGATCGAAGGCGCGCTGTCGGCTGCGCTCGGCGCCGACGATGCGCTGCAGTCGTTCGCGTTCGAACGCCGCGTGGTGTTCGCATCACCGAATACGTTGATGGCGGTGCTGCGCGTGGTCGACCGCCTGTGGGCCCGCGACAAGCTGCAGAAGCAGGCGCAGAAGATCGGCGAAGCGGGCGGCCTGCTGCTCGACGCGCTGGGCGCGTTCCTGGCCGAGTTCGACGGCGTCGGAGTCAAGCTCGAGCAGGCGACGAAAACGTTCCGCGACGCGCGCAATCGCCTCAGCGATTCAACGCAGGCCGTGCTGCCGCGTGCACGCAAGCTGGCCGAACTCGGCGCGCGCGGCAAGAAGACCTTGCATCCTGAACTGCAGGCGGACGACGACAGCCTGTTACTCGACGCGCCCGACACCACGACGCGTCACGAGACCTGAGTCAGGCCAATTACGCGATGAATCGAGGGGCGGCGCGGCGCTAGATCGTGCGCCGCGTCCAGGCGATCAATTCCCCGGCCGCACCGGCATCGCGTTGACCGGAACGATCGGCGCGTCGCGCAGGTACTCCGGCAGGTTTTCGCCGGCCTCGCCGTTGATCTGGTACATGCGGCGCTGCATCCACGCATCGCGCACCAGCGTGTAGTCGTCCTGCACGCCTTCGCGCAGCGCATCGGTGGACATCAGCTGCGCGCGCAGGTCGACCAGCTGCAGGCCCTGCAGCGGAATGCGGACCTTGTCTTCTTCCATGCCGCGCATCGGCGACAGCGGGGCGTCGCCGACCATGCCGACGATGTCGCGCACGGTGCGCGGGCCGAACAGCGGCAGCTCGAAATAGCGCGAACGCTTCCAACCCCAGACACCGAGCGTCTGCCCGAAATCCTCGTTGCCGTTCTCGAGCTTGGCGTCGGTGGCGGGATCGAACACGCCGCCGATGCCGAGCGTCGAATTCATGACGAACCGGCCGAGCGCGTGCGCGGCGAGCTTGGGCTTGCCCTGCAGCAGCGCATTGATCGCGGTGATCGGCTGGCCGAGGTTGCTGAAGAAATTGCTGACACCGCTGCGCACCGGGCGTGGCACGACGGCGACATAGGCGCGCGCGAGTGGATGCGCGGCGTACTTGTCGACCGCGTTGTTGAGGCGGTGCATCTTGCGGTTGTACGGCTCCCACGGGTCCCAGATCACGCCGGCGACGCCGCGCTCGACGTTCGTGCCGCCGGTCGGGCCGTACAGCGCATCGAAGTCGCCTTCGGCACTGGTGGCGTTGGCGTCTGTGGCCGTGGTTTCAGTGGTCGCAGCGGCATCGCCGGTGGGCGGCGGCGCACTGGCTGCCGGCGGGACCGCGGCATCGACTGCCACGTCGGGCACCGGCGCATCGGTGGTGCCGGTCGTTTCGCTGGTGGTTGTGTCCTGCGGCGCATCCGTGGCCGGCGGCACGGCCGCATCCACAGTGGGCGGCGTCTGCGGCGAGCTCGGCGCGTTCGTAGCAGCGGCCGGTGCATCGGCAGGCGGCGGAACGGTCGCGTCGGTCTGCGGCGCGGCCGCCTCGCTGGCGGGCGCCGACGTCGCGGCGTCCTGCGCCCACGCGGGGGCGGTCGCGGCGAAGAGGGCAAGCGCGAGCAACGACCGGGCCGGGACACCCGTGCGACGGGCGCGGCGAGGGGCGGCGGGAAGGGTCATGCGGTCATTTTAGCGGGGGCGACGCGACGGACGTTCCGTCAGGCGGCGAAACCCAGCGATCCATCGAGGCGATACGCGGCGCGCAGCTCGCCCAGGCCGGCCGGTTCGCCGTCGATGGCGAGGCCGGACGCCGCGAGTTCGGCGAGCAGCGCGAGGCCGGCGCTGTCCACCGAGTGCACGCCGGAAAGATCGACGCGACGCGCACCGGCCCGTTGGGCCTGCAGCGCGCGCCATGTCGACGCGACGGCCGCCCGGTCGAGGCGGCCGTCGAGGTGCAGCACGTCGCCGTCGCGGCGGACGCGCACGTCGCTCATCGCTGGGCCTGCGCCTGCAGCTTGCCGGCCTTGAGTTCGGCGGCGACCTGCGCGATCGGCGCGCGCGACAGCGGGCCGTCGAACTGGCTGCGGAAGGTCTGCACGAAGCTCACGCCTTCGACCAGCACGTCGAACACCTTCCACTGGCCGTTGACCTGGTGCATCAGGTAGTCGACCGGGATCGGCTCGCCGCCCTGGCGCAGCATCTGCGTCGACACGCGCGTGGCCTTGCCGTTGGCGACGCTGGTCTCGGACTTCACCTTCACCGTCAGGCGCGTGTTGAAGTCGAGCAGCGACGAGCCATAGCGCTGCATCAGGTTCTCGCTGAGCGCGTCGGCGAACAGCTTGACGTCGGCATCGGGCGCGCCGCGACCGTGCGCGCCCAGCACCAGGCGCGCCGCGTAGTCGCGGTCGAACATCTGGTTGAACTCGCTGGACACGAACTGCTTGAGCGCACCGCGGTTCTTGCTGAATTCCGCGCGGCGCGTTTCCAGCGTGGTGAGGATGCGCGTGCTGTTATCGAGCACAAGGCGCGACGGCGTGCCGAGCTGCTGCGTGGCGGCCGGCGGCGCGGCGGTGGCCATCGCGATGGGCGCGGCGAGGAACGCGGTGGACAGCAGGACAGAAAGGGCGGTGCGCTTCATGGCTTACTCCTTGGGTGCGGCATCCGGGCCGCTGTCGCTGGCGGCATCGGACTTGCCCGCGCCGCTGAACATGTACTTGCCGACGAGCTGGATCAGGTCGACGGCGGGTTGCGTGAGGTAGAGCTCGTCGCCGGGTTTGAGCGGCGTCGGGTCGCCGCCCGGCGTCAGGCCCACGTAGCTTTCGCCCAGCAGGCCGTTCGTGAAGATGCCGGCGGCGGTGTCGGACGGCAGGTCCTTGTACTTGCCGTCTATGGAAAGGGTTACGACGGCGTCGAATTTTGCGGGGTCGAGCTGAATGTCGGCCACCTGCCCGATGTTCACCCCACCGATCTTCACTGGCGCATTGGGACGCAGCGCACCGATCGCGGTGAACCGCGCCTTGATCGGGTAGGTGTCGCCGCGGCCGCCCCAACGGCCGTTGGTCGATGCGATCGCGAGCACCAGCAGTGTCGCCAGCGCGAGCAGCAGGAAGGCGCCGACGGCGAATTCGATTCGTGGACTGCGCATTGGACGGGTTCCCGACGTTACGTGGCGCGCTTCGCGCCGGATTCAAGGGCGGCGTTGGCGCTTATCTGAAAAGCAGCGCCGACAGCACGAAGTTGAACATCAGCACCAGCAGCGAGGCATTGACGACAGCGCGCGTGGTTGCGAGCGAGGTGCCTTCGATCGTCGGCTCGGCGTGGTAGCCGACGAACGCGGCGACCCATGCGGAAATCGCGCCGAACACCGCCGCTTTCTCAAGTGCCACGAGGAAGTCGTCGTGGAAGTCGACGGCGTCGCGCATCACCTGCCAGAACGGGCCGGCCTCGAGACCGATCACGTGCACGGCTTCGAGATAGCTGGCGAGGATGCCAGCCGCGCAGAAGAAGCCGGTCAGCAGCGGCACGCTCAGCACCGCCGCCCAGAAGCGCGGCGCGACGGCCTTGCCGACCGGATCGATGCCCATCAGGCCGAGTGCGGTGATCTGGTCGGTCGCGCGCATCAGCCCGAGTTCGGCGGCGATGGAACTGCCGGCGCGGCCGATGAACAGGAGTGCGGTCAGCACCGGCGCGAGCTCGCGGTACATGCCGAGGCCGAGCAGCGCACTGACCTGGTTGGCGGCGCCGTAGGTGGTCAGCGCCTTGTAGCCGAGCAGCGTCAGCGACAGCCCGACGAAGGCGCCGCCCACCGAGATGATCGGCAGCGAGCGCGCGCCGATCTTGTAGATCTCGCGCACCAGTTCGCGCAGGAAGTCGCCGGTCGGGCGGCTCGCGCGCAGCACCGAGAACGAGAAGATCCCGGCCTGGCCGAGCGTGCGGATCGTCGTCGCGAGCATCAGGCGGCGGCTCCCGCCGCGCGCGGCGCGGCATCGAAGGCGATCGGGCCATCCGGCGCGCCGCGCAGGAACTGCTGCACGAACGCGTCGTCGGAGCGTTCGAGTTCCGCCGGCGTGCCCGAGAACACGATGCGGCCGTTGGCGATGACCAGCGCGCGGTCCGCGACCGGCAGCGTCTCGTGCACGTGGTGGGTCACCACGATCGAGGTCAGGCCCAGCGTGTCGTTGAGGCGGCGCACCAGCGACATCACCACGCCCGAGGCGATGGGATCGAGGCCGGTCAGCGGTTCGTCGTAGATCATCAGCGGCGGATCGAGCGCGAGCGCACGCGCCAGCGCAACGCGACGCGCCATGCCGCCGGACAGCTCGCGCGGATACGCATCGGCGGCCGCGCGCAGGCCGACCGCATGCAGCTTCATTTCGACCAGGCGACGGATGATCACGTCGGGCAGGTCGGTATGCGTGCGCAGCGGCAGCGCGACGTTCTCGGCGACGCTGAGATCGGTCAGCAGGCCGTTGCCCTGCAGCATCACGCCGATGCCGCGGCGCAGCTCGAGCAGCGCGCGACTGGCGCGCGGCATCGGCTGGCCCAGCACTTCCACGGTGCCCGCGGCCGGTTCGAGTTCGCCGGTGAGCGCCGACAGCAGCGTCGACTTGCCGCAGCCCGACGGACCGAGCACGGCCACGACTTCGCCCGGCAGAACCTCGAGGTTCACGTCGTGCAGGATCGTGCGCTCGCCGCGCGCGAGGCGCAGCCCACGCAGGGCGACGATGGGCGAAGGCTGGGTCATGGAGTCGGTCACGTGCACGCGCACGAAGGCGGCGCGAAGGCTACGGGCGCGCGGCTGAACAGGCCGGGAGTGCGCGCATTGTCGCAGGGCCGCTGCCGGCGCACCAATGACCTGGGTAACGGCGTGTCCCGTGAACGGCGCGATCGGGCTGTCATGCCTCCACCAGAGCGGAGATTCGCGACGTCGACGGTTTCCGGCGCGATGGCGTCGCGTGCGCCGGCCGTCGCACCCGCTGCGACGTCCTGCGGCAAGATGACCGGATGGCCTTGGCCTCCGATTTCCGCCTGTACCACTCCAATTCCCTGGAAGTCCTCGCCGGCCTGATGGCCGACGAACTCCGGCGGCCGGCGGCCGGGCAGGCGTTGCTGGCGCCGGACATCGTGGTCATCCCGCAGCCGTCGATGCGCCGCTGGTTGCAGGCCACGCTCGCGCAGGCGCACGGCATCGCCGCCAACATCGTGTTCCTGACGCCGGGCGAGCTGGTCACGCGCGCGCTCGACGCGAATGTCGACGGCCATGCCGACGACCTCGACGCCGAGGCCATGCGCTGGCGCCTGTATGCGCTGCTGCAGGACGAGAAGACCATGCGCGACGCGGTGCTGCGGCCGCTGCGCGGCTATCTCGCGCCCGATGCGGGTGAGCCCGATCCGCTGAAGGCGTGGTCGCTCGCCGGCGCGCTCGCCACCACGTTCGACAAGTACCAGGCCTGGCGTCGCGACTGGTTGCTCGCATGGGATGCCGGGCAGTCGCCGCGCGATCCGCAGGCGGTGCTGTGGCGTCGCCTCGGTCCCGAGCGCCCGCATCGCGCGCGCCGCATCCAGCGCTATCTCGACCGCTTCGGTGTCGATGGCGTGGAAACGCCGATCGGCCTGCCGTCACGCCTGTTCGTGTTCGCCACGCTCAACGTCTCGCCGGACACGCTGCGCGTGATCGCCAGCGCGGCGCGGGTTGGCCCGCTGCATTTCTACCTGCCGTCGCCGGTCGCCGCGTATTGGGGCGACGTGCGCACGCTGCCGCATCGCCTGGAACTGGGCGACGAAGCCGCGTTCGGCGACGTGCTCGACATCGACGACAACCCGCTGCTGCAGGCTTGGGGTGCATCGGGGCGCGACTTCATGGCGGTGCTCGGCGGCTACGAGATCGTGCATCCGGACTTCGAACTGCCGGCGTACGTCGATCCCGAAGCCGCCACGACCTTCGACGCCGCCAACGAGACGCTGCTGCAGCGCATGAAGCGCGACCTGCTGCATCGTCGTCCGCCGCCGGCTACGGCGTGGCGCGACGCGCTCGACCGCAGCGACGCGAGCCTGCAGGTGCACGCCGCGCCGACGCGCCTTCGCGAAGTGCAGGTGCTGCACGACCAGTTGCGTGCGCTGCTGGAAGATCCACGCTTCGATCCGCCGCTGCAGCCGCGCGACATCGCCGTGCTCGCGCCCGACATCGATCCCTACCTGCCGTATGTCGAGGCGGTGTTCGGCGGCGTGCACGGGCGCACTGATTTCATTCCCTACACCGTCGCCGATGCCAGCCCGCTCGCCAGCGAACCGCTGGCCGACGTGTTCTCGCGGCTGCTCGCGCTGCCGGTGTCGCGCCTCGGACTCAACGAAGTGCTCGACCTGCTGGCGACGCCGGCGATCGCGCAGCACGCCGGCCTGGAACCCGCGTCGCTCGATCGCCTGCGCGACTGGCTGCAGGCCGCCGGGGCGTGCTGGGGCCTCGACGCCGCGCATCGCGCGAAGCACGGCGCGCCGGACGACGCCATCTACACCTGGCAGTTCGCGCTCGACCGCCTGCTGGTCGGCCACGCGACCGGATCGGATGCGCTGCTTGGCGACGTCGCCGGCTGGCCCGAGCTCGAAGGCGGCGACCTCGCCGCGCTCGACACGTTGATCGGCCTGCTGCGCGTGCTGACGCGCTACGAGCGCGCGCTGTCGAACGCGATGCCCGCCGAGCACTGGCGCGAACGCCTGCTCGCGCTGCTCGCCGCGGTGCTGCCCGAACGTCCGCGCGAGGTCGCGGACGAACGCGCGCTCGATCGCCTGCGTGCGCTGATCGATGAATTCGCCGACGCCGCGCATCGCGCCGGGTTCAGCGCGCCGCTCGACCCGGAGGTCGTGCGTTCGCATTTCGGCGCCCGCCTCGCCGAACCCGACACGCGCGCGCCGCTGATGAATGGCGGCGTGAGTTTCGGCCGCATGGTGCCGATGCGGCTGCTGCCGTTCCGCGCGATCTGCATCCTCGGCCTCGACGATGGCGAGTTCCCGCGCCGTGATCCGGGTGGCGGGTTGGACGCGCGCCTGCGCGAGCTCGATGGCCCGCTTCGACGTCGCGGCGACCGCTCGCTGCGCGACGACGACCGTTTCATGTTCCTGCAGCTGCTCGCGTCCGCGAACGACGTGTTCTACCTGAGCTATCTCGGCGCCGATCCGCACGATGGCAGCGTGCGCGAGCCGTCGGTGCTGGTGAACGAACTGCTCGACGTCGCCGCCGAATACCACGCGAATCCCGCCGATGCGCGCAAGCGGTTCACCGTGCGTCATCCGCTGCAGCCATTCTGCGCGGAAGCGTTCGGCGTCGATGGCGATGGCATCGAACCGCGCCGCTTCAGCTACCGCACCGAATGGCAGCAGGCCGCGCGCACCGCGCCCGAGCGCCGCCGTGAGGCGCCGCCGTGGGTCGGCGCGCCGTTGCCGCGGCGCGATCCGCCGGTGAACGAGGTCTCGCTCGGCGATCTCGCCGCATTCCTGCGCAGCCCGCCAGACGCGTTCCTGCGCCAGCGCCTGCAGTTGCGCCTGCCCGACGCGGGCGCACCGGTCATCGACGTCGAACCGCTTGTGCTCGAACGCCGCGCGGTCGATCGCCTGCGCGATGCGGTGTTCGAAGCGCAGGTCAGCGGTCGCACGCAGCAGCTCGCACGCCGCCTGCGCGCACAGGGCCTGCTGCCCGCCGGCGTGTTCGGCATGCGCGTGCTCGACGAAACGCTCAACGACGTGCGGCCCTACGCGGAGCTGTTCGCGGGCTGGCACGCGTCGACGTCGGCCGACGAATCCGGTTTCGATCTCGACATCGATTCCATCCGTCTGCACGGCCGGCTGCGCGGCGCGCATCCGCACGGCCTCGCGCGTATCCGTTTCGGCGAACTCAATGGGCCGACGCACATCGCGCACGGACTCGACTGGTTGGTCGCGTCCGCGCTCGAGCGTCGCCTGCCGCTGGTGCAGTTCGTCGAGCACGACGGCCGCGCCGCCGCGATCGAACGCGCGCCCATCGACGCAACGCACGCACGCGAAACGCTGGCTGCGCTCCTCGCACTCCGCGAGGCCGGCCTCGTCGAACCGCTGCCGTTCGGCGCGTACGCCGGCTGGGCCTGGTACGACGGCCAGGACGATCGCGTGTGGAAAGCCGCGCGCGAGCGCTGGCTCGGCCTGCGCACGTGGGCCGAAGGCGGCACCTCCGCCGCGCAGCTGACGTTGCGCGGGCGCGATCCGTTCGCCGGCGCGGACGCCGCCGCACGCTTCCAGTCGCTCGCGCGGCGCATCTTCGACGCCGTGCTGCATGCGCGTGTCGAGGTCGACGCATGAACATGCTCGACCTGCCATCACCCGCCGATCCCGCGCGCGACCACGTCGACGCCTTCCTCGACATGCCGCTCGCCGGCATCCGCCTGATCGAGGCGAGCGCGGGTACCGGCAAGACGTTCACGCTGGCGACGATCGTGACGCGGCTGGTCGTCGAACGCGGGCTGCGCGTCGGCCAGATCCTGGCGGTGACGTTCACCGAAGCGGCGACGCAGGAGCTGCGCGAACGCCTGCGACGTCGCCTGCACCTGCTTGCGCGCGTGGCGTCGGGTGCGGCGGTCGCGGGTGACGACGCGGAAGTCGCGCTGTGCCGTCGGCTTGTGGAACGCCAGCAGCAGCTCGAAGACCCCCTCGCATTGCGCCGTCGCCTGCAGCAGGCCGCGCGCGAGGTCGACGCCGCCGCCGTGCACACCATCCACGGCTTCTGCACGCGGGTACTCGCCGACCACGCGCTGGAAACCGGCGAGCCGTTCAACGACGCCGGCCCGCCCGGCGACGATCGCGAACTGCGGGTCACCGTCGCCCACGACCTGTGGCGCACGCTCGCCGCGGATGCGGACGCCGCCGACCTGCTCACGACGTGGTGGAGCACGCCGGACGCGCTCGCCGCCGATCTTGGCGACCTGTTGCGCGCAAGCGCATTGCGCCCCGCCGCGCCGGAGATCGGGCCGTCGCCGTTGCCGGGGTTGCGCGTCGCCGCCGATGCCGCGCGCAACGCATGGCGAACGCATGGCGACGATGTCCGCCGCGCGATCGACGCCGCGCTCGCCGCGAAGGTCATCAGCGCGACCAGCTACAAGGCGGCGACGCTCGCCAATCTTTACGTCGCGCTCGATGCATGGCGCGATGACGCGGCCGCACCCGAAAAACTCGAACTGCTGTCGACCGCCAAGCTCGTCGCCTGCACCAACAAGGGCAAGGACGCGCAACGCCCGCAGTCGCCGCTGTTCGATGTCATGCAGGCGTATGTCGACGAACAGCAGCGCCACGACGCATGGACGGCCCGGCGCCGCATCGCGCTGCTGCACCGCGTGCGCCATGAAGCCGCGCGCCGCCTCGCCAACGCCAAGCGCCAGCATCGCGTGCGCAGTTTCGACGACCTCATCGACGGCGTGGCGACCGCGCTCGACGGCCCGCGTGGCCGCGCGCTCGCCGCGCAGCTTCGACGCCAGTACCACGCCGCGCTGGTCGACGAATTCCAGGACACCGACGCGCGCCAGTGGTCGATCTTCCGCCGCGTCTTCGCCGACGACGTCGCCGATGCGCCGTTGCTGCTCGATGACGAGGTGCACGCCGCACCGTTCCTCGCATTGATCGGCGACCCCAAGCAGGCGATCTACGGGTTCCGCGGCGGCGACGTGCATACCTACCTGCGCGCGCGCGACGTCGCCCAGCCCGCGCCGTCGCTGCTGCGCAACTTCCGCTCGCGTCCCGGCGTGCTGCGCGCGATCGAACGCCTGTACCACAACGCAGGCGCAGCGGCGTTCGTCGATCCACGCATCCAGTTCCATCCGGTCGAAGCGGGCGGGCGCCGCGATGACGACGCCTGCCTGCGCGACGGCCGGCCGGCCGCGGCGCTGACGATCCGGCGCCTGCCAGCCACCCCCGACGGCAAACCCTACGACGCCGACACGTCGCGCCAGCAGGCCACGCTCGCCTGTGCCGACGCGATCCGCGAGACGCTCGCGCTCGGCGCCGAAGGCCGCTTCACGGTCGACGGCCGCGCGGTCGAGCCGGGCGACATCGCCGTGCTCGTGCGCAAGCACGACGAAGCCGCGCGCATGCAGCGCGTGTTGTCGACGCTCGGCATCCCGGCGGTTACTGCAGGCCGTACCAGTCTGTTCGCGACCGTGCAGGCGATGGAGCTGCTCGCGGTGTTCGAAGCGCTGCTGACGCCGGGCGACCTGCCGCGGCTCAACGCCGCGCTTGCCACCGTGCTGCTCGGTTCCGATGCCGCGCACATCGATGCGCTGGCGCGCGACGACGTCGCCCGTGCACGCGAACTGCAGCGCGCGACCGGCTGGCGCGAGCGCTGGTTGCGCGCCGGCCCGCTGGCGCTGGTCAACGAGCTGTGCGCGCAGAACGCGCCGCGGCTGCTCGAACTGGTCGATGGCGAGCGTCGCCTGTCGGACTTCATGCAGCTGGGCGAAGCGCTGCAGGACGCCGCGCAACGCGCGCTCGGCCCGCAGGGCCTGGTCGACTGGCTGCGCGCGCGCATCGCCGGCGCTGACGATCGCGACCCCGAGCAGCAGCTGCGGCTGGAGTCTGACGCGCGCCGCGTGCAGATCATCACCGTGCACAAGAGCAAGGGCCTCGAGTTCCCGCTGGTGTTTCTGCCGTTCGCGGCGATCGGTGGCGCAACGAAAAGCCCGCGGTGGTGCAGCGTGCACGACGGCGATGCGCGCGTGCTCGACGTCGAACCCGATGACGCCTGCAAGCAGCTCTGGCGCGAGGACGAGGCCGCCGAAGACGCGCGCCTGCTGTACGTCGCGCTGACCCGCGCCGAGCACGCGCTGTGGGTGTGCACCGGTCCGCTGTACGCGAATGCCGGCACGCCGCTGGCCGCGATGCTGCGCGATACGGACACGCTCGCTGATTCCGACATCGCGGTCGACGATCGCGACGCCGGATCACTCGACGTCGCGCCGCCAGGCCCGCCCGCGCCGACGCACGTGCCGCGCGCCCGCACTGCCAAGCGCGCGCTGGCACGCGACTGGTCGATCTATTCGTTCAGCGCGCTTGCGCGGCTGGGCAGCGGCAGCGTCGAAACGCTGTTGCCGCGCGGTGAGCGCGAAGAAGCGCTGGACGAACCGCTGGTGGTCGATGCACGGATAGATGCGGCCGCGGAACTGGTCGCGGCAGCCGCCGACGACGCACGCTTCGCGGGCGCACGCTTCGGCGACGTGGTGCACGCGGCGTTCGAGACGGTCGACTTCAGCGCATGGCGCGACTGGCGCGACGGCGCGCCGCCCGACGGCCAGCAGGACGCGCTGGTCGCGGCGTTCCGCGGCGAAGGCTATTCGCAGCCCGAGATCGACGACGGCCTGCCGCTGCTCACCGCGCTGGTCGGCAACACGCTCACCGCCGTGCTGCCCGAAGGCGCGCGCCTGTGCGCGGTGCCGGATGACGCACGCCGCGCCGAGATGGAATTCCATTTCGCGCTCGACCATGTCGGCGTCGATGCGCTGCTGTCGAACGTGCAGGCGCATGGCCTGCTCACCGCGCGCGACGGTTTCGGTGCGCGCCGCGAACTCGATGGCCTGATGACGGGCAAGATCGACCTCGTCTACGCGCACGACGGCCGCTACTTCGTGCTCGACTACAAGACCAATCGCCTGCCCGGCTACGGTGCGGCGACGCTCGCCCGTGCGATGCACGAAGGCGATTACACGCTGCAGGCGGCGATCTACACGCTGGCGCTGCATCGCTGGCTGCGCTTCCGCCTCGGCGACGCCTACGACTACGAACGCGATTTCGGCGGCATCCGCTACGTATTCTGTCGCGGCGTCGACGCGCATCGCGCCGCGTCGCCCGGCATCCATGCCGATCGCCTGCCGTTCGCACTGGTCGACGCGCTCGATCGCCTGTTCGGAGGCGGCGCATGAGCTTGCTCGACGCGCTGCAACGTAGCGGCGCGGTGCGTCCGATCGATCTCGCGCTTGCGCACGCCTTGCAACGCATCGACGGCGCGGCGAGCGACCCGGTGCTGGTGGCGGCGGCGCTGGCGTCGTACGCGGTTGCGCAAGGCCACGCTGCGTTCGAGCCCGACAGCGCGCGCGAACTCGTCGAGACACCGATCGATTGGCCGGACGCCACGGCCTGGCGCGAAGCGCTCGCGCGCTGCGCATGGATCGCACGGCCCGATCGCGACGCCGAGAGCGACAGCGCGTCGCCGCTGGTGGTCGAGGACGGCCGCGTCTACCTGCGTCGTTACCGCGAATACGAACGCCGGCTCGCCCTCGCGTTGTCTCGGCTGTGCGCGACCCCCGCACAACCGATACATGCCGACGTCGACGCGCTGCACGCGCGACTGTTCGCCGAGCGCGACGCCGGCGACGCACAGGCCAGCGCCGCACTGCGCGCGCTCGAATCGCGCGTCTTGCTCGTCACCGGCGGCCCGGGTACGGGCAAGACCACGACCATCGCGCGCGTTCTGCTGCTGCTCGCCGCACAGGCGCGTGCGGCGGGCCAGGCATCGCCACGCATCGCGCTCGCCGCGCCCACCGGTCGCGCCGCCGATCGCATGGCCGGCAGCGTGCGCCGCATCGCCGATGCGTTGCGCGCGTCCGGCGTCGACGGCGATCTCTGCGACGCATTGCCGGCAACGGCGAGCACGCTGCATCGGCTGCTTGGCCTCGTGCCGGGACAGACGCGTGCGCGCTTCGATGCGAAGCATCCGTTGAAGGTCGACGTGCTCGTTGTCGACGAAGCATCCATGGTCGACCTGCCGTTGATGTGCAAGCTGGTCGAAGCGCTGCCCGAGGGCGCGCGCCTGCTGCTGCTCGGCGATCGCGACCAGCTGCCGTCGGTGGAAGCAGGCGACGTGCTCGCCGCGCTTGCCGATGCGGCCGATGCCGCGCCGTCGCCGGACGCGCCGTTGTCCGGGCGTCGCGCGCATCTCGATCGCGGGTATCGACAGACCGACGCGCTCGTTCTCGCGCCGGTCGCCGACGCGGTTCGCCGCGGCGACGTCGAGGCAACGCTCGCGCGCTTGCGAACTGGCGGCGGCGGCATGCACTTCCACGAGGACGCGACCGATCCGCTCGCGCCGGCACTGCGCGACGCGCTGCTCGCAGCGTGGCGCGAACTTCGCGAGTGCGCCGACCCGCGCGACGCGCTCGCCCGCGCCAACCGCACGCGCCTGCTCACCGCATTGCGTGATGGCCCACAGGGCGCGACGCAGCTCAACGCACGCATCGAAGCGGCGCTGGCCGGTCCGCAACGCGATACCTATTTTCCCGGTCGACTGCTGATGGTCACCGAGAACAGCGCGCGCCACGGCCTGTTCAACGGCGACGTCGGCGTCTGCGTGCGCGACACCGACGGCGCGATGCTCGCGTGGTTCGAAGGCGCCGACGGCCTGCGTGCATTCCCGCCGGGCGCACTGCCCGCGCATACCGGCGCATTCGCGACGACCGTGCACAAGGCGCAGGGTTCCGAGTTCGACACCGTGTGGCTGCAGCTGCCTGCGGTCGATACGCGCGTGCTGTCGCGTGAGCTCGTCTACACCGGCATCACGCGCGCACGCAGCGCGTTGCATGTGCTCGGTCCAACCTCGTCGATCAGCAGTGCGCTGTCGCGCCATGCGCGTCGTGTGTCCGGGCTGGCGCGTCGTCTAGGCGCGTAGCTGACGTGAGCGTCGCGCGGTGATGAATGCGCGACGCGATGCGCGTTAAGCGACCATTCGCGAAACGACGTCGTTTCTTCACTCGCGTTGTACCGGCAGCCGCCCAGAGTCTGTGCACCGCTGCCGGCCGGTTTGCCGGCTCCCCACGTAAATACGGAGTCCACAACGATGACTGACGTCAAGAAAGACCATAACCTCGGTTCCGGCACGGGTGCCGTTGCAGGCGCCGTCACCGGTGCGGCGATCGGTTCGGCCGCGGGTCCCGTCGGCAGCCTTGTCGGCGCCGTCGCGGGTGGCATCGTCGGTTCGAAGGCGGGCGACTCGATCGCCGAAGCCGTGAACCCGACGGGTTACGAGAAGCATTTCCAGGACACGTACACCAAGGCCCCGTACTACAACAGCTCGCGCGACTGGAACGACTACCAGCCGGCGTACAAGTACGGCTACAGCACCTACGACCAGTACCGCGGCAAGTCGTTCGACTCGGTCGAGCCGGAACTCGAGCGCGGTTGGGACGCCACCAAGGCCAACTCGCGTCTGGCGTGGTCCGATGCGCGCGGCGCCGTGCGTGACGGCTGGCACCACATCGAGCGCGCCATCCCGGGCGACGCGGACAACGACGGTCGTTAAGAGGCCGCCCGCGCGGCATTGCCGCGCGGCCTCTTAATGCGCGGTGCGTGCTACGCGCCGCCGGAGTTCGAGGAAGTAGCCGCGCGACAACAACCAGCACCACGTTGTCGCGCACTCGCGATAAGCAGTACCCACCGACCGCCGCACGCGCCACGCGCGGCGGTCGGCACACGCACCACCGCTGCGACTGCTACCCGCAGCACCGGAGGCCGGCCTATGCCGGCCTCTTTCTTTTGTGGCCGCGGGACGCCGCATCCCGCCGGCGTCGCACGTCGCCAGCGGCCGCTCGGGTACGATGCGCGCGTTCACGAGCAGGATCCGCCCGCATGGCCGACATCGAAAAGCCCTCCCGCGACGAAGCGGAAGCCGCCGTCCGCACGTTGTTGCGCTGGGCCGGCGATGACCCGACGCGCGAAGGCCTTCTCGACACGCCGCGTCGCGTGGTCGACGCCTACGGCGACTGGTTCGTCGGCTACGGCATCTGTCCCAAGACCTACCTCGAACGCACGTTCGAGGAAGTCGCCGGGTACGACGAGATGGTCGTGCTGCGCGACATCGAATTCGAAAGCCACTGCGAGCACCACATGGCGCCGATCATCGGCCGCGCGCATGTGGGCTACCTGCCGAACGGCAAGGTCGTTGGCATCAGCAAGCTGGCGCGCGTGGTCGAAAGTTTCGCGCGCCGCTTCCAGGTGCAGGAGAAGATGACCGCGCAGATCGCCGAGGTCATCGACCGCGTGCTGCAGCCCAAGGGCGTGGCGGTGGTGGTCGAGGCCACGCACGAATGCATGACCACGCGCGGCGTGCACAAGCGCGGCGTGAGCATGGCGACGTCGACCATGCTCGGCGCATTTCGCGAGGACGCGCGCACCCGCGCCGAATTCCTGCAGTTCATCCGCAGCGGCAACGCCGCGCGCTGATCGCGACCGCGCGTTCACCGGGCGCCGGGTCCACTCGTTGGACCTCCGGGAGCGCGCGATGAGCGATCAGCCGCAGTCCGAAAAGAAGAACGTGCCGAAACCCGGCGACGTCGCGCGCGACATCCGCCGTCGCCAGCCCGATCCCTCGCTCGAGCGCGAAGCGTTCACCGCGCGCTTGCGCGAGATGTTCAACGACCCCGCGTTCGAGAAGGACGCCGACGCGTTCGCGCGCTTCGAAGCGATCGCCTGGGACGGCTTCCACGCATACCGCAAGTCCCCGCGCACCGCGAAAGCCGGCCCGGAATTCGCAGACCCCGACTACGACCTCTCAACCGAGTGGCGCGCGACGCGCGATGCGCTCCTCGAGATCGGCCGAACGCAACGCGATCCGTCGACGCCGCGACGCATCCTGCTGGTCTGCGCGTCGCCGCGCAGTGAGCACACCTGTCCCGGCGAAACGTCGAAGACCTGGCGCCTGCTCGAAGCGGTGCGCGATGTCGCGCGCGATGCGGGATTCGAGGTCGACGTGCTCGAACTCAACCGGCTCACGTCCGAATACGGCAAGCGCATCTTTCCGTGCAAGGGCTGCGTGTCGACGGCCATGCCGCTGTGCCACTGGCCGTGTTCCTGCTATCCCAACCACGCGATGGCGCAGGCGCCGGACTGGATGGCGGAGATCTACAAGTTGTGGACGGCCGCGCACGGCGTGGTGATCGTCACGCCGGTGCACTGGAACCAGATGCCGTCGGTGCTGAAGCTGATGGTCGATCGACTCGTGTGCGCGGACGGCGGCAACCCCGACCCGACACGCACGCAGGGCAAGGAACCCGAACTCGCGAAGCAGCTCGAGCTCGACGGCTGGGACTATCCGAAGCACCTCGCCGGTCGCGCCTACGGGCTGATCGTGCACGGCGACGCGGAAGGCACCAAGGGCGTGCGCCATGCGTTGTCCGACTGGCTGGGGGCGATGGGGCTGGTCGATGCGGGCGCGGCGTCGCAGCTCGACCGCTACATCGGCTACTACGAGCCGTATGCGACCAGCCATCGCGCGCTGGACGCGGACGAGGCGGTGATCGAGGAAGCACGCAACGTGGCGCGCGCGGTGGTCAGGCGCGTGGAGCAGCTGCGCGACGGCGTCGAGGAAGCGGACACCGGCCTCGAATCGCCACGCATGAAGTGAGCGTCAGCGCGCGCCGATGATCGCGTCGGCGACGCGGTCAATGTCGCGTTCGCCGATGTGCAGATGCGGCGCCAGGCGGAACACGCGGTCGCGCTCGATGCAGATGATCGCGTGCTCGGCGAACGCCGCGCGCACTGCGTCGACGCGATCGTGCGGCGGCGCGAGGCCGAGCAGGTGCGGCGCGGACGGTTCGACGCACCAGTCGCCGAGCCCTGCGTCGACCAGCCGATGCTTCAATCGGCCCAGCAGCACGCCGAGGCGCCCGGAAATCGCGCGCGGTGTCCAGGCCAGCACGTCGTGCAGGCCGGCTTCCGTAATCGCGAGGCGCAACGGGTCGGCAATCTCGCCGCCATCGAAGCGACGCGCGCCGTCGCGGTACGGCGGCGCGTGTTCGCTGTCGAAGCGCCACGGCTGAGCGGGCGAACGGCCCTGCCAGTGCTGCTCGAGCGGCGGCAGGCATTCGCGCCATTCCGGCGACACCCACATCGCACACAAGCCCTTGTGTGCGAGCCACCACTTGTAGCCGACGCTCATCGCGAATGCCGGCTGCCAGCGCTCGACGTCACAGGGCAGCACGCCCAGGCTCTGGCTGAGGTCGAGCACCAGCGGCACGCCATGCGCCTGCGCTGTCATCGCGACGCGATCGAGGTCGAGGAGGCGGCCGTCGCGCCAGTGCGCATGCGATACGACGAGTACGGCGGGCGTGCCGCGCTCGATCAAGTCGAGGAAGCCGGATGTCGCGTCCTCGCGCGCCACCGCATGCAGCGTCGCGCCGCTGGACGCGCAACGCGCCTGCCACGGCAGCAACGCGGACGGGAATTCGCCATCGACGATGCCGACGACGTCGCCCGCCCGCAGCGGCCAGCCGGCGGCGATAGTCGACATCGCATGCGCGACCGACGGCACCAGCGCGACCGCGTCCGCGTCGGCGGTGAGATCGATGCGGAACAGCCGGGACGCCTGCGTGCGCACGCGTTCGATCTGCGCTTCCCAGTCGGCGAACGACAGCCGCCATGGCGCGGCCTGCTCGGCCCAGGCAGCGCGCAGCGCGGCATCCACGCGGCGGGTTCGCGGCGCGTTCGACGCGGTATCGAGGTAGATCGCGCCGTCCGGGATCAGGAAGGCGTCACGCACGTCGGCGGGCAGGGGCATGCCGCCTACTGTAGGCGACGGCCGTCGTCGCGCACCCGTCACCCGGCCGTCGCAGTCGCTTCGTAGGCTTTGCGGATGGGAACGTCGACCGACCTGTCGCCTGCCGTCGCGCAGGGCGCCGAAGCCTGCTCCGTCGATCCGCTGGCCGCGCGTTTTCGCGCGGTGCGCGAGCGCAGCATCGACCTCGCCGCGCCGGTGTCCGCCGAGGACGCGATGGTGCAGTCGATGCCCGACGCGAGCCCGACCAAATGGCACCTCGCGCACACCACGTGGTTCTTCGAGACCTTCGTGCTGGCCGCGCTGCCCGGGTATCGCGTGGTCGATACGACCTGGCAGGTGCTGTTCAACAGCTACTACCAGAGCGTCGGCCCGCAGCACGCGCGGCCGATGCGCGGCGTGCTGTCGCGCCCGTCGCTGGCACAGGTGCTCGACTACCGCGCACGCGTCGACGCACGCATCGCCGATGCGTTCGCGCGCGACGAATTCGACGTGGCGCAACGGCAACGCATCGAACTCGGCCTGCAACACGAACAGCAACATCAGGAGCTGCTGCTCACCGATATCCTGCATGCGTTGTCGTGCAATCCGCTGCGCCCCGCGTATCGCGACGACCTGCCGCGTTCGCATGCGAACGCCGGGTCGCTCGACTGGCTGCGCTTCGACGAAGCGATCGTGGAGATCGGCGTCGACCGCTGGCCCGAGCACGACGCGTTCGCATTCGACCTCGAGTCGCCGCGGCACCGCACGCTCGTGGGCGCGTACGCGCTGGGGACGCGACCGGTCACCTGCGGCGACTATCGCGAATTCGTTCGCGACGGCGGCTACCGCAGCGCGTCGTTGTGGCTGAGCGACGGCTGGGCGCGCGTGCAGGACGAGCAGTGGCAGCGTCCGCTGTACTGGCTCGACGACGACAGCACGTTCGGTCTCGGCGGCGTACGCGAGATCGATGCCGCGGCGCCGGTGTCGCACCTGAGCTACTACGAAGCCGACGCGTTCGCGCGCTGGGCCGGCGCGCGCCTGCCGACCGAAGCCGAATGGGAACGCGCCGCGCAGGGCTTGGCCGTCGACGGAAATTTCGTCGAATCCGGTCGCCTGCAGCCTGCGGGCAATGCACGCGACGGCCTGCGGCAGATGTTCGGCGATGTCTGGGAATGGACGTCGAGCGCCTTCCTGCCGTATCCGGGCTTCCGTGCGTGGGACGGCGCGCTCGGCGAATACAACGGCAAGTTCATGGTCGGCCAGCAGGTGTTGCGCGGCGGAAGCTGCGCGAGTCCGCGCGACCACCTGCGCGCCAGCTACCGCAATTTCTTCCCGCCGCACGCGCGCTGGCAGTTCACGGGACTGCGCCTCGCGAAGGATCTCGCATGAACCTGCTCGACGCCCGCCTGCAACGCGCCGCCACGCATGTGCCGGCATTGCTCGACCTGTGCCCGACGCCGGATGACCTGCGCGGCGACGTGCTCGCCGGCCTGTCGTCGACGCCGAAGCACCTGTCGTCGAAATATTTCTACGATGCGCGCGGCTCCGTGCTGTTCGAGGCGATCACGCGCCAACCCGAATACGACCTCACCCGCACCGAGATCGCGCTGCTGCAGCACGTGATGCCGCAGGTGCGCGACGCGGTAGGCGCGGATGCGCACGTCGTCGAATACGGCAGCGGCAGCGGACGCAAGACGCAGTTGCTGCTTGCCGGCCTCGATACGCCGGTCGCCTACACGCCGGTCGAGATCTCGCGCGAAACGTTGCTCGAATCCACGCAACGGCTCGCGCACGCCTTCCCCGAAGTGCAGATGCTGCCGGTGTGCGCGGACTTCACGCGCCCGGTGCCGGTGCCGCCCGCATTGATGCCTGCCGCGCGCTCGCTGGTGTTCTTCCCGGGTTCGACGCTCGGCAATTTCGACGATGCGCAGTCGCTCGAGCTGTTGCAGGCCATGCGCGAAACCATGGGCGACGATGGCGTCGCCCTGATCGGGCTCGACCTGGTCAAGGACATTGCCGACATGGAGGCCGCGTACAACGACGCGGCCGGCGTCACCGCGGCATTCACGTTGAACCTGCTCGCGCGGTTGAACCGCGAACTCGGTGCGGACTTCGACCTCGCGGCGTTCGCGCATCGCGCCACGTGGTCGCCGGAGAACAGCCGCATCGAAACGCGCATCGTGAGCCGCCGCGCGCAGACCGTACGCGTCGCCGGGCACGCGTTCGCATTCGATGCGGACGAGCCGATCCACGTCGAGATCTCGCACAAGTACACCGACGCCTATTTCGACGATCTCGCGCGTCGCGCCGGCCTGCGCGTGACGCATCGCTGGAACGCGCCGGCCGATCGTTTCGGGCTGCGCCTGCTCGACGCCGCATGACGACGCCAGACGATGTCCTCGACTGCCTGATCATCGGCGCGGGCCCGGGCGGACTGACCGCCGCGACCTACCTGGTGCGCTATCACCGCCGCATCCTCGTCGTCGATGCGGGCAAGAGCCGCGCGCGCTGGATTCCCACCAGCCATAACTGCCCGGGCTTTCCGCGCGGCGTTGCCGGCACCACTCTGCTGCAGCAGCAACGCGACCAGGCCAGCGGTTACGGCGCAACCATCGAGGACGGCTGCATCGCCAGGCTGCAGCGCGACGGCGACGTGTTCGAAGCCACCGCCGCGGACGGACGACGCTGGCGCGCGCGTTACGTCATCCTCGCGACCGGCATCGTCGACGTGATGCCGCCGCTGGACGATCTGGAGAACGCGATCGCCGCCGGTGCGGTGCGCCTGTGCCCGGTCTGCGATGGCTACGAAGCCAGCGACTGCCGCGTCGCGGTGTACGGGCCGGTCGACTCGACGGTGAGTCACGCGCTGTTCCTGCGAACGTTTTCCGACGATGTGAGCGTCATCGCCAGCGATGACAGCGAGGTGTCGGACGACTGCAATGAGCAGGCGCGACGCGCGGGTATCGACGTGCATCCGAAGCCGGCCAGGCTCTCATTCGAGAACGGCAAGACCGTGGTTCGCGACAACGACGGCAACGAGCAGGTGTTCGACACGCTGTATCCGACACTGGGCAGCACGCCGAATGTCGACCTCGCGCGCGACCTCGGGCTGGAACTCGACGACTGCGACGAAATCATCGTCGGCGAGGACCAGCAGACCAGCGTCGACGGCGTGTACGCGGTCGGTGACGTGGTGAGTGCGCTGAACCAGATCGCGGTGGCGGTCGGGCATGCGGCGATCGCGGCGACCAAGATCCACAACCGGCTGCCGCGCAACTGGCGCGAGCGGCCGGAGCTGCAGCCCGAGACCGCGACCGAACTACCGAGCCCGCCGGGCACGCAGGCCGCGGCGGTGCCCAAGGCGCAGCGCGACTGACTGACGGCATTCGCCGGCCTTGGTGCGCGGCGCTAGACTGCGCGCCACCTTCCGAACCCGAGTTGCCGTGGACGCCCAACCGTCGCCCGCGCGCCGCGCCGCGCTCGCTTTCATCTTCGTCACCGTGCTGATCGACGTGCTGTCGTTCGGCCTGATCATTCCCGTGCTGCCGCACCTGGTGCAGAAGCTCAACGGCGGCGACATCGAACACGCGGCCTACTGGGTCGGCCTGTTCAGCATGGTCTTCGCCGCGGTGCAGTTCCTGTCGTCGCCGATCCAGGGCGCGTTGTCGGACCGCTTCGGGCGTCGTCCGGTCATCCTGATTTCCTGCCTCGGCCTCGGGCTCGACTTCGTGTTCATGGCGCTCGCGCCGTCGCTCGCGTGGCTGATGGTCGGCCGCATCATCTCGGCGATCGCATCGGCGAGCTTCACCACCGCGAACGCGTACATCGCCGACGTCACGCCGCCCGAGCAGCGCGGCAAGGCGTTCGGCATGATCGGCGCCGCGTTCGGCCTCGGCTTCATCATCGGCCCGGTGCTGGGCGGGCTGCTGAGCGACTACAGCCTGCGCGCGCCGTTCTGGGCCGCGGCCTGCCTGTCGCTGATCAACTTCTGCTACGGCGCGTTCGTGCTGCCGGAATCGCTGGCGCCGGAGAAGCGCGCGAAGCGTTTCGACTGGACGCAGACGCGGCCGTTCGCATCGCTCGGCATGATCCGTCGCTATCCGCAGATCACCGACCTCATCGTGATCGTGCTGCTCGCGGCGTCGACGCACTACGTGTACCAGAGCACGTTCGTGCTCTACGGCGACGTGCGCTACGGCTGGGGCCCGAAGGGCGTGAGCTACGTGCTCGCGGTGGTGGGCGTGCTCAGCGTGATCGTCAACGCGGGCCTGGTCGGCCGCATGATCAAGCGCTTCGGCGAGCAGCGCGCGATGGCGATCGGCCTGGCCTGCGGCGTGATCGGTTTCGCGATCTACGGCGCGGCCGCGAAGCCGTGGATGTTCTGGCTCGGCCTGCCGATCAGCGCGCTGTGGGCGGTGTCGCAACCGGCCGCGCAGGCGCTGATGACGCGCGAAGTCGGCGCCGACGTACAGGGCCGCCTGCAGGGCGCGATCATGAGCCTGGTCAGCCTGATCGGCATCGTCGCGCCGATGACGTACGCCGCGACGTTCGGCTTCTTCATCGGCAGGAGCGCACCCGTCTACCTGCCCGGCGCGGCGTTCTTCCTTGCCGCGACAGTGCTGGCCTGCGCGTGGCTGATCGCGATGCGCCACGCGCGTCGGCACGCCGCGGCCGCGGAACCCGCCGCCGCCTGAACGCGCTTGACCGGTTGGCGCGTCCTTGACGGGGACGTGCCGATGCTCGGTCGCCATGAGTGTTCCCGCATCCGCCGCACCCGACGGCGCGCTCGCTGCGCGCCAGGCCGGGCTGGTCTACGTCAGCGATGCCGAGCCGGGCATCCGTCGCCACAAGAAGGGCGACGGTTTCGCGTACACCGACGCCGACGGCGATGCGATAAGCGACGAGGACACGCTCGCGCGCATCCGTTCGTTGGCGATTCCACCGGCCTACACGGACGTGTGGATCTGCCCCGATCCCGACGGCCATCTGCAGGCAACGGGTCGCGACGCGAAAGGCCGCAAGCAGTACCGCTACCACCCCGACTGGGCGCTGGTGCGCGGCGACGGCAAGTTCGAGCGCATCGTCGCGTTCGGCGAAGCGCTGCCGAAGTTGCGACGCCGCCTGTCGAAGGACCTCGCGCTGCCGGGCTTCCCGCGCGACAAGGTGCTCGCGATCGTGGTGTCGGTAATGGCGCGCACGTTGATCAGGGTCGGCAACGATGCGTACGCGCGCAGCAACCGCTCGTTCGGGTTGACCACGCTGCGCAACCGGCACGTCGGTTTCCTGCGCGGCGGCCGTGCGAAGTTCGCGTTCCGCGGCAAGTCGGGGCTCGAGCACGAGATCGTGCTCGACGACGCGCAGCTGGTGAAACTCGTCAAGCGCTGCCAGCAGTTGCCCGGGCAGTCCCTGTTCCAGTACGTCGACGACGACGGCGAAACGCAGCCGGTCGGTTCGTCGCAGGTCAACGACTACCTGCGCGACGCGCTGGGCGAAGCGTTTACCGCCAAGGACTTCCGCACCTGGGGCGGCACGCTGGCGGCGATCGAACTGTTCGCCGCCACCGACGTGCCCGACGACGCCAGCGAACGCGCATTGGCATCGATCGAGAAGCAGGTGGTGTCCGAAGTCGCCGACGCGCTGGGCAACACGCCGGCGGTGTGCCGCAAGGCCTACATCGATCCGGCCGTGTTCGAAGGCTGGCGCAGCGGTCGCCTGCGGGAACTCACCACCGGCACGCGCAGTGGCCGCAACTGGGAACTCGCGGCGCTGCGCTTCCTGCGCGACGCGCGGCGGCGCGCAGCGGCGGCGTCACGCGCGGCGAAGAAGGCGATGCGCACCACGCGTCGACGCGTGCGCGCGGCGGCGGAGAACCCGCCACTGCGTACGCGGACTCGCTCGCGTTCGCTGCAGGCACCGGTGGCGCGATCGGACGCCGCGCCACCGGCGTAAGCCAGGCTGACGGCTTACGCCTGCCTCGGAGCGACCACGAGTCCCAGCGAATCGCTCGCGCGTGGCCTGCGCCTCGCGCGAGCGATCGATCAGAGCGACCTCAGCCGCACGCAATCCGGGTAATGACGTTCGCCGCGTCGACGTAGATGTTCAGCCGGCCCTCTCGGTATTCCATCGTCACCGCCTGGTCGGGCTTGAGCACGCGCGCCATCTGCGCCCCCGCACGCTGGCGGGCGGTTTCGACGTTCTGCGGCGTCGCGCTCTGGCCGACCAGCGACTGCGCGGCGTCGGCATGGCATTGCGCGGTAACCGGCGGCATCGGATCGGACATGGGCGGCGTGCTGGATGTGGTGCTGCAGGCGGCGAGGGCGACAAGCGACAGTAGTGTCGTCGTGCGAACGATCGGGTTCATGCGATTTCCAGTTCGGGCGGTGCAAACAGACTGCCCGCCACGACAGAAAGCCGCGTCAACGCGTCAGCCGCAGGCGGTGCGCGTGATCAGCGCGCGGTCGTCGAGATACAGATTGAGTCGATCGATGTGCGCCAAGCCGTGGTGCGGCGACTGTTCCGGCATCACCAGCCGCACGCTGCGGCTGCCGCTCGCCTGCCGCGCCTGCTCGACGATGTCGGCGCTCGCCGCGCGCCCGACCCACGCATCCGCATTGCCCTGTCGGCATGCATGGGCGACGCCGGCGTCGGCCGGACCCATTGCACTGCAGGCGGCGACGGACGCGACCAGCACGAACACCGGCAGCACCAGGCGCGACCACTCGCCGCGAATCGAATCCTGAAACGGCATGTCGGCACTCCGACACGATGGAGACGTTTTTCAGCCTCCGTTGTGTCGCGTTGCGTCGCCGTCAAGACGATGCATTCGCTTCGTTGCCGTCGTCGCATAAACGCAGCAGCAATTGCGACAGCGTGGCCACGTCCTGCCGGTTGTGCTCGGCAACGCGACGCAGGTTGGTCGACGGACCGCCGCGCAGGTAGGCGAGCCATGCGGCCGGCGCCTGCGAGCCGGGCAGGTCGTCCTCGCGCAGGATGCGCAGCGCCTCGCGTTCGATGGTCGCGAGCCGGCAGTTCTCCCACACGCCGCGCCAACGCCGGCGCGATGGATGCAGCAGGTCGAGATGGTCGAGGCCGTGCAGTGGATTCTTCAGGCGCGCGAGCCGGTAGCGGGTGCGCAGCAGTGGCGCGTCGTAGCTGCGGCCGTTGTAGCTGGCGAGAACGGTCGACGGCGCCAACCATGACGCGAACGTACGCAGCATCGCGCGCTCAGCCGCCATGTTGGCGATGTAGAGCTGGCGCACGCGCAGCGTGCCTTCGAACCAGTCCGCCGCGCCGATCATGAAGGCGCGCGTGCCGGTGCCGCCGGCGAGCCCGGTGGTTTCGGTGTCGAAGAACATCAGGTGCGAGGCGTCGACATGCCCATCGCGACGCGCGAACGCGAGCGGAAGCGGCGCGCTCGGCGTCGCATGCGCGACCTGCGATTCGATCAGCCACAGGCCGTCGTCGATCTGCTGCCCCGGGAGCCTGCGATCGACCTCGCGCGCACGCGGGCGCGGCGACGGCGCACGTTCGCGCAGGCCGAGCAGGCGGCGCAGCGCGTCGATCTCGGATGGACGACGCGACGTGGCCTCGGGCGACGCCACGTCATCCGTAACGGAAGTGGGATCGTTCGCCGCCGTGCGCGATGCGGCGTCGCCGTGCAGCACCGTGTCCCACGGCGCCGTCGCGGCCGCAGGCGCGTCACGCGACGGTTCGCGCAATGCGGACGGCACCGACGATGCCGACGCTGCCGGTACATCCGTCGCGCCGGCCTGGCGCTTGAGCGCGAGCAACCTGTCGAGGGTGAGGCTCATGCGTCGCGTTCCAGTGCGCGCGGTGCATTGGTGTCCGTGATGGCATGTGTCGGGTTCGCGAGCAGGCCGAGCACGCGCCGCGCGAGCGTCTTCGGCGACGTTGCCGACTCGCGCTCTTCGTCGCTGGCGAGGATGGGCCCGACGCAGGCGGGGCAGCCGGCTCGGCAGTCGCAGCGCTCGACCAGTTCGATCGCGCGCTCGAGCAGCTCCTTCTGCCGCGTCCACAACGGCTCCGACAGGCCGACGCCGCCTGGGAAGTTGTCGTAGAGATAGATGGTCGGCACGAACTGCTGCAGCTCGACGGGCGTGACTTCCTGGCCGTCGATGCCACGCACCTGGCCGCGACCACTGGCGTCGCTCGTCGCGAACCAGGCACCGTCGCCATTGCCCACCGCCTTCTGCAGGTCGCGCGCATCCGCCATCACCGCGAGCGTGGCGACCACATGCAAGGCGTAACCGGCGCCGAGGAAACCATCCAGCGCGTCCTGCCGCGACGCGAACCACGCGAGCAGCTGCGGCTGCGGCAGCTGCCACCACGCGGCGGTGGTGTGCAGCTCCTGGTCGGGCAGGTTCACCGGCCCGTAGCCGATGTTCTCGTGCGTGTAGTAGCGGATCTTCTTGTAGCCGGCGACGCGGCGCACGACGTGCACCTCGCCATGGTGCGCGCTGCCGTCGCCCGCATCGGTGCGGTCGAATTCGGCGAGCACCTTGAGCTTGGTGTAGTCGATGGAATCGGTGTAGTAGTCGACGAAGGTGCGCGTGACGTAGGCCTTGCGGCCTTCCCAGTCGAGGCGTTCGACCTGGTACGGCGTCGACTGCACCATGTGGATCGCGCCTTCGTACAGCGTCAGCGCGGCGGCGGAGTAGTCGACCTCCGCGATGATCTGCTGGCGCCCATCGGTGCGGTCGACGACGACGAAGTTGCCGTCAGCGACGCTGCGTAGCGACACCGCGTTCGCGGGATAACTGTCGGCGATCCACTCCCAGCGGTCGCCCTCGCGATGCACGACATCGGTTTCGGCCAGCGCTTCGAGGTAGAGCTCGGGCTCGATCGGACCGAAGCGCTCGTCCGCGACGAACGTCAGTTCGAACGCGGCGCAGCGGATGTGGTCGAACAGGATCAGCGGCTGGTCGGGCGCGGTGCGCGCGTGTTCGGGCGTCGCGTCGATGAAGAACTCAGGATGGCGCACGACGTACTGGTCCAGCGGTTGCGAGTTCGCGACCATCACTCCGAGCGAGGGCTGGCGACGTCGTCCGGCGCGGCCGAAGCGCTGCCACGTTCCGGCGACGCTTCCGGGGTACCCGTTCAAGATGACGACGTCGAGCGAACCGATGTCGACGCCGAGTTCCAGCGCGGACGTGCTGACGATGCCGTCGACGTCGCCGGCACGCATCGAGCGTTCGACCTCACGACGCTCGGTCGGCAGGTAACCGCCGCGATACGCACGGATGCGCGGCGGCTTGCGCGGGTCGTGGTCGAACACGTCCTTGAGGTACTTGGTCAGCACCTCGACCATGAGCCGCGTCTGCGCGAACACCAGCGTCTTCAGCCCGGCCTTGATCGCGATGCGCGCGATGCGGTTGCTCTGCGAACGCGCCGATGCGCGCAGGCCGAGGTCGGGATTCACCACTGGCGGGTTCCACAGCAGCACGTGCTTGTCGCCCGTCGGCGCGCCCGATTCGGTGATCGCGGTGACGCCGTGTTCGATCAGCGCCTCGGCATGCTGTTGCGGATTGCCGATGGTCGCGCTGCACAGGATGAACTGGGGGTTCGAGCCGTAGAACGCGCAGATGCGCTTGAGCCGTCGCAGCACGTTGGTGACGTGCGAGCCGAACACGCCGCGATAGGTGTGCACTTCGTCGATCACCACGTACTGCAGGTTCTCGAAGAACTGCGCCCACTTCGTGTGGTGCGGCAGGATGCCCTGGTGCAGCATGTCGGGATTGCTGACCACGATGTCGCCGTGTAGGCGGATGGCCTGCCGCGCATCGCCCGGCGTGTCGCCGTCGAAGGTGAACGCCTTGAGGCCGAGATCCCCGGCACGCGAGAGGTCGAGCAGTTCCGCGACCTGGTCCTGCGCGAGCGCCTTGGTCGGGAACAGGTAGAGCGCTTTCGCGCCACGCTCCATCGCCGCGGTGACCACCGGCAGCGTGTAGCAGAGCGACTTGCCCGACGCGGTCGGCGTCACCACGACCACGTGTTCGCCGCGGCGTGTCGCGTCCCAGGCCTGCGCCTGGTGGCTGTAGAGCTGCTCGATACCGCGCGACTTCAATGCGTTCGCGAGCGCGGCGGGCACGTCGGCGGGAATGTCGACGAACGCGCCGTCGCGACCGGGAATCGTGAAGTGGCCGGTGATGCGGTCGGCGTAGCGCGAGGCGAGTGCCTGCGTCAGCCCGGCGCCGTCACCCTTGCGCAACGCGCGCGGTCGCCGCGTCACCGCCGTCGCCGCATCGTCCTCGAGGTCGATGCGACCGGTGTCCTGCCGCGCCAGTTCGCGCCCCGTCGTGTCCATCGCCCGCCCCCGTTGTATGAGGGCGGCATTGGGCCGGAGAGGCGTCGCAACCTGTGAGACGCCGCGACGCGGCGGACGCGATCAGGCCGGCACGGGCACCGCGCCCCGCGACCACGCGCGCAGGCTCTGCGTGGTCGGAATGCCGATGCCCTTGGCTTTGCGGTGCGTGTACAGGGTGACGTGCGCGGGCGGCACCGGGAGCTGGCGGCCCAGCAATTCGCCCAGCCAGCGGTAATACCAGTCGAGCGCGGGCAGTTCGATCAGCTCAATCACGCTGGCGACCGTGCCGCGATCGCCGTCGTCGGTGGTGTCGGGTCGTTCGATCAGGCGGTGCTCGCCGGTGCGCGCGTACCACCAGTCCAACGCTTCGAACGCGGGGCGCGTGGCCGCATCGAGGCGATCGCCGAGTGCATGTCGCAACTCCGCGCCGAGCAGCTTGCCGACCAGCGTGACGTGCAGCTCGTTCTTCGCCTCGAAACGGCGTCCGCCAAGCTCGAGCGTTCCGCCGGGCGGCGCGTCGTCGAGCGGAAGCACGAGGGTGGTGTCGTCCGACCAGCCGGGCCACGTCGTCATCGCGATGCTCCGTCGAAGAGGTAAGCGGAGTGGAGCATGCGCGCGTGTCGAAAGCGTGGAAAAGGCGGACACCGGAATTTCGTTCAGGCGACGTGCGGTGAGCTGCACGCGGCATCAAGGGAACGCGCAATTCAGTCGCGAATTTGCACGCCGCGTTAAGCGCGCAGTGGGGATGATCAAACCGACGCTGATGGAGCGCCCGATAGCGTGGCTTCCATGAAGACCTCGTCCCGCATCGCTGTCCGCCGTCGCGTTCCGAGCACGTTTTGCGCGCTCGCCATCGCCCTCGTCACATTCGCCCAGGCACCGGCATTCGCACAGGATGTCGTCGCGACGCCGGCGCAACCGGACGCGACCATCGTCGAACCCGCCGCGGCGACCACGACGGGCGATGCAGTGCTGACCGCGCCGTCACTTCCCGCGCCGGACGCACCGCTCGCCGCGGGCAAGTTCGAGTGGACGCCGAACGACGCGGCCACCGGGCCGATCACGATCGTGGTGTCGCTACCGGCGCAGATGGTGCACGTGTATCGCGGCGACGTGCGCATCGCGCGCTCGACGATCAGCAGCGGGCGACCGGGCTACGACACCCCGGCCGGCGTGTACGAAATCCTCGAGAAGGACCGGATGCACCACTCCAACAAGTACGACAACGCGCCGATGCCCTTCATGCAGCGCCTCACGTGGGACGGCGTCGCGCTGCATGCCGGGCACATCCCCGGCTATCCGGCGTCACACGGGTGCGTGCGGTTGCCGATGGCGTTCGCGGAACAGCTGTTCAAGATCACCGAACGCGGCGGCCGCGTGATCGTCGCGGACGCGACCAATTTCAGTGACGCGGTGCTTTATCCGGGCGCGCGCGTTCCGGTGGATCCGTGGACCGGGGCGGAGATCAACGCCGGTGGCGGCACGGTCGCGTCGACCGGCGCGATCGAAGCGCCAGCTCCGACGCCCACGACCGCGACGTCCGCCGACACAGCGCCGGCAATGACGACGCCGGTCGCCGCGACGGCGGTCAGCGCGCTGGCCGGTAACTGACCCACGCGCCGCGTTCGCTCACACGCCCGGCTTCGGCCGGGCGTTCGCGTTGGCGACCGCGTCCGGCGTCGTCGCCACGCAATCGCGTGCGGCCAGCGGCGGCGGTGCGTCCGCGCGCAGCGTGATGCGCGGCGTCGCGTGCGCCAGCAGGCGTACGTAGCCGTCGGTGTAGACGCGCTGGCAGCGCTGCGACAGATGCGACCACTCGGGCACGTCGAGGCCCTGCAACTCGGGGTGGTCGTCGAAATGGATGCCGGCGGCGTGCGCTCGCGCCAGCAGCGCATCCCATCCGGACCGGCGCGGGATGCGCTGTTCCTCGCGGATGCGCAACGGCCCGGTCGACGGTGGTCGCACGAACACCACCTCGCCGCCGCGCGCACGGATGCGCGCCACGGCGGCCTGCGTCTTCGCCAGCGTCGACGCGATGACCTTCGCGTCGACAGGCGGCCGCGGCGGCCGGCCCGGCATGTCCAGCCATGCCTGCCGCGCCTGCGTGCGAAGGCGCGCATCGGTTTCGATCTTCGACCAGAGCGCGGCCTGGCCGCGTTCGTCGATGTCGATCAGTTTCCACGGCCGGAAGTACCACGACGCGCCGCCGCGTCGCTGGCCGCGATCGGCCGAATAGACGAGCGTGCTGAGCCGGTAGGCCGGGTCGATGAAGGCGAAGCGTTTCTCCAGCGCGCGCGACACGAGGTAGCCGGTGCGTTGCGACGGCATCTCGCTGTGGTAGCGATCGAGCGCGCGCTCCCCATTGCCAACGCCATCGCGGAAGTAGGACATGTCGGCCAGGCCGACGATGAGCAGGCCGTGGAAATGCGGGTCGTTGGCGACGTCCTCGAGGAACGGCCGCGCGTTGCTGCCGGGCAGCGCGAGCTGCAGCGGGCGGACGCCGGTGAGTTGCTGGAAACGGTCGAGGTCGGTGTCGAACAGGATGCGCGAGTCGCCGACGATCACGACGGGCACATTGGCGACGTCGATCTGTCGCCGCGCCGCGGCCCAGCCCGAGGCATCGATGCTGTAGTCGCCCGCGCGCAGGCCGACGCGTCGCATCTGCCATTCCCAGCCCGCGAGCGCGATGACGGTGAGCATGAGCGCGACCACGCCGATGCCGCGCCATGGCCGCGGTGGGATCGGGCGCACCGGCACCGGCTGCGCTTCGCCCGGGCGATCGGCTGCGGTGGCGCGTACCGCGTCCGGCAGCGCCTCAAAACTGGAAATAGATGAAGGCATTGCCTTCTCCCTGTTCGATCACGATCGCGAACGCCATCGCGGCCCAGCCCAGCGCGATCGCCGGCGCCGGTACGCGCGCGACGACGGCCTCCAGCGTGGTGTCGCGCATGCGCCAATGCACGGCGATGATCGACGCCATGATCAACGCCACCGCACCCAGTTCGAACGCCGACAGCAGCGGCATCGGATGCGGCGTCGCGCCGGCCATGCCGCGCAGCATGGTGAATGCGCCGCCGAACGTCTTCGAACGGAAGAACACCCAGGTCACGTTGATCAGCGTGTAGGTGAGCAGGCCCAGCGCGAAGAACGCGAACGGTCCCGGTCGCCAATGGCCGAAGCGCGAGCGCACCATGCGTTCGCTCGCGAGGTACACGCCGTGCAGGCCGCCCCAGGCGACGAAGGTCCAGTTCGCGCCGTGCCAAAGGCCGCCCAGCAGCATCGTCAGCATCAGCGCGATGTAGGTGCGCGCCGGCCCGTGGCGATTGCCACCGAGCGGGATGTACAGGTAATCGCGCAGCCAGGACGACAGGGTGATGTGCCAGCGTCGCCAGAAATCCGAGAAGCCCACCGCCGCATACGGGAAGCGGAAGTTGTCGGGCATCGCGAAGCCCAGGCACATCGCCGCGCCGATCGCGGTGGTGGAGTAGCCGGCGAAATCGCAGAAGATCTGCCCGCTGAAGGCGAGCGTGCCGATCCATGCATCGAGCGCGCCGGGTGCGGTTTTCGCGTCGAACACGCCTTCGGCGGGCGGCGCGAGGAAGCCGTCCGCCAGCACCACCTTCATGAAGAGGCCCAGCGTCATCAGCGCCAGGCCGAAGCGGATCGCATCGCCGCTCGCACGCCTTGGCTGTTCGAACTGCGGCACCAGTTCGGTCGGCCGCATGATCGGGCCGGCGACGAGGTGCGGGAAGAACGTCACGAACAGCGCGTAATCCAGGAAGTTGCGCGCGGGCATGGCGCGGCGCAGGTAGACGTCGAGCGTGTAGGACAGCGTTGCGAACGTATAGAACGAGATGCCGACCGGAAGCACGATGTCGGACTTCGGCGGCTGGTACGCGACGCCCAGCGAATGCATCAGCGCGGCGAAGTTGTCGAGCGCGAACTCGCCGTACTTGAACCAGGCGAGCATGCCCAGGTTGACCACTACCGACAGCAGCATCCACGCCTTTCGCGCGACCGGTTTCTGCGCGCGCACCAGGCCCTGCGCGGCGAACCAGTCGACCACCGTGGAAATCCAAAGCAGCAGGATGAACGGCGGATTCCACGCGGCGTAGAACAGGTAGCTCGCGATGAGCAGGTTGATCTTCTTCGTCGTCCAGCCGAGCGGCAACGAATGCATCGCCAGCACGAGCACGAAGAACACGGCGAAGGTGAGCGAGTTGAAGACCATGCGCGGGCTCCGGCGCGTGGCGCGCCGCAGCCCTTATAGGTCACGCGTCGTAAGGCTCGGCGGCCGCCCGTCGGCCACGTCGCGTTAGCGATCGGTTACGCGCCGGCCGACTACTTGCCGCTGACGACCACCGCTCGGCGCGGCGCGAAATCGACGCGACGTCGTTCGCTGATCGCATCACCGTCGACGCGGCCTTCGACCAGCTCGTAGCCGAGCAGTGCGAAAACGCGATCGCCGAGGAAGATCGGCCGCGCATTGCCGTACCAGTCCACGCAGCTGGCGCGGCAGGCGTCGTCGCCGCTGACCGGATGCGAGTCGAGCGTGCCGAGCGGCGACAGCGTGAGCGCGCGGTTGCGCAGGTACAGCACCGATGCGCCCGCGCGTTCACCGCCGCGCAGGATGGGCAGGCCGAGCATGCCGCTGTCGGCGTCCTGCGGGCGATAGAAGAATCCGTGGGTGCGATCGTCACCCTGCTGCGCGCCGGTGCGCCGGTAGGCATCGGCGATCGACGCCGAATCGCCGCGCAGTCGCAGGCCGGTGAACACGAGGTCGTCGCCGTCGTTGCCAACCAGCACGCCGTCGGTGCCGAGCGCGTCGATGCGTTCGAGGCGGTGCGGCAGCGTCATCGACTGCGCGGGTGTCGTCGACGCATAGCGAACGGCGTGCACGGTCTGCTTCTTGCCGTCCCACACGCCGTCGCCGTAGACCAGCCAGTCGCCGATGAAGCGCTGGTGCACGTCGTACGCCGAGGTGCCGGGCAGCAGCCGGAACTGTTCGCGCCTGGCATGCGCATGCAGGTTGCCGAACGCCGACAGCGGCACGCGCATCAGCGCCATGTCGCCACCGCCGCGCGTCGCGCTCCACATGCGGTCGCCGTCGCCGTCGCGCGCGACCAGCACGTTGAGCCAACCGTCCTTCTGCAGGAACGCCATCTGGTCGATCGGTGCGCCCCACGCGCCCAGCATCGACGGCGCGCCGCCGTCGAGCGGCATGCGCACCACGCCCGCCGCGGGCGTGCCGTGTTCGTTGCGCGCGCCGGTGGTCCAGATGTAGACGGCGTCTTCCGACACGTAGAACGTGCTGCCGGAACCGCCGAGCACCGCGGTCGCCTCGCAGTCCATGTCCGGGCGATCGAGGTCGCAGACCGACACGGTGTGCAGCGCCACGGAGTCACCGAGTTCGTCGAGGCCGCGATAGACGCGCGTCGCCGGCAGCATGCGCTTGAACGACTCCGGCGTGGCGTCGTGCGTCCAGTGCCGGTAGGCCGGCAGCGACTTGCGCCAGTCCGACCACGGGTTCAGGTCGGACGGCGAATAGAACACCAGCTTGTGGCCGACCAGACGGCTCGCGTAGTTGCGCGAGGAGTAGTAGTCGCTGCTGCGCAGCTGGTAGGTGGCGCGGTAGTGCAGGCCGCCGTCGCGCGCGAGATCGAACAGGCCGACCTCCGTACCGCCGCGCGCATAGCTGTAGCCGATGACGGCGACGGTGTCGCGGCTCACCAGCATCTCGTCGTACCAGGTGCCGGATGGATCGACGTCATTGCCGAATGCGTCCGCGCTTGCCACGGTCTCGAGGCGATCGTCGGCGACGCGCACGGTGAACAGTCGGCCGCGGCGCAGCACCACCAGCACGTCGCCGGCGCGCTTGACGATGTCGCCTTCGTCGACGCCCTGGGTCTGGTTGTTGGTGATGGATTCGTTCGCGGCCGCGCCAGCCGGCGAAGCGTCGCTGAGCATCGCCGGTTCCGCAGGCGACGGCGCCGCCATGGGTGCCGGTGGCGGCGCGGGCGGGTTCGTGCTGGCCGGCATGGCGGTGGCCATCGCGCGCTCCCGGCGCCGGCTCGCGCGCAGCTCGCGCGCTTTCCATGCATCGAGTGCGCGGGTGAGCTGCGCTTCGCTGCGATAGGGCTTGAGGGTCGCGGCGGATGCGGGGGCTGCGCCGCCGGCGAGGGCGAGCGTCAGCGCGGCGACGAGCGCGGTGCGGAGCGGGTGCGACATGGCGAGGTCCCGGTAGGCGGTGTGCGAGGTCGAACGCTCGACCAGGCCCCACGGGGTTGGCCGCGTGCGGAGCATGCCGTAAACGAGGAAGCCCCGCCGGAGCGGGGCTTCCTGGGGGTCAGGCGACGCGGACGAGTCGCAGCGGGTTGTCCCATTCGCGCAGCAGTTCGGCCTCGCGTGCCTTCGCCTTGGCGAAGTGGTCTTCCTTGACGTGGCCGTAGCCGCGGATGTGTTCCGGGACCGACGCGATCTGCGCGGCGAGGTCGACGTTGCCGGCATCGAGCTTGCCGAGCAGGCCGTCGACGGTGCGCATGTAGTCGGCGATGAGCTGGCGCTCCATGCGGCGCTCGTGCGTCTTGCCGAACACGTCGAGCGCGGTGCCGCGCAGGCCGCGCATCTTCGCGAGCAGCTTGAACGCGGTGAACACCCACGGGCCGTAGGCCTTCTTGACGCCGCGGCCCTGCGCGTCCTTCTTCGACAGCATCGGCGGCGCGAGGTGGAAGCGCAGTTTGAAGTCGCCTTCGAACTGATCGCGAACGCGGCGCTCGAACTCGCCGCTGGTGTACAGGCGCGCGACTTCGTATTCGTCCTTGTAGGCCATCAGCTTGAACGCATAACGCGCCACGGCTTCGGCGAGATCCGTGCTGCCCGGCGCCTTCGCTTCCTCGGCGGCACGCACCTTAGCAACGAAGTCCGAATAGCGCTTGGCGTACGCGGCGTTCTGGTACTCGGTGAGGAACTTCACGCGACGCGCGATCACTTCGTCGAGCGAACGCGACAGGCGTGCGTCGTCGAGCGGCAGGAACACGACGTTGTCGTCGCCGTGCGCGGGCACGTGGCGCAGGTCGTCGTGCACCGGCATCGCGCGCGGGATGCTCGGGCCGCCGGCCTCGTGGCCTTCCCACTGCGCGGGCGGCAGCATCGGCAGCGCGTGCGGCGTGGCCTCGGCGGCGGTGCGGCGGTTGGTCTTGAGGCCCGCGGCCTCGGCGACGGCGGCCGGGTCGATCGAGGCGAGGCGACCCCAGGCGAACGCGGTCTTGTTCATCTCGATCGCCGCGCCGTTGAGCTCGACGGCGCGCATCAGCGATTCGAACGACACCGGCACCAGGCCCTGCTGCCAGGCGTAGCCGAGCATGAAGAGGTTGGTCGCGATGGCATCACCCAGCAGCGCGGTGGCGAGTTGCGTCGCATCGACCACATGCGGTTCGCCACCGTCGAGCGCGCGACGCACGGCGTCGACGATGTCGGCGGCCGGGAAGTCCATGTCCGGGCGCGTGGTGAACGTGCCGGGCATCGCTTCATAACTGTTGAGCACGACCTGCGTGCGGCCCGAACGCACCTTCGAAAGCGCCCAGTAATCGTTGACGACGACCATGTCGCAGCCGAGCACAAGGTCCGCTTCACCTGCAGCAATACGCACGGCGTGGATATCGGCCGGCGCGTTCGCGATGCGGATGTGCGTGGTGACCGCGCCGCCCTTCTGCGCGAGGCCGGTCTGGTCGAGCACGCTCGCGCCCTTGCCTTCGAGATGCCCGGCCATGCCGAGCAGCGCACCGATGGTGACGACGCCGGTGCCGCCGACGCCGGTGATCAGGATGTTCCAGGGCTTGTCGAGCGCGGGCAGCGTCGGCATCGGCAGATCGCCGAGACGATCCTTCGCGTTCGATGCACCCTTCTTCTTGCGCAGCGCGCCGCCTTCGACGGTGACAAAGCTCGGGCAGAAGCCTTCGACGCAGCTGAAGTCCTTGTTGCAATTGCTCTGGTCGATCTCGCGCTTGCGGCCGAACTCGGTTTCCTTCGGCAGCACCGACACGCAGAACGACTTCTTGCCGCAGTCGCCGCAGCCTTCGCAGACCAGCGAATTGACGACCACGCGCTTCTGCGGATCGACCATCTTGCCGCGCTTGCGACGACGACGTTTTTCCGTCGCGCAGGTCTGGTCATAGATCAGCACGCTGGTGCCCTTCACTTCGCGCAGCCGACGCTGCACCGCGTCGAGCTCGCGACGGTCGAGGAATTCGACGCCGCTCGGGAAGATCGAGTGATCGCTCCACTTCGCGATGTCGTCGGACAGCAGCACGATCGTCTGCACACCTTCCGAACGCACCTGATGCGCGATCTGCGGAACGCTCAACGTGCCGTCGACCGGCTGGCCGCCCGTCATCGCGACCGCGTCGTTGTAGAGGATCTTGTAGGTGATGTTGACGCCCGCCGCGATCGCCTGGCGGATCGCCAGCGAACCGCTGTGGAAGTAGGTGCCGTCGCCGAGGTTCTGGAACACGTGCTCCGTCTCGGTGAACGCGGCCTGGCCCGCCCACGTCACGCCTTCGCCGCCCATGTGCGTGAACGTATCGGTGTTCCGATCCATCCACGTGACCATGTAATGGCAGCCGATGCCCGCGAGCGCGCGCGAACCCTCCGGCACCACCGTCGATGTGTTGTGCGGGCAGCCCGAGCAGTAGTGCGGCACGCGCGGGAACGCAGCGCGCGGCAGCGCGAGCTCGGATTCCTTCTGCTCCATCCACGCGAGCACGTCGCGGATGTGCGACGAATCGTGGAAACGCTGGATGCGCTGCGCGATCACGCGCGCGATGCGTGCCGGCGTCAGTTCCGACGTCGACGGCAGGATCCACTCGCCGCTCTCGTCGTACTTGCCGACGACCGACGGACGCTCCGGCCAGTTGTACATCTGCTCCTTCATCTGGCTTTCGATGAAGGACAGTTTTTCCTCGACGACGAGGATGTCGCTCAGGCCACGCGCGAATGCACGCAGGCCGACCGGTTCCAGCGGCCAGGTCATGCCGACCTTGTAGACGCGGATGCCGAGGTCGCTGCACGCGCGTTCGTCGAGGCCGAGGTATTCCAGCGCCTGCAGCACGTCGAGGTACGACTTGCCGGTGGTGATGATGCCCAGGCGCGCAGCCGGCGAATCGATGACGATGCGATCGATCCTGTTCGCACGCGCGAACGCCTGCGCCGCCTTCACCGCGTACTGGTGCAGGCGCATCTCCTGGTTCAGCGGCGGATCCGGCCAGCGGATGTTGAGGCCGCCTTCCGGCATGTCGAAGTCGGTCGGGATGACGATCTCGCGCGCCAGCGGATTGGCGTCGACCGAGGCCGACGACTCCACCGTCTCGGCGATCGTCTTGAAGCCGACCCAGCGGCCCGTATAACGCGACATCGCCCAGCCCACGAGGCCCATGTCGAGGATGTCCTGCACGCCGGCCGGGTTCAGCACCGGCATAAGCGCACTGACGAATTCGTGCTCGGAACCGTGCGGCAGGGTCGAAGAGCGACACGCATGGTCATCTGCGGCCAAAGCAAGCACGCCGCCGTGCTTCGCGGTGCCGGCGGCATTGGCGTGCTTGAACACGTCGCCGCAGCGGTCCACGCCCGGGCCCTTGCCGTACCACATGCCGTAGACGCCATCGACCTTCGCGCCCGGGAACAGGCCGGTCTGCTGGGTGCCCCAGACCATGGTCGCGCCGAGGTCCTCGTTGAGGCCCGGGGTGAACTTCACGCCCGCGGCTTCGAGGTGCTTCTTCGCGCGCCAGAGTTCGAGGTCGAAGCCACCGAGCGGCGAGCCGCGATAACCGGAGACGAAGCCGCCGGTGTTGAGGCCCGCGGCTTGGTCGCGCAGGCGCTGCATCAGCGGCAGGCGGACAAGGGCCTGCACGCCGGACAGGTAGATGCGGCCGTCGACACGGCTGTACTTGTGGTCGAGCGTGTAGTCGGGGTCGACGACGGAACGCGTGAGGCCCGTGTCGGCCGAGGCGGGCGACGAAAGTTCGGCGGTGCTGGTCATGCAGGCTCCGACACGGCTGTGGGGCCGCGAGGTGGCGTCGGGAGGGAAGGCCGGCGGAGAGGGTCGACGCGCCGGCGAGCCTGCGAATTCTAGCAGTGGGGCACGGAATACCCCGTTCGCTGGCGTACGGAAGCGGGTGGTCTGGCATCAGAATTGCTTGCTCGCGGGGCGCACCCGCGCTCCGACTCCGAATCCAGCAAGGTCCCCCGTCCAATGAACCGCCGTTCCCTACTGCCCGCTGCCCTGCTCGCCGTCGCCCTGGGCGCCGGTTCGTCCGCCGCCATGGCGCAGTCCGTCGAACTGCCGCGCCAGAGCGAGTTCTATTTCGACGCCGATGCCGCCACCGTCCGCCCCGTGCTGGAGCTCAAGGAGCGCACGCCGGCCGCGGTCGACCGCCTGACCCGTACGGTCGAGCGCCGCCCCGAAGCCGTCCTCGAAACCGCACAGCTCGCGCACTACGCGATGCAGGGCGGCCAGAACGATGTGGGTGGCAACCTCTACTCCCGCGCGCTCGCCCGCATCGACCTCACCAACGGGCTGTGGAAGCCGGTGAAGTGGAACTACGGCTGGGACCTGTACCGCGCCGGCGACGCCGAAGGCGCGCTGCAGCAGTGGTCGGAGATCGGCTCGCGCGGCGTCACCGCCTCGTGGATGCCGACGACCTACGCCCTCGCGCTGTGGAAGCTCGGCCGCAAGGACGAAGCCGTCCGCTGGTACGCCGCCGCCGTGCGCACCGAGCCGACCCAGTGGTCGACCAGCGCGCAGTACGCGGAGCTGCTGCCGCAGTGGCGTGACGACGAGCGCGCGACGCTCGCCGAAGTGCAGGCCGCGTGGGCGGCGAATCCGCCAAAGTGGCCGTGACCTGAATCGAGCCAACGCGGCGCGTCGTTGCGCGCCGCGCGCTGCACGCCCCATCGACGCCGGCGCCCGCAGCATCGCCGGCCATGAATGATCCGTCGCGGTGCCGTTCCGTCCCGGTCGTCGTCAATGCCGGGTCGCGCGCGGGGCGCGACCTGGCTGACGCCGACATCCACGCTGCGTTCGCGCGCCACGGCCTCGAGGCCGAGGTCCACCGGATCGAATCCGGTGGCGACATCGCGACGACGGTCCGTCGCGTGCTCGACGACGGCGCGACCTGCGTCGTCGCCGCCGGCGGCGATGGCACCGTCAGCGCCGTCGCCGGGGAACTGCTCGATCGCGACGACGTCGTGCTCGGCGTGGTCCCCGTCGGCACGCTCAATCACTTCTCCAAGGATCTCGGCCTGCCGGCGGAGCTCGAGGACGCGGCCGGCGTCATCGCCGCGGGCCACGTGCGCAGCATCGACGTCGGCGAGGTCGACGACGCGCCGTTCCTCAACAACGCCAGCCTGGGCCTGTACCCGGCGATGGTGGTGCAGCGCGAAGCCCTGCAACGCTCGCGCGGGCTCGGCAAATGGCCGGCACTGGCGCGTGCCGCGTGGTCGGTGCTGCGCCATCCGCACTCGTTCTCGCTGGAATTGCAGGCCGATGGCCGCACGCTGCAGAGACGCACACCGTTCGTCTTCGTCGGCAACAACCCCTATGTGCTCGAAGGGCCGCACGCCGGAAGCCGCGACTGCCTGGACGGCGGCCAACTGTGCGTGCATGTCCTGCGCACTGCATCGCCGTTCGCACTGATCGGCCTCGCGCTGCGCGCGTTGTTCGGGCGACTGTCCGGCAGCGACGAACTCGAGCACATGACGACCACCGAACTGGTCGTGCGCGCCCATCATCCGCGCGTGCGCCTCGCCCGCGACGGCGAAGTCGCGATGGCCGACGCGCCGCTCCACTTCCGCGTGCGCCCGCGCGCGCTGCGCGTGTTCGCGCCGCCCGCCGACGCATCCGACGGAGCTGCCTGATGCGTACCGTCGTGCATATTTCCGACCTTCATTTCGGCCGCGTCGACACCACGCTGCTGGAACCGCTGCGTCGCGCGATCTTCGACGCACGCCCCGACGTCGTCGTGGTGTCGGGCGATCTCACGCAGCGCGCGCGCAGCGGGCAGTTCCGCGATGCGCGCGACTACCTGGCGACGTTGCCGGGCCCGCAGATCGTCGTTCCCGGCAACCACGACATACCGTTCTACGACGTCGTGCGCCGATTCCTGTCGCCGCTGACGCGCTTCCGCCGCTACATCAGCGACGTCGAAATGCCCACGTTCGTGGACGACGAGATCGCGGTGGTCGGCGTCAACACGGCGCGTTCGCTCACGTTCAAGGGCGGGCGCATCAACGTCGACCAGGTGCGCGAGATCGCGAAACGCTTCGACGGCCTGCCCGAGGTGGTGACGCGAATCGTCGTCACCCATCACCCGTTCGACATCCCCGCGGGCGGCGACGAGAACGACGTGCTCGGCCGCGCGCCGATGGCGATGGCGGAGTTCGCCAAGGCCGAGGTCGACGTCTTCCTGTCCGGCCACCTGCACCACAGCAACGTCGGCACCACCGCGCATCGCTATCGCATTGCCGGGTTCGCCGCGCTGGTGGTGCAGGCCGGCACGGCGACGTCGACGCGCGAGCGCGACGAGGCCAACGCGTTCAACGTGCTGCGCATCGGCGAGACCGGGCTCGACGTCGATACCTGGCGCTGGTCGGCGCAGCAGCAGCGTTTCGTGCAGGAGGGCGTCACCGCCTATCGCTACGTGCACGGCACCGGCTGGCAGCCGGCCTGATCAGCCGAAGCGCGCGAACTCGACCAGCGCGTGGTCGTTCGCGACCACGGCGCAGGCCGGACGCCCCGACCGCGTGTGGAATTCGTGCGCGACGCTCTCGGCCGCGCGCTCGGCCCAGTCGCGCGTGTCGATCCATTCGGCATGGCCGCACGGGCGGCGCAGCAGCCAGCCGTCTTCAATCGGTTCGATGACGATGCGGTGCATGGCGGCGTTCCGGTGGAATGCCGCGCAGTCTGGAACGCATCGCGCGCTCGCACCGTCGGGCGTTCGCGCGGCGACGCGTCGGATTTGTCCGACGCGATCGATCAGTCGGCGGGGACCGTGCGGCCCTGCGCCCATTCGCGCAGCGCAGCGACGCGTTCGCCCATCACCACCGACAGCGGACGCGTATTGCGCAACTCGCCACGCAGGGTGAAGTCCGACAGCGCGACGCCGGCCGCATGCGCCGCATACAGGCCCGACACGATCGCCTGCTCGATCTCCGCGCCCGAGAAACCTTCGCTCGCACCGGCCAGCCCCGCGAGGTCGAAGCCGGCAGGATCCAGGCCGCGTTTTTTCAAGTGCAGCTGGAACAGCTGTTCGCGAATGTCGCGTGCGGGCAGGTCGACGAAGAAGATCTCGTCGAAACGTCCCTTGCGCAGCAGCTCGGGTGGCAGCGAATCGATCTGGTTCGCGGTGGCGACGAGGAACACGCGCGACTTGCGTTCGGCCATCCACGTCAGCAGGAAGCCGAGCACGCGACGCGACACGCCGCCGTCGCCGTTGCCCTCGTCGGTCGACACGCCTTTTTCGATCTCGTCGATCCACAGCACGCAGGGCTCGAGCTGTTCGACCGACTCCAGCGCCTGCCGCAGGTTCTTCTCGGTCTCGCCGTGGAACTTGTCGTACAGCGTGCCGAAGTCGAGCCGCACCAGCGGCACGCCGAAACCCGCGGCCACGGCTTTGGCCAGCATCGACTTGCCGCAGCCCTGCACGCCGAGCAGCAGCATGCCCTTGGGCGGATCGAGTCCTGGCGGCGGTTCGGCGGCGAGGAACACGTTCTTTCGCTGCGCGATCCATTGCTTGATGCGACGCGCGCCGGCGACGTCGTCCATCTGCGCGCCGTCGTACTCGTAGGACAGGTGGCCGCTGCGGTTGAGCAGCTCGAACTTGAGCTTGGCGAGTTCGGGCAGGTCGTCGGCGTTGAGCGCGCCATCGCGGAACACCAGATGGCGCGCAATGCGGCGCACGTCGACCGGATCGAGCCCGCGCAGGTTGCGCACGATCTGCTGCACCGCCTCGGCATCGACCTCGATGCGACGCCCGCCGTTCTCGCGCGCGAAGTTGTCGGCTTCCTCGCGCACGATCTTCAGCCGCGCGTTCGCGTCGGGCAGCTGCGGGCGGAAGCGCACCGCCAGCGATTCGATATCCGGCGGCAGCTCGACGTTCTGGCCGACCAGCACGATCACGTGCGGCTGGCAGTCGCGACGCTGCACGAGGTCGCGCAGCATGCGCTGGCTGCCCGCGTAGCCGAGGTAGGGATGCATGTCGAACAGCACGTAGATGCCACGCTGCTCGGCGTCGCGCATCGCCTGGAACGTCTGTGTGGCGTCCGGCGCGACGTGCGGCGGATCCTCGCGGTCGAAGTCGAGCCGGCGCAGGCCCTCGGTGATCGACCACCGGTACAGCTCGCGCCATACCTGCATCAGCGCCTGCCGGAACAGTTCGACCACGCGGGCTTCGTCGCGGGTCTCGATGACGATCAACGGGGTGTTCGCGCGGATCAGCGCGACCAGGTCGTGCAATTCACTCATTACGGGTCGTCCGGGCCGGGCGTCCGGCGCCGGCGAGCGCGAATCATACGGGCAGCGCGGCGCACGCCGCCGATGCCGCGCGCGGTGTAGCCTCGATGGCGAGCGTTCACTTCGCGGCGACCGCGAAGCGCCAAGCTGACCCCAACCGGAGCCCGCCGACCATGCGCCATCTGATCCTGCTGCGACACGCCCACGCCGAAGCCCCGCAGCCGGGGCAGGCCGACGCCGACCGCCCGCTTTCGGCGGAAGGGCATGCGGCGGCGGAGGCGGTCGGGCGCTGGCTGGTCGAGCACGGCGAGGTGCCCGACGTCGTGCTGCTGTCGCCGACGGCCCGCACGCGCGAAACGCTGGAAGGCGTGATGCGCGCGACCGGCTACGTCGACCAGCGCATCGAGCCCGGCATCTACGAAGCCACGCCCGGCCAGCTCATCGAGATCGCCGACCGCTACCGGGATACGCGCCGGGTGATGCTGGTCGGCCACAACCCGGGCCTTGAGCAGCTCGCCGCGCTGATGGAGAGCGGCCAGACCGGCGACTACCGCGGCGTGCCACCGGCGGGCGTGGTCGTGCTGTCGATGCCGGTCGACGCCGCGCTCGAGCCCGGCGTGGCCGGCGTTACCCAGTTCTGGTGGCCGTGACGCCGCGCATCGTCGTTGCCCTGCTGCTCGGCTTCGCGTGCGGGCGCAGCGCCGCGCAGGCGCTGGACGTCACCCGCTCACGCATCGACTTCGACATCCACACGCGCATCGGCTCGCCGGTGCGCGGACGTTTCCCCGTGTTCGAAGGCCGCGTCGACACGCTGGTCGACGGGCGCCGCCAGGTGCACCTGCGCCTGGCCGCGCGCCAGTTGCGCGTTGGCAATTCGGATTACTACACGCGCCTCGCGCGCGGCCCGCAGTTGTTCGACGTGGAACGTTATCCCGATATCGAATTCACCTCCGACCCGTTTCCGTCGGCGTTCGCGCACGACGGCGGGCGCATGGAAGGCGTGCTGCGCATGCACGGCGTCGAGCATCGCGAAGGCTTCGACCTCGCCGCCGCCACCTGCGCGCGGCCCGGCTACGACTGCCCGATCCTCGCGTCCGGACGCGTGAGTCGCGATGATTACGGCCTTGATGGTTGGCGCTGGGCGCTGGCCGACCGCGTCCGGTTCCAGCTGAATGTCCTGTTTGTCGACTGACCGATCCGTCGTCCCGCGCCTGCTCGTGCTCGTCCTGCTTGCGGGGCTGCTCGGCGGTTGCGCGGGCCTGTCGTCGCGTGAAATGCGTCGCGTCGACGCCGTCGTCGATGCCGCGCGGCCGACCGCCGTCACCTGCGATCGCCCTGACGCGTGCGCGCGGCCATCGGCGCTGCACGAGCTTGCGGGCCGCGCGTTCCACGAATCGACGCCGGACCATCCGCGCCACTACACGCTCCTGCTCGATCGCGGCAGCGATGCACTGCTCGCGCGCATCGACCTGATCCGCACCGCCACCACCAGCATCGACCTGCAGACCTACATCTTCGACGAGGACGACGCCGCGCGCTTCGTGCTCGACGAACTGGTCGCCGCGGCCAAGCGCGGCGTGCGCGTTCGCATCCTCATGGACCAGCTCTCCGCATTGAAGCGCGTGGAATCACTCGCCGCGCTCGCCGGCGTGCACGCCAACCTGCAGGCGCGGATCTACAACCCGGTGCTCGGCCGCGCGCGCATCAGCTACCCGGGTTACGCGTGGGCCGCCGCATGCTGCTGGCACGACCTCAACCGCCGCATGCATACCAAGCTGCTGCTGATCGATGGCGCGGTCGGCGTCACCGGCGGGCGCAACTACCAGGACGACTATTACGACTGGAGCAGCGAGTACAACTTCCGCGACCGCGACGTGCTGATCGCGGGCCCGGCGGCGCGCGCGATGGGCGAGAGTTTCGATGCCTACTGGACCGACCACCGCGCGGTACCGATCGAACACCTGTCCGACGTCGGCCACCTGCTGCTGCGCGACGGCGTTCCGGCGATGCCGACCGGCTACGAAAATCCCGAACGCCTCAGCGCGGCGAAGGCGCTTGTCGATGATCCCGCGTTCGTCGGCACGCGTCTGCTGACGCACGTGATCCCGGTGGGCGACGTCGAATACGTCGCCGATCCGCCCGGCAAGGTCGCGGCCGATGGAAGCCTGTCGCCGGCCAGCGTCACCTTGCGCGACCTGATCCTCGGCGCGAAGGAACAGGTGATGCTGCAGACGCCGTACCTCGTGCTGTCCGAACCCGCGCGCGAGATGTTCCGCTCGCTGCACCAGCGCCCGCAGCCACCGCGCGTGATCATCTCCACCAACAGCCTCGCCGCCACCGACGCGTTCATCGCGTACGCGCTGTCGTACAAGTACAAGCGCCGTTACCTGCGCGAGTACGGCTTCAACATCTACGAGATGAAGCCGTTTCCGCAGGACGTGCCGATCGACGTCGCCACCACTGGCGCCTTGCCGGTCGATGCGGTGCGCGACAATGCGGTCGCGCCGACGCCGGCGGTCGAGCCGCTCGCCGGCGCGTCGCTGGTGGCATCGGGCGCACCGCAGGACGCTATGACCGCACGCCCGGCGGCGACGCAATCGACATCGACGGGCGACGTTGCAAACGCCAGGGCAGCCGCGACCGCGACACCGTCGCCACCGAATGCGACCAAGGGCACGCGCATCGAGTGCGACCGCCGCAGCGTGGTCGATTGCGAGATCGCGCGGCAGGATGCGCGCCGCGCGAAACCGCGCCCGCTCGAACACGAGTTCGGCGCGCTCGCCTACGGCAGCCGCCGCAGCAACGCGCCGGTCCCGCTCGAACGTCCCGGCGTGCGCATGGGTCTGCACGCGAAGTCGGTGGTGATCGACGACACCGTCGGCGTGGTCGGCACGCACAACTTCGATCCGCGCGGGGATCACTACAACACCGAGTCGATGGTGGTGGTGCGCGATCCCGTGTTCGCGCGTGCGCTCGCCGAGAGCATCGGTCGCGACATCTCGCCCGCCAACTCGTGGGTGATCGCGCCGCGCGACAAGGCGGCGGTGCTGCCCGGCGTCGACTACACGGTGACCAAGGCGTCAGAACAGTTGCCGATCTTCGACCTGTGGCCGCGACGCTATGGCACGAGCTACGCGTTCAAGCCGTCGGCGACGTGCCCGTTGCCGTTGCCGCCGGACGATCCGCGCTTTCGCGACTGCTACGAACCGGTCGGCGATTTCCCGGAAGTCGCGATCGGCTTCAAGACGGTGATGACGCGCATCTTCACCGCATTCGGCGCGGGGCTCGCACCGATCCTCTAGTTGCGCACGACACGGAGGTCGACATGTCGCATCGTCCCGAAGGACATCCCGCAGTCGCGCCGTATCTCGTCGTCGACGATGCCGCGGCGCAGATCGCATTTCTCGTCGAGGTGTTCGGTGCGGTCGAACGCGTGCGGCACGCGTCGCCCGATGGCGGCATCCGCCATGCGGAAGTGGCGATCGAGGACTCGGTCGTGATGATCGGTGAGCGTCCCGGTGCGTCGATGTGCGCATCGGTGCACGTCTACGTGCCCGACGTCGACGCCTGCCATGCGCGTGCGCTCGCCGCCGGGGCGGCCAGCATCGTCGAGCCGCGCGACGTCCCTTATGGCGATCGCAGCGCCGGCGTGCGCGACCCGCTACGCAACCTCTGGTGGCTCGGCACCCACCGGGCGACGGCCGCTGGAGCGGGCTCGACCGGCTAGTCCATCGGTGGGGTGACTTCTGGCCCATGGCGAATCGTCTAGGTGTTGTACTCTACCAACACACCGATTCACCAACTCACCGAGGAAGCCGCCATGACTGCCACCGAACGCACCGCCCCGAACCCGATCCCGGCCGAAACCGCCCGCATCGTCCCGTTCACCCTGTCGAACCGCCTTGGCCCGCGTGAACGCGATTTCGGCGTCGGCTACGGCAAGAGCAGCGGCTACGCCACCACCCGCCGCTACACCACCGATTCGATCGGTCCGCGCTTCCGCGTCGCCTGATCCATCGACCGTAACGACCGATGTTCCGTCCGACCGCCCTTCGCGCCGCCACCGCCGCCAGCCTCGCCTTCGCGATGGTCACGTGCCCTGCGAGTGCCGCGAAGGGCCGTCTCGGCTTCGCCGTCGACATCGAGACCGCAGGCTTCTTCCTGGCGCCTACGCTCGAACGCGTCACCGTGAAGACGGTGATGGCCGGCTCGCCGGCGTCTGCCGCGGACCTGCGTCCGGGCGACCAGGTGCTGGAAATCGACGGCGCCGCGGTCCGTGGCCTGCCGGCCAGACCGCTCGGCAACAGGCTGCAAAGCATGAAAGCCGGCGACCACCTGCGCATGACCGTCCGCCACGCCGACGGCCGCGTCGCCCGGCTCGAGCTGATCGCCGCCGGCTGAACGTGTCGACCGCGCACGGTATCGTGGCGCGATGACTTCGACCGCTTCGCCGTTCCGCGGCACCACCACCCTCGCCGATCTCAACGCGTTGTCCGCGGGCACCGCGATGGTGCCGCTGGGCATCCACTTCACCGAACTCGGCGCCGATTTCCTGCGCGGGACGATGCCGGTCGACGAACGCACCCGCCAACCGTATGGCCTGCTGCACGGCGGCGCGTCGGTGCTGCTCGCGGAAACGCTGGGCTCGACCGCCGGCAACCTGTGCGTCCCCGAGGACCGCATCTGCGTCGGCATCGAGATCAACGCGAACCACGTGCGCGGCGTGCGCGACGGCGTGGTCACCGGCACCGCGCGCCCGCTGCACATCGGCGCGAGCACGCAGGTCTGGGAAATCCGCATCGAGGACGAGCGCGGCAAGCTCGTCTGCGTGTCGCGGTTGACGCTCGCCGTGGTCGCGCGGACGCCGGCTTGATCGCCATCCGCGTTACCGGAGCGGGCATGCGTCCGGTATCGTTCCACCGATGATCGCGCCCACGTCCCCCGCAGGCGCCGCCGCACCGGGCGCCGCCGTGCTGCGCGCGTCGCGCTACCTGATCCGCGTGCCCATGCTGCTCTGGCATGCGCTGGTCCATCTGCCGATCACGCTTCTTCTGCTCACGCCCATCACCCGCGACTGGCGCTGGGGCGACGAACCGTTCCAGCACCGCGTCATCCGCATCTGGCAGCACGGGCTGATGTGGATCTTCGGCTTCCGCCTGCGCCGCGAAGGCACGCCGTTGCGCGGCGCGACCATGTTCGTCGCCAACCACGTCGGCTGGGTCGACATCTCCATGCTGCACAGCCAGCGGATGATGGGCTTCGTGGCCAAGGACGAGATCTCGCGCTGGCCGCTGGTGGGCTGGCTCGCCTCGCGCGGGCAGACCATCTATCACCGTCGCGGCAGCACCGAATCGCTCGGTGGCGTGCTCGGCGAGATGGTGCGACGCCTGCAGCGCGGCGATTCGGTCGGCGTGTTCCCGGAGGGCGGCACCCGCGGTGGCGCGGAGATCGGCCCGTTCCACGCGCGCATCTTCACGGCCGCGGTCGATGCGGGCGTGCCGGTGCAGCCGGTGGCGCTGGTGTACGGCGAGAACGGCGCCGCGCAGACGACCGTCGCGTTCGGCCGGCGCGAGAGCTTCGCCGCCAACCTGGTCCGCCTGCTCGGCGAGCCGGCGCGCAGCGCCACCGTGCACTTCCTCGAACCGATCCCGGCGGGGCAGGAGGACGGCCGGCGTCGCATCGCCGATCTCGCGCGGTCGCGCATCGTCGCCGCGATGGGCGGCTGAGCGCGCGATGCGGCCGGCCGAATTCGCGCCGCCGTGGTGGCTGCGCGATGCCCACATCCAGACCGTGCTCGGCACCAGCCCGCTGCGCCGCTATCTCGGCCAGCGGCGGCTCGCCGCGCGCGGTGCGCGTACCACGCCGCACCTGATCGACGCGGGCGACGGGGTGCGCCTGTCCGGCCTGCACGACGAGCCGGGCGACGGCGCCTCCAAAGGCCTCGCACTGCTGCTGCACGGTTGGGAAGGCAGCGTCGACTCCAGCTACATGCGGCTTACCGCCGCCGAACTGCTCGCGCGCGGCTGGTCGACGTTCCGCCTCAACTTCCGCGACCACGGCGACAGCCACCATCTCAACGAACAGATCTTCCACTCCAACCGCATCGACGAAGTGGTGCGCGCGGCGCTGGAAGTCGCGCGACGCTTCCCGGCCGACCGCATGGTCGCCGCCGGCTATTCGCTGGGTGGCAACTTCACCCTGCGGCTCGCGTTGCGCGCATCGGCGGCGGGGCTGCGGCTTGAGCGCGTGGCCGCGGTCTGCCCGGTGCTCGATCCGGCCAAGACCATGCACGCGATGGACCGCGGCTTCGGCCTTTACCGCCGCTATTTCGAGCACAAGTGGCGCGTGTCGCTGATGCGCAAGCGGGAATTGTTCCCGCACCTGCTGCACCTCGACGACCGCACCCTCTCGCAGCGGCTGCGTCCACTCACCGAATGGCTGGTCGAGCGCCACACCGACTTCGGCACGCTCGAGAACTACTTCGACGGGTACACGCTGGCGGGAGACCGCCTCGCCGCGCTCGACGTGCCGGCCGAGATCCTCACCGCCGCGGATGACCCGGTCATCCCGGTCGACGACTTCGAGCAGCTCACGCTCGCGCCGTCGACCCGCCTCACGATCACCCCGCGCGGCGGCCACTGCGGCTTCCTGCGCAATGCCCGCCTGGACGGCTTCGGCGAGCAGTGGGTCGCCGGCGTGCTGGACCGTCCGGCCGGCGCGTAGCCCCCGCTACAATCCGGGGTCGCCTCGCTTCATTTCCGGGAATTCCATGTACGACACCGTCATCGATGCGCTGCGCCGCGGCGCCGCCGACGAAGCCCTGCACGCCGCGCAGTCGCTCGTCGAGCAGCACCCCGACGATCTCCGCGCCCAGCGCCTGCTGGCGGCATCGCAGCGCCTGTCGGGGGACAGCGACGCCGCGCTGGCGACGCTCGACGGCATGCTGGAAAAGCAGCCCGAAAACGCCGACCTGCACCTCGAGCGCGCCGGGCTGCTGCTGCAGGCACGCGACCTCGATGCCGCGGAAGCTGCGCTCGCGCGCAGTGTCGGCCTCGATCCCAACCAGTTTCCCGCGTACATCATCCAGGCCCAACTCGCGATCGGCCGCGGTGAACTCGACGAAGCCGAACGCCTCGTGCGTACCGCCGCGCGCATCGCGCCCGAGCACCCGCTGGTGGGCGCGGTGCAGGGCATGCTGTCGCTGCGTCGGGGTCGGCCGGACGAAGCGCTCGACGTCCTCACGCGCGCCGCGCAGATCGCGCCCGACGAACCGATGGTGCGCAACTCGCTCGGCTTCGCGTATCTCGCGAAAGGCCATCTCGCGTTCGCCGAACAGGCCTTCCGTGGCGTGCTCGAAGGCACGCCCGACAACGTGGCGTTGCGCGCGCTGATCGCCGACATCGTCCGCCAGCAGGGGCGTCCCGGCGAAGCCGCCGATGAACTGATCCCGCTACTCGACCAGGCCGACATGTCGCCCGCGCTGCACCGCCTGGTCGGCGAACTCGAGATGGCCGCCGACCGCATGGACAGCGCGATGCCGCGGCTGAAGTACGCGCTCGCCCACATGCCGGGCGATCGCCGCACGCTGTCGACGCTGCTCACCGCATGGGAAGCGCGCGACGACCGCGACGACGCGCGCAGCACGCTCGACGCCGCACTCGCGACGCACGCGCAGGAACACGATCTGTGGCTCGCGCGCCTCGGCGTCGAGCCTTATGCCGGCGACGAAGCGCGCGCGGTGATCGATCGCTGGCTGGTCGCCATGCCCGACCACGTGCCCGCGCTGCTCGCGCGCATGTCGTTGCACGATGCCGCCGGTGAGCCCGAACTGGCCGAAGCCGCGGCACAGCGCGTCGTCGAACTGGAGCCGGGCCACACGCAGGCCGAAATGCGCCTGCTCGACGGCCTGCTCGCGCGTGATCCCGAACTCGCCGTTGCGCGCCTGCGCAGCCTCGCCGAGCGTGCGACCGACCCGCAGGTCGCGCGCGGCCTGCGCCAGCTGCTCGCCTTCGCGTTCGAGCGCGCCGACCGCCCGGCCGACGCCGTGGCCACCTGGCTGCAATCGCAGCACGACGTGCTCGCCGAACGCCTCGCGCCGCCTGCGCCGACGGGCTTCACCGGCCCGTGGCCGGACCTCGCGCCGCTGCCGGACGATGCGCCGGGCGTGCTGCTGATGTGGGGCGCACCGGGGTCGATGGTCGAGCGCCTCGTCCGCACCTTCGAACTAGGCGGTGCGCCGATGCTCACCGACCGTTTCGGCGCGCGGCCGCCGAGCGATCCGTTCCAGCGTTTCGACACCGCGCAGATGCTGGTCGACCGCCGCATGGATGGCGCGTACCTGGTCGCGCAGTGGCGCGCGGTGCTCGCCGCGCGCGGCATTGCCGACCGCAACGTGTTCGACTGGCTGCTGCACTGGGACAACGCGCTGCTGCTCGCACTGCGTCCGTATCTGCCGGAAGCGATCGTGATGATCGCGATCCGCGACCCGCGCGACATGCTGCTCGATTGGCTCGCCTTCGACGGCGCGCTGCCGCTGGGCTTCGAATCGCCCGTCGCCGCGGCCACGTGGCTGGCCGGCGTGCTGTCGCAGGTTGCCGACCTGCACGAGCAGGACCTGTTCCCGCACCGGCTCGTCCGCCTGGACGGCATCGAGAACGATCCGGTCGGCGTTGCGCAGGCGCTCGCCGATGCGCTGCAGATCGAAGTGCCGTCCGCACCGATGCCGTCGTTCGGCGCGGGCCGCCTGCCATCGGGCCAGTGGCAGCGCTTCGCCAAGGTCCTCGACGAGCCGTTCGCGATCCTCGGCCCGGTCGCGGCGCGCCTCGGTTACACCGCCTGATCGAATCCACCTTCGCCGGAGATCGCCATGCGCCTGACCAGTGACAGTTTCGAGCACCGCCAGCGCCTGCCCGACGAGTTCGCGGCCGGCGTGCGCACGGGCGATGGCGTCGGCTTCGGGCGGAACCGCAACCCGCACCTGCGCTGGGACGACGTGCCCGCCGGCACCCGGTCGTTCGCGCTGCTGGTGATGGACCCCGACGTGCCGACCGTGCCGGAGATGGTCGGCAAGGCGGGCGTCGAGATCCCGGCCGACCAGCCGCGTTGCGACTTCACCCACTGGGCCATGGCCGACATCCCGGCGGACGTCCGCGAGATCGCCGCGGGCGCCTGCAGCGATGGCGTCGTCCCGCACGGCAAGCAGGCGCCCGCGGGTCCGGCTGGCAGCCGCCAGGGCCTGAACGACTACACCGGCTGGTTCGCCGGCGACGAAGCGATGCGCGGCGACTGGCGTGGCTACGACGGCGCGTTCCCGCCGCCGAACGACCTGCGGCTGCACCGCTACTTCTTCCGGCTGTTCGCGCTCGACGTCGCCACGCTCGACCTGCCCGAACGCTTCACCTCGGCCGACGTGTTCCGCGCCATGCACGGCCACGTGCTCGCCGAGGCGACGCTGCAGGCCAGCTATTCACTGCATCCGGACGTCAAGGCCTGAGCCGTTGCGCCGTTAGACTGGTCATGGCGGCCCAGCCGTGGTTCATCGGCCGGGCCTCAGGATGCGGTGACGATGTGAGTCGGGGAGGTTGGCAGTGCGGCAGTCGGGACGGGTGATGCGACGGAGCCTGGTGCTCGCGCTTGCGCTGCTGCTCACCGCCTGCGGGGCCGCGCCGCCGCCGGCCGCGCATGCGCCCGTGACGCTGGGCGACAACGCCGTCGCCCCGATGCCGGCCAACGACGAACCCCAGCCGCAACCGGCCGATGACCTGTCCGGCACGCACTGGCCGGCCGCACGCGTCGAGCGCGGACTTGCCCAGGTCAGCTGCGAACGCGACGACGCCGACGATCCGCCGCGCGCGCTCGATTCGCTCGAATTCTTTCCGCTTTACGACGCGATGGCGACCTGCGCGTCGACCGGGCTCGTGCGCCTGCACTACAGCGGTCGCATCGACGGCGGTTTCACCGAACTCACGCGCCGCGTCTCCGCGATGGCGCAGCGCATGGACCTGCCCGAGCGGCTGCTCGACATCGACTCGGCGGGCGGCCATGTCGAGGAAGCGATCCGCGCGGGCGATGCGCTGGCCGACGCGAAGTGGACGGTGCGCGTACAGGACGACGCGAACTGCCTGTCGGCCTGCGTATTGGTGCTCGCCGCGGCGGACGATCGCGTCGTGCACGGCAAGGTCGGCGTGCATCGCCTGATGCGCGACCGGTCGAACGCGACGTCGCGCGCCGAACTCAACGACGAACTGCGCAACGTCAACGCACTGGTGCGTGAGTACTTCGAACGCCACGGCGTCGCGCTCGCCGTCGCCGACCTGATGATGACGGTGCCGAACCGCCGCCTGCGCCTGCTCACGCCCGACGAACTCGACGAGTACGGCCTCGTTGGCCGCAACGCCGCGCAGGACGACCTGGAACGTATCGTCATCCGTCGCAAGTGCGGCGAGGATTTCATGCGTCGTCGCGATGCGTTCGAGCGCCAGTTCGAAGCGCGTTGCGGTGTCGACGAAAAGCCCTGGGACGACGTGACGCGTTGTGGTCTCGAGCTGCGCTCGGCCTATGGCTTCCCGGACGCGAAGTGCGCGGACGAAACGCCGCTGGCCGATGCGCAGCGACGTCTCGACCTCGAGACGCTGCGCCAGCAGGCCGCACAGCTTGCCGCCGCGGAAGCGACGCCCGCCGATGGTACCGACGACGCGCCGGCCACCGGCACGAATGTCGCGTCGAACGACAGCGCATCGACGACGCACGGCGGCGCGACACGCAACGCGCGCTGAGCGCGTTGTCACGACGCTGCGTCGCAGTCGTCGAAAAAAACAAAAGGCCACGAGCGCGAACGCATCGTGGCCTTTTTTTATTCCGTCCGAGCGATCAGTTACCCGTTGGCACCAGTGCCAGCAGCGCGATGCCGAGTGCGACGCGATAGATCGCGAACGCGGTGAAACGGTGCGTCTGGATGTAGCGCAGCAACCACTTCACCGACACGAACGCGGTGATCGCCGATACGACGAACGCGATCGCCAGCGCGCTCCAGTCTTCCCCGGCGCCGCCGCCGTCCTTGAGCACGTGCAACAGCTCGTAACCGGTCGCCGCGAACATGGTGGGGATGCCGACGAGGAAGGCGAACTCGGTCGCTGCCGCGCGCGAGGTGGTGCCGGCGAGCAGCGCGACGAAGATCGTCGCCGCCGAGCGCGACGTTCCGGGAAACACCCCGGCCACAACCTGCGCGATGCCGACCAGGAGCGCGACCGTCCATGTGATCGTGCGGCGCTCGCCGATGGCACGCGCGCGCCGCGCCGCGAAGATTTCGGCGACGACCATCCACACCGCGCCGATCACCAGCGCCCATGCGACGGGCCGGACCTCGTCCGGCAATTCGAAACCGAGCTTCTTGACCACGAGGCCGAGCACCGCGGTCACCGCGAACGCGGCGCCGAGCTTGATCGCGTAATCGCGCGCGGGCTGGCCGTCGACATCCGGATTGCCGCGGCCGAGGAACGACATCGCCAGCTGCCACAGCCGCTCGCGGTAGATCGCGACGACCGCGAGGATCGCGCCGGCCTGGATCGCGATGTTGAACAGGTCGGAGCGATGCCCGAGCCAGCGTTCGGCGATCAGCAGGTGGCCGGTGCTGGAGATCGGCAGGAATTCGGTCACGCCCTCGATCACGCCGAGCAGCAGGGCTTGCAGGAAGTCGGGCATCGCGATCGCCATCGGGGATGAGCCCGCGATGGTACGGGCCGCCCTGCGCAACGTCAGCTGGCGGCGGCGGTCGACATGAACCGGCTCCACCCGGCGCGGCCCGTCTGCACCAGTTCGTGCTGCGACCGCCGATACCGTTCCGTGGGATGCAGACCACCGCCACCACCGTGAACGATGCCGCCCGCCCGCGCGATGAGGCGTCCGCACGACGTCGACTGTTCAACGCGGTCGCCAGCCGCGAGCCACGTCGCCGGTTGCGGCTGGTGCAATGGCTGATCGCGACGCTCGTGTACGGCGGCACCGCGATCGTCCTCGCGGCCGGCATCGGTCAAGGCTGGATGCGGGTGTCCACGCTGCGCGCCTGGCTGGGCTTCGTCGTCGCCGTGCAGGTCACGAGTTACATCGCGCTTCGAAGTGGCTGGAGCGAACGCCTGCGCGATCCGTCGTTGTCCTTCTGGCAGCTCGGGATGGGCGTGATCGCGGTGAACTGGGGTTACGTGATCTGCGGACCGATGCGCACCTCCGCGCTGTTTCCGCTGATGGTGATCTTCGCGTTCGGGGCGTTCGCGCTGCGCTGGCGACAGATCGCCGTACTCACCGCGCTCGCGGTGGCCAGCCTGGTCGCGGCGGTGGCACTGCGCGTGGCGTATCCGCAATGGGCGACGCCGGAAGACGCGGTCGAGCCGTTCCGCGTCGACATCAACAACGTCGTGATGATCCTCGTGGTGCTGCCCGCGCTCGCGGTGATCGCCGCGCGGCTCTCGGGCCTTCGGCAGAAGTTGCGCGACCAGCGGTCGGCGCTCGCCAGCGCGCTCGAGCAGGTGGAGCGACTGGCGGTCAGCGACGAACTCACCGGCCTGCCCAACCGTCGTTCGATGCAGGCGCTGCTCGAACGCAGCATCGCGATGTCCGACCGCGGCGTCGCGCCGTTCTGCGCCGCCATCCTCGACATCGACCACTTCAAGTCGGTCAACGACGAGCTCGGCCACGCGGCCGGTGATGCGGTGCTGCGCAACGTCGCGCGCCTCGGTCGCGAACAGCTGCGCGCGACCGACGTGCTCGGGCGCTGGGGCGGCGAGGAATTCCTGCTGGTGATGCCGGGCGCGACCGACGCCGGCATGGCCGCGCTTGCGCGCATCCGCGAAGCCGTCGCCGGGAATGCGCACCCGGGTCGTCGCGTCACCCTGTCCGCCGGCATCGCCGAGCATCGGCCGGGCGAGGACGCGGACGCGTTGCTGGCACGCGCCGACCGCGCGCTGTATCGCGCCAAGCACGAAGGGCGCGACCGCATGGCGCTCGACACGGCCTGAGCGCCTGCGCCGTCGCACCATGACGGTGCGATCGGCAATGCCGCTGCACCTCCATGAAGCGCTTGCACGCGGGACATCGCCGTGCCGCCTTTGCGCATCAACGACTTGCGCCCGAGCGGCCGTTGGCATCGTCCTTGCTGTGAAGGCCACGTCAGCGCAATTCCGCGCCGCGCCCCTTGCCCTCCCTCGGAGCCGCCATGTCCCTCGAGAACGTCGAAAAGCTCATCCGCGACCACAAGGTCGAATTCGTCGACCTGCGTTTCACCGACATGCGCGGTGTGCAGCACCACGTGACGTTCCCGGCGTCGATCATCGAACCCGGCCTGTTCGAGGACGGCAAGATGTTCGACGGCTCGTCGATCGTCGGCTGGCGCGGCATCCAGCAGTCCGACATGGTGCTGCTGCCCGATCCGTCCACCGCGTTCCTCGACCCGTTCACCGCGGACCCGACGCTGGTGCTGATCTGCGACATCCTCGATCCGACCACGATGCAGGGCTACTCGCGCGACCCGCGCGGCATCGCCAAGCGCGCCGAGGCGTTCCTGAAGTCGTCGGGCGTGGCCGACACCGCCTTCTTCGGACCGGAGCCCGAGTTCTTCATCTTCGACTCGGTCCGCTTCGCGAACGAGATGGGTCACACCTTCTTCCACGTCGATTCTGAAGAAGCGCATTGGAACTCGGCGACCGAATACGCTGGCGGCAACACCGGTTACCGCCCGATGGTGAAAGGCGGCTACTTCCCGGTCGGCCCGCTCGACTCGCTGCACGACCTGCGCGCCGAGATGTGCAAGACGCTGGCCGCGGTCGGCCAGGAAGTCGAAGTGCACCACCACGAAGTCGCGAACGCGGGCCAGTGCGAGATCGGCGTCAAGTTCAACACGCTGGTGCGCAAGGCCGACGAGCTCACGACGATGAAGTACGTCGTCAAGAACGTCGCGCATCGCAACGGCAAGACCGCGACGTTCATGCCGAAGCCGCTGGTGGGCGACAACGGCTCGGGCATGCATGTGCACCAGTCGCTGGCCAAGGGCGGCACCAACCTGTTCAGCGGTGACGGCTACGGCGGCCTGTCGCAGATGGCGCTGTGGTACATCGGCGGCATCTTCAAGCACGCGCGTGCGATCAACGCGTTCGCGAACTCGACGACCAATTCGTACAAGCGCCTGGTGCCGGGCTACGAGGCGCCGGTGATGCTGGCGTACTCGGCGAGCAACCGCTCCGCATCGTGCCGCATTCCGTACGTCGCCAACCCAAAGGCGCGCCGCATCGAGATCCGCTTCCCCGATCCGATGAACTCCGGCTACCTCACCTTCGCCGCGCTGATGATGGCGGGCCTGGACGGCATCAAGAACCAGATCGATCCGGGCGCGCCGTCGGACAAGGATCTGTACGACTTGCCGCCGGAAGAAGAGAAGAACATCCCCACCGTCTGCCATTCGCTCGACCAGGCGCTGGACGCCCTCGACAAGGATCGCGACTTCCTCAAGGCCGGCGGTGTGTTCACCGACGACTTCATCGACGCCTACATCGGTTTGAAGATGAAGGAAGTCACCGCGTTCCGCGCGGCGACGCATCCCCTCGAGTACCAGATGTACTACACGATCTGATGTCGCTCACGAGCCCGATGCCGACATGATCTGACGACCGCGGCCCGGAGTGATGAACTCCGGGCCGTGTCGTTTGTGCGGTCGGTTTGCAGGGCTACAACGAAGAACGCCGGGATCGACGCGATGGATATCCGCACCGACCACCTCGACCACCCCGCCGTCATCGCGCTGTTGCGCGACCATCTCGGCGCACTCGCGCAACTCAGCCCCGCCGAATCGATGCACGCGCTCGACGTCGGCCGGCTGAAGTCGCCCGACGTCATGTTCTGGTCGGCCTGGGACGGCGATGAGGTGATGGGCTGCGCCGCACTGAAATTCCTCGACGCGAACCACGCCGAACTGAAGTCGATGCGCACCGCACCAAACCACCTGCGACGCGGCGTTGCGTCCGCATTGCTGCGCGTCGCGCTCGACGAGGCGCGACGTCGCGGCTGCGCGCGTGTCAGCCTCGAAACGGGCACGGCGCCCGGGTTCGTCGCGGCACACACGCTCTACCGCCGTACCGGCTTCGTCGACTGCGCGCCGTTCGCGTCCTACGTCGACGACCCGCACAGCACCTTCATGACGCTCGAACTCGCACCCGCCTGACCGGAGCCCGCATGCGCATCGCCCGCCGCATTCGCTCGTCCATGGTGTTCGCGGCGTTGCTGCCGTCGGCTGCCGGCGCCGCGCCGGTCACCGTCGACAAGGGCGATACCGCATGGATGCTGGTGTCGACGCTGCTCGTCGTGCTGATGATCGTGCCCGGGCTCGCGCTGTTCTACGGCGGGCTGGTGCGGGCGAAGAACATCCTGTCGGTGCTCGTGCAGGTACTCGTTGTCGCGGCGATGGCGCTCGTGCTGTGGGTCGCGTACGGCTATTCGCTGGCATTCGACGGCGGCGGCGCGGTGGTCGGCGGCCTCGGCAAGGCGTTTCTACGCGGTGTCGGACCGATGTCGGCGGTGCCGACCTTCACTGCGGGCGTTGCCATCCCGGAATTCGCATACGTCGCCTTCCAGGGCGCGTTCGCAGCCATCAGCTGCGCGCTGGTGGTCGGCGCGATCGCGGAACGTGCACGGCTGCGCGCCGTCCTGCTGTTCACCGTGCTCTGGTTCACGTTCGCCTACCTCCCGCTGGCCCACATGGTGTGGGCGTCGAACGGTTGGCTGTTCACGCACGGCGCGCTGGATTTCGCCGGCGGTACGGTGGTGCACATCAATGCGGGCATCGCAGGCCTCGTGGCGGCGCGCAGGCTCGGGCCGCGCGTCGGCTTCGGGCGCGAGCGCCTTTCGCCGCATTCGTTACCGCTGACGCTCGCCGGCGCATCGTTGTTGTGGGTCGGCTGGTTCGGCTTCAACGCGGGCTCGGCGCTGGAAGCCAACGGCACCGCCGCGCTCGCATTCCTCAACACGCTGGTCGCCGGTGCGGCCGGCGTACTCGCATGGAGCGCGATCGAGGCGGCGCGCCGCGGTTACGCGTCGATGCTGGGCGGTGCTTCCGGCCTGGTCGCGGGACTGGTCGCGGTGACGCCCGCCTGCGGCACGGTCGGCGTCGGTGGCGCTCTCGTCATCGGCGCATGTGGCGGGCTTGCGGGGTTCTGGGGCGTCGGTGCGCTCAAGCATCGCCTGCGCACCGATGACACGCTCGACGTGTTCGGCATCCATGGCGTGTGCGGCATCGTCGGCGCACTGCTGACCGGTGTGTTGAGCCTGCCTCGATTCGGCGGAACGCTCGGCGCCGACATCCCGTGGTTGCGTCAATTCGGCGTGCAGGCCGTTGGCGTCGCGATGACGCTGGCGCTTTCGGGCGTCGTCGCATGGCTGTCGCTTGCGATCGTTGCGCGCGTCGTCGGTCTGCGCGTGGACATCGATTCCGAACGCGAAGGCCTCGACATCACGTCGCACGGCGAGTCCGCCTACGCGCCGTGACGCTTTCGCCGGCGTCCGACCTACGCCTACGCGCGACGTACCGGCTCGACCGCCGCGGAGACTTCAAAAACGCGCAGCGGCCTTCGGGCGCGGTGTCGCGTCCGCGCGACTCAGCCCGACGTGCCTTCGAACTCGACGACGCGATACGGCATGCCGTTGTCGGTGCGCTTGGCGACGTACATGGCTTCGTCCGCCTCGCGCATGAGGCGCGCACCGTCGAGGCGGCCATCGCGTTGCACAGCGATGCCGATGCTGCCCGACATCGACAGGCGCAGCGGGCCGATCTCGAACGGCGGCTGCATCGCCACCGCGATCGATCGTGCGACGCGTTCGGCCGAATCGGCGACGTCGTGCGGCGACTGCAGCAGCACGACGAATTCGTCGCCGGACAGCCGCGCCGCCACGTCGCGCTCACCCGCGCAGCGGCGCAGCCGGTCGGCGACCTCGCGCAGCACCGCATCGCCGACCTCGTGGCCGTAGCTGTCGTTGACCGACTTGAAGCCGTCGAGGTCGAGGAACATCACCGCGGTGCCGAGTGATTCGCGCGTTGCACGTTGCGACGCGTCGTCGAGCGCGCGCGTCCACGCCGCGCGGTTGGGCAGGCCGGTGAGCTCGTCGCTGAGCGCGCGGTGTTCCAGTACCTGCGCGAGGCGCTTGTGCGCGCTCACGTCGTGCGCGGCGACGAAGAAACCGCGCGTGCCGTCGACGGATGAAACCGCGTCAGGGATGTAGGTGACAGTCGCGTGGACCTCGCCGCCCGCTGCATCCACGCGGACGCGGTCGAAGCTGACCTGTTCGCCGGCGAGAACGCGTTCGATATACGGCGCGACGATGCGCATGTCGTCTGCCAGCAGGTCGCGCATGTGCAGGCCGGCGATGTCGGCGCCGCTGCGTCCGAACCAGTCGCCGTAGGCGCCATTAGCAAAGCGGAAGCGAAGGTCGGGGCCGACGTACGCGATCATCGCGGGCACGTTGTCGGTGATCGTGCGCAGGCGCGATTCGCTCTCGCGCAGCTGCTGTTCGGCCGCCACGCGCTCGGAGATATCGTGCAGGAACGCGGTGAACATGCGGCGCCGGCCCAGGCGTACCTGCGAGATGGTGAATTCGACCGGGAACTCGTGGCCGTTGCGATGCCGCGCGGGAAGCTGCACGCGCTTGTCGAGCACGCGCGACTCGCCGCCGGCGAGGAAACGCGCCATGCCGCTGTCGTGCGCATGGCGATACCCCGGCGGCACGATCAACTCGCCCAGGGAGCGACCGATGACTTCGCTGCGACGCCAGCCGAACACCGCTTCCGCGGCGCGATTCCATTCGGCGATGCGGCCGTCGTCCTCGCAGGCGATGAACGCATCGTGGGAGTTCTCCAGGATGGTGCGGATGCGCAGCTCGCTCTCGCGCAACGCGCTTTCGACCTCGCGGCGTTGTTCCACCTCGACCGCCAGCGTGCGGTTCGCGCTTTCCAGTTCGCGCGTGCGTTCGACCACGCGCATTTCGAGGTCGTCGCGCGCGCCGCGGATCGCCTGCTCGGCTTCCACCGTCGCGCGGATGTCTTCGATGATCGAGATGAAGTGGAGCGGGCGCCCCGCGTCGTCGCGGCGCAGCGAGACGGTGAGGTGCGCCCACAGCACGTCGCCGTTTCGATGCAGGTAGCGCTTGCGCATCTCGTAGCGCTCGATGCGGCCGTCCAGCAGTTTCTCCACGAGCGCGAGGTCGCCGTCGAGATCGTCCGGATGGGTGATCTGCTGGAACGACAGCGCGACCAGCGCGTCGACCGGATGCCCGAGGAACTCGCAGAGCGTGCGGTTCACCCGCAGCCAGCGGCCGTCGAGGCCGACATGCGCGATGCCGACCGGCGCCTGCTCGAACGTCGCGCGGAACAGCGCCTCGCGCTCGGTGGCTTCCGCTTCGGCCTGCACGCGCGCGGTGACGTCCTGTGCGAACGCGAGCATCGACAGCAGGTGCCCGGCGTCGTCGAACACCGCCGACATGAACCATTCGCAGTGCACCACGCGGCCATCGCGCGTGTAGTTGCGGTAGTGGATGACCTGGCTCGGCGCTTCGCCGGTGACCAGCGAGAGCATCGCGGTGGCCACGCCGTCCGCGTCGTCCTCGTGGATGAAATGCCACTGGTCGGGACGGTCGCCGATCACTTCTTCCTCGGCCCAGCCGAACAGCGCTTCCGCGCGAGACGACCAGCGACGCACGCGCAGGCGCGCGTCGAACTCGACGACGGCCAGCGGCGTGTTGTTGACGTGCACGTCGAGGCGTTGCTCGGCCTCCTCGAGGCGCTGGCGGCGACGCTGCATCTCCGCTTCGAAGATGATCATCGCCTGCTGCTGTTCGGTGACGTCGCGCGCGATCGCGTAGGTGCGGCCGTCGTCGCCGACGCGGGAATGCCATTCCAGCCAGCGATGCCCGCCCGACTTCACCCGGTAGCGATTGCGGAACCGCGGCGTCGGATTGCCGGCATACGTGCGTTCGGCTTCGGCGAGGGTGCGTTCGCGATCGTCCGGGTGTACGAAGTCGATGTACGGCTGCGCGCGCATGTCCTCGCTCGACCAGCCGAGTGCAACCTGCCATGCGCGGTTGACGCGGACGATGGTGCCGGCCTGCGTCGCGATGGCGAGCGGGTCGGGGCAGAGGTCGAAGAAGGCGTCGCGTTCGGCGCGCGCGCGGCGCTGCTCGGTGACGTCGTGCACCAGCGCGGCGAGGTAGGCGGGTGCGCCGTTCGCATCGGGAATCGCCGAGGCCGCGAGCCGCAGCCAGCTGTGGCTGCCGTCGAGCCGTGGTACGCGCACGTCGAGGTCGAATGCGCGCGCGCCGTCGGCGACCACCGACTCGATCTCCCGCATCAGCGCGACCGCGTCCTCCGGTTCGCAGGCGCCCATGACCGACCGGCCTTCGAGGCGTCCGCGCGGGCGGCCGAGCAGGTCGCAGGCGGCGTCGTTCATCGCCAGCCAGCGGCCATCGAGGCCGATCAGCGCGAGCCCACCCGCGGCGTCATGGAAAGCGCCTTCGTAGGACCAGAGGGGTTGGGCGTTGGGCATGGCTGGCGGTTCCGGGCGGCGGCCCTGTGAACCGGTTCATGCAATCACCATGCCGCTTGCGCACCGCTGACGGGAACGCGATCACATCGCTGGCTTGCCTGTATCCGCGAAACGAGCGCGCGCGATGGCGCTGATTAACGCCGCCGATACGGCGAATCGTGTGAACGGTACGTCGACACGAGCGCCTCTATTCTCGTCACACCCCGCCCATGGGGATGGGCGCCCTCGAGATTCAAAGTGACCGAAGCCACCGCGCGGCGTTCCCGTTCCGCCGCCAAGACCGCGCCCCGCACCCCCACGTTCGACGACCCCCTGCAGGCGCTTCTAGCCGCGATGTCGGCGGTCGGCGAAGGCAATTTCGACGTCCGCCTGCCCGGCCACTGGGACGGCATCGAGGGCCGCCTCGCCGCGGCGTTCAACGAGATCGTCGGCCAGAACCGCCTGCTCGCCGACGAGCTTTCGCGCGTGGGCCAGACCGTCGGCCGCAGCGGCCAGACCCGCCAGCGCGTCGCGCCGGCGTCGCGTCGCGGCCAGTGGGCGCAGATGGAGCGCTCGGTCAACGAGCTGATCGACGACCTTGTTCGCCCGGTCGAAACGATCACCGAGGCCATCGCCGGCGTGTCGAAGGGCGACCTGACGCGCTTCGTGCCGCTCGAGGCCGGCGGCCGTCCGCTGGAGGGCGAGTTCCTGCGCTCGGCGACGATCGTCAACCGGATGATCGAGCAGATGGGCGAGTTCTCGTCCGAGGTCACGCGCGTGGCGCTGGAGGTCGGCACCGCCGGCCTGCTCGGCGGCCAGGCGCAGGTCAAGGGCGTGTCGGGCGTCTGGAAGGACCTGACCGACTCGGTCAACCAGATGGCGTCGAACCTCACCGCGCAGGTGCGAAACATCGCCGAGGTGACGATCGCCGTGGCGAACGGCGACCTCTCGCGCAAGATCACGGTCGACGTGCGCGGCGAAATCCTGCAGCTGAAGGAAGCCATCAACACGATGGTCGACCAGCTGCGCGGCTTCGCATCGGAAGTGACGCGCGTGGCGCGCGAGGTCGGTACGGAAGGCAAGCTCGGCGGCCAGGCGATCGTGCCGGGCGTCGCCGGTACGTGGAAGGACCTGACCGACTCGGTCAACGCGATGGCGTCGAACCTGACCAGTCAGGTGCGAAACATCGCGGAAGTGACCACCGCGGTCGCGAAGGGGGACCTCTCGCGCAAGATCACGGTCGACGTGCGCGGCGAAATCCGCGAACTGAAAGACACCATCAACACGATGGTCGACCAGCTCAACGGCTTCGCGGCGGAAGTCACGCGCGTGGCGCGCGAAGTCGGTACCGAAGGCAAGCTCGGCGGCCAGGCCGACGTGCCGGGCGTCGCCGGTACGTGGAAGGATTTGACCGACAACGTGAACCTGATGGCGTCGAACCTGACGCTGCAGGTGCGCAACATCGCCGACGTGACCACCGCGGTGGCGAAGGGCGATCTCAGCCGCAAGATCACCGTGGACGTGCGCGGCGAGATCCTGCAGCTGAAGGAAACCATCAACACGATGGTCGATCAGCTCAACGGCTTCGCGGCGGAAGTGACGCGCGTGGCGCGCGAAGTCGGTACCGAAGGACGACTCGGCGGCCAGGCGGTCGTGCCGGGCGTCGCGGGTACCTGGGGCGATCTCACCGAGTCGGTGAACGCGATGGCGTCCAACCTGACGTCGCAGGTGCGAAACATCGCGGAGGTGACCACGGCCGTGGCGCGAGGTGACCTGTCGCGCAAGATCACGGTCGACGTGCGCGGCGAAATCCGTGAGCTGAAAGACACCATCAACACGATGGTCGACCAGCTCAACGGCTTCGCGGCGGAAGTCACGCGCGTGGCACGAGAGGTCGGCACCGAAGGCCGCCTGGGCGGCCAGGCGCAGGTGCCGGGCGTCGCGGGCACGTGGAAGGATTTGACCGACTCGGTCAACTCGATGGCGTCCAACCTCACCGCGCAGGTGCGAAACATCGCCGAGGTGACCACCGCGGTGGCGCGAGGCGACCTGTCGCGCAAGATCGCGGTCGACGTGAAGGGCGAGATCCTCGAGCTCAAGGTCACCATCAACACGATGGTCGACCAGCTCAATGGCTTCGCGGCCGAAGTCACGCGCGTGGCGCGCGAGGTCGGTGCGGAAGGCAAGCTCGGCGGCCAAGCGCAGGTGCCGGGCGTCGCGGGTACGTGGAAGGACCTCACCGACAACGTCAACTCTATGGCGTCCAACCTCACCACGCAGGTGCGAAACATCGCCGAAGTGGCGACCGCGGTGGCGCGAGGCGACCTCTCCAAGAAGATCGCCGTCGACGCGCAGGGCGAGATCCTGCAGCTGAAGAACACGCTCAACGTGATGGTGGACCAGCTCAACGGCTTCGCCGCGGAAGTGACGCGCGTGGCGCGCGAGGTCGGTACCGAAGGCAAGCTCGGTGGCCAGGCATCCGTGCCGGGCGTCGCGGGTACGTGGAAGGACCTTACCGACAACGTCAACTGGATGGCGGCCAACCTCACCACGCAGGTGCGCGGCATCGCGAAGGTGGTGACCGCGGTCGCGAACGGCGACCTGCGCCAGAAGCTGACGGTCGAAGCGAAGGGCGAAATTGCCGAGCTCGCCGACACCATCAACTCGATGACCGACACGCTCGCGATCTTCGCCGACCAGGTGTCGACGGTGGCGCGCGAAGTCGGTATCGAAGGACGACTGGGCGGCCAGGCGAACGTGCCGGGTACGGCCGGCGTGTGGAAGGACCTCACCGCCAACGTCAACCAGCTCGCCGACAACCTCACCACGCAGGTGCGCGCGATCGCGGAAGTGGCGACGGCGGTGACGCAGAACGACCTCACGCGTTCGGTGACCGTCGATGCGCGCGGCGAAGTCGCCGACCTGCGCGACAACATCAACGTGATGATTTCGACGTTGCGCGCGACCACCGAGTCGAACCGCGAGCAGGACTGGCTGAAGACCAACCTCGCGCAGTTCCACGCGATGATGCAGGGCCAGCGCGACCTCGCGACGCTCGGCAGCCAGCTGCTCGGCGAACTCGCGCCGCTGGTGGATGCGCAGCAGGGCCTGATCTACGTGGTCGAAGCCGATGAAGACGGCAACGACCGCCAGCTGCGCCAGCTCGCCGGTTATGCCGACGCGCCGATGCAGGCGATCAACCACACGTTGCGCGTCGGCGATGGCCTGATCGGGCAGTGCGCCGCGGAAGGCCGCACGATCCTGGTGCGCGACATCCCCGGTGAACTGATGCAGATCCGGTCGGGCCTGCTCAGTGCATCGCCGCGCAACGTGATCGTGCTGCCGGTGCTGTTCGAGGACGAGGTCAAGGCGGTCATCGAACTCGCGTCGGTGCACGATTTCAACGACGTGCACCGCACGTTCCTCGAGCAGCTCAGCCGCTCGATCGGCACCGTGCTCAACACCATCGAAGCGAACATGCGTACCGAGCACCTGCTGCAGCAGTCGCAGCAGCTGGCGGCGGAACTGCAGTCGCAGCAGAAGGAGCTGCAGCAGACCAACGAGGAGATCGCACTCAAGGCCGCGCTGCTCGCCGAGCAGAAGGCCGAGGTCGAGACCAAGAACAACCAGATCGAACAGGCGCGCCGCGCGCTGGAAGACAAGGCCGCCGAGCTGGCGCTCACCTCGCGCTACAAGTCCGAGTTCCTCGCGAACATGTCGCACGAGTTGCGCACGCCGCTGAACTCGATCCTGATCCTCGGCCAGCAGCTGGCCGAGAACCCGGAAAGCAACCTCAGCGGCCGGCAGGTCGAATTCGCGAAGACCATCCACGCGGCGGGCACCGATCTGCTGCACCTGATCTCGGACATCCTCGATCTGTCGAAGATCGAGTCCGGCACGGTCACGATCGAGACGGAAGACATCAACTTCTCGCACCTGCGCGAGAACATGGAGCGTGGTTTCCGCCACGAAGCGGAACGTCGCGGCCTCGACTTCTCGGTCGACTTCGCGTCGGAGCTCGGCCGCTCGCTCACCACCGACCCCAAGCGCCTGCAGCAGATCCTCAAGAACCTGCTGTCCAACGCGATGAAGTTCACCGAGGTCGGCAGCGTGCGCATGGCCGCGCGTCGCGCACACAGCGGCTGGTCGCCCGGGCATGCGGTGCTCGATTCGACGCCGATCGTGGTCGCGTTCGACGTCACCGACACCGGCATCGGCATTTCCGCCGACAAGCAGCGCATCGTGTTCGAAGCGTTCCAGCAGGCCGACGCGGGTACGTCGCGCAAGTACGGTGGTACCGGCCTCGGTCTTGCGATCTCGCGTGAAATCGCCGGCCTGCTCGGTGGCGAACTCACGCTGTCCAGCCAGCCGGGCAAGGGTTCGACGTTCACCCTGTACCTGCCGCTGCGCTACGCGCAGTCGGACGCGGAAGCCGCCACTGCCGCGCGTGCCGCGCGTCCCGCGATCACGTTGCCTGCCAGCATCGCGCCGCCGGAACTCGAGCCGGCGTCGCCGGTGCCGGAAAGCATCGAGGACGACCGCGAGCATCTCGATCCCGAATGGCCGACGTTGCTGGTCGTCGAGGACGACCCGCGCTACGCCGCGGTGATGCGCGACCTCGCACGTTCGCGTGGCTTCAACGTGCTGGTCACCAATCGCGGCGCGGAAGCGCTGCGCCTGGTGCGCGAGTACTCGCCGAGCGCGGTGTCGCTCGACATCTTCCTGCCCGACATGCTCGGCTGGACGGTGCTCGCGCGACTCAAGCAGGACGCATCCACGCGCCACATCCCGGTGCAGATCGTCACGGTCGAGGAAGATCGCCACCACTCGCTGGAACGCGGCGCCTTCAGCTACGTGGCCAAGCCGTCGAGTCCCGACCTGATCGGCGCGGCGCTCGAACGCATGCGCGATTTCGCCAAGCCGCGCGTCAAGAAGCTTCTGGTGGTGGAGGACGACGCCGGCGAGCGCATGTCGATCGAGGAACTGATCCGCCACGACGACATCGAGATCATCAGCGTCGGTACCGGCGAGGATGCGATCGCGGCGCTGCAGTCCGGCGGCATCGAATGCATCGTGCTCGACCTGCGCCTGCCGGACATGAGCGGCTTCGACCTGCTCGACCGCCTGCACCAGGACGACGCGCTGCGCGAGATCCCCGTGGTCGTGTTCACCGGCAAGGATCTCTCGCGCACCGAGGACGCGCGCCTCAAGCGCGTCGCCAAGAGCGTGGTGATCAAGGGCGTGGAGTCGCCGGAGCGCTTGCTCGACGAGACTTCGCTGCTGCTGCACCGGGTGATCGCCAACCTGCCCGAGCACAAGCAGAAGATGGTGCGCCGCCTCACCGAGTCCGACGAGGTGCTGCAGAACAAGCGCGTGCTGGTCGTCGACGACGACATGCGCAACATCTTCGCGCTGTCGATCGTGCTCGAACGCCACGGCATGGAAGTGCTCACCGCGAACAACGGGCGCGAGGCGGTCGAAAAGGTCACCAGCGATCGCGACATCGACATCGTGCTGATGGACATCATGATGCCGGGCATGGACGGCTATGACACCATGCGCGCGATCCGCAGCGACCCTGAAGCGCGTGCCATCCCGATCGTCGCGCTCACCGCCAAGGCGATGAAGGGCGACCGCGAGAAATGCCTCGAGGCCGGCGCGTCCGACTACCTCGCCAAGCCCGTCGTCACCGATCAGTTGTTGGGAGTACTTCGTCAGTGGCTGCATCGTTGACTGCCGCGAACAACGGCGCGCAGTCGCCGGCGACATCGCCCGCGACGATCCTGCTGGTCGACGACCAGCCGGGACGCCTGCTGTCGTATCGCGCCATCCTGGAGCCGCTCGGCGAAAACCTGATCGAAGCGCGTTCGGGCGAGGAAGCGCTCGGCATGCTGATGGAGAACGAGTGCGCGTTGATCCTCCTCGACGTCAACATGCCGGGCATGGACGGCTTCGAGACGGCGAGCCTGATCCACCAGCATCCGCGCTACGAAAAGACGCCGATCATCTTCGTCACCGCGGTCAACGTGTCCGACCTCGATCGCCTGCGCGGCTACAAGCTCGGCGCGGTCGACTACGTCATGGTGCCGGTGATCCCGGAGATCATGCGCAGCAAGGTCAGCGTGCTGGTCGAGCTGTATCGCAAGCGTCGCGAGCTGCAGAGCGCGAACGAAAGCCTGGCGCGCGCGAACGAGGACCTGCGCGTCGAGAAGGCGCGTGAGCTCGAAGCGCTCAACGAATCGCTGCGCACCGCCAACGTCGCGCTCGCGCAGCGCAACATCGAACTGCAGGCGCAGATCGCCGAACGCGAACGCGCGCAGGCGCGGCTTCTGGAGCACGACCGTCGCAAGGACCAGTTCCTCGCCACGCTCGCGCATGAGTTGCGCAACCCGCTGGCATCGCTGGCCAATGCGGTGAACGTGATGAAGCTCGGCGGCAAGGCCGGGGCGTCGCTGCACGAGGCGATGGACCGCCAGCTCGGCCTGCTGGTGCGCCTGATCGACGACCTGCTCGACGTGGCGCGCATCAGCCAGGACAAGCTCGTGCTGCGCAGCGCCACGACCACCATCGATGCGGTGCTGCACGCCGCGGTCGAAAGCATCGCGCCGGTACTGCAGGCGACGGGCCACAGCCTCGAGCTGCACGTGCCGCCGGTGGAAGTCGCATTGGACGCCGATCCCGCGCGCCTGTCGCAGGTGTTCGCCAACCTGATCAGCAACGCCGCGAAGTATTCCGACGCGACGCAGCCGATCCTCGTCGACTGCGAGCGCGATGGCGACGACGTGCTCGTGCATGTCAGCGACGGCGGCATCGGCCTCGCGCCGGACCAGGTCGACGCGATCTTCGAGCCGTTCGCGCAGGTCGACACCTCGATCGAACGCGCGCGCGGCGGGCTCGGCATCGGTTTGACGCTGGTGCGCCGCCTGGTGGAGATGCACGACGGCACGGTCACCGCCACCAGCGAAGGGCTTGGCCGCGGCAGCCGGTTCACCGTGCGCCTGCCGATCGGCCGCGGCGCCGCCGCGCCCGATACGCGGCTCGATCCGTTACCGTACGTGCAAGCGCGTCGCGTGCTCGTCATCGACGACAACTGCGACTCCGCCGACACCCTGGCGATGATGCTCGACATGCTCGGCCACGCCACGCAGCGCATCTACGATCCGCACGCCGCCGAGCAGGCGGTGATGTCGTTCGAACCCGACGTCGTATTCCTGGACATCGGCATGCCCGGCATCAGCGGCTACGATGTCGCACGCCGTCTGCGGGCCTCGCCGCGAGGCGCGACGGTGACGCTGGTGGCGGTGACGGGCTGGGGACAGCCCGAGGATCGGCAACGCACCGCGGAGGCCGGCTTCGACCACCACCTGGTCAAGCCGCCTGAAATCGAGGCCATATGCCGAATCCTCGGCGCATCACCGGCCCGCGAAGCGAAGGTTCCATGAGCGATCGTCCCCTGTTCGAACGCCTGGTCCACGACCTCAAGGGCCCGCTGTCCCCGCTGCAGACCGCCGCGTACCTCCTGCGCCGCCCCGAGCTTCCGGCCGAGCGGCGCGTCGAACTGGCGGAGACCATCGAGCGCCAGTCGCGACGCATGGCCGGGATGATCGAGGAGCTGGGCGACTGGGTGCGTTCGCAGGAAAACCGCCTGGTGCAGCGCATGCGCCCGGTCGACGTGCAGATGCTGCTCGACCTCGCGGTCGGCGCGGTCGCCGGGTGCACCACGGCGGGCGACGTCGCGCCGGAACTCGCCGACCGTCATGTGCTCGGCGACGAATCACGCCTGCAGCAGGCGTTGAGCAGCCTGCTCGCGTTCGCGCAGTGGCGTTCGCCGATCGCACCCGGTCTGCACGCGTGGCGCGACGGCGGCCAGGCGTTGATCGAAGTCAGCGACGCCGGCGAAACGCCGGACGACGCGACGTTGCTGCTCACCGATCCGCTGCCGGAACCGAACGATCTCGGGCTCGGCCTGCGGCTGGTCATCGCCGAGGCGATCGTGCGCGCGCACGGCGGCACGCTGACCGCGCATTCGCTGGCGCCCGGCCTCGCGTTCCGCATCGCGCTTCCGCTGGTGGAGTGAGGGCGCGACATGCCATCGCCGCGTTCGCATTGCTGGCATCGGCCTGCACGATGACGCGCTCGCATCCCGGCCCGACGGCTGACGACCCCGTCGCCGTCGTCCAGCGCCAGCTCGACGCCTACAACGCGCACGACCTCGACGCCTTCATGGCGAACTACGCCGTCGACGCCAAGGTCTGGCGCATGCCCGGCAGTGCGCCCGCGCTCGATGGCGCCGACGCGATACGCGTGTTCTACCGCGACTCGCGCTTCAACATCCCGACGCTGCATGCCGACCTCGTCGCGCGCACGTCGCTCGGCAACAAGGTGGTCGACCACGAACGGATGAGCGGGCTCGCCGCCACGCCGACCGAGGCGCTGGCCGTCTACGAGGTCGTCGACGGCCGCATCGCCACCGTCTGGCTGTTCAAGCCCTAGCGCGACGCCGATCCGCCGTCGCGCCTGCACTACCATGGTGCAATGACGGCCGCGCCCGACCTCGACCAGCTGACCACGCCGCTCGCGTGGACCACGCTCGACGCGCGCATCGCCGGCTGCAACATCGCGTTCGCGCGCTGGCTGGGTGTCGGTTCGCGACGCCTGATCGGGCTGCCGCTCGCCGCGCTCGCAGACGATGGCGGCCTCGATGCCGTGCTCGATCGCGCCGCCGAACCCACCGATGCGCCGCTGCGCCTGCGCCGCCTCGGCCTGCGCTTCGCCGATGGCGCCGAGCGCTTCTGCGACGGTTGGCTGAGCCGTCGCGACGACGGCTGGCTGCTGGAAGCGCATCCGGTCGACGAATTCCCCGACGACGATCCCGCGCGCCTGCCATCCGCGCTGAGTGCGGCCTTGCGCGGCCTCGCGCACGAGCTGCGCAATCCGCTCGCGGGATTGAAGGGCGCGGCGCAACTGCTCGCACGCCGACTCGATGCGAATGACGCCGACGGCCATGCGCTCACCTCGCTGATCGACGTCGAGACCGCGCGCCTCACCGGGCTGCTCGATCGACTGCTATCGCCCGCGCCGCCGCAACCGCATGCGCCGGTCAACGTGCACGGCGTGTTGGAGCGCGTGCTGCGCCTCGCCGAATCGGACGCCGGTTGGGCGGTGCGCCTGGTGCGCGACTACGACCCCAGCCTGCCCGATGTCGACGGCGACGCGGATCGCCTGACGCAAGCCACGTGGAACCTCGTGCGCAACGCGATCGAAGCCGGCGCATCCCAGGTCACGCTGCGCACGCGCGCCGAACACGCCGCGCGCATCGGCGAGGCCGTGCATCCACTCGCATTGCGCCTCGACATCGCCGACGACGGTCGCGGCGTGCCGGCGGAACTCGCGGAACGCCTGTTCCTTCCGCTGGTAAGTGGGCGCGCCGACGGCACCGGTCTCGGCCTCGCGCTCGCGCAGCAGGTCGTGCGCGAACACCGCGGCGCGCTCAGTTATCGCTCGCGTCCAGGCCACACCGTATTCACCCTGCTGCTGCCGTTGCCGGAGCCCGTCGATGCCTGAGTCGCTGATCTGGATCGTCGACGACGAAGCCGCGATCCGCTTCGTGTTGTCGACCGCATTGCGCGACGCGGGCTGGCGTGTCGACGCGTTTCCCGACGCGAGCGCCGCACTGCACGCGTTCGACGAAGCGGCGTCGCCACCCGATATGCTGTTCACCGACGTGCGCATGCCGGGCGACGACGGCCTGGTGCTGCTGGAAAAACTCAAGACGCGCCATCCGGACCTGCCCGTCGTGGTGATGAGCGCGTACACCGACATCGCGAGCACCGCCGGAGCGTTCCGCGCCGGCGCGTACGAATTCCTGTCGAAACCGTTCGACCTCGACGACGCGGTCGCGCTCGCGGCGCGTGTCCTTGGCCCGTCGACGCCGCCGGTCACCGCGCCGGACGAACTTCCTGCGACGAGCGAAACGCTGCTCGGCGCCGCGCCGGCGATGCGCGAGCTGTTCCGTGCGATCGGTCGCCTGGCGCAGGCATCGTTGTCGGTGCTGGTCACCGGCGAAACCGGCACCGGCAAGGAGCTGGTCGCGCGCGCGCTCCATCGCGAATCGCCGCGCGCACACAAGCCATTCGTTGCGCTCAACACTGCGGCGATTCCGGCCGAGCTGCTCGAATCCGAACTGTTCGGCCACGAAGCCGGCGCGTTCACCGGCGCCGCGCGCCGACACATCGGGCGCTTCGAGCAGGCCGATGGCGGCACGCTCTTCCTGGACGAAATCGGCGACATGCCGGCGGCGCTGCAGACGCGCTTGCTGCGCGTGTTGCAACAAGGCGAGTTCTTCCGCGTCGGCGGCCGCGAACTGATCCGCGTCGACGTGCGCGTGATCGCGGCGACCCACCAGGATCTCGAAGCGCGCGTCGCCAGCGGCCAGTTCCGTGCCGACCTGCTGCATCGTCTCGACGTCGTGCGCCTGCGCCTGCCGCCGCTGCGCGAACGTCGCGAGGACATTCCGCTGCTCGCCGCGCATTTCCTCGCGCAGGCTGCGTCGCGACTCGGTGCGCGCGCCAAGCGCCTGGAGCGCGACGCGCTTGAACGCCTGCAGTCGCATCCATGGACCGGCAACGTGCGCGAACTGGAGAACGTGTGCTGGCGACTTGCCGCGCTCGCGCCGGCCGAACGCATCACGCGTGCGGATGTCGACAGCGCGCTCGGAACGCAGGCATCGACGGTGCCCGCGAACGACTGGGACGCCGCGCTCGCCGACTGGGCGCGCGACGCGCTCGAACGCGGCGACGCGAACCTGCACGAGGTCGCGCGCGAACGCCTGGAGCGCGTGCTGCTCGACGTCGCACTCGAACGCACCGGCGGGCGGCGCGCGCAGGCTGCGGCGCTGCTCGGCCTCGGCCGCAACACGCTGACCCGCAAGCTCGGGCCCGGTCGTCGGCGCACGCCGCGCGACGCCGGCTAGCTTCACCGCGCGCGAATGCGTGCGCCGCAGACTGTCGAACCTTCGCAGGAGATCGCCATGAAGACGTGCCTCGCTGTCGTGATTCCCGCACTGCTCGTCGCCGGCTGCGCGACCACGTCCACCGCGCCATCCGCCGCGCCCGCGCATACGGCGAGCATCGGTGTCGCGACGCCGATGGTCGGCAACGCGACGATCGCGCTCGCCGCGGCATCCGGTTCGCTGGTCAGCGGTCGCCTGAGCGCGATGGCGATGACCGACGGCGTGCACATCACCGGCGATGTCGGTGGGCTCGCGCCGGGCAGCACGCATGGCCTGCACGTGCACGAGAAAGGCGATTGCAGCGCGGCCGACGCGAGCAGCGCGGGTCCGCACTTCAATCCGGCCGGCACCGCGCACGGAAACCCGCAGGCTGGCACGCACCACGCGGGCGACCTGCCTAACATCACCGCCGGCAGCGACGGCGTCGCGCACGTCAACGTGCATGTGTCGGGCATGACGCTCGGCGGCGCCGCGTCGAGCAACATCATCGGCCGCGCACTCGTGGTACATGCCGCGGCCGATGACTACACGTCGCAGCCGGCCGGCAACTCGGGCGCACGCGTCGCCTGCGGCGTGATCCGCGCGGGAGGCTGACGGTGCCCGGCCATCTGCGCGTTCGCGACGCGGTGCCCACCGACGCCGAGCTGCTCGCGCGCTGGGCGTGCACGATGGCGCACGAGACCGAGCACCTCGAACTCGATCCGAAGGTCGTGCTGGCCGGCGTGACGCAGGGCATCGCCGATCGTGCGAAAGCGCATTACATCGTTGCGGTGCACGAGGTGCAGGTGGCCGGCGGCGAAGTGATCGCCGAACCGGTCGGCATGCTGATGACGACCACCGAGTGGAGCGACTGGCGCTGCGGCCACTGGTGGTGGATCCAGAGTGTGTACGTGGTGCCGGAGCATCGCCGCGAAGGCGTGTTCCGCGCACTGCATGCGCATGTGCGCGCACTCGCCGCCGCCCGTCGCGACGTGCTCGGCCTGCGCCTGTATGTCGAACGCGACAACGACACCGCGAAGTCGACCTACACCGCGCTCGGCATGCGCGACGCGGGCTACCGCATCTTCGAGGCGACGACGCGCGAGGCGCGTTGACGCGCCTCGCCGCGTGACCGTCACAGCCGGCTGGGCGCAGGCCACGGCCGCCTTCACGCATGCGGCTGCGACGGCCGTCACGCGGCATCGTCGTTGCATGGCCCGTTCATGTGAAAGGCGGGTGACGTGATTACCCTGTAGAACCTTCGCGGCGCGCCGTTACATCGGTCGAGGCCGCGGTGTCGGGTCCTTCGAATCCACCTTGAATCGCGCCGTGGCGCGATGTTCCGTCAGGAGTTCCGTGTCATGCAGGTTATGGGCGCGACGCTGCGCAAGATCACTCTCAGGGACGGCATGACCGCCATGCTGTTCAGCCTCGCGCTCACCGCGGGCCTCGCGCTCGCGCTCAAGTCGAGCGGTCGCGACATGTGGCAGGCGACCGATGCGCTGATGCCGGTGTTCGTCGGCGGCCTCGCGCAGGCCGCGGGCATCAACCCCGTGCGCAGCCCGCTGTTGCTGGCCCTCGTCGCCGCCGGCGCCGCCGTGGTCATGATGCTGACCAAGCTGGCGCTCGGCCTGGTCTGAGCCGCGCACATCGCTGCATGTCGACGGCCGCCGCGAGGCGGCCGTTTTCGTTGATGCGGCGGCATCGGCGACTGAACGATCGCGTCGTCGATTCACCGCGCTTTGGCGCGCGCGCTTGCAGCGTGGCCCGGTCTTTCCACCGGATCCCCGCCATGGCCCGCAAGCCCACCAGTGCCCAGCAGCTCGCCACCCTGATCGAAGGCATCGACATCGCGATGTTCACCACCGTTGGCCCGGACGGTTGGCTGGTCAGCCGTCCGCTGTCGACGCAGCAGGCAAGCTTCGACGGCGAGCGCATCTGGTTTTTCACCGAAGCCGACAGCCCTAAGATCGGTGAGATCCGCCGCAGGAAGAAGGTCAACGTCGCCTATGCGTCGAAGGACTCGAACGTGTACGTGTCGGTGGCCGGCGAGGCACGCGTGAGTCGCGATCGCGCCAAGCTCGAATCGCTGTGGAGCGACGCCATGAAGGCGTTCTTCCCGAAGGGCGTCAACGACCCCAACCTCGTCATGATCGAAGTGCAGGTGCGCAGCGCCGAGTACTGGAGCGGGCCGCGCACAGGCATCGGCAAGCTGCTGTCGTTCGTGGTGGCGCGCGTCACCAAGAAGGAAGAGTTGATGGGCGAGAACCGCATCCTCGACCTGCGCGACGGCAAGCGCGCCGCGCTGCGCGCGCCGTCGGACAAATCGGCGCGCGGTCGCTCGAAGGCGTCGACGAAGAAGGCCGCCGCGGGCGTGCTGACGCGCAAGCGCGCCACCGCGCGCAGGACCACCACCCTGCACTGATCGGCGCTACGCGCCACCCGTCGGCCGACACGGGACGGACCGCACGCGGGCGCGCCTGCCCGAGGCATGCTGCGCGCGTGCGGTCCTGCGTCCGTCCCCGGGTCAGCGGAGGTGCGCGATGAAAGCGTTGAACCTGTTCACGCTCGTGCTGGTGGTGATCGGCGGCATCAACTGGGGCCTCGTCGGCCTGCTGCAGGTCGATCTGGTCGCCGCGATCTTCGGTGGGGCCGCCTCGCCGCTGGCGCGGATGGTCGACCTCATCATCGGCGCGTCCGCGCTCTGGCAGCTGATGCTGCTGATGCGCCTGCTGCGCGTCGACACGCCGACCGCGCAACCGGGCTGACGTCGCCGCCTAGGCGAGTGCGTGCACCGCGTCGTCGTCGCGGTCGCAGTGCACGAAATTGACCGGCACGCCATGCGCCTGCAGCACTGCCGCGAGCTGGCGCTGGCGCGCTTCGAAATGCGCGTGCTGTCGATACGCACGCTCGCGGCTCGCTTCCGAGTCGCAGTCGAGACCGACCGCATAGCGCTTCTGCCACGCCTGCGTCGAGAACATCGCGATGCGCGCTTCGCCGTCGGCGTAATGGATCAACGGTTCCGGTGGTTCGTCGAGCCAGGCTTCGTCCAATGGCGCGAGCAGCGCGGTCTCGATCAGCGGCCATAGCGACGCGAGGCCGGCGTGTTCGTACTGCAGCGACGTCATCGCCGCGAGGTCGTGCACGGTGAGATAGCGCGCATGCTCGACCTGCAGGCCGAACATCGACTGCGCGGCGAGCGCCGTCGCCGCACCCGCCATGCCGCGTTCGAGCAGTTCGTGCTCGAACAGGTCGCCCACTGCCGACACCTGGTCGATGTCGCCGGTCAGCACGAACGGGACGAGGCGCAGCGGGCCGCCCGCGAAGTCATCGCGCGGGCTCAACGCGCCGGGCAGGCCACCCTCGTGCGCGCCGAACGCGATGACGCGTGCGCGCCCGCGGCCGGGTGCGCGTGCGGCGAGGTCGTCGAGTTCGCGATGCAGCGGCCAACCGGGACGCAGCAGTTCGACCGGGTCGTAGTGCGCGCCGACGACGACCAGTTCGAGTTCCGCAGCGCCCGGCGCGAACGTCGCGAGGTCCGCGGCGATCAGCGCGGCGAGTTCGCCGGCTTCGGCCTGCGCGAGGCGATCGGTGCGTGCCGGCGCATCGCCCGGCACTTCGAGCGCGAGCGCGCCGAGCACATGCACGGCGCCAGCGGGGTTGGTCGTGATCGGGGAGTCGGTCATCAGTACGCTGGCGTGTGGTAGCGCTACACTCGCCGCATTATGCCCACGGCGCGCCGCGCGCCGCGTCATTCGACCCACGAGGCCTTCCATGCAGCTGCATCGTCCCGTCGCCGTGCTTGGCGGCGTCCGCATTCCCTTCTGCCGCCAGAACACCGCCTATGCCGATGTCGGCAACTTCGGCCTGTCGGTACGCACGCTCGGCGCGCTGGTCGAGAAGTACGGCCTGCAGGGCGCGCAGCTGGGCGAAGTGGCGATGGGCGCGGTGATCAAGCATTCGTCGGACTGGAACCTCGGCCGCGAAGCCGCGTTGTCGTCCGGCCTGTCGCCGCTGACGCCTGGCATCACCCTGCAGCGCGCCTGTGGCACCTCGCTCGACACCGTGGTGCACATCGCCAACAAGATCGCGCTGGGCCAGATCGACGCCGGCATCGGCGGCGGTTCGGACACCACGTCCGACGTGCCGATCGTGTACGGCGCGAAGCTGCGTCGCCGCCTGCTGAAGGTCGCAGCCGCGAAGACCGTCGGCCAGAAACTCGCCGCGTTCGCCGGGTTTTCGCCGCGCGAGCTGAAGCCGGATTTCCCCGGCGTCGCCGAGCCGCGCACCGGCAAGTCGATGGGCCAGCACTGCGAGGACATGGCGAAGGAATGGGGCATTCCGCGCGAGGCGCAGGACGAACTCGCGATCGCGTCGCACCACAAGCTCGCCGCCGCCTACGAGCGCGGCTTCTTCGACGATCTCGTCGTGCCGTTCCGCGGCGTATCGCGCGACAACATCCTGCGCGCGGACACCACCATGGCGAAGCTCGCGTCGCTCAAGCCGGCGTTCGATCGCACCAGCGGTCGCGGCACGCTCACCGCGGGCAATTCGACGCCGCTCACCGACGGCGCCGCCGCCTGCCTGCTGGCGAGCAACGAATGGGCGCAGTCGCGCGGCATCGAACCGCTGTGCTGGATCCGCGACGCGCATGTCGCCGCGGTCGACTTCGTCGCAGGCGAAGGCCTTCTGATGGCGCCGACGGTCGCCGTCGCCGAGATGCTGGTGCGCAACAACCTCACGCTGCAGGACTTCGACTTCTACGAGATCCACGAGGCGTTCGCCGCACAGGTGCTGTGCACGCTGCGCGCGTGGGAAAGCGATGCGTACTGCCGCGAGCGCCTCGGCCTTGATCGCGCGCTGGGTGCCATCGATCCGGCGAAGATGAATCCGAACGGTTCGTCGCTCGCCACCGGCCATCCGTTCGCGGCCACCGGCGCGCGCATCGTCGCCACCGCGGCGAAGGAACTCGCGATGCGTGGTCGCGGGCGCTGCCTGGTGTCGATCTGCACCGCCGGCGGCATGGGCGTGGTCGCGATCCTCGAGCGCTGATCGCGCGATGGATGCGATGGCCGCCGCGCGTGCGGCCGCTTCGCAACCCCGGTAAGGTCGGTCGGCCGTTGGGAACGGCACCCCATCTTCCGGAGTCGCGCATGCGTCGTCGTCTTGTCGTACCTCTCGTACTGGTCCTGCTGGCCGCCGGCTGCAGCCGCGGCGACCAGGCCGCCGATTCGTCCGCCGCAAGTGCGCCGGCCGCGATGCAGGCCGCACGCGACGAAGCGGATGCCGCCGCAGCCGCGTCGGCGAGTCCCGTCGCCGCAGCCGACGGCGGGGCGGAGCAGGCGGCGACGAGCGCGGTCACCGGCCCGGGTGTCTACGCCGATGCGATGGGTTCGGCCGCGATGACGCAGCAGGTGGGCAGCCGGCGCTTCATCCGCACCGCGCAGGTCGAGGCGCAGGTGCGCGACGTGCAGCGCGCGTCGGTGCGCATCGCCGACCTCGTCGCCTCGCAGGGCGGCTTCGTGACGCGCGACGACGTCAGCACCGGCATCGATCGCGTCGAGGCACGCCCGCTCGGCAACGGCCGGCTCGTCGAACTGTCGACCTACACCGTGCGCGGCGACCTGCAGGTGCGCGTGCCCAGCGATCGTGCGCAGATGTTCCTGCGTTCGGTCGCGGGCGAGTTCGAATTCCTCGATCGCCGCCACTACGAGGCGGTCGACGCGCAGTTCGAACTGATGCGTCGCGAGCTTGCGCGCGCTCGCCACGACCAGGCGCAGGCCGCGATCGGCCACGCGGCGGAGCAGGGCGGCAAGCTCGCCGACAAGACCGATGCGATCCAGGGCCGTGTCGACCAGCAGACCGCGCGCGACGAAGCGCTGGTCGAGCAGCGCACGTACGAGGATCGCGTCGAATTCGCGACGCTAGATTTCGCACTGCGCCAGCCGCAGCAGGTGCGACGCGCCGAACGCCCCGACGTCGACGCGATCCTGCGCAACGAACGTCCGAACTTCTTCGCGCGCCTCGGCACTGCGATCGCGCAGGGTGGCCGCGGCCTGCTCGACGTGCTGATCGCGTTCATCGCGGTGTGGCCGCTGTGGCTCGGCATCGCGCTCGCGGTCGTCGTGGTGCGCGCCTGGAAGCGCTCGCGCGCCGGATGATCGAACGCCTGCGCCGCCGGTGGATCAGCGACGCAGGCGTTCTTCCCGCTGAGCGTTATTGCAGTCGGGTGCTGGCGCGCGGATCGTTGAGCGGATCGAGCGGCCGCGCGATGCGCGGGTCCGGCGTCAGCTCGAGCAGGCCGTCGCCACGCGTGCTGCGCAGCGCGTTCGCATAGGCGAGCCGCGCACGCGCGTCGTCGGTGTTCGCCGCGTAACCATGGCCGAGCAGCTCCCAGGCTTCCGGTCCTGCGCCGCGTTCGATCGCCTGGTGCAGCGTCGCTTCCGCACCGGTCCAGTCGCCGTGCGCGTACTGCAGGCGCGCGCGGCTCAGCAGCAGGCCGGGGCTGCCCGGATGCTGCGCCAGCCATCGCTCGATGCGCGATGCGCGTTCATCGAGTCGACCGATCGACAGCCGCCCGTAGAGCGCCGCCAGCGAATCGTCCCAATGCGCGTCGAGCGCCTGTTCGATCGCGCGCGCCGCCGCGTCATCCCAATGCAGCGCGGCGGCGCGTTCGGCGTAGGCCGACACGATCGCCGGATCATGGCGAAGCGACGTGGGCACGCCGTCCCAGCGCGATGCCAATGCATTGCCATCGGCCGCCGAAAGCAACGCGCCACGCGCCCAACGCGCTTCGAGTCGCGGCAGGTCGGCTTCGGGAACGGCGTCCGCCTTGCGCAGCGCGCCGAGCATGCCGTACGCCTCGTCGTAACGACCGATGTCGGCGAGCGCCTGCGCGCGCAACGCGAGACCGCGCGGCGGCAGCGGCTGCGCGTTCGGTGCATCCAGCGCGAGCAGTGCATCAGCGGCGCGGCCGTTCGCCAGCGCGAGTTCGGCAAGCGCGACCGCGCGCAACGCGGGATGCGTCGCGGCGAGAGCATCGACATGCTGTTGCGCGACCGACGGCTCGCCACGCGCCGCGGCGGCACGCGCGGCATGCACGCGGGCGATGGCCAGCGTGTCCGGATCATCGACGCTCGCCAGCGAACGTTCCGCACGATCCCAGCGGCCCAGATGCAGGTCCTCCAACGCACCGCTCAGGCGCGCGCGTTCCATGCGCTCGCGGCGGCGACGCAATGCGATGCCGGGCGCTGCGACGAGACGCGTGAGCAGCCATGCGCCGGCAAAAATCGCGAGGCCGACGGCGATGGCACGTGGAATCGTGGTCGTGTAGTCGACGCCGCCGTAGCGCATGAGCACCAGGCCGGGTTCGGGCAACAGCACCTGCGCGGCGAGCGCGACGGCGAGGACGACGACTGTCCAGAGCAGCAGACTGCGGATGAACGACATGACGGGCCCCGATGGGACGGCGATGACCCGCAGTGTCGATAGCGGCGGTGTGAGAACCCGTGAAAAGCCGCTTCAGCGGTCGCTTCGATTCAGCGCGGCGACAAGTTGCGCGGGGCGTGGGCCGTCGGCGACGACGATGTCGTCGAAGCCGAGCCGTTTCGCGTGCGCGGCCAGGCGCTCGCTCGCGGCGAGCACGCGGGCGCGCCGCAGACGCGCTAGGTCGGCTGGCTCGAGTTGCGCGGTGGCGAGGTCGAGTGCTTCGCCGCTCGACAGCGCGATCGCCAGTCGCCCATCCGCGCCGCGCAGCGCACGCAGGCCGGTGCGCGGAAGGCCGCATGGCTCGCGTGCGTAGACGTCGGCACGCACCACGCGCGCGCCGCGAGCCTGCAGCGCCGGCGCGAGCAGGTCGCGGCCGCCCGGCGCGGTGACGACACCGACACTGCGTCCGTCGATCGCGTCGAACACCGGCAGCGCGAGCACGCCATCGCTGTCCATGCGCGCGGGTTTCGCGACGTCGCGGATGCCGGCGCGTCGCAACGCCTGGGCGGTGCCGTCACCGAGCGCAACCGCGTTCGCCGTCGCAGCGAGCGGCTGCAGCGCCTTCGCCGCAGCGACCGCATTCGGGCTGGTGAACACGACGACGTCGCAGGCGAGTGCGTCATGCAGCGCGGCGCGCGTCGCGCCGTCCTCGTGCATCGCGATGCGCACCGGCGACAGCGCGATCACCGCATGGCCGAAGCGTCGCGCAGCGTCCCGCAACCGCTGGTGCTGCCCGCGCGGACGCAGCGAGATCACGTACCATCGCGGGCCCGTCGACAGGGAGTCGTGCATGACGCGCACTTTCTCACACCGGCCGATGACGCCATGAGCACCGACGCGCTCGCGCATCTCGATGCGCACTACCAGGGCATGCCGCCCGTGCGCGCATTGCACGTGGCGATCGATGCATTCGACGGCGAACGCCTGCGGCTCTCGGCGCCGCTCGCCGCCAACGTCAACGACAAGGGCTGCGCGTTCGGCGGCTCGCTCGCATCGCTGATGACGCTCGCCTGCTGGGGACGCGTCTGGCTCGCGTTGAACGACGCGGGGCTCGACTGCGACATCTACGTCGCCGACAGTCGCATCCGCTATCTCGCGCCGCTGTACGACGACCTGCTCGCGGAGGCATCGCTGGCGGACGACGCGTCGTGGGACGACTTCATCGCCGCGATCCGCGCCAAAGGCCGCGGCCGCATCGACCTCGTCGCGCGCGTCGACCTGCCTGATGGCCGCCCGGCGACGACGTTCGACGCCCGATTCGCCGCGATCGCGCGGGCGCCGGGCGACTGAACCGTCGCCCACGCCGGGGTGTTAACGCGACCCCGTCCGCTGTGCGCGCGGCCCGTTGCGTCCTAGGATCGGCGCATCCCGGGGAGACCACCATGCGCCGACTGCTCCGCTACCTGCCGCTCCTGCTGCTGCTCGTCTTCGGCCTCGCGTCGGCCGGCCCCGCCCAGCGCGAACTGCCCCGTTCGCAGGACGCCTGGGCCGCCGCCATCCGCTGGAACGACTTCGAAGGCGCGGTGAACCTGATCGACCCCGCGCTGCGCGCCGAACAGACGCCGAGCTCGCTGGAAGCCGCGCGCTACCGCCAGGTGCAGATCTCGACCTATCACGATGTCGGCGCCAGCGTGGACTACAAGGCCGGCCGCGCGGTGCGCGACGTGCAGATCGGCGTGATCAACCGCAACACGCTGGCCGAGCGCACGGTGCGCTATCGCGAGATGTGGCGTTGGGACCCGCAGGCCAAGGCGTGGTGGATCGTCAGCGGTCTGCCGGATCTCTGGCAGGGCGACTGACGCCGGCGCGCGGCCGGACTCCGGCCCGCGCATGCGACAATCCGCGCCCGTTTCCGTCGGCGCTCCGTCCGTGACCTTCCAGGAAGTCCTCGATTTCGCCGGCCGCCACTCGTTCTACGCGATCGCCTTCGTCGTCCTGACGATCGCCATCATCGCGACCGAGCTTGCGCGGCTGTTCCGTCCGTACAAGGCGCTGTCGCCGGCGCAGCTGACCGCACTCGTCAACCGCGAGGACGCACTGGTCGTCGACCTGTCCGCCGCGGGCGATTTCGAGAAGGGCCATATCGCCGGCAGCCGCCACGCGCAGGCCAGCGCGTTCGGCCCGGACCACAAGGTGCTCGGTGGCGCGAAGGACCGTCCGGTGGTGGTGGTCTGCCGCACCGGGCAGGGTTCGGCGGACGTCGCGGGCAAGCTCAAGAAGGGCGGTTTCACCAACGTGCACTGGCTCGACGGCGGCATCGCCGCGTGGCAGCAGGCCGGCCTTCCACTGGTGAAAGGCCGCGCCTGACCGGGCGGTGCGGCCTGTGCGCCGTGCCATAATCCCGCCCCTTTCGCATTGATATTCGTGCCGGAGCACGCGCCATGACTGATGAGATCCAGAACGACGCCGAGTTCGGCGCCACCGACGCCGCCGAGGCCACCGGTCCGTCCTTCACCGTCGAGAAGATCTACGTCAAGGACGTGTCCTTCGAAGTGCCGGGCGCGCCCGCCGTGTTCAACGAGCAGACGCAGCCGCAGCTGCAGATGAACCTCAACCAGCAGGTCACGCGTCTCAACGACGCGGCCTTCGAGGTCGTGCTCGGCATCACCCTGACCTGCCTGGCCGACGACAAGCCGCTCTACCTCGCCGAAGTGAAGCAGGCCGGCGTGTTCGGCCTCGCCGGTTTCGACGCACAGACGCTCGATGCCATGCTCGGCACGCACTGCCCGAACGCGCTGTATCCGTACGCGCGCCAGCTGATCTCGGACCTGATCCAGGCCGGCGGCTTCCCGCCGTTCCTGCTGCAGCCGCTGAACTTCGAAGGCCTGTACGCCGAGGGCCTGCGCCAGCGCATGACGCAGGGTCTCGAGTCGTCCGAGGCCGCCGGCAACGCCTGATCCGGCGATGGTGGCGTCCGAAGCGGACCGCGCTGATGATCCGCGCGCGCCCCGGCGCGTCGCGGTGCTTGGTGCGGGCTCCTGGGGCACCGCGCTCGCCGCGCTGATGGCCCGCAACGACGAGGTCGTGGCCCTCTGGGGCCGCGACGTCGACGTCGTGCAGGCGATCGACGCCACGCACGAAAACCCCCGCTACCTGCCGGGCGTCGCGTTGCCCGCGAACCTGCGGGCGACCGTCGACATGGCGTCCGCACTGCGCGACGCCGACCTTGTCCTCGTCGTCGTGCCGTCGCACGCATTCGCCGAAACCCTGCGTTCGCTCGCGCCGCATCGGCCGCCGAACGCGGGCGTGGCGTGGGCCACCAAGGGCTTCGAGCCCGGCAGCGGGCGCTTCCTGCACGAGGTCGCGGCCGAAGTGCTCGGCGCGGACGTGCCGCTGGCCGTCGTCACCGGTCCGTCGTTCGCCAGGGAAGTCGCGCAGGGCCTGCCGACCGCGCTGACCGTGCATTCCGACGACGCGGACTTCGCCCAGAGCGTTGCCGAAGCGCTGCACGGCCCGGCGTTCCGTGCGTACACCGGCGACGACATGCTCGGCGCGGAACTCGGCGGCGCGATGAAGAACGTGCTCGCGGTGGCGACGGGCGTCGCTGATGGCATGCAGCTTGGCCTCAACGCGCGTGCCGGCCTGATCACCCGCGGGCTCAACGAGATGCTGCGCCTAAACCAGGCACTCGGCGGCAAGGCGGAAACGCTGATGGGCCTAGCCGGCCTCGGCGACCTGGTGCTGACCTGCACGGGAGACCTGTCGCGTAACCGGCGCCTCGGCCTCGCGCTCGGGCGAGGGCAGTCGATCGCCGACGCCGTGCGCGAGATCGGGCAGGTCGTCGAATCGGTGCAGACCGCAGACGAAGTGATGCGGCAGGCCGAACGCGCCGGCGTCGAATTGCCGATTTCGAGCGCGGTGCGCGCGGTGCTGCACGGTCAGCTCACGCCATCGGACGGTTTGCGCCAGTTGCTGGCGCGGGAGCAGAAACCGGAATATCCAACCGATCTGTTCGGTTGATTCGACAGGCCACCGGCAAAAAAAAGCCCGGCGAATGCCGGGCTTTTTCGTGACGCGACTACGATCAGAAGCTGGCGCGCACGCCGACCTGGTAGCTGTCGCCGTCGTCGCCGAGGAAGTTCAGTTCCTTGTAGCGGTACTCGGCCACCAGGCCCCAGGTCGCGTTGAACTTGAACTGGCCCGACAGCGTCACGCCGACCGCCTGATCCATGTTCTCGACGCCCGTGTACGTGAGCTTGGCGCCCAGTTCCACCTTGTCGCCAACGGCCGAACGCACGCCCGCGGCCACGCGGTAGCCGTCGTTGTGGTAGTCGGTGCCGAGCACGGTCGAGTTGACGCCGACGTAGCTGGCTTCACCGACGAAGTCGGTATTGCCGCCGATCGCCTTGTGGTAGCCGAGGGTGATCTCGGCCGGCGCGAGCTTGTTGTCGCTGTCGTAGCTGTCCTGGTGGCCACCGAACGCGCCGTAGAAGCCGCGGCCGAAGTCGGCCGAGCCCTTCAGGGCGAAGCCGTGCAGGTTCAGGCCGCTGACGTCGGCATGGCTGTAGCCCGCTTCGACGTAGGTGTAGCTGAGTTCCGCGGCCGGCGCGGCGAGCGGGGCGAGAGCGACGAGGGCCGCCATGACGATCTTCTTGTTCATTAAGTCTTCCTGATGCGTTCTGAAACCCGCCGGGGCTGCCGGTCGGGCGCGCATCCTAACGGAAAATTCACCAGATCGTCACGTAAGTGTCACAAAAAAAGCCCGGCCGGAGCCGGGCTTTTGCACTCACGAATCGTGGGGAGAGAGAGAAGACTCGACTCGTGATTGGAACGCGGTGCGTCAGAACGAGATGCGCGGGCCCACGAACCACTGGGTGTCGCCGCCGTCGGCGAACTTCACGTCGGCATTGATGCCCCAGGTCGGGTTGAACTTCACCTGGGCGCCAACGCGACCGTAGAAGTCGCCGTCGAAGTCCTGGTAGTCCTCGTAGCCGGCCATCGCATAGGCCTCGAAGTTCGGGTTGATCGCGCCGCGCACGCCGGCTTCGACGCTGTAGCCGTTGCCATCGACGCCCTGGCCGGCGTCGAACTTCTCGTAGGCGACGCGGGTGACGAGGTCGAGCTTCGGGTTGATCTCGCGGTTGTAGCCGACGCCCAGGCGCCACTGGTCGAGGCTGACGTCGGTATCGCTGATGTCGACCTTCGAATAACCGCCGAACACGTGGAAGTTCGGGTTGATCGCGCCGGAGCCATTCAGGGCCCAGCCGTCGGCGTCGTTGTTGGTGCCGGTGTGGCCGGCGTCGACGCGGGTGTAGCCACCCTCGACGTAGTTGTAGGACACGCCTTCGGCCGCGGAAGCAGCGAACGGGAGGGCGGCGAGCAGGGTCAGGGCGAGCAGGGTGCGCTTCATGGGGTCTGGTCCTAGGAATTTGTTCTTCTGGGTCGAACGCCCGGCTCGAGCGGCCGGTGGGTGGGCAGTATCCCGAATGAAGCCGAACGCGCCCTTAATAGTGAACCGTTCGGTTTAGGAACTTTTCGGCAACTGTGCCGGTCGCCGGCGCGCCCGCCGTCACGTATGTGACTCGCCTCACAAGTGATGACGCACTGCGTCATGTTCTGCCGTCGCACCGTGTCGTTCGCTGCCGAACAACGACGCGCTGCGTGTCGGGCGAAATCCGACATGTTTTCCGACACTTACGCCTGACGGCCCGGCGCGGTCGCCGCCGCCAGCCTGTCCGTGGATGTAAAAACCACGTGAAAACAAGGCGATGCGCATGCGTACGGCGCTACCGCGGCCACTTTTGAACCCGGCCACACGCGAACCGTGACCGGTTTGGCACGGAAGCTGCCTTAGGTCGCCGAGCGTCCGGCGTCCGCCGGCCCCGCGGGCCTGCCCCCGGGAACGCCTATCGGGTCGACCGTGAGGTCCGACCCGGCCGCGCACGGTCTGCGGACCTGGGGAGGCGCGGCGTTCCAAGCCCGGCCGCCCCTTCGCCATGACCCGAAGCCGACCCGCGTGTCGGCGGTGACACCGAGTGCAGACCCGATGATCAAGTTCACAGGATCGCGCGCCGCGCGTGCGACGACCCGCGATGGCGGCTGGATGGTGCGGCTCGCCACGATGCTTGCGCCCACGCGCACGCTGGCCGTCACCTTGCTGGTCGGCGTCGCCACCCTGGCGACACTGCCCGACGCCCATGCACAGCGCGCGTTCGCGCGGCGCTTCCCGGTGGTGGGCGCGCCGTCGCTGAACATCGAAGGCGACGTCGTGCTGATCGGCAACGTCAACCTGACGTGCCCCGCGGGTTCGACCTCGACGGACGACGGCGCGACCTGCGCGGCCGTGCAGGCCGGCGCGAACGGTCGCAACAACGGCTTCGCGATGGCGGCGGTCAACGTCGACGCGGACGGCACCAACACCAACTCGAGCATCGCGACGCTCAACCTGCCGGCAGGTTCGAACGTGCTGTTCGCCGGCCTGTACTGGGGTGCGGTGCAGGCCACCGCATCGGCACGCACGACGGTGCGACTGAAAGCGCCGGGCGGCGGCTACTCCACCGTCACGGCAAGCGTCACCGACGCGATCGGCTCGACCTACCAGTCGTTCGCCGACGTCACGTCGACGGTGTCGGCCGCGGGCAACGGTGCGTACACGGTCGGCAACATCGGCCAGACCGCGGCATCGGGCAACTGGTCCGGCTGGACGCTCGTCGTCGCCTACCAGAAGGCCGGTGCGCAGCTGCGCAACCTGTCCGTGTTCGACGGCCTGCAGGCCGGCAATGGCACCACCACCCAGCTCGACATCGCGATCAACGGCTTCTACACGCCACCGGCCGGCACGGTGAACAGCAACATCGGCCTGGTCGTCTACGACGGCGACCGCGGCCAGAACGACGACGCCGGCGGCGCCGCGTCGCTGCTGTTCGGCGTGGACACGTCGAACCTGTTCCCGGTCTCCGACGCGGTGAATCCGCAGGCCGACGTCTGGAACAGCTCGATTTCCTACCAGGGCGCGAACGTCACCGCGGGTCGCACGCCGGCGTACACCAACCTGCTCGGCGTCGACATCGACAACGTCAAGCCGAACACGCCGTTGCCGCACAGCGCGACGGGCGCGATCGCGCGATTCCACGCGAGTGCGAACGACGTCAACTACCCCGGCGTGATCACGTTGGCGACCGACGTGTTCGAGCCGGAAATCGTCACCTCGTTCACCAAGACCGCGACCAACGACAACGGCACGACCAGCTTCCATCCCGGCGACATCGTCACCTACACGATCGCGCTCACCAACCGCGGCAACGACAACTCCAACAACACGCGCATCAGTGATCCGCTGCCCGTGGGCGTGAGTTACGTCCCCGGTTCGCTCGAGATCACGAGCGGCGCGAACGCCGGCGCGATGACGGACGCCACCGGCGACGACCAGGCGGACTACGTCGCGGGCACGCGCACGGTGACGTTCCGCGTCGGCTACGCCGCCGGCGCGACCACCGGCGGCGCGATCGCGCCGGCGGAGAGCACCACCGTGCGCTTCAAGGTCAAGATCGATCCGGTCGCGAACGGCGCGTCGTTGTCGAACGTCGCGAACGTCAACTACGTGAGCAACACGAGCGGCATCGCCGGCTCCGGCAACACGCCGCAGTCCGTGTTCACGGTCACCAACGCGGCGGACGTCGCGATCACCAAGGCAGGCCCGGCGAACGTCGGCACCAGCGCGCCGATCCGCTACACGATCGTGGTCAGCAGCGCGGGGCCCGACAGCGCCGATGGCGCGAAGGTCACCGACAACGTGCCGGCGGGCCTCACCGGCGTGTCGATCAGCTGCGTCGCCGCGGGTGGCGCGGTGTGTCCGTCGACGACGGGCCTGACCACGCTCAATGCGCTCGCGATCCCGACGCTTCCGTCCGGCGGCAGCGTCACCTTCACCATCGACGGCACGACGCCGGCGTCGCCGACCTCGCTGAGCAACAGCGCGTCGGTCGCGATGCCCGCGGGCGTGAGCGACCCGACGCCTGCCAACAACAGCGCCGGCCCGGTCGTCAGCAGCGTGGCGACGCCGGCGGATCTCGCGGTGACCAACGCTGTCTCCGGTGGCGCGCACTATCCCGGGCAGACGGTCACCTACACCATCGTTGTCACCAACAACGGCGCCGGTGCCGCGACGTCGACCGCGTTGTCGAACCCGCTGCCCGCCGGCATGACGTTTGTTTCGCTCGCCGCGCCCGCGGGCTGGAGCGCCACGACACCGGCCGCCGGTACGAATGGCACGATCAGCGCGACGACGGCCAGCCTGGCTGCGGGCGCGAGCGCGACGTTCACGCTGGTCGCGCGCATTCCCAACAGTGCGGCGGACGGCGATGCATTCGCCGATACCGCCACGGCGAGCGCGACGCCGGTGGATCCGGATCCGACGAACAACACGGCGACCGCATCGTTCACCGTCAATGCCGGCGCCGACGTCTCGATCAGCAAGACGCTCGTCACCACTGGTACGTACCACGAAGGCCAGGACCTGCAGTACACGCTGGTCGTGAGCAACGCCGGTCCGGCGACCGCGACCAACGTGCAGGTCACCGACACGCCGACCAACCTGACGATCACCAACGTCAGCGGCGCGGGCTGTGCGGCGCTGCCCTGCACCATCGCGTCGCTGGCCTCGGGCGCCAGCGCGACGATCAACGTCACCGCGCAGCCGCTGGCCGGCACGTTCGACAACGCCGCCGCGGTCAGCGCCACCGAAAACGATCCGACGCCGGGCAACAACACCGACACCACCGGCAACGGCGGCACCGCGATGGCGGCGATGGACCTCGCCGTCACGCATGTACTCACCAGCGGCACCCCGGCGAGCGCGGGCTCGCAGGTCACCTACACGATCACCGTCAGCAACAACGGACCGTCGTCGGTGCCGGGCGCGACGCTGCTCGAGACGATGCCGCCCCAGCTCGGCGGCGCGACGTGGACCTGCGCCAGCGGCTGCGACGTCGCCAGTGGCGCGGGCGACATCAATGTCGGCATCACCGTACCGGTCGGCGGCAGCATCACCATCCTGGTCAGCGGCACGGCGCCGACGACCACGCCGTCGACGATCGCCGCGGCGACCGCGTCGGTCACCGCCTCCACGTTCGCCATCGACACCGATGCGAGCAACGACTCGGCAACGGCGCCGGCCGTGCCGGTGCTCGCGCTGCCGATCGCTGCGATCGACGACGCCGGCAGCACCGGCGGCGCGTCGGGCGGTAGCGCGATCGCCAACGTGCTCGGCAACGACAACTTCGACAGCGGCGCGGCGACCGTCGGCAACGTGACGCTGTCGGTGGTTACGCCGGCCTCGAACGCGAACGTCGCGCTCGACACGACGACGGGCGCCGTCACCGTCGCCGCTGGAACACCGTCGGCGACGTACACGATCGTCTATCGCATCTGCGAAACCGCGAACGCGGGCAACTGCGACACCGCGACCGCGACGGTCACGGTCACCTCCGCGGCGCTCGTCGCCAGCAACGACGCTGGCAGCGCGAACGGCCAGACCGGTGCGACCGCGGTCGCCGGCGTGCTCGCCAACGACACGCTCAACGGCGGCGCCGCCACGCCGTCGAACGCGACGCTGGCGCAGGTGTCGACCACGCAACCGAACGTGACGCTCGACATCGCGACCGGCGCCGTCGTCGTCGCGCCCGGCACGCCCGCGGGCACCTACACGCTGGTGTACCGCGTCTGCGAAGCGATCAACCCGTCCAACTGCCAGACCGGCACCGTCACCGTGACGGTCAGCGCCGCGGTGGTGAACGCCGTCAACGACGCCGCGGGGCCGATCGAGGGCAGCGCGGGCGCCACCGGCGTCGTGAACGTGCTCGGCAACGACACCATCGGCGCAGCGCCGGCCACCGCATCGATCGCAACGGTCACTCCGTCGGGCAACGGCCCGCTCTCGGTGAACGCCAACGGCACCGTCGATGTCGCCGCGAACACGCCGGCCGGCACGTATCCGCTGACGTACACGGTGTGCGAGCAGCTCAATCCCACCAACTGCGATACCGCGACCGTCAGCATCATCGTGTCGGCCGCCGTGATCGCCGCGAACGACGACGCGCCGTCGCCGATCACCGGTGCAACGGGCGGCGTGGCCATGGCGAACGTCCTCGCCAACGACACGTTGGGCATCGCGGCGCCTTCGCTCGCGACGGTCACGCTCACGCAGCAGTCGACGTCGAACCCGGCGATCGCGCTGGACGTCGCGACCGGCGCCGTGAACGTCGCCGCCGGTACCCCGGCCGGCACGTACACGCTGGTCTACCGCATCTGCCAGCAGCTCAACCCGTCCAACTGCGACAGCGCGACGGTGACGGTGGTGGTGTCCGCCGCCGCGATCGACGCGGTGGACGACGCCGCCTCGAACGTCAACGGCGTGGCCGGCAACGCGAACGTGCTCAACGTTCTCGGCAACGACCTGCTCAACGGTGCAACCGCCACCGTGTCGAACGCGACGCTGGCGCAGGTGTCGACCACCAACGCGAACGTCACGCTCAGCGTGTCGACCGGTGCGGTCGCCGTCGCCGCAGGCACACCGGCGGGCACGTACATCGTGACCTACCGCCTGTGCGAGCAGCTCAATCCCGCCAACTGCGACACCGCCACCGCCAGCATCGACGTGGTCGCGCCCGCGCTGGCCGCGACCAACGACGTCGGCACCACGTCGCAGAACACGCCGCTCGCGATGAGCGTGCTCGCCAACGACACGATGGCCGGCGGCACCGTCGCGTCCACCGCAGTCACCATCACCGTGACCGTTGCCCCGCAGCACGGCACCACGACAGTGGGCGCGAACGGCGTGGTCACTTACGCGCCTGCGAGCAACTACAGCGGCGTCGATGCCTTCACGTATCGCCTGTGTGACATCGTCAACCCGACGGTGTGCGCCACGGCGACCGCCGCGCTGCTGGTGACGCCGAACGCGGTCGACGCGATCGACCAGGCATTGAGTACGCCGCAGACCGGTCCGGTGGTGATCGATCCGATGCGCACGACGATCAACGGTGGCGGTGCGCCGCTGGATCCGTCGTCGGTGCAGGTCGTGACGCCGCCGTCCAACGGCACCGTCGTGGTCAACCCGAACGGCACGATCACGTTCACGCCGGACCGCCTGTTCTTCGGCACGGTCAGCTTCCGCTATCGCATCTGTGACCGCTCGGCACCCACGCCGGTCTGCGACGTCGCGCAGGTGACGGTGGGCGTCGCGATGCAGGCGCCGCAGCTGCGCCTGGTGAAGACGGTTCCCGCGCGTGGCGTCCACGTCGGTGATCTCGTGCGCTACACGGTGGTCGTCGAGAACACCGGCATCTCGCCGGCGAACAATGCGACCGTCATCGACACGCCGCCGGCGGGCTTCACCTACGTCGAGGGTTCGCTGGCGGTCGATGACGCCGATGACCGTTTCGTGCTCGCCGGCGTGCAGCCGATCCGCATCAACGGCGTGGATGTTCCGGTGGGCGGTCGCGCGACGATCGTCTACGTGTTGCGCGTCGGCGCGGGCGTCGGCCGTGGCACGCACACCAACGCGGTGAGCGCGATCGATGCGACCGGCACCGCGGTGTCGAACACGGCCACCGCCGACGTCACCGTCGAAGGCGATCCGACCATGGACGACGCGCTGATCCTCGGCACGGTGTTCGTCGACACGAATCGCGACGGCGTGCAGCAGGACGGCGAGCCCGGCCTGCCCGGCGTGCGGATGGCGTCGGTCGAAGGCCTCGTCATCGAGACCGACGTGCACGGACGTTTCCACGTCGCCGGCGTGCAGCCGCAGAACGCGCTGCGCGGCAGCAACTTCGTGCTGAAGGTCGACGCCGCCACGTTGCCGCCGGGCAGCACGTTCACCACCTCGAACCCCCTGGTCCGTCGCATCACGCCGGGCCTGCCGGTGCGCTTCGACTTCGGCGTGACGCTGCCCGCGGGCAGCGACGCCGGCACCGCCACGCGCTGAGACACGAGCACGCCATGACCTTCAAGATGAAACTGCTCGATCTCGCGCTGATCGGCATCCTGTACACCGGCGCGGCGCCGATGGCCGCCGCGCAGGCGGCCGACACGGCGTCGATGTCCGTAGCCAACGCGCCGGCGATCGTGCCGGCCGGCCGCAGTGTCGCCACGTTGCCGAATGGCAGCGTGGTGTGGGCGATCGAAGATCCGACGCTGACTGCGCCGCGCCTTTCGGTCATGTCGGCGCCCACCGCGGCGTTCGACAACGGCCATGTCGTCGGCCCGCTGCGCTTTCAGGGTGCGACCAACTACGCGGCGTTCGTCGAACGCATCGAGGTGTCGGTCTATCGCGCGAACGACGACGACCTCGTCACGCCGCTCGCGACGATCGCGCTCGCACCCGGCGCCACCGTGCAGGGCGAATGGGATGGCGCGCTGCCGTCGAATGTCGTGCTGCATGCGGGCGATTCGCTGCGTTACGTCACGCGTGCCTACGGTCGCGATGGCGGCGTCGATGAAACCTATCCGCAGCTGATCCAGCTCGTCACGCGCGACGAATATGCGCGCGGCGTGCAGTCGGTGCGCGCGCAGGTCGAGCGCAGCCGCGGCGCGCTGGACTCGGGCGATGCGGCGCAGTCGCTGCAGCTGCAGGCGGCCACATCGGCCGACAACGGCCTGCGCAGCCAGACCATCGCGATCCACGGTTCGCGCGTGCGGCTGTTCGGTCGCGACGTTCCGCGCGGCGCCGCGCTGTCCATCAACGGGCAGCCGTTCCCGGTCGCGCAGGACGGCACGTTCGTCGCCGAATTCCTCGAGCCGGTCGGCACGCATCGCTACGCGCTGTCGACCGGTGCGAACGACGTCGCCGCGCCGTCCGCGCCGCTCACCGTCGACGTCACCGGCCGCTATCTGTTCCTGGTCGCCCTCGCCGACGTCACGCTGTCGAAGTCGGGCGGCAACGATCACATCGAGCCCCTTGCCGGCGATGAGAAGTTCGACGACGGCTTCATCAAGGACGGTCGCCTCGCGTTCTATCTCAAGGGCAAGGTGAAGGGGAAATACCTCGTCACCGCGCAGGCCGATACGCAGGAGCGCGAACTCGACCATCTGTTCGACGGTTTCCTCGACGCGACGCCGACCGACGTCTTCCGTCGCCTCGACCCCGATGCGTACTACCCGGTGTACGGCGACGACTCCACCACCACGCGCGACGTCGACACGCAGGGCAAGCTCTACGTACGCGTCGACTGGGATCGCAGCCAGGCGCTGTGGGGCAATTTCTCGACCGGCTTCACCGGCACCGAGTACGGCCAGTACCAGCGTTCGCTGTACGGGGCGGCGCTGAATTACGTCTCGCGCGGCAGCACGCCGCTGGGCGAGCCGCGCACCACGTTGCGCGCGTTCGGCAGCGAGGCGCAGAGCGCGCCGGGCCACAGCGAGTTCCTCGGTACCGGCGGCTCGCTCTACTACCTGCGCCACACCGACCTGCTGCCGGGTTCGGACCACGTCGTGCTGGAAGTCCGCGACGCACGCACGGGCCTTACCGAGGCGCGCGTCGACCTGCAGCGCGGCGCCGACTACGACATCGACGAGCTGCAGGGCCGCATCATCCTCGAGCGTCCGCTTGCGCAGATCACGCGCGAGAACGTGCACACGCTGACCCGCGACATGCCGCTCGACGGCTTGGAGCAGGTCCTGCTCGCCGACTACGAATACATCCCGGCGGGTTTCGATGCGGGCCATGCCAGCACCGGCGTGCGCGCAAAACAGTGGATGGGCGACCACCTCGCCATCGGCGGCACCTACGTCGACGAAAACCGCGACGGCGACGATTACCGCCTGCTCGGCGGCGACCTTACGTTGCAGGCGGGCCGCGGTACCTACCTCAAGCTCGAACAGCATCGCAGCGATTCGACTGCGGCACCGGTGTTCTATTCGGACAACGGCGGGCTCGGGTTCGTCGTGCGCAATCCGGTGGCGGCCGAACGGTCGGGCACGGCGAGCGCAGTCGATGCGCGCGCCAACCTCAAGGAACTCGGCTGGACCGCGCGCGACTGGAGCGTGGGCGCGTGGTGGCGTGACGTCGACGCCGGCTTCTCCGTCGCGCGTTTCGACACCGCGTCACCGACAACGGAGGCCGGTGCGGAGTTCTCCGGGCAAGTCGGTGAGCGCTTCGATCTGTTCGGTCGCGTGTCGCGCGTCGAGCGCGGCGCCTCCACGCTCGAGGATGCCCAGCTCACCGGCACGTGGCGCCCCACCGATGTCGACCAGCTGGGCATGGAGCTGCGTCGCGTTCGCGAGCAGGGCGCCGGCGCCGACCAGAAGGCGTTGCTCGCCGCGCTCGAATACCGCCGGCGCGTCGGTTCGTCGCTCGAGCTGTACGGCAGCGGGCAGGCGAGCTTCGGCGAGGACGGCGGCTACGCCAGCAACAACCGCGTCACCGCCGGCGCGAAGTACCTGTTCGGCAACGGCTCGAACGTCGGTGCGGAACTCAGCGACGGCAGCCGCGGCCACGCCGCGCAGGTCAACGGCGAATATCGCCTGGGCGACGACCACTCGGTCTACGGCGCGTATACGTACAGCACCGACACCACCGCATCGCGCGTCGCGAGCGAGTTCGACCGCGTGCTCGCCAACGGTTGGACGCTCGGCCAGCGCTGGCGTGTCTCGAATCGCGTCAACGTCTACAACGAGAGTCAGGGCATCCGCTCGGCGAACGGCGACGACGGCGTCAGCCATACGCTCGGCATGGACCTGTATCCGGCCGACGGCTGGCAACTCGGCTTCACGGTGATGGACGGCGCGCTCGATGCGAGCACCGGCCATGTCGATCGCAACGCCTACAGCGTCAGCGCCGGTCATACCGACCTGCGCACGCAATGGTCGAGCAAGCTCGAATACCGTCGCGACAGCGGCGCCGAGCAGCGCACGCAATGGGTGACGACCAACCGCCTGCTGTATCGCGTCAACGAGGACTGGCGCATCGCCGCGCGCGTGAACTACGCCGACACGGACGATGCGCTGAATGCCGCCGCGGGCGCGCGCCTGGCCGAGAGCAACCTGGGCTTCGCATGGCGCCCGCACGACACCACGCGTTACGCGATGTTCGGCAAGTACACGTACCTGCTCGACCTCGCCACGCTCGGCCAGGACGGCGGCGCGCAGTACGACCAGCGTTCGCAGGTGGTTTCGCTGGAAGGCGTCGTGCAGCTGGGCGATCGCTGGAGCCTGGCGCCCAAGCTCGCCAGCCGCTGGGGCGACTACCGCATGGGACGCGGCGTCGGCCAATGGCTCGACAGCCGCGCGGATTTCTCGGCGATGCAGTTGCGCTACCACCTGCCGAAGAACTGGGACGCTCTCGCGGAACTGCGTCGACTTGACGTGCGCGATGGCGGCACGCGCCACGGCGGCCTGATCGGCGTGGACCGACAGCTCGGTGACAACTTCAAGATCGGCGTCGGCTACAACTTCACCGACTTCAGCGACGACCTCACCGACCTCGAGTACGACCACCACGGTGTGTTCCTGAATCTCGCCGGCTTCTATTGATCGCCCGGCGGGCGGTCTCCCTCGATGTCGCGCCGCCGGAAATTCCGGCGGCGTTTTTCCTTGCGGCTTCGCAGTCACCTGAGCGTCGTTGGCGATCGCGTGCCGTCGGCAGCGCCGCTTGAACACTGCGCTGACGCACCCGGCCGCCCAATCGCGTTTTCATTGCGGAGCGCGACGATGGCCAAGGTGCTTGTTCTCTACTACTCGGCCTATGGCCACATCGAAACGATGGCGAACGCGATCGCCGAAGGTGCGCGCGAAGCCGGCGCGCAGGTCGACATCCGCCGCGTGCCGGAACTGGTGCCGGACGACGTCGCGAAGAGCTCGCATTACAAGCTCGACCAGCCGGCGCCCATTGCGAAGGTGGACGAGTTGCCGAACTACGACGCGATCATTATCGGCAGCGGAACGCGCTACGGGCGCATGACCTCGCAGATGGCGAACTTCCTCGACCAGACCGGCGGGCTGTGGGCGAAGGGCGCGCTCAACGGCAAGATCGGCGCGGCGTTCGCGTCGACCGCCACGCAGCACGGCGGGCAGGAGACGACGCTGTTCTCCATCCTCACCAACCTGCTACACCTCGGCATGGTCTGCGTCGGCCTGCCCTACAGCTTCCAGGGGCAGATGCGGCTGGACGAAGTCACCGGCGGCGCGCCCTATGGCGCGACCACCATCGCGGGTGGCGATGGTTCGCGGCAACCGTCGCAGAACGAACTCGACGGCGCACGTTTCCAGGGCCGCGAGGTCGCGACGCTCGCCAAGAAGGTATTCGGTTGATCGATCGACGTTGGCGTCGTGACTACTTTGCGTCGTGCGGCCTCACGCGCCGCCGGCGTAGCCCTGCTGCCGCCACGCTTCGAACACCGTCACCGCGATCGCGTTCGACAGGTTGAGCGAGCGCACGCCGGGGCGCATTGGCAGGCGCAGGCGCTGTTCGGGCGGCAACGCATCGAGCACGTCGTCGGGCAGGCCGCGCGTCTCCGGGCCGAACAGGAACGCATCGCCGACGCGGTAATCCGGCGTATCGAAACGCACGCTGCCGCGCGTGCTGAAGGCGAACACACGCAACGCCTCCCCGTGCTGCTCGCGCAGATGCGCGAGCGCGGCGTCGAGATCGCGATGCACCTTTACCGTCGCGTACTCGTGGTAGTCGAGTCCCGCGCGACGCAGTTGCTTGTCGTCCATGTCGAAACCCAGCGGCTCGACCAGATGCAAGCGCGCGCCCGTGTTCGCGCACAGGCGGATCGCATTGCCGGTGTTCGGCGGAATCTCGGGCTGGTAGAGGACGACGTCGAACATGCGCGCATTATCGCCGTCGCGCTGGTCGACTCACCACGGCAGCGACTTGCCTTGCCAGTCGACGAACGAACCGGACTTCGCGATGTCGAGGCGGTCGATCACCTGCAGCAGGCCGCGCACCGAATCGGCGGGCTGCACCGGCGCCTGTTCGCCGCCCATGTCGGTCTGCACCCAGCCCGGATGCAATGACACCACCGCGATGCCGCGATCGCCCAGCGCCGCCGCGAGCAGTCGCGTCGCCATGTTCAGCGCGGCCTTGCTGATGCAGTAGGTGGGCGTGCCGAAGCTCTGCGTGTTCGTGATCGAGCCCAGCTGCGACGACATGTTCGCGACCTTCGCACCATCGGCGAGCAACGGCGCGACCGCCTGCGTCAGCAGGAACGGGCCCATCGCGTTGGTGCGCAGGCTGTCTTCGAGGTTCTTCGCCGGCACCTGGCCGAAGCGTTCGCCCGAATGCAGCAGGCCCGCGTTGTTGATCAGCAGGTCCAGGCGTTCGTTGCCGAGGATGAGCGGCAACTCGCGCGCGACTTCGGCCTCCGCCTTCGGGTCCATGACGTCGAGCGGGAGTACGTGCAGTCGCCCCGGATGCTCGCCGATCAGGCGACCGAGCTCGTGCGCCTGCGACGGATGCCGCGCGGTGGCGATCACGTGGTCGCCGCGCGCGAGCAGCTGGCGGGCGAACTCCAGGCCGATGCCGCGATTGGCGCCGGTAAGCAGGACATTGCGACGGGGCATGGCGGACTCCGCTCGGGGAATCGCCCGACTCTAGCCCCACGCCTGTTCAGGCCGCGCGGGCAGGACCTTCGGCCGGTCCGCACGGCCCGCCGCTCGGCTAGCATCCAGCGGCCGGCCGGATTGCCGGCGTCCGGAGCCTTCGATGTCCCGTCTTCCTGTCCGCGCCACCGCCCTCGCCCTCGGCATCGCTTTCGCCGTCGGCGCTCCCTCGACCCTGATCGCCGCGCCCGCCGTCGCCGCGTCGACGCGCGCACCCGCCGCGCTCGATATCCCGTACGAGCGCTTCGTGCTGCCGAACGGGCTCACCGTGCTGGTGCACGAGGACCACAAGGCGCCGGTCGTCGCGGTCGCGGTCTGGTACCACGTCGGCTCCAAGGACGAGCCGACCGGCAAGACCGGCTTCGCGCACCTGTTCGAGCACCTGATGTTCAACGGCTCGGAAAACCATCCGGGCGAGTTCTTCGAGCCCTTCGAGCAGGCCGGCGCCACCGGCCAGAACGGCACGACCTGGCTCGACCGCACCAACTATTACGAAACCGTGCCCACCACCGCGCTCGACATGGCGCTGTGGATGGAGTCCGACCGCATGGGCCACCTGCTCGGCGCGATCGACAAGAAGACGCTCGACGAACAGCGCGGCGTCGTCCAGAACGAGAAGCGCCAGGGCGAGAACGAGCCCTACGGCCGCGTCGACGAACGCATGCTGCTGCAGACATTCCCGGCGAATCATCCCTACCACCACGACACCATCGGCTCCATGGCCGACCTCGACGCCGCCTCGCTCGAGGACGTCAAGAACTGGTTCCGCGGCTATTACGGCGCCGCCAACACCGTGCTGGTGATGTCGGGCGACATCGACGTCGCCACCGCGAAGGCCAAGGCGCTGAAGTATTTCGGCGACATCCCGGCAGGTTCGCCGGTCGCCCGCCAGGCCAAGTGGGTCGCCGAACGCACGACGTCGACGCGCGATTCGATGGACGACCGCGTCGCGCAGACGCGCATCTATCGCGAATGGAATATCCCCGGGCGCGGCGAGCGCGACCTCACGCTGCTCGACCTCGCCGCCGACGTGCTCGGTGGCAGCAAGACCTCGCGCCTGTACCAGCGCCTGGTCTACAAGGACCACCTCGCCGACGACGTGTCGGTCGGCATCACCCCGTTCGAGCTTGCGAGCCAGTTCGTCCTGCAGGTCGACGTGAAGCAGGGCGTCGATCCGAAGAAGGTCGAAGCCGCGGTCGCGGACGAATGGGCGAAGTTCCTCGCCAGTGGCCCGACCGAAGAAGAACTGACGCGCCTGCAGGCGGCCAACCGCGCCGCCGTCGTGCGTTCGATGGAACGCGTGGCCGGCAAGGCGTCGCAGCTCGCCGAAGGGCAGGTCTACTTGGGCAATCCGGATGCGTGGAAAACTTCGTTCAAGTGGAACCAGACGGCGACCCGCGCCGACGTGCTGAAGGCGGCGAAGCGCTGGATCGCGCGCGGTGACTACACGCTCACCGTAGTGCCGACCACCGGCACGCCGAAGGACGAGACCGTCGCCGGCCTGCCGGCGGCGCAGCGCCCCGCCGACATCGCCGGCAAGCCGACCACCGCGTTCACCGTCACCGCGTCGGATGTCGATCGCAAGGCCGGCGTGCCGGCGGTCGATCACTATCCCGACCTCACGTTCCCGGCCGTGCAGCGCGGCCACCTGAAGAACGGCATCGAAGTCGTGCTGGCCGAGCGCCACAGCGTGCCGGTGGTCAACGTCAGCCTGCAGTTCGACGCCGGCTACGCCAGCGACGTCGGTCGCAAGCTCGGCACCGCCGCGTTCACCGCCGCGATGCTCGACGAAGGCACCGCCAAGCTCGACTCGGTCGAGATCGCCAAGCAGCGTGAGCGCCTGGGCATGGGCCTGTCGTCGGGTTGCGGCCTCGACAGCTGCAGCGTCGGCGCGAACATGCTGAGCGACCAGCTCACGCCGTCGCTCGGCCTGCTCGCCGACGTCGTGCGCAATGCGGCGTTCCGCGCGCCCGACATGGAGCGCGTGCGCGCGCAGTGGATCGCCGGCATCGCGCAGGAAAAGACCCAGCCGACCGGCATCGCGCTGCGCACCCTGCCGCCGCTGCTGTACGGCGACGGCCACCCGTACGCGATTCCGTTCTCCGGCACCGGTACCGAGGCCAGCATCGCCTCGCTCACCGCGAACGATCTGACCGCATGGCGCGCGGCATGGCTGCGTCCCGACAACGTGCGCATCATCGTTGCCGGCGACACCACGTTGCCGGCGATCACCGCGCAGCTCGACAAGGTGTTCGCCGACTGGACGCCGCCGTCGGTGGCCAAGGGCACCAAGTCCGTGCCGCAGGTGACTGCGCAGGCCAAGCCGCGCGTGTTCCTGATCGACAAGCCGGGCGCGCAGCAGTCGCTGATCCTTGCCGGCCTGCTCGCGCCGTCGACCACCGTCGCCAACAACCTGCCGATCCAGACGATGAACTCCGCGTTCGGCGGCACGTTCACCTCGCGCCTCAACATGAACCTGCGCGAAGACAAGCACTGGGCCTACGGCGCGTATTCCTTCATGTACGACGCCCTCGGCCAGCGCCCGTACATGCTTTACGCACCGGTGCAGACCGACAAGACCAAGGAGTCGGCGGCGGAGATCCTGCGCGAAGTGCGCGACGTCGTCGGTTCACGTCCGCTCAGCAGTGCCGAGATCGCCAAGATCAAGGTCAACGACGTGCGCAGCCTGCCGGGCAGCTATGAAACCACCGGCGCCGTGCTCGGCGCGCTGGCGGAAAACGTGCTGTACGGCCGACCGGACGACTACGTCGCCACGCTGCGCCAGCGCACCGAAGCGCAGACCGATGCCGAGGTGCAGGCCGCGGCCACGCAGATCGTGCATCCCGATGCGTTGACGTGGGTGATCGTCGGCGACCTCTCGAAGATCGAGAAGGGCGTGCGCGAGTTGAACCTCGGCGACGTGCAGGTGGTCGACGCCGACGGCAAGCCCGTCAGCAAGTAACGCCGCAGGGTTTCGCGGTTCAGACGCGCGGGGCGACAATCCCGCGCGTCGTCGTTTAGGGAGCCTGTCGATGCCGCATCCGATCCGCCTTGCCGTCGTCGTATCGCTGGTCCTCGCCGCCACCGCCTGCACCTGGGTGCCGATGCAGCAGGGCGCCGCCACCGTGGAGGTGCGCGCGCTCAATGCGTCCACGACGGGCTGCACCAAGCTCGGCGAGATCGAGGGCAACGTCACCGACCGCGTCGCGCTGTACGAGCGCAACCCGCTGCGCGTGCAGGAGGAACTGGAGACGATGGCGCGCAACGAAGCCGTCGGCCTCAACGCCAATACGGTGGTGCCGCTGGAAGCGCCGCACGACGGCCGCCAGCGCTTCTCGGCCTGGCGCTGCACCCGCTGACCCGGACGAACGGTCGCCAAGCGGCCGCAGCACGCGGCTGAACGGCGACGTGCGTCGCCGTACGCTGGTGTGCGCGCTATCCAGCCGCGCGTTAAGCTAGCGTGTTCCCCGCCTTTGCGAGTCGTCCCCATGCTGTTCCAACACGTCGCCATCGCCGGCCTTGCGCATATCGATGCGCCGCGCCGCCTCACGACGGACGAGATCAACGCACGGCTGCAGCCGACGCTCGACCGCCTGGGCATCAAGACCGACGTGATCAAGGACATCGCGGGTGTCGACGCGCGCCGTCTGTGGGACGGGCCGATGCTCGCCTCCGACGCGGCCACGCTCGCCGCGGTGAAGGCGCTGGCCGATGCCGGCGTCGAACCCGAGCGCATGGGGCTTCTCGTCAACACGTCGGTGAGCCGCGACTATCTCGAGCCGTCCACCGCGTCGATCGTCTCCGGCAACCTCGGCCTGCCCGACACCTGCCAGAACTTCGACGTCGCCAACGCTTGCCTCGCCTTCATCAACGGCATGGACATCGCGGCGCGCATGATCGAGCGCGGCGAGATCGACTACGCGCTGGTCGTCGACGGCGAAACCGCCGACCTCGCCTACGAGAAGACCATCGAGCGCCTTACCCGCGCCGACGTCACCGAGGAAGCATTCCGCAACGAACTCGCGACGCTGACGCTGGGTTCCGGCGCCGCCGCGATGGTGATGGCGCGTGCCGAACTCGCACCCGGCGCGCCGCGCTACAAAGGCGGCGTCACCCGCGCGGCGACGGAGTGGAACAAGCTCTGCCGCGGCAACCTCGACGGCATGGTGACGGATACGCGCCAGCTGCTGATCGAAGGCGTGAAGCTCGCGCAGAAGACTTTCCTGGTCGCGCGACAGAAGCTCGGTTGGGTTGCCGAGGAACTCGACGAGTTCGTCGTGCACCAGGTCAGCAAGGTGCACACCGCCGCGTTCACCAAGGCGATGGGTATCGATCCCAAGAAGGTGCTCACCATCTTCGGCGAGCACGGCAACATCGGCCCTGCGTCGGTGCCGATCGTGCTGAGCAAGTTGCGCGAGATGGGTCGCCTGAAGAAGGGCACGCGCATCGCGCTGCTCGGCATCGGGTCCGGCCTGAACTGCTCGATGGCCGAAGTCGTCTGGTGACGCGTACGCGCGCCAGCTCCTGATTTTCCGCGGCCGCCTCGTGCGGCCGCGTGCTTTGCGAGACGCGAACCCGCGATGGATCCCGCGACCTTTCCCGACTATCCCTTCACGCCGCAGCGCTTCGACGTGCGCGCCGGCATTGCGATGTCGTACCTCGACGAAGGCCCGCGCGACGGCGAGGTCGTGGTCATGCTGCACGGCAATCCGTCGTGGAGTTACTACTGGCGGCAACTCGTGCTCGGCCTGCGCGACCGCTATCGCTGCATCGTGCCCGACCACGTGGGCATGGGCCTGTCGGACAAGCCCGACGACGGTGGTGGCACGCGTCCGCCGCGCACGCCGGTTGCCGGCAAGTACGAGTACACGCTGCAGTCGCGCGTCGACGATCTCACCGTGCTGCTCGCGCATCTCGGCATTGCCGGCCCGGTCACGCTGGCGGTGCACGACTGGGGCGGCATGGTCGGCTTCGGTTGGGCGATTTCGCACATGCGGCAGGTCAAGCGCCTGGTCATCCTCAACACCGCGGCGTTTCCGTTGCCCTCGGCCAAGCCTATGCCGTGGCGCCTCTCGCTCGGCCGCGATTCGACGATCGGCGCGTGGCTGATCCGTCGCTTCAACCTGTTCGCGCGCGGCGCCTCGCGCTTCGGCGTGTCGCGCCCGATGCCACGCACCGTGCGTGACGCGTTCGACGCGCCGTACCACGGCTGGACGAACGCGATCTCGACGATCCGCTTCATGCAGGACATCCCGCTGCACGAAGGCGATCGCGCGTGGCCGCTGGTCGCCGAGGTTGGCGCGCGCCTGCCGGAGTTCGCTGATCGTCCCGCCTTCATCGGCTGGGGCCTGCGCGACTTCGTGTTCGACAGGCACTTCCTCGACGGTTTCCGTCGCGCGCTGCCGAATGCGGAAGTGCACGCGTTCGAGGACGCCAACCACTACGTGCTGCAGGACAAGCATGAGGTGCTGGTGCCGGCGATCCGCGATTTCCTGGAACGCAATCCGGCCTGACACCGGGCGACCGTTCGTCGCCTTCGGATTTGTCCGACGGCCCGCGCGCGCGTGGCCCGTCTAATCTCGCGCCATCGCCCAAGGGGAGACGACGCGATGAGCATGGAACGCGGTCAGCGATCGCAGTGGATTGCGGGCGCTGCATTGGCGCTGGCAAGCGTGGCGCCGGCGTATGCGCAGCAGTCGCTCGTGCGTGCACCGACATCCGCAGGCGCGATCGCGTCGCGCGCAAGCCTCGCGCCGAAGGCGCCGCTCCCTGCGGTGATCCTCCACGGCGCGGCCGCGTTGCCGTCATCGCTGCACATCAAGCGGGAATACGACCTCGCCGAGTTGCGCAGGCAGTCGGTCATCACGCTGAGCGCCGGCCGTGCGAATCTGAAGCCGCTGTTCGCGAATCCACGCGCGCCGTTCAACATCGCGGAGCGTCTTCGCACGATGCCGCAGCTCGCCGAGGTCACCGTCGACGACACGAAGGTGCTGGAAATCGACCAGGGCCTCGTCGTGCACACCGTGGTCGGCTATCGCATCCGCCCCGGCACCTGCACCGACAGCGCGCGTCGGGCGCAACTCGCGCGCATTGGCGTCAACTGTTTCACCAGGCTCGATGCGGCCACGCGCGCGGCGGCGTTTGCGAATCCCAAGGACGCGCATTTCGTCGAAGATCCGGCGAAACGCGCCGCGGCGATCGAACGTGCGGATTCGAAGGCCGGCGAGGTGCGTGCCAGGATCGCGCATGACCTCGCCACGTTGCGCGCATCGCTCGCCAACCCCGCGCAGCGCGCGGCGATCGATGCGCGGCTCGGCGCCGGGCAAGCGGCGCGGCTGGCCGCACTGGACGACACGCAGCTCGAACAGGACGTCGCCAACGCCGGCGAGACACGCGTCGAACAGGTGCTGTTCGTGCCGGGCGACGGACGCGCCGATCCCGCGCGGTTCGGCAACATGCAGTCGGCCGTCGACTTCGGTGCGGTCGAAACGGGCCGAGACAAGAAGCAACCGGGAACGTCGATGCTGCCGGGCGTGCAGAAGGTCGCCGTTCCTGCCGTCGGCGCCGCGATCGCCGCCGAACCCGCCGATGCCACTATCGATCCACACGTCTTCCTGACCGGCTTCACGCTGGGCCGCGCGTACGAATGGCGCGAGCGCGTGGAGACGACGATCGCGTGGTGCATCCTCGGGTGCGAGTCGACGTACTACGCCGAGCTTTACGCCGGCTTCGACTACGGCTTCGGCCTGCGCTTTCCGCTGACGGTCGGCGGCCACTACAAATACCCGGGCTTCGGTTCGTACGGCACGTTCGCGCCGGACATCAAGTCCATCAACGGCAGCACCGCCGATTACGCGGCGAGCGGTCTGCCGGGGCCGAAGCTGTTCGACGGCAAGGAGCTCGTCGCGCAGTTCGGTGCCTACGCGGGCGCGAACTACGACGTGCCGCTGTTCGGGGACGGCAACGTCGAGTTCAAGATCGGCAAGGACTTCACGGAAGGCCTGCCGGCACCGTTCACCAACGGCCAGTTCATGCCGCCGATGCCGGGCTCGGACCTCGAGGGCGATCCCATCGTGTTCGACACGTTCGATCTCATCGGCGGCCGCGCGAATTTCGGCGTCGCCGGCGGGCAGGTCTTCCCCGCGGTCAAGGTCGGGTTGCACTCGGACAAGCTCGCGCTGACGTTGCACGACAACATCGCCGGCAAGGACATCGCACTGCCGGCGGGAAGCGCGCCGGTGAAGCTGCAGGTCGACGCCGACAGCAAGGCGTCCGATTTCACGATCGGCGATCCGATCTACAACCTCGGCTTCCTGATCACGCCGGGCCTCGATGCGCGGCTGTTCATCGACGTTGAAGTCTGGTCGGACCATTGGGACTGGCCGATCTGGTTCCCGGAACTCGCGATCGAACTCCCGCCGGGCGGCATCGACTTCGCGTGTCATGACGACACGGTGTGCACCCGCAACTATCACTACGGGCCGAAGGTCTCGAGCCAGAGCAGCGAGAGCTCGCCGGTGATGGTGCAAGTGGCGAAGTGGATGAACGACTTCAACGCGCGCTGGGAGCCCAAGTGCGTCGACGACGTCTGCAAGCAGAACGTCAAGGACGCGAGCCTGAAGGCGTACCTGACGTCCAAAATCGCGCTCGGCGACCATCCGACCACGAAGTACGAGGCGCTCGCGCCCCTCTTCGCTACGGCCGAAGCCACCGCGCAGGCGGAGGTGAACGCGTCGCAGGCACGCGCCTCCGCCAAGCCGCGGCTGCCCATTCGCGTGACGCCGGTGATCCGCCCAGAGATCAAGCCGGCTCCCCATCCCGTTCCGCACCCCTGATGTCGCGCACCTAGCCCGCAACCTCGCCCTGCCGCGTCGGCCGGGCGACAATGCGGGCATGTCGTCTGCCTGCAACATCGCCGCCGCGCTGCCTGACATGGCCGCGCGCGAACCCGACCGCATCGCGATGCGTTGCCCGGGCACGCGCGGACCGGATGGACTTGCACGCTACGACGTCGCACTGACCTACGCGCAACTCGATGCGCGCAGCGACGCGATCGCTGCCGGTCTGGCGAAGCGTGGCGTCGTACGGGGCACGCGCACGGTGGTGATGGTCAAGCCGTCGCCCGAGTTCTTCCTGTTGATGTTCGCCCTGTTCAAGGCCGGCGCCGTGCCGGTGCTGGTCGATCCCGGTATCGACCGGCGCGCGTTGCGGCAATGCCTGGACGAAGCCGAGCCCGACGCCTTCATCGGCATTCCGCTTGCGCACGTCGCGCGCGTGCTGCTCGGCTGGTCGAAGAGCGCGCGCATGCGCATCACGACCGGACGTCATGCATTTCTCGCCGACGACACGCTCGCGCGCGTCGAAGCCGACGGCGCGAATGCGGGCCCGCAACTCGCCGACACGCAGCCGGATGACGTCGCAGCGATCCTGTTCACCAGCGGCTCGACCGGCGTACCCAAAGGCGTCGTGTACCGGCATCGCCACTTCGTCGCACAGATCGAGCTGATGCGCAACGCGCTGGGCATTCGCGAAGGCGAGGTCGACTTTCCGACGTTCCCGCCATTCGCATTGTTTGGCCCTGCGCTGGGGCTCACCTCGATCATTCCCGACATGGATGCGACGCGCCCGGCCAGCGCGGATCCGCGCAAGCTGCATGCGGCGATCGAACGCTTCGGTGCGCAGCAGCTTTTCGGCTCGCCCGCGCTGATGCGCGTGCTCGCCGACTACGGAAAGCCGCTGCCGACGATCCGCCGCGTCACGTCTGCCGGCGCGCCCGTTCCCGCAGATGTCGTCGCACGCATGCGCGAGTTGCTGCCGAACGACGCCTGCTTCTACACGCCGTACGGCGCGACCGAGTGCCTGCCGGTCGCAGTGATCGAAAGCCGCGAGCTGCAGGGCACGCGCGTCGCGACCGAAACGGGCGCGGGCACCTGCGTCGGTCGCGCGGTGCCGCCGAACGACGTTCGCATCATCCGCATCGATGACGCACCGATCGCGACGTGGTCGCCCGACCTGGTTGTCGGTACCGGTGTGATCGGCGAGATCACCGTCGCCGGCCCGACCGCCACCGACACCTACTTTCGCCGCGATGCGTCGACGCAGATCGCGAAGATCCGCGAAACGCTCGCCGACGGCACATCGCGCGTCGTGCATCGCATGGGCGATGTCGGCTACATCGATGCGAACGGCCGCCTGTGGTTCTGCGGACGCAAGACGCAGCGCGTCGAAACATCACAGGGTCCGCTGTACACCGAACAGGTCGAGCCGGTGTTCAATACCCATCCCGACGTGCGTCGCACTGCGCTGGTCGGTGTCGGCGCGTTCGGTGCGCAGACGCCGGTGTTGTGCGTCGAACTGAAGCGAGGTGTCGACGCCGCGCAATGGCCGCGCATCGAGCGCGAGCTTCGCGACATCGGCCGCGGCCACGTGCATACCGCGCGCATCGACAATTTCGTGCGACATGCCGGTTTCCCGGTCGACATCCGCCACAACGCGAAGATCGGCCGGGAGAAACTTGCCGCGTGGGCGACGGACAAGGTGGCGTCATGAAGATCCTGGTGACGGGTGGCGGTGGTTTCCTCGGTCAGGCGCTGTGCCGCGGCCTGCGCGCACGCGGCTACGAGGTCGCCAGTTTCAATCGCGGTCACTATCCGGAGCTCGACGCGATCGGCGTCACCCAGTTGCGCGGCGATCTCGCCAGCCGCGATGCGGTGATCGACGCCGCGCGTGGTTGCGATGCGATCTTCCACAACGCGGCGAAAGCGGGCGCGTGGGGCCCGTACGAGGACTACTACAACGCGAATGTCGTCGGCACCGGGAACGTCATCGACGCGTGCCGTGCGCACCGCATCGCCAAGCTCGTGTACACCTCGACGCCGAGCGTTACCCATCGCGCGACGCATCCGGTCGCGGGGCTGACTGCCGACGAAGTGCCGTACGGCGAACACCTGAAGTCGCCTTATGCGCGCACCAAGAAGTTCGCCGAGGAGATGGTGCTCGCCGCGAACGGGCCGTCGCTGGCCGTTGTCGCGCTGCGCCCGCGGCTGATCTGGGGCCCGGGCGACAACCAGCTGCTGCCGCGCATCGCCGAACGCGCGCGCGCCGGTCGACTCAAGCTGGTCGGCGACGGCAGCAATCTCGTCGATACCACCTACGTCGAGAACGCCGCCGACGCGCATCTCGCCGCATTCGACCACCTCGCGCCGGGCGCGGCCTGCGCCGGGCGCGCGTACTTCGTCAGCAACGGCGAGCCGCGCGCGATGCGCGACACCCTGATCGCGTTGCTCGACGCCGTGGGTGCGCCGCCACCAAGCGGGTCGATTCCCTTCGGCGCCGCCTACGCGATCGGTGCGGCCTGCGAAGGCCTGTGGAGCGTGCTGCCGCTGCGCGGCGAGCCGCCGATGACGCGCTTCCTTGCCGAGCAGCTCGTCACCACGCACTGGTATTCGATGGCGCCCGCGCTGCGCGATTTCGGCTGGGCGCCGCGCATCAGCTTCGACGAAGGCCTCGCGCGGCTGCGTGCCGCGAACCGGGCATAGGACGCATGGCGACGGCATCGTGAAGGCGTGGCGGGCACGGCCCCGCCCTACAATGCGGCGATGGATGAACGCCGCACGCCGCTGGACACGCTCAAGCCGCTCGCCGGTCGCGCGCTCGAGGCCGCGCTCAACCGCGCGGTCGCGCTCGATCCCGACACCCGCGACAGCCTGCGTCCGCTCGATGGGCGACGCCTGGTCGTGCGCCTCGCCACGCCGCCGCTCGCGCTGCAGATCAGCGTGGATGGCGAGCGCCTGCGCGTCGGGCCGGTCGAGGATGGCGGCGAGCCGGACCTCTCGGTGCGCGCAACGATCGGCGGCCTGATCGCGCAATTGCCGTTCATGCGTCGCGACGACGCGCCGGCGGTCGGTGCGATGCGCATCGAGGGCGATGCCGACCTCGCGCGTCGCCTGCAGCGCCTGGCCGAGCGTTTCGATCCCGACTGGCAGCAGCCCTTCGTCGCCGCGTTCGGCGACATCGTCGGCGTGCAGGTCGCGCAGCTGTTCGCGGGCGCGCTGCGCACGGCGAAGACGGCCGCCGGCGTGCTCGCGGCGAACGCCGCGGACTACGTGCAACACGAAACGCAGGACGTGGTCAGCCGCGACGAACTCACGGCGTTCTACGACGACATCGACACGCTGCGCGACGACGTCGAGCGCATCGCCGCACGCGTGGCGCGCCTGCAAGCGCGGGGTAGCGCGTGACGCCGGTGATCCGCGCCTGGCGCATCGGCCGCGTGCTGCTGCGTTATCGGCTTGATGCGTTGCTGGACGACACGCCCGTCGAGCGCTGGTTGCGCCTCGCGCGCCCGTTCGTGCCGAGTGCATCGCCGGAAATCGCCGGGTTGCCGCGTGGTGCGCGACTGCGCCTCGCGCTGCAGGAACTCGGGCCGATCTTCGTCAAGTTCGGGCAGATCCTGTCGACGCGTCGCGACCTCGTGCCGCAGGACATCGCCGACGAACTCGCGCTGCTGCAGGATCGCGTCAAGCCGTTCGACGGCGAGGCGGCGCGCCAGATCGTCGAGGAATCGCTCGGCCACCCGGTCACCGAGCTGTATGCCAGCTTCGACACTACGCCTCTCGCGTCGGCATCGATCGCGCAGGTTCACGCGGCAACGTTGCCGAGCAGCGAACGCGAAGTCGTGGTCAAGGTGCTGCGCCCCGGCATCCGCCGGCAGATCAGGCAGGACATCTCGCTGCTGCGTGCGCTCGCCGGCATCGCCGAGCGTACGCATCCGGCAGCGGACAAGATCCGCCCGCAGGCGATCGTCGACGAGATCGAACACACGCTCGACGCCGAACTCGACCTGCAACGCGAAGGTGGAAACGCCAGCGTCCTGCGCCGGTTCTGGGAAGGCAGCGACGACCTCTACGTGCCGGAAGTGATCTGGTCGCACAGCGCCGATCGCGTGCTCACGCTCGAACGCGTGCGCGGCATTCCGTCCGATGACATCGCCGCGCTCGACGCCGCCGGCATCGATCGTCGCGCCCTCGCCGCCAAGGGCGTGCGCGTGTTCTACACGCAGGTGTTCCGCGACAACTTCTTCCACGCGGACGCGCACGCCGGCAACATCTGGGTGGACGACGATCCCGCGCGTCGTGCGAATCCGCGCTTCATCGCGCTGGATTTCGGGATCATGGGCCAGCTCTCGGACGAGGACCAGTACTGGCTCGCCGAGAATTTCATGGCGATCTTCCATCGCGACTACCGGCGCATCGCCGAGCTGCATGTCGATGCCGGCTGGATGCCCGCGCACACGCGCATCGACGAACTCGAAGCTGCGGCACGCGCGGTGTGCGAGCCCTACTTCACACGTCCGTTATCGGAAGTGCCGCTGGCCGAAGTGCTGGTCAAGCTGTTCCGCACCGCGCAGAAGTACGAACTCACGCTGCAGCCGCAGCTGATCCTGCTGCAGAAGACGCTGCTCAACATCGAAGGCGTCGGCCGCCTGCTCGATCCGCAGATCGACATCTGGGGCGTCGCGCAGCCCGTGCTCGAACGCATCCTGCGCCAGCGCTACAGCCCGAAGCGGCTTGCCAGCGAATTCCGCAAGCGCCTGCCCGAACTCGTGACGCACGCGCCGGAGATGCCGCGCCTGCTGCATTCATGGCTCAAGCAACAGGTCGAAGGGCGGCACGAGCTGCAGTTGCGTTCGGCGGAACTCACGTCGCTGGTCGACGAAGTGCGCCGCATGCAGCGGCGCACCGTGGCCGCGATTCTCGGCACCGGCCTGATGATCGCCGCCGCGCTCCTGTACGCGCTGGAGGCGGGCGGGCCCAGGCTGTGGTCGATTCCCGCTGCGGCGTGGATCGCGGGCGTCGCGGGCCTGTGGGCGCTGCGGGCGGGCTGGCCGCGTCGCTGACCGTTACGCGGGCACCGGTACGTCGCTCGCTGCAGGGCAGTAACGGCTCACGTATTCCTGGTGTGGCGGCAACTGCCGCACGGTGTTCTCGATGTTGCCGCGAATCGCATCCAGGAAGCGCGCGAGTTCCGCGTCGCCCATGAGGTCGGCCGATGCATGGTGAGTGGCCGGGTGGATGCCCTGGCCCAGCATCACCTGGATCCACGAGTTCTCGGCGAACAGCTCGTTCGGCACGCGGAACACGCGGCCGGTCTCGCGGAACAGCTCGATGCGGTGACGCAGCGACGCCGGAACCTCCATCTCGCGACAGCCACGCCAGAACGCATCGCTGCGGTTGTTGACGTGGTAGTGCAGGATGATGAAGTCGCGGATGTGCTCGACTTCGTGGCGCGTCTGCGTGTTGTACTCGGCGACGTCGGCCGCGCTGATCCCGGCGTTCGGGAACATCTGCATCAACCGGATGATGCCCCGCTGGATCAGGTGGATGCTGGTCGATTCGATCGGCTCGAGGAACCCGCTCGACAGCCCGATCGCGACACAGTTGCCCACCCACGTCGTCTCGCGCTGGCACGGTTTGAAGCGGATCACGCGCGGCTGGGTCAGCACCTTGGCCCGCATCAGGCCGAGCAGCTTGCTGATCGCCGCGTCGTCGTCGAGATGGCGGCTGCTGTAGACGAGCCCGTTGCCGACGCGGTGCTGCAGCGCAATCCGCCAGCGCCAGCCGGCCTCGTGCGCGATCGCGCGCGTCAGCGGGCGACGATCGCCGTCGTGTTCGGTCTGCAGCGCGACCGCGCGGTCGCAGTGCAGCCACTGCGACCAGTCCTGCATGGGAATGCCGAGCGTCTCGCCGATCAGCAACCCGCGGAACCCGGTGCAGTCGATGAACAGGTCGCCCTCGATGCGATCGCCCGAGTCGAGCGTGAGTGCGCGGATGGTCTGCGAGTCGCGATCGGCATCGACCGCCGCGATCCTGCCCTCGATGCGGCGCACGCCGAAGCCTTCGCTGAACTTGCGCAGGAAGCGCGCATAGAGTCCGGCGTCGAGGTGGAATGCGTAGTTCATGCCGCCGCGCGGCAGGTGCGCAAAGCGATCTTCCAGCGACGCCCGCAACTCCAGGCAGTAGTCGCCGTAGTCGCTGGCCAGGCCGCGCTCGCGGCCCTTGTGCCAGAAGTGCTGGAAGCCGGCGGTCCAGTGGTCGGTGCCGGTGGTGCCGAACGAGTGGATGTAGTCCTCGCCGACGTTGCGCCAGTTCTCGAACGAGATGCCGAGCTTGAACGTGGCCTGCGTGGCCGCCATGAACTCGCGTTCGTCGATCTCGAGCAGGCGGTGGAACGTCACCAGCGTGGGGATCGTCGCTTCGCCGACGCCGACCGTGCCGATCTCGTCGGATTCGACCAGCACGATGTCGAGCCCGCGACCGAGCGTCTTGCCCAGCGCGGCGGCGACCATCCAGCCCGCGGTGCCGCCTCCAGCGATCACGACGCGGCGGACGGGGCGGGCAGTCGATGCGGTGTCCATGGCGACCTCAGCGGTTCAGGCGTTTGAGCAGGCGTGCGCGCAGTTCGCGCGCCGTGGCGGCGTCGAGCGGCGCGAGCACGCGTCGTGCGGCCGGTGGGATGTGGTCGACCGTGTCCGCATCGGGTGCGAACACGTAGTGCTCGAAGATGTCGCGCCACGCATCGCGTTCGGTCGACGGCAGGTCGCGGATGGTCATCAGCGCAAGCATCAGCGCGTTCATCGGCGAGTCCATCCACGCCGGCGACCGCCGCCACCAGTAGTTGACCAGCACGTTGAACGTGTCGAGCGCTTCGATGTGGTGCCACCACAGGCTCGGGATGAACACCGCATCGCCCGCGTCGAGTTCGACGACGATGGCGTGTTCCAGCGCTTTGGCAAACCGCGGATAACTCGCGAGGTCCGGCGCGGCGAAGTCGACCAGGCTGATCGCCTGGCCCGCCGGGTTGAAGTCGATCGGACCGACGTAGAGATTCGCGAGCTGCTCCGGCGGAAACAGCGTGAAGCGACGACGACCGGCAGCGACGCAGGCGAGGTTGTCGGGCACGTCCTGGTGCGCGGCGATGCGCGTGCGGTTGCCGATCCAGATGCTCGCGAGCGGGTCGCGCGCGCCGAGATCGACATCGTTGTCGGCGCGGAGCGCGGGCAGCGCGGTGTCGATGGTGGTCGAGCCGACATACAGCGCGGGCGGCGACGCATCGTCGAGATGGCGCTGCATCGCATCGAGCATCGCCGCCAGCGGCGCGCGCTCGCGATGGAAATTGAACCCGCTGAGATCGTCGTTGTAGAAGAAGCGACCGTCGATCGCCGGCGGGCCGACCATCACGTCGACAATGGCACCGCGATCCTGCACGCGCAGGTAGTCGATCGCTTCGCCGGCGCCACGTCGTGCGGCCTGCACGAGCGGCCAGTCGCGTATCAGCCCGCGTAGAAGCACCGGCTGCTTCGACGTCAGTACGTCGTCCGGCAGGGCGCGCGGATCGGCGCCCGTCAGCGTGCGAATCGCTTCAGCGGTCGCGGCCATGGCGCGCGTTCATGCGATCGATCAGCGGCCGCAGCTGCGACAGCGAGGCCAGCACCATGTAGATCGACGCGAGGTGCCCTGCGGCGTGCAGCGAGACGATGGCCGCGGCGTCGAGCCGGGTCAGGCGCTCCTCGTGGATCGTGTAGTAGCCGGCAAGACGGTTCTGCGAGCCGTCATCGAGCTGCACGTCGAGCACGAAGGCTTCGAGCAGGTCGTGCGCGAGCAGCGCGTCGACGAACGCGCGCGTGGCCTGCAGGCCGTTGTGCAGCGCGAGCAGGGTGGAACTGACGCGTTCGAGGTAGTCGGTGGTGCCGCCATGTTCGCGGAACACCGCTTCGCCGGCGCGACCGACGCGCGGATGGTCGAGGTCGACGTGGATCACCGGCTCGCCGTTCGCGTTGCCGATCAGGAACGGCTGGCGCGCGATGCTGAGCGGCACGTAGGCGGCGTCCCATCGCTCGCCGTCGAGGAACAGGTTCTCGCCGTCGCGCAGGCCGAGCAGCGCGATCGGCTGGAACGTCGTACCGTCGGGCGTCTTCGCGAAGACGATCGGGTAGTGCGCCTGCACGTCGCGGAATTCGGCGGGGAACGTGAGCGCGAGCATCACGTCGTCGCCGAGCGCGGCGGCATGGCGCGTGTCGATGCGCAGGTCGGCGTGGTCGACGTTGTTGAGCAGCACAGGTCGGGGCATGTCAGATCCGGGGCAGCCCGTGCCGGGCGATGTGGTCGAGCAGGTCGCGGTGCATCGGCAGCGCGGCCAGCATGCGACGCGTGCGTTGCGCGGTGCCATCGACGAACGCGGCCGCACGCTCGGTGTCGGCGAAACGGCTGGGGCCGGCCGGTGGCGCGGGAACGAAACCCATGCCATAGAGGATGTACTGCCAGCTCGCCGACGGGAACACTTCGTCGACGCGGTCGAGGTCGTAGCGCGACGGCGAGTGGTGTTTCCAGATCGCGAGCAGTTCGGCGAGGCGGTCGGGCATCGACGCGGCATCGCGATGCGCGCGCCAGTAGTCGCCGTCGCGCCGGCTCAGCACGTAGTGCAGCTTCAGGAAGTCGATCACGCGACGCCAGCGGTGCGCGAACGCCGCGTTGAAGCGTGGCGCGAGCCGGTCCATGTCGGCGCGGGTGGCGGGCAGTCGGTCGGCGAGCATCGCCGCGGAGAGTTCGACGAGCGCGATCGCGGAGGCTTCCAGCGGTTCGATGAAGCCGGCCGACAGACCGATCGCGACGCAGTTGCGCGTCCACGGCCGCTCGCGCCAGCCCGGTTCGAACGCGAGCTGGCGCGGCTGCGGCGTATCGACGCCAGGCGCAGTGCGCGCGATGTAGGCGTGGAACGCCTCCGCGGCGGTCGCGTCGTCGACATGCGCGCTTGAATACACGTAGCCGATGCCGCGGCGCGTGGGCAGGCCGATATCCCAGATCCAGCCGTCGCGCTGCGCGGTGGAGATCGTCTGCGACGCGATCGGTGCGTCCGCATGCGCGTACGGCACCTGCAGGGCGAGGGCGCGGTCGTTGAACAGCACGTCGCGAAGCGGCACGGCCGGCACGCCGAGGCGCTGGCCCAGCAGCATCGACTGGAAGCCGCTGCAGTCGACGAACAGGTCGGCGTCGAGCCGGCCCTGCACGCGCAACCGCAGCGCGGCGATGTCGCCGTCCTCGTGCATCTCGACATCGAGCACGTGGTCGGCCACATGCTGCACACCGAGCTTTTCGACGCAGTGCCGTCGCAGGAACACCGCGAATTTGCCGGCGTCGAGGTGGTAGGCGTAGTTGGCGACCGCCGCGTATTCCGGCGTCGCCGCCTGCTTGGGCGCGCGGCCATGCAGGCACAGGTGCGGCTGCGCGCAGACCCATTCGGCGAACGGCGTCTGCGGCGCGAGCGCGCGCCATGCGGTGGCGAGGTCGACCTCGCCATGCCCGTCCGGTAGCGAAAACGGATGGAAGTAGCGCTCACCGTCGCCACCGTGCACCCAGCCGTCGAAACGCGAACCCTGCTTGAACGAGGCGTCGCATTCGCGGATGAAATCCGCTTCCGACACCCCGATGCGGTGCAGCGTGTCGCGGATGGTCGGCCACGTGCCTTCGCCGACGCCGATGATCGGAACGTCGGGCGATTCCACCACGCTGACGCGCAGGCCGCCCGGGCGATCGGCGCGATGTTCGGCCGCGAGCACGCCGGCGGTCAGCCACCCGGCGGTGCCACCACCCACGATCACGATGTGCCGAACCGGTCGATCCAAGCGCGAAACTCCCCTGAGCCGCCGAGACTACCGCTGACGAAAAAGCCGCTGCAATCGCAGCGGCCCTTCGTGCAGCGAAAACCGCGGGATCAGAACTTGTAGCGCACGCCGAGCATGTAGCGCGGACCGCCCTGCGACAACGCCTCGATCTGGTTCTCGTGGCGGCTGTGCGTGCGCTGCGTCTCGTTGGTCAGGTTGATGCCTTCGAACGAGAACGACAGGTTGTCGTTGTACATGTAGGTGACGTTGAGGTCGAACTGGCCATAGGGCTCGACGTAGATCGGGTTCGGTCCGTTGCCGTCGAACACGCTGGCGAGGAATTGGTCGCGCCAGTTGTAGGCCGCGCGGATCGACCACGCGTTCTTCTCGTAGAAGCCGACGACGTTGGCGGTATCGCTGAGGCCGATCAACGCGAACTGCTGGCCGATGACGAAGTTGTCGTAGGTCAGGCCGGAGTCGACGATGGTGTAGTTCGCCGACAGGCCGAAACCGCTCTCGCCGAACATGTGCTGGATGTTGAACTCCCAGCCGTCGATCGCCGACGAGCCCTGGTTGCTCGGCACGGTGATGCGGAACTGCGCGATCGGGTCGTTCGGCTGGCCGACGATGGTGCCGGTGCGTTCGCCGGTGGCGCTGGAGACGCCCGTGCGCGTCACACCGGGTTGGCCGTTGAAGTTGTCGAAGATGTAGTTGCGGATGCACACCACGTCGCTGGCGGGGCAGCCGCCCGCGCCAATCGCGGCGTTCCAGTACGCGCCGCCCACCGGCGTGTGCAGGTCGAACGGCGTGTCGACGATCTGCGTGGTGCCAACGTAGTTGTCGATGTTCTTGCGGAAGTAGCCGACCGACATGTAGCTCGACGGGCCGTAGTACCACTCGAACGACAGGTCGAAGTTCTCCGACAGCAGCGGCTTGAGCGCGGGATTGCCCTGCGTGCCGGTGCCGCCGTCGACGCGGACCAGGTTGTCGAGCGTCTGCCCGCCCTGGATCTGCGACCACAACGGCCGGCCCAGCGTGCGGCCATAGCTGCCGCGCAGCTTCATGGTCGGCGTGACGTCGAGGCTGAGGTCGAGGTTGGGCAGCACGTAGTTGTACTTGCCGATGAGGCTGGTGAACGTGGAGCCGCCGCTGAGCACGGTGAGCTCGTTCGCCGACCCCCACGAAATGCCGGTGCGCTCCGGGACGCGCGCTTCGGATTCGACACGCGTGCTCTCGTAGCGCACGCCGGCGGCGACGTTGAGCGGCATCGAGAAGTCGTAGGTATTGCTCCACTCCAGGTAGGCGCTCCGCGACGTCTCGGTGGTGCGCCGATCGGTGGTGAAGTCGTTCGACGCGCGGTAGTCCGCCGCGCTGTGGCCGGCCGCCACCCACGCCTGCTCGGCGAGGTTGCGCACGGTGTCGAAATCCCACACGAAGAACGCGTCGGTGAAGTTGGGATTGTTCGCGCCGGAGAACTGGTCGAAGTAGTTGCCCATGTGGTCGAGGTGCCAGACCTCGTCCGGGTAGTCGGCCGCGCTGGTCGCACCGCCCCAGGTATCGAGCTGCACGTTCGAGAACGCAGATCGGTTCTTCACTTCGGTCGATGCCACGCCGAAGTTGAGCTTGGAATAGTTCTCGAACGAGAAATCACCCGACAGCTGCAGCTGGTCGACTTCCGCCTTCTGGTACGAGTTGCGGAAGCTCGAACCGGTGACCAGCATCTGCGCCGGATCGACCGTGGCCTGGCCCGGCGGCAGCTGGATGTTGAGGATCGGGAACTCGCCGGAGAAGTCGGCGGTGGTGGTGCCGCGGAAGAACCCCGCGGTGCCGAGCACGCCACTCGAGCCCCACGGGCTGTCCGACCCGGTGGTCGCGGTCGAGTTGTGCCAGTCCAGCGCGAAGTTGAGGCGGTCGGTCGCCTTCCACGCCACGTTGAGACCGAGCGACTTGTTCTCGCTCTTGGTCTTGTTCAGCGCACCGCCCATCGCGTAATCGCTGTTGGCGGGGTTGATGATCTCGGAATAGATGTTCGGCGCGGCGACCGGGCCATCGGTCCACGAACTCGACGACGGACCGAAGTTGAACCACACCGACATCTCGTTGCGGCGGCGCTCGAACTTGTTCTGCGAGTACGTGTAGTCGAGGGTGGCGGTGACGTCGTCGGTCGGCGCCCATTGCAGCACCAGCTGGCCGTTGGTGCGCTCGCGATGCACGCCGTTGACGTTGAAGTTGAGGTTCTGCGGCACCGAGTAGATGTCGTTCGGGCCCGGACGGTTGACGATGCGTTCGGAGCCCGGCTGGCCTTCCTGCGGGATCGTGCCCCAGTTGTTCTCGTCGCCGTGGAAGGTCTTCCAACCGTTGCCGACGTTGACCGAGCTGAAGCCGTAGTCGCGCTCCTGGTAGCTGCCGCTCAGGCCGATGCCGAAGCGCCCGTCGGCGAACGTCGTGCTATAGATGCCGGCCAGCTCGGGGGTGACCTTGTTCAGGTCGTAGCTGTCGGGCACGTTGTCGGCCGAGGTGTCCCACACGCCTTTGACGCCGATGCTCGCGCGCGTGTCGCCGTGGTTGTCGAACGGCCGCGCGGTCTTGATGTTGATGGTCGCGCCGATGCCGCCGACCGGCGTGCTCGCGCGGCTGGTCTTGAATACTTCGACCGCGCTCACCGCTTCCGATGCGATGTTGGCGAAGTCGAACGAACGCGAGTCGGGGGCACTCGCGTCCTCGAGGTTGGAGCCCGGCATCTGCCGGCCATTGAGCAGCACCAGGTTGAAGTCCGGGCCGACGCCGCGCACGGTGACCTTCGAGCCTTCGCCGTCCTTGCGGTCGATCGACACGCCGCTGATGCGCTGCATCGATTCGGCGAGGTTGGTGTCGGGGAACTTGCCGATGTCCTCGGCGACGATGCCGTCGACCACGCCCTGCGCATTGCGCTTGAGGTTCATCGACGACGTCAGGCTGCCGCGGATGCCCTTGACCACCACGGTGTCGAGTTCGCGTGCGGTCGGGTCCTGACCCGCAGGCGTGGTGGTCGCAGTCGTGCCCGTCGTCGACGTCGCCTGCTGTGCGACCGCGGGACCCGCGAGTGCGAACAGCACGGCGGCGGTGAGCAGGCTCTGTTGCGGTCGGTACTGCGCGGACTTCTTCATGAAACCCCCTGAAGCGCACTGCATATGGATGGGCCCGACGACCGGCCGTGGTGCGTCGGATTGCACGCGGACATGACAGCGTTGTCAAACGGAAGGCGACAGCCGGTCGGATGACGCGGGAAACACTGGAAAAACCCGGGAAAACCGTGTTGCGGTGCAGCGCTCAGTGCATGTTGCACTGCACCGCGTGGTCGGCCTGGGTGTCGAGTTCGATCTGCGAGAACACGATGTCCAGGCCCGCATCGGCGGTGACATGGAAGACGTCGTCGACCTTCGTGAGGTCGGCGCCGCCACGCGCGAAGCACACCAGTGGCACCGCGACGCGCGTCCAGCGCCCGGTCGGAATCTCGGCGAGGGTGGCGGTCAATGGCACATGGCCGCCCCCCATCGCGATGTCGACGTCGCCACGCGCGGGCGTGTCGATGCGCAGCGTCGTCACCAGCGACGCGCCGGCCATCGCCTCGCGCGAGAGGTCGATCGGTGCGTCGGCCTTCAACGACACTTCGGCCGGGCCACGCCATTGCAGGCGACGCGCGTCTTCCTGCGCGTAGTGGTCGGTCGCGCTCACGGCGAGCCCGCGCACGAGATCGCGCGAGGGCAGCGTTCGGACGTTCTTCGCCTCGCCGTCCTTGTCGGCGATGCGCAACGTCCAGCCCGGCGTGACCTTGCCGCGTTCGAAGAACACCGCGGGATCGGCGTCGGCGTTGCCGAGGCCGGATTCCTCCGACAACACGCCGACCTTGCGCGGCGCGGCGTAGCTCAGCCCGTACCCGAGCGCGAACTGCGGGTCATACCCCGGCTGGCCGGCATTGAGCGGCGTCTGCACCGCAGTGCGCGGCCACGAGAACGACAGGCGACCGCTGAAGTCATGGCGCGGCTGGCCCGACGCATCGGCGAACAGCACGTCGGCGACGCCCGCGCCTTCGGAGCCCGGCAACCACGCGGCGACGAACGCATCCGACGCGTTGATCTCGCGATTCATCCACAACGGACGACCCGACAGGAATACGGCGACCACCGGAATGCCGGCGGCCTTGAACCGGCGCAGCATCTCGAGGTCGTGCCCGCGACCGTGGCGGAACGCGAGGCTCGGGATATCGCCGAGAAACTCCGCATACGGGTCCTCGCCGAACACGACGATCGCGACGGCGGGTTTCGTCGTGTACGCGCCGTCCACCGACAGCTGCGCATGTCCGCCCGCGCTCGCGGTGGTGGCGCGAATGCCGTCCCAGATCGATTCGGCGTTCGGGAAATCCGCGCGTTCGGTGCCGCTGCCCTGCCAGCTCAGCGTCCAGCCGCCGGACTGCTTGCCGACGTCGTCCGCGCCGTCGCCGGCGACCAGCACGTTCGCGTTCGGCTTGATCGGCAACACGACGCCGTCGTTTTTCAGCAGCACCAGCGACTTGCGCACGGCTTCGCGCGCGAGCGCACGATGCGCGTCGCTGCCGAGTTGTTCGAAGTGTCCGCCAAGCACGCGCTGCGACGGCTTCGGCGCATCGAACAGGCCCATCCGCAGCTTGACGCGCAGGATGCGTGCGACGGCGTCGTCGAGACGCTGCATCGGGATCGTGCCGTCGCGCACCTGCTTGACGGTGGTGTCGTACAGGCCCTTCCAGCTGTCGGGCGCCATGTACATGTCGACGCCCGCGAGCAGCGCGGTCGGGCAGTTGGTCGGCGTGCAGCCCGGTACGTCGGCGTGGCCGTTCCAGTCGCCGACCACGAATCCGTCGAAGCCCATGCGCTGCTTGAGCACGTCGGTGAGCAGCGTGCGGTTGCCGTGCATCTTCGCGCCGTTCCAGCTCGAGAACGACGCCATCACCGTCTGCGTGCCCGCTTTCAGCGCGGCGATGTGGCCCGCGCCGTGGACGTCGCGCAGTTCCTGTTCGGATACGCGCGTATCGCCCTTGTCCTTGCCCTCGAACGTGCCGCCGTCGCCGATGTAGTGCTTGGACGATGCGACGACGTGGCGTGCGTCGAGAAAGTCCTTGGTGCCGACGCCACCCTGCAGGCCCTCGACCACCGCGGTCGCATAGCGCGACACCAGCGCCGGATCTTCCGAATAGCCTTCGTACGTGCGGCCCCAGCGATCGTCGCGCGGCACGGTGACGGTGGGCGCGAATGTCCATTCGAAACCGGTCGCACGCAGTTCTTCGGCGGTCGCCCGCGCGATGCGGCGCACCAGCGCGGGGTCGTTCATCGCGCCCAGCGCGATGTTGTGCGGAAACAGCGTCGCGCCGACCACGTTGTTGTGGCCATGCACGGCGTCGATGCCGAGCAGCACGGGAATGCCGTGGCCGCCTTTCGTCGTGTCGACCGAGGCGTCGTGCAGCGCATCGGCGAGCGCCAGCCAGTCCTTCGCCGGTGCGTTGTACTTCGCGCCCGGGTCGGAATTGCCACCGCCGAGCACCGAGCCGAGGTGGTACGTGCGGACGTCGTCCGGCGTGAGGCTGCCGAGGTCGCCCTGGATCACCTGGCCGACCTTCTCCTCCACGCTCATCGACCCGAGCAGTTCGCGGATGCGCGCTTCGATGCGTGCATCGCGCGGCACGGGCGAGGTCATCTTCGGCCAGAGGTCGGGATGCGCGACGGCGGATGCTGCAGCGGCCGACTGCGCGGTCGCGCTGCCGATGCCCGATACCGCGACGGCAAGCGATGCCGCGAGGAGGAGGCGGCGCGGGGCACGGGACGGAAATGACGGCATGTGGAACTCCGAAGCGGCGTGCAGTGGCGCGTCGGCCCGGTTGGCCTGACAGCGTTGTCAGTCGAAGCGTGAAGGCGACCGGCGGCACGTGCACGCTGCACTGCCGCATGACCGCGCGCGGTGTCAGTCGGGCGTGCGTGCTTCGACGCGGAACGGCGTATTCGCGTAGCCGGCGTGGCCGCGGCCGTCGCGCACTTCCAGGAACAGGCGGTAATTGCCCGGGTGCGTCGGCGCGACGAAGCGCGCGGTACCGGCGTCGACGGGCTGCGCATCGATGTCGATCGCGGTCGGCCGTGCTTCGGGATCGCCGCCGGTCGAGGTGGCGCGGCTTTCCTCGAGCACGTACCAGCGCGCCTGTGTGCGGTCGCCGTCGGGTTCGTCGACGTTCGCATGCGCGGCATGCGATGTGCCCGGTGCGAGCACGACGCCGCTCGATGCCACGCGGCCATCGATCGTCAAGGTCGCGACCAGCGGCGCACGGTTCGTGGGCGCGCGACCGGTCCATGCCGCCTGCAGAGCGTCGACCGCCGGCGTCGATTCGCCCGAGTCGAGAAACAGCCCGTACCACGTCGGCGTGCGTTCCTGCTTCGCGCCCCACAGGAACACGAACGAACCGAGGCGTTGCGGATCGTCGGGCGCGATCTCCTGCAGGTAGCGATCGCGCAGCAGCGTCGCCTTGCCGGCGCTGTCGTCCTCGATCGGCGCGCCCCACGGCGTAGCGGGGCTTTCCCAGTGCCCGGTCGGTCCCCATTCGGTGACGACGTAAGGCCCGGTCCAGCCTGATTGGCGGATCTTCGCGTCGAGCCCGGCGATGTCGGCATAGAGCTGCACGCCGATGAGGTCGAGCTGCGGTGCGCGGGCCTTCACCTGCGCGACGACGGCGGGATCGATGCCCGCGAGCGTGGTCATCACCGGATGGTTCGGGTCGACCGCGTGGATCGCGGCCGCCATGCGATTCACCGCATCCCACACGCGCGGGTTCTTCGCATCGAGGTTGAGCTCGTTGCCGACGATCCACATCAGCAGCGCTGGTTTGTCGCGATAACGCAATGCCTCGTCGCGGATGCGATCGACTTCGCGCGACACAGCGGCGTCATCGTCGAAATCGAAACCGTGGCGCTCGCTTTCCACCTCGAGCCCGAGCGCGACATGCAGGCCGTTTCGATGCGCGCGATCGAGCATCGCGTCCGCATCGTCGCCGGGACGCCAGGTGCGGAACGCATTGCCGCCGCGTTCGCGCAGCGCTTCATGGTTGCCGTCCTGCAGGCCGGCGCCACGGATCACGAACGGACGGCCGTCGACCTGCAGGTGGTAGGCACCGGCCGCGTCGTGCGTGATGCGCACGACCGACGGCGCGGCGACCGTCGGTAACGCGATCGCCGCAACGAACGCCGCGGCGACCAGCGCGTCAGTCCGCGTACTCATAAAGCCGCGCGTACTTCAGCCCGAAGAACAGGATGAACGCGTAGCAGGCGATCGGCAGGAAGAACGACGGCTGCAGGCCGACGCGATCGGCCAGTGCGCCCTGCAGGAACGGCACGATCGCGCCGCCGACGATCGCCATGCACAGCACGCCCGACCCCTTGCCGGTGAGATCGCCGAGGCGATGCAACGCCATGCTGAAGATGGTCGGGAACATGATCGAGTTGAACAGTCCGACGCCGATGATCGCCGCCATCGCCAGCGTGCCGCTGCCGAGCGTCGCGGTGAGCACCAGCAGCATCGACATCGCGGCGTTGAAGCCCAGCGCGATGCCCGGCCGCACATGGCGCATCGCGGCGAAGCCGATGAAACGCCCGACCATCGCCAGGCCCCAGTAGTAGCTGACGTACTTCGCTGCATCCGCCGCCGGCAGGCTGCCGATACGCGGCTCGCCGAGGAAGTTGACCAGCAGCGAACCGATGCTCACTTCAGCGCCCACGTACAGGAAGATCGCGACGGCGCCGAGCACGAGATGGCGATGGCGGAGGATCGATGCGGACGGCGTGCCGGGCAGCGTGTCGTCGTGCGCGATGCGCGGCAGTCGCACGATCGCGAACACCACGGCGAGCAACGCGAGCGCCGCGGCTAGGCCGAGGTATGGACCCTGTACGGTCGCGGCTTCCGTGCTGCGATAAAGCGCGCGCGCCGAGTCGTCCATCGCCGCGATGCGTTCGGGCGTCAGCGCTTGCGCGCCGGCGAGTATCAGCGCACCGCCGAAGTACGGGCCGACCGTCGTGCCGAGCGAGTTGAACGCCTGCGTGAGCGTGAGCCGGCTCGACGCGGTGCGCGGATCGCCGAGCACGGTGACATAGGGATTCGCCGCAACCTGCAGGATGGTGATGCCCGACGCGAGGACGAAGAACGCGACCAGGAACAGCGCGTAGCCGCTGCGTGCCGCGGGGAAGAACAGCAGGCAACCGGTCGCCGCGATGGCGAGGCCGGTGACCACGCCGCGCTGGTAACCGATGCGGCGGATCAACGCGCCGGCCGGCAGCGATACCAGGAAGTACGCGCCGAAGAAGCAGAACTGCACCAGCATCGACTGGGTGTAGTTGAGCGTATAGATCGACTTGAGGTGCGGGATCAGCACGTCGTTGAGCGACGTCAGCAATCCCCACATGAAGAACAGCACGGTGACGATCACCAGCGGACGCGTGGTGTCCGCGGGCGCGTCGGTGGTCGAGACGGGCGATGCAGCCGAGTACGAAGCCATTGACACGGTCTCCAGCGGAGGGTCGGCCGGAGTCTGCCGCAAACTTTGGCCGGATGATAGCGCTGTCAATTTTTCGGGTAGGATCGGCGGCGTCCGGGGAATCGCCATTCCGGAATGCCGTGCCGGGCTGCCCGGAAGGGGCCATTACACTGTGCCGCGCCGCGTCGCCTGCCAACCAGGGCAGCGCCGGCCGAACGCAGGCCGATGGGAGCGATCAATGGTGTCGAGAGTACGCATCGAAGACGTCGCCGAGGCCGCCCAGGTCTCGATGAAGACCGTCTCGCGCGTGCTCAACCGCGAGCCGAACGTGCGCGAGGAGACCCGCGATCGCGTGCTCGAAGCGGTGAAGCGCCTCAACTACATCCCGCACTTCTCGGCGCGCAGCCTCGCCGGCAGTAAGTCGTTCCTGGTCGCGCTGCTCTACAACAACCCGTCCGACAACTACCTGATGGGCGTGATGTCGGGCGCGCTCGCCGCCTGCGAGCAGAACGACTACGCGATGCTGCTGTGCCCGGTCGAGACCGACGTGCCGGCATTGCTGGAACGCGTCGAAGGCCTGGTGCGACGCTCGCAACCCGACGGCCTGGTGCTGACGCCGCCGATCACCGACATCCCCGAACTGCGCGCGCGCCTCGCGGAAATGCAGATTCCGGTCGCGTGCATTTCGCCGAAGGATCGCGCCGGCAGCATCGGCGTCGGCATGGACGAGACGCAGGCGGCCTGCGACATGGTCCAGCACCTCGCATCGCTCGGGCATCGCCGCATCGCACACATTTCCGGCCATGTCGCGCACGGCGCGACCGGCTGGCGCATCGCCGGCTACAGGCTCGGGCTGCAGCGCGCGGGGCTCGACATCGACGAATCGCTGCTGATGCCGGGCGAGTTCTCGTTCGAATCCGGTGCACGCGCCGCACGCGAGCTGCTCGCGCAGAAGCGCCGCCCTACCGCGATCTTCGCCGCCAATGACGACATGGCCGCAGGCGTGATTTCGGTCGCGCTGGAGCAGGGGCTGCGCGTTCCGGAAGATCTCTCCGTCTGCGGCTTCGACGACACGCCGATGTCGACGCAGATCTTTCCGCCGCTCACCACCGTGCACCAGCCGACGCACGAAATGGGCCGGCTTGCGACGCTGGAATTGCTGGCCGCGGTGCAGACGCCGGGCAGCGGCCGCATGCTGCATGTGCCGTACACGCTGTGCGTGCGGCGTTCGAGCGGCGTCGCGCCGCGTCGCTGACTCAGTCCGTGCAGACGGCGCGACCGCAGGCGTCGCCCGCGGCCCAGGCCCACTGGAAGTTGTAGCCGCCGAGCCAGCCGGTCACGTCGACGACTTCGCCGATGAAGTACAGGCCGGGCACGCGCCTGGATTCCATCGTCGTCGACGACAACTCGTTGGTATCGACACCGCCGAGCGTGACTTCCGCGGTTCGATAGCCCTCGGTCCCGCTGGCGACGATCGGAAAGCGCTGCAGCAGCGTGGCGGCGTCGCGCAGCTGCGGCGGCGTGAGCTGCTTGATCGGGCGATCGGGCAGCCACACATCGCAGAGCCTTTGCGCGAAACGTTTCGGGAGCACCTCCGAAAGAATGGTGTGCAGCATCGCGTCAGGCCGCGCGTGGCGTTGCGAGGTCAGGAACTCATGCGCATCGTGCTGGGGCAACAGGTCGACGAGCAGTTCGTCGCCCGGCTGCCAGTACGACGAGATCTGCAGGATCGACGGACCGCTCAGGCCTCGATGCGTGATCAGCATCTGGTTGCTGAAGCTGGCGCCGTTCGCTTCCACGGTGACCGGGAATGCAACGCCGCTGAGGTCGGCCAACCGCTCCTGGTGCGTGCCGCTCAACGTCAGCGGTACGAGACCTGCGCGCGTAGGCAGCACGGTGTGGCCGAATGTTCGCGCGAGCTCATAACCGAAACCGCTCGCGCCCATGCTCGGGATCGACAGGCCGCCACTGGCGACGACCAGCGCTCGCGCACGTACGATGTCGGCCGTCGTGTGCACGCGGAAGTCGCGGTCGCCTTCGTGCTCGATGCGTTCGACGCTGCAATTCGTCCGCACGCGCGCGCCGGCCGCGTCGCACTCGTCCATCAGCATCTTTACGATGAGCTTGGACGACTCGTCGCAGAACAGCTGACCGAGTTCCTTCTCGTGGTAGGCGATGCGATGGCGCTCGACCAGCTCGATGAAATGCCATGGCGTGTAACGCGCCAGCGCGGACTTGCAGAAGTGCGGATTGCCCGACAGGTAGTTCGCGGGCGTCGTGCCGGTGTTCGTGAAATTGCAGCGCCCGCCACCGGACATCAGGATCTTCTTGCCAACGCGGTTCGCGTGCTCGATGACCTGCACGCGCAGGCCGCGGCGCGCGGCGGTGAACGCGCACATGAGGCCGGCGGCACCGCCACCGATGATCAGGACATCGACGTCTTGCATGGGATCCGTAGGCTGAAGCGATCGCCGGATCTGGCCGACGAATAGCGTGTCGCCATTATCGCCGCGAACCGATCACGGGACGCGGAAACGAAGACGCCGCCCGGAGGCGGCGTCCTGCATCAGGCGTTCGCGACCTTTATTATTTGCCGAGCGACTGCGCGAACAGTTCGCGGATGCGGCGGTACTCGTCGTACCACGAGTCCGCGTGCACGAAGCCGTGGCGTTCGAGCGGATACGGCGCCAGCGTCCACTTGTCCTTGTGCAGTTCGATGAGCTTCTGCGTGAGCATCACCGAATCGCGGAAGAACACGTTGTCGTCGATCATGCCGTGCGCGATCAACAGGTTGTCCTTGAGGCCGGCGGCGTATTCGATCGGCGAGCTCGTCGCGTACGCCTCGGGATCGAGTTCCGGCGTGTTGAGGATGTTCGACGTGTACTCGTGGTTGTACTGCGACCAGTCGGTGACCGGGCGCAGGGCGGCGCCGGCCTTGAACGTGCCGGGCTCGCGGAACAGCGCCATCAGCGTCATGAAACCGCCGTAGCTGCCGCCGTACAGACCGGCGTGGTCGCGATCCGCATGGCGGTTGGCGACCGCCCAGTCGAGCGCGTCGAGATGGTCGTCGAGCTCCGGATGCCCCATGTCGCGGTAGATCGCCGTGCGCCAGTCGCGGCCGTAACCGCTGGATGCGCGGTAATCGATGTCGAGCACCACGTAGCCCGAATCCACCAGCAGGTTGTTGAACATCTGCTCGCGGAAGTAATTCGGATAGCGCGCGTGCACGTTCTGCAGGTAACCGGCGCCGTGGATGAAGAACACGATCGGATACGCCTTGCCAGCCTCGTAGTTCTTCGGGCCGTAGAACTTGCCCCAGATCGTGCCGGCGCCGTGCTTGCTCGGGATCTGCACGATCTCGGGCTTGATGAAATCGATGCCCTTGAACTGCGCGGACCGCGTGTCGGTGAGTTCACGCGCGGCGCCGCCTTTGGCGTCGACCACCGCGAGCTGCGGCGGCAGGTAGCTCGACGAATGCCGCACCAGCAGCTTCGATTCGTCCGGCGACAGCGCGAAGTCCTCGACGCCGTCGAGGCTCGTCACCTCGCGCACGTCGCCGCCGTTCGCATCGACCGCACAGACTTCGTAGTCGCCCGGCCAGCTGCGGTTACATTCGAAGTAGAAGCGCCGGCCGTCGCGCGTGAGGTGCGGCGACGACACTTCCCACTTGCCCGAGGTCAGCGCGCGCGACGTGCCCGCCGCGTCGCTGACATACAGATGCGAGTAACCCGACTTCTCCGACAGGAACCACAGGCGGTTGCGGCCGTTCGCGCCGGGCATCCAGCCGAAGTCGTTGAAGGCCCAGTTGATCCACGCGCCGTCGGTGAGGCGGTCGCGCGTGACCAGCTTTTTCGCGCTCAGGTCGACCTGCGCGATCCAGCGATCCTTGTTGTCGACCGCGCGCACGAGCACCGCTGCGTCGCGGCCGTCGTCGCTCCAGTGGATGGCCGGGCCGGTGCCGTCCCCGTCGGTTTCGATGCGCACGTCGCGCGCGCCGTCGAGCGGCTTCTTGCCGGCCTTCTTGCGCAGCTCGGCGAGCGGATCGGCCTTGATGCCGGGCAGGTCGTCGAACTTGAGCGGCGTGACGGTGCCGGTCGCGGTTTCGACCAGCCACAGCGAATGCGCGGCCGGTGCGTTGCGGCCGACGCGGGTGCGCGCTTCCTCGGTTTCCTCGTAGCCCGATTCGGTGACGTACTTCGGCAGCTTGCTTTGCTGGCCGAGGTTGGCGTCCTTCGGATACGTCACCGCAAGCAGCCAGCGGCCGTCGGGCGACAACGCGCTGTCCACCAGTTCGACATCCTTGCCGAGATAGGCGGTCGGCGGCGCGGCGGTGGGGTCGGCGGCGCGCCAGGTCTTGTCCTGCGCCTTCGCGGCCTCGCGCTTCTCGCGGTCGGTGCGCAGGGTGTCGATCAGGCGCAGCTGGCGCGTGCGCAGGTCGTCGTCCTTCTTCGCCTTGTCGGGGTCGTCCTCGGTCTTGAGCGCGGACGCCTGCGCGACGCCGATGCCGGCGCGCCAGGCGAACCAGTCGTTGCCGGCGCGGAAAACCAGCTGGCCCTGCGGCCCCCATTGCGGACGCGATTCCTCGGCGTCGGTGCGCGTGACCTGGGTCAGCGCGCCGGTCTTGAGATCGCGCACGAAAATGTCGCCGCCGCGCGAGAACGCCATGCGCGTGCCGGACGCGTCGACGGTCTGGTCGTCGCCGTCGATGGCCGCGCGATCCGCGCCGTCGAGCCTGGCCGCCGCGCCGCCCGCGATCGGCTGCCGGAACGTGTCGCGGATGGTCGCGCCGGTGCGTTTCTGGTTGAAGTAGGCGTTCTGGCCGTCCCACGACCACCACGCCTGTTCCACCGCATTGCCGATCCAGTCCGGGTCGGCCATCGCCTGGTCGAGGGTGATGCGCGGGGCGGACTGCGCGTGGGCGAGCGGGGCAAGGCCCGCGAGAACGAGGGCGGTGACGAGGCTGCTGCGACGCATGGAAGGTCCGGTCGTACGAAGTCGGCGGAGCGTAGCAGCCGCTGGCGCGGGGCGGCTGTGGCGTCGGTCATCGCCGGCGTGCGCCGTTTCACGCCTTGCGCGACGCGGCCGACGCGCCCGGCGGCAGGCTCGACCGTCGCTGGCCTGCACCGTCGCTGCGGCGCACAATACGCGGGCGAATAGACGACCAACGATCGACGGGAAGGGCCCTCGATGGATGCATTGCTGCTCTCGCGAATCCAGTTCGGGTTCGTGATCTCGTTCCACATCATGTTTCCCGCATTCACGATCGGCCTGGCCAGCTGGCTGGCGTTCTGCGAATGGCGATGGCTGAGGACGCGCGACAGCGTCTGGCGCGACATCTACTTCTTCTGGCTGCGCATCTTCGCCATCAGCTTCGGCATGGGCGTGGTGAGCGGCATCGTCATGAGTTTCCAGTTCGGTACGAACTGGGCCGTGCTCAGCGAGAAGGCCGGCAACATCCTCGGCCCGTTGATGACGTACGAGGTGCTGACCGCCTTCTTCCTCGAGGCCACCTTCCTCGGCGTGATGCTGTTCGGCGCGCGCAAGGTGCCGGAAAAACTGCACTTCTTCGCGACCTGCATGGTCGCGCTCGGCACGCTGGTGTCGACGTTCTGGATCATCTCCGCCAACAGCTGGATGCACACGCCGGCCGGTTACACGGTCACGCAAGCCGGCGTCTTCGAGCCTGCCGACTGGTGGGCGATCATCTTCAACCCGTCGTTCCCGTACCGGCTCGCGCACATGGTGCTCGCCGCGTTCATCACGACGTGCTTCGTGATTGGTGGCGTGAGCGCCGGTTACCTGTGGCGGCGCGAGCACGTCGACGCCGCGCGCAAGATGCTGAAGATGGCGGTGCTGTTCGCCGCGATCACGGTGCCCACGCAGATCTTCGTCGGCGACCTGCATGGCCTCGAGGTCCACAAGTACCAGCCGACCAAGCTCGCCGCGATCGAAGCGCACTGGGAGCAGGGCGCGCCCGGCGCCGGCGTGCCGCTGGTGCTGTTCGCGCTGCCGGATCCGCAGGCCGAACGCAACGACTACGAGGTCGCATTGCCGCGCGTGGGGTCGCTGGTGCTGACGCACAGCTGGGACGGCGAGATCACGCCGCTCAAGGCGGTGCCGCGCGATGAGCGACCGCCGATCGCGCCGGTGTTCTTTTCGTTCCGCGTGATGGTCGGGCTCGGCGTGGCGATGCTCGCGCTTGCGTGGCTGTCGGCGCTGCAACTGCGTCGCGGTCGGTTGTTCGACACGCGATGGCTGATCAACGGCTGGCGATGGATGACGTTCGCCGGTTTCGTCGCGCTGCTGACGGGCTGGTACGTCGCCGAGATCGGCCGCCAGCCCTGGGTCGTCTACGGCCTGCTGCGCACCGCCAACGCGGTCAGCCCGATGCTGACCACGGGCGAAGTCATCGCGTCCATTGCCGCGTTCATCAGCGTCTACGCGATCGTGTTCGGCGCGGGCATCTGGTACATCCGCAAGCTCGTGCGCGTCGGGCCGGTGCCGCACGACCCGGGGCCGGATGCCGAGCACGGCGACCGCAGCCCCAAGCGGCCGCTGTCGGTGGATTCGGTCGACGAAGGCGCCGCGCGCGAGGTGCGCCCGTGACCGCCGCGACCGTGCTGCCGGTGCTGTGGTTCGGCGTGATCGGTTTCGGCGTGCTGATGTACGTGCTGCTCGACGGCTTCGTACTCGGGCTGGGCGTGCTCGCCCCGTTCGCGCGCGACGAGGACGAGCTCGACCACATGATGAACACGGCCGCGCCGATCTGGGACGGCAACGAGACCTGGCTGGTGCTCGGCGGCGCGGGCCTGCTCGCGGCATTCCCGAAGGCGTATGCGGTGATGCTGTCGGCGCTGTACCTGCCGGTGCTGCTGATGCTGATCGCGCTGATCTTCCGGGGCGTCGCCTTCGAGTTCCGCTTCAAGGCCACGCGTGCAAAGCGCTTCTGGGGCGCGGCGTTCGGGCTGGGTTCGACCTTCGCCGCGTTCGCCCAGGGCGTGATCCTCGGCGCGATCGTCGAAGGCATTCCGCTCGACGCGGGCCACTACCTCGGCGGCACGTTCGGCTGGTTCAGCCCGTTCTCGATGCTGACCGGCGTCGCCGTGGTGTTCGGCTACGCGCTGCTCGGCAGCACGTGGCTCATCCTCAAGACGGAAGGTCCGCTGCAGCGACTGGCGCGGCACATGGCGCGGCCGCTGGTGCTGGTGGTGGTCGCGTTCATGGGCCTGGTCAGCGCGTGGCTGCCGTTCCTGAGCTCGCGGATCATGGCGCGCTGGTTCGAAGGCGGCCACTTCTGGTGGCTCGCACCGGTGCCATTGCTCGCGCTGGTCAACGCCGCCTGGCTGTGGCGCGCGGCGCTGCGCGAAGGTCGCGACGCCGCCCCGTTCGTGCTCACGCTCAGCTTCTTCCTGCTCGGCTTCGTCGGGTTGGTGCTCGGCGTGTGGCCGCACATCCTTCCGCCCTCGCTGACGATCTGGAACGCGGCGTCGCCGCCGTCGTCGCAGGGGTTCGTGATGGTCGGCATGGCCGTGCTGCTGCCGGCGATCCTCGGCTACACGTGGTGGTCTTACCGCGTGTTCGCCGGCAAAGTCGCCGCCGACAGCGGCTATCACCACTAGTCCGCGGGTATGCTGTAGCGACGCCCGCCACGAGCGTTGCCGTCATGCACGCCCACGTCTACAAGAGCCTGCGAAAGGCCGACACCTACGTCTATCTCGCGCAGCGCGATGGTTTCGACGCGCTGCCCGAAGGCGTGCGCGCGCAACTCGGTGCGCTTGAGTACGTGCTCGAAGTCGAGCTGTCGCCCGAGCGCCGTCTCGCGCGCGCCGACGCGGCGCAGGTGCGCGAAGCGCTCGACTCGCGCGGCTTCTTCCTGCAGATGCCGCCGCCGCCGAACGCCGCGGCCTATGACGCGGGCGAGTACTACCGGAGCCGCGATGCCTGATCGCGGCTCTTTGCACGGGCGCGCGATCGCGCTCCTCGCCGCGTCGGTCGTGGCCGCGGCGATCGCGGCACTGCCGTCGCCGGCGACCGCAGTCGGCGTGTTGCTCGCGCAGCCGCTCGCAGCGCTCGGGCTGTCGGCATGGCGCGGGCGTGCGGTCGAGCCGCGTCGCCACGCGTCGGTCGTGCTCGGCCTGTGGACGTTGGCGGCGATCGGCGTCGGTGTGCTGCTGTCATGGCCGCTGATGGCGTTGCTGCGCAGCGGTTCGCTTCCCGCGACGATCGCGCTGAGCCTCGCGGTCGGCATCGCGCTGCTGGTGGTCTGGCCGACGTGGACGCTGTGGAGCGGCGTCGAACGCGACGGCGACTGGCGCGAACATCTCGATGCGATGGCCGACAGCGATCGCACCGCATGGCGTGGTCTCGGCGTCGCGGCTGCGGTCGTTGCCGTCGCCGCGTCGGTGACCGTGTTGGCGTGGCCGGGCCTGTTGACGGGCATGTCGCGCATCGCGGTCGCTGCAGCCGTCGCGCTGCTTGGGCCCGCGTTGCATGCGCTGATCGCGCGTGTCGACGCGCCGGCACGCGACACCGAACGCGTGCAACCCGAGCGCAGCGAGAACGTCGTGTCCATCGAGGCGGCGCGCGCTGAAACCGCCGTGGTCGCACCCGCGGCGCCGGTGGTCGATCCGCAGGTGATGCTGCGCGAGCTGTATGACGCCGCACGCGGTGGCCGTGTCGAGCGTGCCCTCGCACTGATCGACGCCGGGGTCGACGTCACCGCACCGCCGCCCGCAGGCGAACGTGACCAGCGCGCGCTACCCGTGCTCGCCGCGGTGCTGCCCGACCTGCGCCTGCTGCGCGCACTGATCGCCAAGGGCATCGACCTCAACGCGCTGCATGCGGGCATGACGCCGCTGCTCGCCGCCACGCGCGACAGCTGGCACGGCCGGCCGGAAGCGGTGATGACGCTGTTGTCCAACGGTGCCGATCCGCGCCTGCGCGATGCCGACGGCAACACCGCGCTGCATTTCGCCGCGCGCAGCACCGATCCCGGCGTCGCCGCATTGCTGCGCGATGCCGCGGCGGAACTCGAGGTCGTCAATTCCGAAGGCCTGTCGCCGCTCGGCATGGCCTGCGCCGCCGGCAACTGGCGCGTCGCGCGTTTCCTGCTCGAGCGCGGCGCGCGCCCGGAACCGCCGGGCGGGCAACCCGCATTGCTCGCCGCCGCCGGCGCGGAAGACGACGACCCGGCCGGCGTGCAGCTGCTGCTCAAGCACAAGGCGCGCGTCGACGCGCGCGATCGCTCCGGCCGCACCGCGCTGCACGTCGCCGCGCATGCCGGGCACATGGAAATCGTGATCGCGCTGCTCGAAGCCGGGGCTGACGCGGCGCTCGCCGACGCGCAGGGCCGCACGCCGATCATGGAAGCCGTGCGCGGCGGGCAACTCGAAGTCGCCGACGAACTGCTGCGCCAGCTGCCGGATGGCGGCGCGGCGCAGGCGTCGCGCGTGGACGCGGACGGTCGCGGCCTGCTGTCGCTCGCCTGCGATTCCGAACGTGCGACGCCGGAACTGATCACCCATCTGCTCGAACTCGGCGCCGATCCCGCGCAGGTCGACAAGCAGGGCAAGCGCCCGGTCGACCGCGCCGCGGAAGCGGGGCGCTGGGCACTGGTCGCCGCGCTCGATGCGGGCTATCGCCTGCCCGCGGCGCTCCGTGAGGATGACGACACCCCGCTGCCCGATCGCACGCCCATGGCGCTGCTGCGCGAAGGCCTGCGCGAACATGGCGACGGTCTCGACAACGTTGCGCGATTGATGTCGCCGGCCGATCTCGGTTCGCTGCTGCACGACGACGAGATCGTCGCGGATCCGGCCAACGTCGCATGGCTGCTCGCGCGCGGCGCCGATCCCTACGTGCGCGACGGTCAGGGCCAGACGCCACTGTTCGTGTTGCTCGGTCGCGGTCCCGCCGCGCATCCCGCGTTGCGTCGCCTGCTCGATGCCGGCGTGTCGCCGACCGGGCGCGGCGGCCTTGCGCGTTTCCTCGCCGCATGCGTTGCCGGCGACGCCGCGTGCGCGCGCATGGCGCTTGAGTTGTTCGAGCGCGGCGCCGATCCGTTCGGTCCATCGCGCGGCGGCGATCCGTCGATCACGCTCGCGGTGCGCATGGGCGGTGTCGCGTTGGTTGAGCGCCTTCTGCAGGCCGGTGTCGGTCTGGATGCACGCGACAGTCGCGGCATGAGCGCGCTGCACCTCGCCGCGGCGCTCGGCCGTGTCGATCTCGTCAAGTTGCTGGTCGCGCACGGCGCGTGCACCGAACTGCGCGCGACCGACGGGCAGACGCCGCTCGGCGTCGCGCTTGCCGCGGGCCGTCGCGACATCGCCGACTGGCTGGACTGGCGCGGCTGGCCGCTGCCGCGGCGTCCGCTGCGCGCGCTCGACGTGCCGGCGGCCGCGATGGCCGGCGATGACGATGCAGTGCGTCGCCTGCTCGACCTCGGCATGGCGGTCGACGCGGTCGATCGCCAGGGCTGCAGCGCGTTGCTGCGTGCGGCCGGCGGTGGTCATCGCGCCGTCGTCGAATTGCTGCTGCAACGCGGTGCCGATCCGGGCCTTGCTGCGCAGTCGGGCGCGACCGCGTTGTCGGCGGCGGTGTCGATGCGCCACCTCGACATCGTCGACCGGCTGGTCGCGTCGGGCGTGTCGCTCGAACAGCGCCTGCCGGGCGATCTCACCGTGCTGATGGTGGCGAGCGCGCTCGGCCTGCCGGATCTCGTCATGCGCCTGATTTCGGCGGGCGCCGACGTGCATGCGGTCGACAACCAGGGCCGCAACGCGTTGCACTGCGCCGCGCTCTACGCCTTCACCTCACGCGAGCGTGCGCGCGTCGCGGCGCTGCTCGATGCGCTGGTGCTCGCCGGTGTCGAGCCGGACGAATCGGCGAACGGCGTCACGCCACTTCTGCTGTTGCTCGGCGCGCGCGCCGAACCCGGCACGGCGACCGACGAGGACGTGCTGCTGACCGCGCTCGAACAGTTCCTCGCGCAGGACGTGAAGCTCGATGCCCGCGACGCGCGCGGCTTCGGCCCGCTGCATCTGGCGGCTTTGCACGGCTTGCCGCGCATCGTGCAGCGCCTCATCAAGGCCGGCGCCGATCCGCAACTGCGTGACTCGCTCAACCGCACGCCGCGCGAGATCGCGCTGATGCGCGGCTTCGTCGACATCGCGGCGGAGTTCGCGCCGACGGCGTCGCAGCGTGATGTCTCCATGGCGCGGTTCCTGCGCGATCGCTGAATCGGCCCTGCCGTTGGTCACGTCGACCACCGACACGCGGACGCGTGACGACCGCTTGCTAGCGTTGCGTATCGCCACCCTGCTGGCTGCGCGAACGGAGTCGTCGCCATGAAGTGGTTGCGCCGCGCACTGATGGCGCTCGCCGTCGTGGTGGTCGCCGTGCTTGGCTTGGCGGTCGCCAGTGCATGGCGCACGACGCGACCCGTCGGCATGCAGGTCATGCGCGCGGAAGCCGATGGTCGCGCATTCCCGGTCGCCGTCTGGTATCCGACGCGCGCGCGGCCCTGGCCGACGACGCTGCTCGGCGCGGCGCTGCTCGATGTCGCACGCGACGCACCGCCGGATGGCACGCATCTCCGGCGGTCGTGATCTCGCACGGCAACGGTGGCGGCGTCGCCAGCCATGTCGATCTCGCGTTGGCCCTCGCCCAGGCGGGTTTCGTGGTCGCCGCGCCGCAGCATCCGGGCGACAGCCTGGGTGACGCGTCCGCCCTTGCCTCGCCGATGCTGTTCGTCGAACGCGGGCACCAGGTGCGCGCGACCATCGACGCATTGCTCACGCGCTGGCCCGGGCACGCGCGAATCGATCAGGACCGCATCGGCGCCTATGGCTTTTCCGCTGGCGGCTTCACCGTGCTCACGCTGCTGGGCGCGCATGCCGACCTCGCGCGCATCGCTCCGCATTGCGCGGCGACGCCGGAATTCGTCTGCGACGTCCTGCGTGCGGCGAAGTCGCCGCTGCTCACGCAGGCGCCGGCCGCGGCGAGCGACTTCGCGACCGATCCGCGCGTGCGCGCCGCGGTGCTGGTCGCGCCGGGACTCGGCTTCACCGTGGCCGGCGACGACCTGCGCGATGTGCGCGTGCCGGTGCAACTGTGGACGGGCGATCGCGACACCACGGTGCCGCCGTCCAGCAACGCCGTTCCGCTGCAACGGGCGTGGTCCGGCGCCACGCTGGAGACGCATGTGGTGCCCGGCGCCGCACACCTCTCCTTCCTCGCGCCGTGCCGTCTGCTGCGTCCGCCTATGCTCTGCGCCGATCCGCCGGGGCTCGATCGCGCGGCGATGCACCGGGCGATGGATGCGCAGGTCGTCGCGTTCTTCCAGCGCACGCTCGCGCGCTGATGCTGACGTCGGTCAACGCGTTTCCGTCTCGCGCACCATCCCGCCGAGCACGCCTTCGCCGACGTCGGCGTTGAACAGCTCCTCCAGCTCGCGGCGCGCCTCGCGCGAGGTCTGGATCAGCGCCGCCTCGTCGTCGCGCACTTCGTACTGCGCGCGCAGCAGGCGTTCGTCATGCTCGCGGAAGCGCTTGACCTGCGCGTGCACGGTCGCCGCGTCGAGGCCCAGGTCGACCAGCACGCGCTCACCGGTATGCAGGCTCGAATGGAAGGCCTCGCGGATCGCATGCGCGCCCAGGTCCATCAATTCCCAGGCATGGCGACGATCGCGCGCGCTCGCGTAGACCTTGGCCTCCGGATACAACTGGCGCACCGCGCGCGTGGTGCGAACGGAGGCTTCGGGATCCTCCAGTGCGATCACGAACACTTCGACCGACTCCGCGCCAGCCGAACGCAGCAGGTCGGAACGGCTCGGATCGCCGTAGTACACCGGGTTGCCGAAACGCCGCACGAAGTCGACCTGGTCGGCGCTGGGTTCGATCGCGATGAAGGGCAGCTTCTGTGCGGCGAGCAGGCGCGCGACCACCTGCCCGAATCGCCCGAATCCGGCGATCAGCACCTTCGGCTGGGTGTCGGGAATCGCGTCGAACGCACGCGCCGGCTTGCCCGGTGCACGTCCCAGCGCGCGCGTGACGACCAGCAACAGCAGCGGCCCCATCGCCATCGACAGCCCAACCGTCGCGACCAGTCGGTCGCGTGTGAGCGCATCGATGATGCCCACGCGGTTCGCCTCGGAGAACACCACGAACGCGAACTCACCGCCAAGTGCGAGCACGGCGGCGAGCTGCACCGCGTCGCGCGTGGACAGCCGTCCGGGCCGGCGTCCGACGATGACCAGCAGCACGAACTTGATCGCCAGCATCCCACTGACCAGCGCGGCCATCCGCAGCGGTTCGGCGAGTACGCGCGCCACGTCGATGCTCATGCCCACCGCCATGAAGAACAGGCCGAGCAGCAGGCCCTTGAACGGGTCTATCTGCGCTTCGAGTTCGTGGCGGAACTCGGAGTCGGCCAGCAGCACGCCGGCGAGGAACGCGCCCAGGCCAGGCGAGAGACCCGCGCGCGACATGATCCACGCCGCGCCCAGCACCGTGAGCAACGCCGCGCCGGTGAACACTTCGGGCATGCCCGTACGCGCGATCAGGCGAAAGCCCTGCCGCAACAACAGTCGCCCGCCGACGACCACCAGCAGCACCGCGCCGATCGCCTTGCCGACGGTGTGGCCGTCGAACGATGCACCGACGCGGCCGAGCACCGGCATCGCCGCCAGCAACGGAATGGCGGCGAGGTCCTGGAACAGCAGGATGGCGAACGCGAGGCGTCCGTGCTCGCTGTGCACCGCGCGGCGTTCGGACAGCAGCTGCAGCCCGACCGCAGTCGATGACAACGCGAGCGCGACGCCGACCACGCCGGCCGCGGTCCACGACAGCCCGCACAGGCGCGCGATCGCCGCCAGCGCCAGGCTGCACGCGAGCATCTGCGCGCCGCCGGCGCCGAACACCGGCCGTCGCATCACGATCAATCGTGACGGCGACAGCTCCAGCCCGAGGACGAACAGCAGCATGACGACGCCGATTTCCGACGCCGCGAGCACCGGGTCGGCGTCCGCCACCACACGCAGGCCCTGCGGCCCCAGCAGCACGCCGGCCGCGAGGTAGCCCAGCACCGCACCGAGGCCGAGTCGACGGAACAGCGGCACCGCGACGACGGCGGCGAGCAGGAATACGAGCGCGAGATCGAGACCGCTGCCGTGCATGGAAAGCTCCCGTACCGGACGCACCATCGTAGCGGGCGCGCGGCGCCACGCGGCCGCCCTCATCGCGACGCAGTGTCCACCGGGTTACGCTCGCTTGCCGGGCGCCAACGTCCGGTTTCCCCCGGCCGAGGACGAGGTCGCGATGTCGCTGCAGCGATTGCGCACGGACTTCCAGTTCACCGTCCTCGTCCTGTTCTGCCTCGTGGGCGTGATCGGGATCGCGCCCTTCGTCGTCTATCGCGCCGCGCAGGGCGAATGGCAGGCGGCGATCGTCGACGCGCTGATCGTGGCGTCGCTCGGCGGCGCGCTAGCGTATGCATGGCGCGGCGGCAGCGCGGCCCGGGCCGGTGCGTTCGTTGTCATGTCGACCACGATCGCGTGCGCCGTCGTCAGCCACGTCATCGGCTTGGCGGGCGCGTTCTGGTCGTGCCCGGTGCTGATCGCGAACTTCCTGCTGGTGAAGCGCCATTACGGGCTTGTCGCGTCGATCGCGTTGATCGCCGCGATCGTGATCGACGGCGGTGCGTTCGCCACGATGCTCGACCGGTTGATGTACGTGTCCAGCGCATCGGTGGGCTGCGTGCTCGCCTACGTCTTCGCGCGGCGCACCGACCTGCAGCGCGCGCAACTCGTGCAGCTCGCCTCGCGCGACCCGCTGACCGGCGTCGCCAACCGTCGCGCGATGGACCGCGAGCTGCACATCGCCGCCGAAACGTTCCGTCGCCACCGCACGCCGGTCGGCCTGCTGGTGATGGACCTCGACCACTTCAAGCGCGTCAACGACGAATTCGGTCACGAAGCCGGCGACGACGTGCTGGTCTCGTTCGCGCGCGTCGTGCAGTCACGCTGCCGCGCCGGCGATCGACTGTTCCGCTACGGCGGCGAGGAGTTCGTGCTGCTCCTGCCGGGCACCGACCTCGACACCCTGCAACTACTGGCGAATGAACTGCGCGCCGCCGTAGCACAGCGCGTACGTGTCGGTGATCGGCCGATCACCGTGTCCGTTGGTGGCGCAGTCCTGCGCGAAGGCGAAGACAACGCGCAGTGGCTGGCGCGTGCGGATGCGGCGATGTACGCAGCCAAGCGTGGGGGACGGGACCGCGTGGTGGTGGAGGGCTAGCGCGGGCACGGTGGCAGAATGCGGGCTGATCCGGGGAGATCAGCCATGTACCGCGCCACGACCACTTCTTTCGCCGCCGCGTGTCTTTTCGGAGCCCCAGAAGCGACGCGCTGAATCCACGGGCGAGCGCCTCGTTTCACTCGCCGTCGCCGGCGCGCTGAAACCGGCGCCATGCCCCAGATAAGAAAAGCCCCGCCGAAGCGGGGCTTTTCCTTATTGCGTCGATCGAACCGACTCAGCGCTTCATCGAGCTGAAGAACTCGTCGTTGGACTTCGTGTTCTTCATCTTGTCGAGCAGGAATTCCATCGCGGCGATTTCGTCCATGCCGTGCAGCAGCTTGCGCAGGATCCAGATCTTCTGCAGCAGCTCCGGCTCGATGAGGTAATCCTCGCGGCGCGTGCCCGACCGGTTGATGTCGATCGCCGGGTAGACGCGCTTCTCGGCGATGCGACGGTTGAGGTGGACTTCCGAGTTACCGGTGCCCTTGAACTCCTCGTAGATCACCTCGTCCATCTTCGAGCCGGTGTCGATCAGCGCGGTGGCGATGATCGTCAGCGAGCCGCCTTCCTCGACGTTTCGCGCGGCGCCGAAGAAGCGCTTCGGGCGATGCAGCGCGTTCGCGTCGACACCACCGGACAGGATCTTGCCGGACGACGGCACGACGTTGTTGTACGCACGGGCGAGGCGGGTGATCGAGTCGAGCAGGATCACCACGTCTTTCTTGTGCTCGACCAAGCGCTTGGCGCGCTCGATCACCATCTCGGCGACCTGCACGTGGCGCGCGGCCGGCTCGTCGAACGTCGAGCTGATGACTTCGCCGCGCACGGTGCGCTGCATGTCGGTGACTTCTTCCGGGCGCTCGTCGATGAGCAGCACGATGAGGTGCACGTCCGGATGGTTGTAGGTGATCGCGGTCGCGACCTGCTGCATCAGCATGGTCTTACCGGCCTTCGGCGGCGAGACGATCAGCGCGCGCTGGCCTTTGCCCTGCGGCGCCATCAGGTCGAGGATTCGGCCTGTGACGTCTTCCGTCGAACCGTCGCCGCGCTCGAGGCGGAACTTGCGGCGCGGGAACAGCGCGGTGAGGTTCTCGAACAGCGCCTTGTTCTTCGACGCCTCGATCGGCTCGCCGTTGATGGTGTCGACGATGTTGAGCGCGAAGTAGCGCTCGCCGTCCTTCGGCCAGCGGATGCGGCCGGAGATGTGGTCGCCGGTGCGCAGGTTGAAGCGGCGGATCTGCGACGGGGAAATGTAGGTGTCGTCCGGGCCGGCGAGGTAGCTCGCCTCGGCCGCGCGCAGGAAGCCGAAGCCGTCGGGCAGGATTTCCAGCACGCCGTCGGCGGCGACGCCTTCACCGTGGCGGGTCAGCACCTTCAGCAGCGCGAAGATCACGTCCTGCTTGCGGGCGCGGGCGACGCCTTCGTGGATGTTGAGCTGCTCGGCGATCTCCAGCAGCTTCGCGGCGGGCATGCGCTTGAGGTCGCCCAGCGAGTACTGCGGGAAGCCTTCCGGCACGGCTGGATGCGGGCGCGGCACGAACCCTTCGCCGTTGCCGCCGCCTTCGTCGCCCATCATCTGGTCGCGGCGTTCGCGCTGGCGTTCGCGGCGGTTCTTGAAGCGTTCGCGGCGCGTCATGCGCTGGCCGCCTTCGCCCTGCTCGCGCGCTGCGTTGTCGCCACCGCCCTGCTGGGACGCGGTGTCACCCGGTGCGGACTCGCCGGACGCGGACGGTTCGGTTGCGCCGGCGACAGGCGCGGCCGGCGCTGCCGGTGCGTCCTGGCGCGGTGCGGATTCGACAGGTGCAGCAGGCGCGGCAGGCGCCGGGGCCTCGCTGCGCTGGGGTTCGGCGACGACGGTCGTGGTGTCGGGAGCGTCGGCCTTGGCGACGCGCGTCTTGCGCACGCGCTTTTCGGCGACTTCGCCGGCGTCGTTGGTGTGGTCGGACAAGCGGGAATCCTCGCTAATGCGGCGAGCGCCCACGGTGCGTGGGCGATGTCGGGATCGGATCGATTCGGTTGAATCAGAGGGGTGCGGCGAGCGCGAACGCGCCGGGCCAGCAGGAAACTAGCACCGCCGCGTCAACGCGTGCAAGCACTCGAAGCGGCAGTCATTCGACCGTGGAGCGCGGCGGCGCCGCGTGAAGGCCGGTGTCGTGGACGACGGGATGCGGCCACCTTACCCGAGGGCGGGCCGCGCGACGTGGCGCCGGGCCCACCGGTTCATCGGCGGGTCACGCCCTCGGCGCGACCCGCGCAGGCGTCAGAGCGCCTTGTCGATCAGCTGCGCAAGCTGGGCCTTGCCCACCGCGCCGATCTGCGTGCCCTGCACCTGGCCGTTCTTGAAGACGAGCAGCATGGGGATCGAGCGCACGTGGTACTTCATCGCGGTCTGGCGCTCGTCGTCGACATTGACCTTCACGATCTTGGCGCGGCCCTCGTAGGTGCCGGCGAGCTCGTCGAGCGCGGGCGCGATCATCTTGCAGGGGCCGCACCAGGGCGCCCAGAAATCGACCAGGACCGGCTCGGACGACTGCAGGACTTCGCGGTCGAAATCGGCGTCGCCGACATGCTTGATCTTCTCGCTCACTGATCGGGTCTCCTCGGGGCTGCGGATGCGGTGGCCATGGTCGCACGGGGTGCGTGTGGCCATGCGCTACACTTGGGGACCTTACGCGGCGGCACAAGCCCCGCGCACCGTCCGGCCGCATCCGCAGCGTTCCGCGCATGCCACCGTCGCCGCCCCACGCGCGCCCGGACTCTCCAGGCCGGCCGCCGTCTTCCGGCCGCCGCCTCCCACGCAAGCGCCGACCGGCGCGCCGGATCCCGATGAGCGACAAGCCCCTAACCGACGTCTCCTTCAACTCGTTCGACCTGCATCCCGCATTGCTCGCCGGCCTCGAAACCGCCGGCTTCACGCGCTGCACGCCGATCCAGGCCCTCACCCTCCCGCTGGCGCTCGCCGGCCGCGACGTCGCCGGCCAGGCGCAGACCGGCACCGGCAAGACGCTCGCCTTCCTCGTCGCCGTCGTGAACCGGTTGCTGACGCGCCCGGCGCTCGCCGACCGCAAGCCCGAGGACCCGCGCGCGCTGATCCTCGCGCCGACCCGCGAACTGGCGATCCAGATCCACAAGGACGCCGTGAAGTTCGGTTCCGAACTCGGCATCAAGTTCGCGCTGATCTACGGCGGCGTCGACTACGACAAGCAGCGCCAGATCCTGCAGCAGGGCGCCGACGTCATCATCGCCACGCCCGGCCGCCTGATCGACTACGTCAAGCAGCACAAGGTCGTGTCGCTGCACGCCTGCGAGATGTGCGTGCTGGACGAAGCCGACCGCATGTTCGACCTCGGCTTCATCAAGGACATCCGCTTCCTGCTGCGCCGCATGCCCGAGCGCACCACGCGGCAGACGCTGCTGTTCTCGGCGACGCTCAGCCACCGCGTGCTCGAGCTCGCGTACGAGCACATGAACGAGCCGGAGAAGCTCGTCGTCGAGAGCGAGTACATCACCGCGGCGAAGGTGCGCCAGAAGGTGTACTACCCGTCGGACGAGGAGAAGATCCCGCTGCTGATCGCGCTGCTGTCGCGCAGCGAAGGCGCGCGCACCATGGTGTTCGTCAACACCAAGGCGTTCGTCGAGCGTGTGGCGCGCGCGCTGGAACGGGCGGGCTACCGCGTCGGAGTGCTGTCGGGCGACGTGCCGCAGAAGAAGCGCGAGTCGCTGCTCAAGAAGTTCCAGGCCGGCCAGCTCGAGATCCTCGTGGCGACCGACGTCGCTGCGCGCGGCCTGCACATCGACGGCGTGTCGCACGTCTACAACTACGACCTGCCGTTCGACGCCGAGGATTACGTCCACCGCATCGGCCGCACCGCGCGCCTCGGCGCCGAAGGTGACGCGATCAGCTTCGCCTGCGAGCGCTACGCGATGAGCCTGCCGGACATCGAGGCGTACATCGAACAGAAGCTGCCGACTGAACAGGTCACCGCCGACATGCTGGTCGCGTTGCCGCGCGCGCCGCGCGCGAAGGTGGATGGCGAGGAAGAGGAAAGCGTGAGCGCGATCTTCCGCGAAGCGCGCGAGCAGAAGGCCGAGGACGACGCACGTCGTGGCATCAAGCCGCGTTCGGGCGGCCGCAGCGGTGGTTCGCGTGATGGCGAGCGCCGTCCGCCGCGCGGGCCGAAGCCCGAGCGCTCGCCGAGCGCGCGGAAGCCTGAAGCGGTCGTGGCCACGCCTGGCGATGCAGCCACCGACGTCGCCAAGCCGCCGCGCGCACCGCGCATCGACCCCGTCACCGGCGAAGAACTCGCACCGCGCAAGCGTCGTCGCCGTCGTCGTGGCAAGCCGGTCGACGGTGCGGTCGCGGCGGAATCGGGTTCGAACAACGGAGCGGCAACGCCGCGTCCGGAGCGCATGCCGCGCCCGCCGCGTCACGAACCGCGCGGCGGTCGTGCGCAGGGCAGCGATGCGCCGGCGCCGGCCGCGGTCACGTCCGATGCGAAGCCGGGCCTGCTCGGCCGCGTCGCGCGCGGACTCAAGTCGCTGATCACGCGGGCGCCACGCAACCAGCACTGACGCGCGCGTTCCACGTCGCGACACGAACGGGCGATCGCATGCGGTCGCCCGTTTTCGTTGGCACGCGCGCAAGGCGCGATGTCGACGGACGTCGCGGGGCATCTGCGATACTCGGCGCATGACCCTTCTGCGTTTCGACAATGTCGGCAAGCGCTACGCCTCCGGGCGCGAGGCGCTCGCGGACGTGAGCTTCGAGGTGGCGCCGGGCGAGATGCTGTTCGTCACCGGGCATTCCGGTGCCGGCAAGAGCACGCTGCTGCGCCTTATCCATCTGACCGAACGCGCCTCGCGCGGTGCGGTGATCTTTGCCGATCGCAACATCGGCAAGCTGCGCGGACGTCGCATGGCGATGCATCGTCGCGAAGTCGGCGTGGTGTTCCAGGACCACCGCCTGCTCGCCGACCGCAGCGTCGGCGACAACGTCGCGCTGCCGCTGCTGTTGCGCGGCATGCATCGCGCGGAGATCGCCAAGCGCGTGCGCTCGACGCTCGACAAGGTCGGCCTCGGCGATCGCCAGAAGGCGTTGCCCCGCCAGCTCAGCGCCGGCGAGCAGCAGCGCGTGGGCATCGCGCGTGCGATCGTCGCGGAACCGAAGCTTCTCCTCGCCGACGAGCCGACTGGCAACCTCGATCCCGCGCTGTCGACCGAGATCATGGCGCTGCTCGAATCGCTGTCCGAGCGCGGCACGTCGGTGATGGTGGCAAGCCACGACCTCGCGCTGGTGCGCCGCATCCGCAAGCGGGTGATCGTGCTCGACCACGGCCGGCTGGTCGACGACATCCCGCCCGGCGAGCTCGCGGCATGAGCACGAAGGCGAAGAAGGCGAAACGCGTCGAAGGCGTACGCACGCGGTCGCGCATCGGCGCGTGGTTCGACCACCACGTCTACAGCCTGGTCGCCAGCCTAGGCCGCATGCTGCGCAAGCCGTGGGCGACCGGGCTCACCGTCGGCGTCATGGCGATCGCGATCGCCTTGCCGCTCGGCCTGTGGGCGGTGCTGTCGAACCTGTCGCAGTTCACCGGCGACGTGCAGCAGTCGCGGCAGGTCAGCCTGTACCTGAAGCCGGGCACGACGCTCGAGCGCGCCAATGCGCTCGCCGAGCAGGTGCGCACGCGGCCCGACGTGGTCAACGTGACCGTGCGCAGCGCCGACGACGGCCTGAAGGAACTTCGCGAGCAGGGCGGCCTGGCGCAGGCGGCCGACGCGCTCGGCGAGAACCCGCTGCCGCACCTGCTGCGCATCACCCCGCGCGGCGACGACGCCGTGCTCGCGGCGTCGCTGCAATCGCTCAACGATGTCGACGTGGTCCAGCAGGACGCCGCGTGGCGCACGCGTCTCGATCGCTGGCTCACCCTTGGCGAGCGCATCGCCTGGGTGCTGGCGACGCTGCTCGGGCTCGGCGCGCTGCTGGTGGTCGGCAACACCGTGCGGCTGGACATCCAGTCGCGGCGCGACGAAATCGAGGTATTGCAGCTGCTCGGCGCGACCGGCGGCTTCGTGCGCCGTCCGTTCCTGTACCTCGGCGCCTGCTACGGCCTGCTGTCCGGCGCGATCGCGCTGGCGCTGCTCACCGGCGCCGAACTCGCGTTGCGCGAGCCGATCGCCGGGCTGGCGCAAACGTACGGTTCCGCATTCCGGCTGCAGGGCTTCGACCCGATCCGGGCCGCCGTCGCAGTTCTGGGCGCCGGGCTGATCGGCTGGCTTGGCGCGGGGCTGGTGACGGGTCACTATCTCCGACAGACCCGCTCGACCGGCGACTGATGTGAGCACGGAGCAGCACGACCTTCGCCACCTGCCGACCACCACGTCGGCACGCGTGATGGTGGTCGACGGGTCGAAGCTGGTGCGCAAGCTCATCGCCGACGTGCTGGTGAAGGAAGTGCCGGGCATCGAGGTCGTCTGTTGCGACAGCGTGGCGCAGGCGCGCGAAGCGCTCGCGAACGGGCCGGTCGACCTGGTCACCACCGCGATCGCACTGCCCGACGGCGACGGCATCGCGCTCGCGCGCATCGTCCGCGAGGCGGCGGGGCAGAAGTACGTGCCGATCATCGTCGTCTCCGGCGAGGCGCAGTCGCACCTCGAATCGCGCACCTTCACCGAGGACGTCACCGACTACTTCGACAAGGCGCTCGGGCACGTGGCGCTGGCGGCGTTCATCCGCGGCTACGTGCACCCGGAGCCGATTCCCGGCGCGCGCGTGCTGTACGTCGAGGACAGCAAGGTGGTCGCGGTCGCGACCAAGCGCATGCTCGAACGCCACGGGCTGAAGGTGATGCACTTCATCGGCGTCGAGGAAGCGCTCGCGCATTTCGAAACGTACCGCGGCCAGACCGATGTCGGTGCCGACCTCGTGCTCACCGACGTCTACCTGAAGGGCGAACTCAGCGGGCACGACCTGCTCGGCCGCCTGCGCGTGCAGTTCGGCTACGGCAAGCGCCGCCTGCCGATCCTGGTGATGACCGGCGACGCGAACCCCGAAAACCAGAGTGAACTGCTTCGTGCCGGCGCGAACGACCTCGTGCTCAAGCCGATCGAAGAACGCCTGCTGGTGACCAAGACGCTGTTCCAGTTGCGCCTGTCGCGACTCGAGCACGCCGCGGCGGCCTGAAATCGCGCGCATTGCGCCTGCCGCGTCGATTCCCGACGATACGGCGATGACCGCCGTCGACAACATCCGACTCGAACCCGGCTGGAAAGCGCAGGTGGGCGATTACCTGCTGCGCGACGACATGCAGCATCTCGCCGCTTTCCTGCGCGAGCGCAAGCGCGCAGGCGCGCAGGTGTACCCGCCCGGCCACGAGATCTTCGCCGCATTCGACGCCACGCCGTTCGAACGCACGCGCGTCGTCGTGCTCGGGCAGGACCCGTACCACGGCCCGGGGCAGGCGCACGGCCTCGCGTTCTCGGTATTGCCCGGCGTGCCGGTGCCGCCGTCGCTGCACAACATCTTCGTCGAACTGCAGCGCGACCTCGGCATCGCGCGGCCCGATCACGGGTGCCTGCTGCCGTGGGCGTGGCAGGGCGTGTTGCTGCTCAATGCCGTGCTGACGGTGGAGTCCGGCCGCGCCGGTGCGCACCAGGGCAAGGGCTGGGAAGGTTTCACCGACCACGTGGTCGACGTGCTCAACGCCGAGCGCAAAGGGCTCGTGTTCCTGCTGTGGGGCAGCTACGCGCAGGCCAAGGGCAAGCGGATCGATACGAGCAGGCATCGCGTGCTGAAGGCGCCGCATCCGTCGCCGCTGTCCGCGCATCGCGGCTTCATCGGCTGCGGGCATTTTTCGTCGACGAACGAATACCTCGCACGTCGCGGCAATGCGGTCATCGACTGGTCGCTGCCGTCCGCCGCGACGCTTGAGGCGAGGCTGGACCCGACGCCGGCGTAGGGTCCAGTGCAGCATGACAGCGCTGCCATTCGCGGTACTCTTGGGCTGAGCGGCTGTAATCGTTTGCACCGCACCCTTCATTGCGCGCGCCGTACGCTTGCGAGTCCTGTCGATGCCCGTGCCCATGAGCCCAACGCCTGCTTCGCTGCTCACGATCTTCGGCGCCTCCGGCGACCTTGCGCAGCGCATGCTGCTGCCGTCGCTGTACGGCCTGCACCGCGACCGCCTGCTGCCGCCGTCGCTCCGCATCCTCGGCACGGCACGCAGCGACTTCGACGACGACGGCTTCCGCGCAAGCGTCGCGCAATCGATCGAACGTTTCGTACCGGCGTCCGAGCGCGACGACGCGGTCGTCCGCGAACTGCTCGAGCGCATCCATTACGTGCCCGCCACGCTCGGTGACGACGCGTCGTTCGCCGCGCTCGGCGCGCGCGTTCGCGAGCTGCGCGCCGGGGCCGATGTCGTCTACCACCTCAGCACCGCGCCGCGTTTTTACGGCGACATCTGTCGCGCGCTAGGCGCCATGGATCTCGCCGATGCCGGCACGCGCGTGATGCTGGAAAAGCCGATCGGCCACGACCTTGCCAGCGCGAACGCGATCAACGACAGCGTCGCTGCGGTATTCAACGAGTCGCGCGTCTTTCGGGTCGACCATTATCTCGGCAAGGAAGGCGTGCAGAACCTGCTGGCGCTGCGCTTCGGCAACGCCATGTTCGAGCCGCTGTGGAACGCACGCCACATCCAGCAGGTGCAGATTACTGTTGCCGAAACCGTCGGCGTCGAAGGTCGCGGCGACTATTACGACGACTACGGCGCCATGCGCGACATGCTGCAGAACCATCTGCTGCAGTTGCTCTGCCTCACCGCGATGGAGCCGCCGTCGCACTTCGACCCGTCGGCAGTGCGCAACGAGAAGATTAAGGTGCTGCGTTCGTTGCGGCCCATCGGGCGCAGCGACGTCGCGATGGAAACCGTGTCCGGCCAGTACACCGCCGGCGCGATCGATGGTCACGCGGTACCGGGTTATCTGGAGGAACTCGGCCGCGCGAGCCGCACCGAAACCTTTGTCGCCATTCGCGCGCAGGTCGACAACTGGCGCTGGGCCGGCGTGCCGTTCTACCTGCGCACCGGCAAGCGCATGCCGAGCCGTTCGACAGAGATCTACCTGCAGCTGCGCCAGGTGCCGCATTCGATCTTCGGCGCGACCAGCATGCAGCCCAACGCGCTGGTGATCCGCCTGCAGCCCGAAGAGCGCATCGAGCTGCAGCTGATGAGCAAGACGCCCGGCCTCGACCGCGGCGGCGTGCAGCTGTCGCCTGTTGCGCTCGATCTCGACATGCACGAGGAGTTCGCCAGCGTGCGTCGACGCCTCGCCTACGAGCGCCTGTATCTCGACGCCATCGAAGGCAATGGCACGCTGTTCGTGCGACGCGACGAGACCGAAGCCGCATGGCAGTGGGTCGATGCGATCTACGACGGCTGGCGTTCGACCGGTGTCGCACCGAAGCCGTATCCCGCGGGCACGTGGGGGCCGAGCGCGGCGGTGACGCTGATCGACCGCAACGGCCACAGCTGGCGCGAGTGATGGCTTGGGTCGAGCATCGCTACGACGACGGCGAAACGCTCGCGACGGCGCTCGCGCACGTGCTCGGTGACGCGGTCGACGCCGCACTCGACGCGCGCGGCGAGGCGCTGCTCGCGCTCGCCGGCGGTCGCACGCCGTTACCGGCCTATCGCGCACTCGCGTCACGCTGGCGCAATGTCGGTCGCGCCGCGCACATCGTGCTGATGCCGACCGACGACCGCTGCGTGCCACACGACCATCCCAATTCCAACGTCGCCGAACTGCGCACGATCTTCGAGGCGACGCCCGCGCGCATCGAATCACTGACCACCGCCAACGGCGATCCCGATCGTTCCGAACGCTACGCGCGCGCGATGCTGGCGGATCATCCGGGCGACTTCGATGCGGTGGTGGTCGGCATGGGGGCGGACGCGCATACGGCCTCGCTGTTTCCGAACGCTTCGCAACTTGCCGCGGGGCTCGATCTCGCGTCGACACTCGAAGCGCTGCGCGTCGATCCCGATCCGTTGCCGGTCGAAGCACCATTTCCGCGTATCTCGCTTACCGCCGCGCGCCTGCTGCGCGCACGTGCCGTGCACCTGGTCGTGACCGGCGCCGCCAAGCGTGAGGTACTCGACGCCGTGTACGCCGATGCCGATGCATCGAAGCGACCGGTCGCCGCGCTGCTGCACGCACCGGGTCGCACGGTGCACGTCCACTGGAGTCCCTGATGTCCCTGCATCCCACCGTCGAGCGCGTGACCGCGCGCATCCGCGAACGCAGTGCGACGTCGCGCGCCGCCTATCTCGCGCGCATGGCGTCGATGCGCCACGACGGCCCCGCGCGCGGATCGCTTGGCTGCGGCAACCTCGCGCACGGCTTCGCGGCGTCGGGTGTCGACAAGCCGCTGCTGCGCGGCAAGGCCGGCGCGAACATCGGCATCGTCACCAGCTACAACGACATGCTGTCGGCGCACCAGCCATTCGAAACGTATCCGACGCTGATCCGCGCCATCGCGCGCGCGAATGGCGGCAGCGCGCAGGTGGCCGGCGGCGTGCCCGCGATGTGCGACGGTGTGACGCAGGGCCGCTACGGAATGGAGCTTTCGCTGTTCTCGCGCGACACGATCGCGATGTCGACCGCGATCGCGTTGTCGCATGACATGTTCGACGGCATGCTGCTGCTCGGCATCTGCGACAAGATCGTGCCGGGCCTGCTGATCGGCGCGCTGAGCTGGGGCCACCTGCCGTGCATCCTGATCCCCGCCGGGCCGATGCCGTCGGGCATTCCCAACAAGGAAAAAGCACGCATCCGCCAACTGCATGCGGAAGGCAAGGTCGGCTACGACGAATTGCTGGACGCCGAAGCCGCCTCGTACCACTCCCCCGGCACCTGCACGTTCTACGGCACTGCGAACTCCAACCAGATGCTGATGGAGGTGATGGGCCTGCACATGCCGGGTACCGCCTTCGTCAATCCGGGCACGTCGCTGCGGGATGCGCTCACCGTCGCCGCCACCGAACGCGTGCTGCAGATCACCGCGCTGGGCGATGACTACACGCCGCTGTGCGACATCGTCGACGAGCGCTCGATCGTCAACGCCATGGTGGGACTCGCGGCCACCGGCGGCTCGACCAACCACGCGATCCACCTCGTCGCCATCGCGCGCGCCGCCGGCGTGCGCATCGACTGGGACGATCTCGACGAACTTTCGCGCATCACGCCGCTGCTCGCCCGCGTGTATCCGAACGGGAGTGCCGACGTGAACCACTTCGAGGCCGCGGGCGGCGTCGGCTTCGTGATCCGCGAACTGATCGACGGCGGGTTGCTGCACGGCGACGTGCGATGCGTGCACGGTGGCGACCTGCGCGACCAGGCCAAGCAACCGTGTCTGGACGGGACGACGTTGCGGTGGGCGGATGCGCCAGTGGCGTCGCGCGACCCCACCGTGGTCCGCCCGTTCGCCGAGCCGTTCGACAGTGAAGGCGGCCTGCGCCGACTGCAGGGCAATCTCGGCCGCGCGGTCGTCAAGGTGTCGGCGGTCGCGCCCGAACATCGCGTCATCGAAGCGCCGGTGCGCATCTTCGAAGCGCAGGATGCGTTGCTCGACGCATTCCGCGCCGGCCTGCTCGATGGCGACTTCGTCGCGGTGGTGCGCGGGCAGGGGCCGAAGGCGAACGGCATGCCGGAGCTGCACAAGCTCACGCCGACGTTGTCGGTGCTGCAGGATCGCGGGCAGAAGGTCGCGCTGCTGACCGACGGCCGCATGTCGGGCGCCTCGGGCAAGGTGCTCGCCGCGATCCACCTGACGCCGGAAGCTGCGAACGCCGGTGCGATCGCGAAACTCGAAGCCGGCGATGTCGTGCGCATCGATTCCGACGCAGGCACGATCGACGCGCTCGTCGACGCCGCCGAGTGGGCCGCGCGCGCGCCGCGCCTTCCCGATCTTTCCGCGAACCACACCGGCATCGGCCGCGAACTGTTCGCACTGATGCGCCGCGAAGTCGGCAGCGCGGAAGAGGGCGCATGCGCGCTGCTCGACGCCAGCGACCGGGAACTCTCCGCATGAGCAATCTCGGCCTGATCGCCGACATCGGTGGCACCAACGCGCGCTTCGCGCTCACGGACCTCGACGCGCCGACGCCGTCGCTGCGCGACATCCGACCGCTGAGCTGTGGGGACTTCGCGTCGCTGCAGCATGCCTGCGAGCACTACCTGCAGGGCGTCGGCGCGCAACCGACACGCGCGGCGATCGCGGTGGCGTCGCCGGTGAACGCCGACGAGATCCGGCTGACCAATCGCGCGTGGTCGTTCAGTCGTCGCGAGCTCGAACAGGCGCTCGGTCTCGAACGCCTGCTGATGCTCAACGATTTCGGCGCCGTTGCGTGGGCGGTGCCCGCGCTGTCCGGCGACGACGCGCTGCATCTCTACGGGCCGTCGCAGCGCCCGCCGCGTTCGCCGGTGACGGTGATCGGCCCCGGCACCGGTCTCGGCGTCGCCCTGCTGATCGGCGACGACGCGAGCGGCTGGCGCGTGATCGAAACCGAAGGCGGGCATGGCACGTTCGCACCCGTCGGTGACGAGGAGCGCGTGATCGCGCGCTGGCTCGATTCGCTGCACGGGCGCACGTCGACCGAGCGCGTGCTCTGCGGCACCGGCCTCGCGCAGGTCGATGCGGTGTTGCGCGATCCCGAGCGCCCCGCCGGTACGCAGCCGACGCTGCGCGACCCCGCCGACGTGGTGCGGCTTGCACTCGAAGGCCACGACGTCACCGCGCGTCGCGCGCTCGCACGCTTCTGCGCGATCTTGGGCAGCGTCTGCGGCGACGTCGCGCTGGTGCACGGCGCGCGCAGCGTGATGATCGCCGGCGGCATCGTGCCGCGCTTCGTGCCGTTCCTGCGCTCGAGCGCGTTCCGCGAGCGCTTCCTTGCGAAGGGACGCTTCGCCGCCTATCTCGAGAACGTCGCGATCGACGTGATCACCCATCCGCAACCCGGCCTGCTCGGCGCCGCTGTCGCGCTGCGGGCGTCGACGGAGCACGACCGATGAACTGGACACCCGAAACCCGCGCCGCGCGCGTCGATGCCATCCTGTCGCAGGCGCCGGTGCTGCCCGTGCTCGCGATCGATCGTCTCGAAGATGCCGTGCCGCTTGCGCGTGCGCTGGTCGATGCCGGCTTGCCGGTGCTGGAAGTCACGCTGCGCACGCCGTGCGCGCTGGACGCGATGCGCGCGATCGTGACGGAGGTGCCCGGTGCGGTCGTCGGTGCAGGCACGATGCTGCGTGCCGGGGATTTCCGTGCTGTGGAAGCGACCGGCGCCGTGTTCGGCATCGCGCCGGGCGCCACGCCGTTGCTGTACGACGCTGCGGAACTCAGCGCGCTCGCATTCCTTCCGGCGGTCGCCACCGCGAGCGAATTGATGACCGGCATGGAGCGCGGGTACCGACGCTTCAAGTTCTTCCCGGCCGAGGGCGCAGGCGGCGTGATCGCACTCAAGGCATTCGGCGGTCCGTTCGCCGACGTCCACTTCTGCCCAACGGGCGGCATCGACGCGGCCAAGGCGCCCAACTATTTCGCCCTGAAGAACGTGGCGACGGTCGGCGGCTCGTGGATGGTGCCGGCGGATGCATTACTGGCCGGCGACTGGGAACGCGTCGGCCGCCTCGCACGCGAAGCGGCGGGCTTGCGCGCGTGATCGCGCCCGTCTAGCGATGGCGCTGGTCGCGACGTCGGCCGAGCCGCACCGCGTACGCGATCGCGCAGGCGACCACCGCGAACGCGGTGAGCGTGACCAGGATCAGCGGGCTGTCGCCGAGCATGAAGTCGAGGATCATGCGCGGAGCTTACGCCCGCCGGCCTCGACCGGGCGCTGAACGCCGTCCGCAAAAACGAACGGGCCGCCCGGAGGCGGCCCGTCGTCGCATCAACCGTTCAGGCCGCGTCGGGCACCGCCTGCCGGCGCGCCGTGCCCATCACGCGACTGCCGACCAGCGCGAACGCAATGGTCGACAACAGGGTCACGAACATCAGGTGCAGGTAATGCGGCGGCGGGGACAGCAGGCCGCGGGCCGTCAACGCCGGCCAGCCGAAGGTGAAGAACGCATACAGCGCGGTGCCGAACACCAGCGACCAGCGCACCGCCTTCGCGTTCACGCCGTTGAAGAAGATCGCGACGATGAACGCGGCGAGCACTGGCATCGAATACAGGCCGTTGAGCTGCTGCAGCGTGCCGATGATGCTCTTGGAATGCGTGTACAGCGGCACGATCGCCAGCGAGACAACGGTGAACAGGATCGTCACCACGCGGCCGAGCTTCTTCGCGTCGGCATTCGGATTGATCTTCGCGAGGTGCACGTCGACCGTGTACAGCGCGGCCGCCGAGTTGAGCGCCGCGCTGTAGCTCGACAGCACCGCGCCGGTGATCGCCGCGGCGAAGGCGCCCGACAACCACGACGGCAGCACCGCACCCACCAGTCGACCGTAGGCGTCGTCGTCCACGTCGCCGAACAGCTTGAACGCGATGATGCCGGGCAGCACCACGATCAGCGGCGTGAGCAACTTGAAGAACGCCGCGGCGTAGATGCCCTTCTGCGCTTCACGCACCGTGGGCGCAGCGAGCGCGCGCTGCGCGATCACCATGTTCGTGCCCCAGTAGAACAGGTGCGCGAACAGCATGCCGGTGAACAGCGTCTGCCACGGGATGTCCGAATCGGCCGAGCCGACCAGGGTGAGGCGGGTGACCGGGACATCCGACAGATCCCAGTGGATCGCATTGAGCGCGAACACGGTGACGAGGATGCCCATTACCAGCAGCACGACGCCCATGTAGGTGTCGGAGATCGCGATCGCGCGCAGGCCGCCGAACGCCGCATAGGCGAGGCCGCCGATCGCGAACAGGACGGCGATGACGGTGATCGGCAGGTCGGGGTGGAACATCGACGCCATGAACTTCGAGCCGGTGTACAGCACCATCGGCAGCAGGATGAAGAGATAACCGAGCAGGAACATCACCGATACCGCGCGACGCAGGCCGGGATCGCCGAGTCGACGTTCCAGAAGCTCAGTGGTGGTCGTGCACTTGTAGCGGTAGTACATCGGCACCAGCACGTGCGCGAGCACGAGAAGGCCGGCGGCGGCGCCGAATTCCCACCACGCCATCAGCATGGTCTGCGCGCCGTTCATGCCGACGATCTGTTCGGCGGAGATGTTGGTGAGCAGCAGCGAGCCGGCGATGAACGGCCACGTCAGCGAACCGCCGGCGAGGAAGTAGTCGCGCCCGCGATCGGTGGCGTGGCGTTCGCGGCGGCAGCGCCACCATGTCGCGAGGGCCACGAGCGCGGTCAACGCCAGGAAGACCACGACCTGCACGGCATTGGAGGACATCGGCAACTCCATCGGCTATCGAAGGTGTACCAAAAAAAAAGAAAGCCCCTGCCGACGGAGAGAACCGGCAGGGGCCCGGGGGTTACGCGATGTGCGGAATCAGAACTTGTAGCTCACGCCGACCAGGTAGGTGCGGCCCCATTCGATGTTCTCGAGCGGGCGGTCCTTCGTGCCTGCGTACGTGCGATAGGACTCGTTCGTCAGGTTGTTGGCCTGCAGCAGCAGGGTCATGCCCTTGAGCGAGCTCTCATCGCCGAACGTGTAGCTGACCTGCGCATCGGTGATGTTCTCGCCGACCACGTAGCGCAGCGTGCGGTTGCCGTTGAAGTTGCCGATCTCGCCGATGAAGTCGGAACGACGACGCTGGTTGATACGCGCCTCGAAGCCGCTCTTCTCGTAGTACGCGGTGAAGTTGTAGACGCGCTTGGACAGGCCCGGCAGGGCGATCGGCGCACTGCCGACGCTGCTGACGTTCGAGTCGTCCGGCGGGATCGTGATGTTGCTGTCGTTGAACGTCGCGCTGGCGACGATGCCGAAACCGTCGAGCACCGGGGTGAACAGATTGAGCGGCAGCGACGCGGTGAGCTCGAGGCCCTGCATCTTGCCGCCCTTGCCGTTGAACGGCGCGGTGAACGTACCCGTCGACTGCGGCGTGGTGCCGCCCGGCGGGACGACGTAACCCTGCAGCAGGTCGGAGAAGTCGTAGCCGTCGACCTTCTGCGAATAGATGTACGTCGTCAGGTCCTTGTAGAAGTACGCCGCCGCCACGTAGGCCTTGGTGCCGAAGTACTTCTCGTAGGAGATGTCGAACGCGTTCGCCTTCCACGGATCGAGCTCGGGGTTGCCGCCGCTTGCGCCCGGCACGGCCGGAACCTTGGACTGGTCGACGCCGAAGTCACGCGACGCACGCAGCTCGTCGATACGCGGACGCGCAACCTGCTTGGCGAGCGCGACGCGCACCGTCTGGTCGTCCGGCAGCGAGAACGCGAGGTTCAGGCTCGGCAGCACGTCGGTGTACGTCTTGCCGCGCGTATACGGCACGATCTGCTGGCCCGCGGGGCGGCTGCCGTCGAACACGTTACCGGTCGACGACTGATCCACATGCTGCACCTGCACGCCGACATTGCCGCGCACGGGCACGTTGCCCCACTGCGTATCGATGTTGGCCTTCGCGAACGTGGTGGTGATCTTCTCGTCCACCGTCCACGCCTTGGCGACGAGATAGCCCGCTGCCGTTTCGCTCGGGTCGAACGTCATGAAGCGGCTGACCACGCCCGGCACGTTCCACGACGGGATCAGGCCGACGCCGGCGAAGCCGAGGTCGACGAGCCCGTACTGCAGGTCGGCCGGGATCGTGACCGGGCCCTGCGGGCCGAGGTTGATGTTGGCCTCGGGCTGGTGCTTTTCCTTCTCGCGGTCGGCGTAGTTGATGCCGACGTCGAAGTCCTTGATCCACGCCCACGACTGCGGACCGGGGATATTGGCGGTAAGGCGATAGCTCTTGAGCTCGTCGACGACGCGCGGCACCTTGCCGTAGCCCGAGCCGTAGATCGTGTTCGTAACGAAGAGCTTGGTCGGGTCGCTGTAGTCGCGGGTCGGATCGAGCTGCGAGAAGTCGTCGCTGTGGTACTGCAGGTTCAGCGTGTCGAGCGCCGGGCTCGCCAGCTGCGTGTTGTTCTCCAGGCTCAGCTCGTTGCGCTTGGCGCGCGACCAGCTGACGTCGGCGTCGAGCTTCACCGCGCCGATGTTGAAGCGGTTGTTCCAGCCGAACGCGTCGATCTTGTCCTTGCGGTCGTTGTACATGCCGCGCACGAGCGGATACAGGTTCGCGACGGTGCCGCCGGTGAACGTGTGGTTGTCGTTGATCTGCGCGCCGGTGACCGCGATCGTGGCCGGATAGTTACCCAGGTTCACCTCGAACTGGTTCGCGGTGTCTTCCTGGTGGGCCTCGGTGTGGAACACGTCGAGCACGCTCGTCCACGACTCGTTCGGGCGGAACTCGAGCGTGCCCATCAGCGCGTCGCGCTTCTGGTAACCGGTACGGCGCAGCGCCTTGATGCCTTCGGAGAAGTACGTGCAGTCGGTGGCGGTCGGGCTCGGGCAATTGGCGCCCGAAGGCACGCCGGGACGCCACGTCGGGCCGATCTGCTCCCACGGCTCGTACAGGCCGACCTGGTTCTCCTGGATCGGCGTGTCCGAATGCGAGTAGCCGAGCGCGATGCCCCACGTACGGTTCGCGAACTGGTCGATGTAGGTCGCGTTGAATCGATTGCCGAACGCGTCCTGGTTCGCGGCGGCGCCCAGCGAGTTGTGCTGGCCGCGCGCGCTGACCGCAATGACGCGGTCCTGGAAGTTGAGCGGGCGCACCGTCTGCATGTCGATGGTGCCCGACAGGCCCTGGCCGACCAGGCCCGCGTCCGGCGTCTTGTACACGGTCACGCCGCTGAGCAGTTCGGACGGGTACTGGTCGAACTCGACGCTGCGGTTGTCGCCGGTGCTGACCATCTCGCGACCGTTGAGCAGCGTGGTCGAGAAGTCCGGGGAGAGGCCGCGCACGCTGATCACCTGCGCACGACCGGCGACGCGCTGCGCCGCCAGGCCCGGCAAGCGCGCGATCGACTCCGCGATGCTCACGTCGGGCAGCTTGCCGATGTCTTCGGCCGACACGGCTTCGACGATCGACGTGGAGTTCTTCTTGACGTCGATCGAGCGCTCGATGCCGCGACGGATGCCGCGCACCACCACGCTGTCGAGTTGCTTGGCGTCGTCCTTGGCGGCCGGGTCGGCCGGCGTGGCGGTCTGCGCCTGCGCGGCCGAAGCCAGCATCATCGCCGACGTGGCGAGCGCGACACTGAGCAGGTTGCGTTTCAGCTTCAACATCCCCTGGTACTCCCCGAACTATGAGGTTCTAAAATCGGATGGCTGCGATCGACGTCGCATGGCCGGGCTGCTGCGGCGACCGACTACCGAGCTGCGGCGATGGTAGAGGCCGGCCTGCCCGCACAAATTTCCCTGCAAACGTATTCATGGCAGCACCGTGACAGCGCACGGCGCCGCGAACGGACACGCGCGACCAACAGGTGTCGGAGTGGGCGAGATGAACAGGCACGGTGACCATCGTCAGCCGCGGGATCGACCTGCGCGCTGAAGCGACACGCCCGTCAGGGCGCGTGCGCTGGATACGCCCAACGCAGGAACACCGGCAACATCCGCGCCCAGCTCGCCTGCTGGTGGTGGCCGCCATCGAGCACGTACAGCGCAACGTCGCTGTCGTCGGTGCGATGCGCGGCGTCGTCATTGATTCTGTAACCCGCCTGCCTCAGCCCGTTGACCCCGCCCGCATCGACGTTCCAGCCGTCGACGAGATCGCGCACGTCGTCGACCGCGTCGTTGATGCCGTCGCCGTCGCGGTCGCTGGTTTCCTCGTCGGTGCCGATCGCCACGAAGAAGCGTGCGCCGGTGCGCGGTGGCATGGTGGCGACCATGGACTGCGCGATGCGCGTGCGCTGCAACGTGGTCGCGTCGGTGCGATCGGTCGCCAGCCAGAACGACGGCGAGAACGCGCCGACCCGCGCGAACACCTCGGGATACTGCCAGCCGACGTTGAACGCGTGTGCGCCGCCCAGCGACCAGCCGAGGATCGCGCGCGCATCCGGCGAAGGCCGCACCGCATAGCGCGATTCCACGAACGGCACCAGCGTGTGCACCAGCCATTCCGAGTAGGCATGCGCGCGCGCGCCGACATCGCCGTACTTGGTCGGCGCGACGATGGCCCTGCCCGCCGCGCGATCGGAAAAGCCGTAGGCGCCCATGCGGTCGGGCGGCATGTCGATGGCGATGACTACCGGTGCGCTGATCGCACCGGACGCGGCGAGCGACGTCACGGTGTCGACGAGGTGTACGGGGTCGGCATCCTGGCCGTCGTCGATGTACAGCGCGTTACAGCCCGGCAGGGTGCCGATACGACACGTCGCCGGCACCAGCACGCGCACGTGCAGCGGTGTCGGTGACACGCCGGGCGCCATGATGCGGTAGTCGTCCGCGCGCGGCTGCTGCTGTGGCGACGCCGCCAGCGCCGGCAGCGCGAGCGCGAGCAGCGCGGCAAGCGCCGACACACGAAGGGCCGTCGCCGACTTCATTTGACCGCCTTCAACCGGATCGCCTCGCCACCGCCGGCGGCGAGCTTGAGCGTCAGCACATCGCCACGCTTGACCATGCGTGTTTCCACCACGAACGCGAACGGATTGCTCTTCCAGTCGGCGCCGTCGCCGTCGCGATAGATCTGCGCTTCGTACGCGCGGCCGGAGTCGAGGAAGTCGAGCGGCAGGGTGAGCGTGCGCGCAGTCTCGTCAGTGACGGATCCCACGAACCAGTCGTTCGCCCCGCGTTGCTTGCGGGCGATGGTCACGAAGTCGCCCGGCTCGCCGTTGATCACCCTCGTGTCCTCCCAGTCGGTCGGCACGTCTTCGATGAAGCGGAACGCGTCCATGTGCTGCGCGTAATGCTCCGGCAGGTCGGCCGCCATCTGCACCGGCGAATAGATCACCACGTAGTTGGCGAGCTGCTTGGCGAGCGTGCTCTGGATCTGCTGGCCGTTGCGGCCCTTCAGGCTCAGCACGCCGGGCGTGAAGTCGAACGGCCCGCCCAGCATGCGGGTGAACACGAGGTTGGCTTCGTGTTCCGGTGGGTTCGGCGGATTGCCCCAGGCGTTGTATTCCATGCCGCGCGCACCTTCGCGTGCGATCCAGTTGGGATACGTGCGGCGCAGGCCGGTGTCCTTGATCGGTTCGTGGTCGACGATGGCGATGTGGCGCTTCGCGGCTTCCTGCACGACGCGCAGCTGATGGTTCGCACGCCACTGGCCGTCGTGCCATTCCCGCAGCACCGGGCCGCCGTCGACATCCTGGCGCTCGATCTGTCCGGCATCGCAGACGTAACCGGTCTTGACCACGTCGATGCCCAGGCGCGCGTCGAGATCGAGCGCGGCGGGCAGCTGGCGTTCGTAGTGGCTCACCGCGCAGCCGGTCTCGTGATGGCCGATCAGGTGCACGCCCTTGGCGGCCGCGTATTTCGACAGTGCTTCGATGTCGAAATCGGGCGTCGCCTTCGTGAAGTCGAAATCCCAGCCGTTGGCGAACCAGTTGCCGTCCCAGCCGGGATTCCAGCCTTCGACCAGCACGCCGCGGAAGCCATGCTGCGCGGCGAAATCGATGTAGCGCTTGGTCTCTTCCGTCGTCGCGCCATGCTTGGCGCCGGTCGCCCAGGTCTTTTCATCGAGATGCAGCGACCACCACACACCGACGTACTTCGCCGGCTTGAACCAGCTCACGTCGCCGAGCTTGTTGGGCTCGTTGAGGTTGAGGATCAGGCTGGACTCGACCAGACCGCCCGCGCGGTCGCTGATCGTGATCGTGCGCCACGGCGTGGTGAACGGCGCGGTGCGTCGCACCTTCCAGCCTTCGCTGCCCGGCGAGAGCTGTGCCTTCAGGCGCTGGCCTTCGACACGACGCAGCCACATGCTCGAATAGTCGATCAGCGCGGCTTCGTGGAACGACAGGTAGACACCGTCGTCGGTCTTCAGTGTGATCGGCGTGTGCGCCTGGCTGACTTCGCGCAGCGGCGTGCGGTTGTACAGGTATTCGTAGCGGTTCCATTCGCCGGCCGGAATCCACCACGCGGTCGCGTTGGGCACGACGTCGAACTCGGTGAGTTCCTCGGTGATGCGCACGTCCTTCATCGACGGCTGGTCGGGGAATTCGTAGCGGAAGCCGATGCCGTCGTCGAACACACGGAACGTCACGTCGATCGCGCGCTTGCCGTTGATGGTTTCGGTGAAGCGTGTGCGCAGTTCGTTGTAGTGGTTGCGCGTGAGCCGGCGCTCGCCCCAGGGCTGCTCCCAGGTCTCGTCAAAACTGCGCGTGGCCTGCGCGGTGAAGGCGAGGTTGCGCTGGATCTGTTCGGCGTTCTGGAACAGGAAGCCCAGCCGCGACGTCCCGATCAGCGGCGCGCCGTTACGGAACACGCGATAGCCGATGCGGCCGTCGTCGACGTCGAGTTCGACGTGCAGCCTGTGATCCGGTGAATCGACACTGGCCACCGTCTTGGCGACAGCGGGCGTCGCCATAAGCAGGAACAGCATCGGCGCGATCAAGCGTGCGGGCGTGGAAGTCATGGTCTTACTCGATGACGAAAACAGCGGCGGTGCGGCCGGGCACGGTGACGCGGCCACGCGGGTCGTAACGGGAGTCGCGCACGCGGGCATCGCGGCCGGCCTGCAGCACGGGATGCAGGACATAGGCCTTGTCCGCTTCCGTGGGCAGGTCGAGCGTCTGCGTGCGCGGCGAGGTGTTGACGAGGTAGAGCAGCTGGCGCGCGCCGGGCATGCCCGTGCCGTCGAGGTGGCCCACGATCACCGCGGGATTCTGCGACGGCCCGGTGTTCCCGAACGTCAATCGACGCTGCACCTCGGCGGCCGTGCGCAGGCGCAGCAGCGGTGTCGACGCGCGCACGCGCAGCCAGTCGCGGAACACGTCGCGTGTCCATGCGATGTCGGCGGGCGCTGGTTTGATCGACGCGTCACGCAACACCGGCGCGAGCAGCGGCCAGTCGCGACCGTTGTCGACTTCACGTGGCAGGCCCACGCCGAAGCCGTTGTCGGTATAGGTCCAGTCGAGTCGGTTGAACGCGTCGCCCGACTCGAAGCTGTTGCGGTCCAGCGACTTGCTGCGCAGGACGTCGATGCCGGCGTGGTAGTAGGCGACGCCCTGGCTGAGCGCGACCACGGCGATGCCGAGCGCCTGCACGCGCGCACGTTCCGCCGCGTTCGTGCCGGCCGGAAGACGCAATGCATCGATGTCGAACAGGGTCAGGTTGTCGTGGTTCTCGACGTAGTTGACGACTTCCGTCGGCTCGCTCGTATAGCCGGCCGGTTGGCCGCTGTAGTCGATGGCGGACAAAGGCGCGGTGCGACCGTCGGCGAACGTCGTCGTGTAGTCGCGCAGCGTGCCGGCGAGGCCGACACGCACGAGGCCGGCAGCGCGCAGTGCATCGGCCCGCGAAGCCGGCGCCTCGACCAGACCATTGAGCCAGCCACGGTGTTGCAGCAGGTCCGCACCGCTGTCGCAGCAGCCACCGCCGCGCAGCGCGTCGCGCGCGCGGTCGCTGAACGTCGCGATGCCGGTGTCATCCAATCGACCCTGCGCCGCCTGCACGAAGCGCGCGCCGCTCGCGACTTCGCCGAAGTTCCAGCCTTCGCCGATCAGCGGCACGTCGTGCCCCGTTGCTTCACGCAGCGCACGTTGCGCGCGCTCCATGGCGGCGCGTGGCTGGTGCCCCATCAGGTCGAAGCGGAACGAGTCGATGCCGTAGTCGCGCGCCCAGCGCACCAGCGTGTCGGCCATCAGGCGCGACATCATGCGGTGCTCGGTGGCGGTGTTCTCGCAGCAGGTCGAGTGCGCGACCGCGCCGTTCGCATCGAGCCGGTAGTAATAGCCGGGCACGATGCGATCGAGCACGGAGGTATCGGCCTGTCCTGAGGTCGTGGTGTGGTTGTAGACCACGTCCATGCCGACGCGCAGGCCCAGCGCGTGCAGCGACTGCACCATCGCGCGGAACTCGCGGATGCGCACCGCGCCGTCGGCGGCATCGGTCGCATAGCTGCCTTCGGGCGCGCCGAAATGCTGCGGGTCGTAACCCCAGTTGTAGCAGTCGGTTTTGGCGACGGCCGCGATCGCGGCCTGCGGCGCGGGGCTGTCGGGCGCGCCGCGCACGATGTCGGGCGTGACGCAGCGCCGCTCGGGAATCGTCGCGATGTCGAACACCGGCAGCAGGTGCACGTCGGTCAGGCCGGCCTCGCGCAACGCGGCGAGATGTTTCATGCCGTTGGATGCGACGTCGGTGAACGCGAGATAGCGGCCGCGGTGGTCAGCCGGCACGGTCGCGTCCGCAACCGAGAAGTCGCGCACATGCAGCTCGTACACCGTCATGTCGACGTTGCTTGCGGCGGGTGCGGGGCGCGCGTGTGTTGCCCAGCCGGCGGGTGCGAGTCGCGGGTCGGCGGCGTCGGCTGGATCTTCGACGACGCTGCGCCGGGAATCTGCAGTCAGCGTGACCGAGTACGGATCGGTGACGCGATTGCGCACGATGCCGACGCCGGGGACGACGACATCGACCAGGAAGGTGTAGGCGCGACCGCGCAGATCGCCGGGAGCGTGCACGCTCCACGTGCCGGTCGTGTCGTCGCGGTGCATCGGCACAGCCGTCGTCGCGCTATTGCCGTGCGCTGGATACACGCACAATGCGACCCCGCGCGCCGTTGGTGCCCACACGTCGAAGGTTGTCGAGTCGCGCGTAACCCGTGGACCGAGCGCCGCGCCGTCGGCGTTGAATGCCGCATCGAGCAGTCCGGGCGACTGGACGGACGTCGCGTCGACCACCGCGCCGCTCGCGTCCTCCTGCACCAGCCACCATTGCGCGGCGATGCTGCGACGTACGCCGCGTGCGGCGGCGTCGTCGAGCACGAACTGCGCGCCCGACGGTACGAAGGCGAAGGTTGCCGCGGTCGCGGCGGCGAGCGGCGTACTGGTGCCGGTCAGCGCGAGCGACACATCGGCATCGCGGAGATGTCGGTTCGCGTCGACGCGCAGCGCCGCCCTGTTCGATGCAACCAGGCGATAGCGTGCGTCGCCGGGCTTTCCTGGCCAACGCAATGTCGCCGCGTCCAGCCAGTACGCGCGTGCATCGGTGCGGGCGTCGGCGGCGGCCGTCAGCGTCGACCACGTCGCGCTCGCGTTGCAGTCGGCCGCGGACGGTGCGCGCGCGAAGGCGATGCTGCTCGCGGCCAGTAGCCCTACGCCGAGCGACAACCTGGCCATGCGGTGTAGCGGATCCGGTCGGCGAGCGCTCGCGCGCTCGATCAAGTGCGAGCCCGACGCATCGAGGACCGTAGGCACGTCGCGATCATCCGACGCGCGCAACGGTTCAACCAAGCCGCGCGAACAGCGCGCCATGCGCCGGCAGCTGCAGGCGATCGCCATCGATGCGACCGGTCGCGATGCCCGGCGCGTCCATCGACGTCGTCGCGCCAACGCCCAGCGTGCATTCGACCGCTGCGCCCGACACGTTGAACGCGAGCAGCAGGCGCTCGCCGTCGTGTTCGCGCACGAACGCGAGCACCGGCTCGGGCGTGTCGAGGAAGCGGATCGATCCTTCGACGAGCGTGTCCTGCGAACGGCGCCAGCGCAGGAACGCGCGCACGGCGTTCAACACCGACGCCGGATCTGCCTCCTGCCGGGCGACGCTGCGTGGACCGTGAGTCGGTGCAACCGGAAGCCACGGCGTGCCGTCGGTGAATCCGGCGGACGCGCCGCCGTTCCACGGCATCGGCGTGCGGCAGCCGTCGCGCCCCTTGAAGGTCGGCCAGAACGTGATGCCGTAGGGATCCTGCAGCAGCTCGTACGGCACGTCGGCTTCGGGCAGGCCGAGCTCTTCGCCCTGGTACAGGCACACGGAGCCGCGCAGCGAGCACACCAGTGCGACCAGCTGGCGCGCGAGCACGTCGTTCGCCTGCCCGTCGCCCCACCGCGTGACCGCGCGTTCGACGTCGTGGTTGGAGATCGCCCAGCATGGCCAACCGTCGACCATGCTCGCTTCGAGACGCTCGACGGTGCCGCGGATGTAGGCGGCGGTGAAATCGTTGGTGAGCAGCTCGAAGCTGTAGCCCATGTGCAGCCGGCCGGGGCGTACGTACTCCGCCATCGTCGCCAGCGAATCTTCCGACGAGATTTCGCCCAGCGCGGCGACGTCGGGATAGCGATCCATCAATGCGCGCACGTCCTCGAGGAGGGCGACGTTCTCGGGCTGCGTGTTGTTGTAGTGGTGGTACTGGAACGCGTACGGGTTGTCGGGCGAGAAACCGCGGCCGGTGCGCAGGTGTTCGGGCTTCGCCGGGTTGTCGCGCAGGCGCGCGTCGTGGAAGCAGAAGTTGATCGCGTCGAGGCGGAAGCCGTCGACGCCGCGATCGAGCCAGAACTTCACGTTGTCCAGCTGCGCACGCTGCACGGCCGGATTGTGGAAGTTGAGGTCGGGTTGTTCGGTCAGGAAGTTGTGCAGGTAGTACTGGCCGCGACGCGACTCCCACTGCCACGCCACGCCACCGAACAGCGACATCCAGTTGTTGGGCGGCGTGCCATCGGGTTTGGCGTCGGCCCACACGTACCAGTCGGCCTTCGCGTTGTCGCGGCTCTGCCGGCTCTGCTTGAACCATTCATGTTCGGCGGAGGTGTGGCTGAGCACCTGGTCGATCATCACCTTCAGCCCGAGCGAATGTGATTTCGCGAGCAGGCGGTCGAAGTCCTCGAGCGTGCCGAACATCGGATCGACTTCGCGGTAATCCGCGATGTCGTAGCCGAAATCGGCCATCGGCGACTTGAAGAAGGGCGAGATCCAGATCGCGTCGACGCCGAGGCTGGCGACGTAGTCGAGCTTCTCGACGATGCCGGGCAGGTCGCCGATGCCGTCGCCATTGGTATCGAGGAAGCTGCGCGGGTAGATCTGGTAGATCACCGCGCCTCGCCACCAGGTCTTCTTCGCCATCGAGACCTCAACAACCCGTTGCGTGAACGACCGTCCCGGTCGCTGCGCGTCGTTCCGCGCGTGCCGCGGGAGGATTCCACGCGGGCGGTGGAGGATGACGGCACGTCGGCGCGGCTCCGCGCTGAATACGTTTGCAGCGGAAATTGTGCAGGCGGAGCGCTGTCTACCATGCCGCGCACATCACGTTCGTGTGCTTCGCGTCGCGATGTCGATGTTGCAGCGCACACCGGTTTCTCGCGAACGACGCGTCACACTCGCCGCACGACACGGCGCGCGGCGTGCCTTCCTCACCTCAGGGCGGTTCATGAATCCCACTACGCAGTCCAAGCCACGACTCTCGTTCTGGCAGATCTGGAACATGTGCTTCGGCTTCCTTGGCATCCAGTTCGGTTTCGCACTGCAGAACGCCAACGTCAGCCGCATCTTCCAGACGCTCGGCGCGGACATGGACGCACTGCCGATGCTGTGGATCGCGGCACCGCTCACCGGCCTCATCGTGCAACCCATCGTCGGCCACTTCTCCGATCGCACCTGGACGAAGCTGGGCCGACGTCGCCCGTATTTCCTGGTCGGCGCATTGCTGGCGACCGTCGCGCTGCTCGCGATGCCGAACTCGCCGACGCTGTGGATCGCCGCCGGGCTGCTGTGGATGCTCGATGCGTCGATCAATATCTCGATGGAGCCGTTCCGTGCATTCGTCGGCGACCAGTTGCCGGTGAACCAGCGTGCGACCGGCTACTCGATGCAGAGCTTCTTCATCGGCGTCGGCTCGGTGGTGGCGAGCGTGCTGCCGTACGTGCTCGCGCACTTCGGTGTCGCCAACACCGCCGATGCGGGGCTGGTGCCGGATACCGTGCGCTGGTCGTTCTATGCGGGCGGCGTGGTGCTGGTCGCCGCGATCGGGTGGACCATCCTGCGAACGCCGGAATATCCGCCCGAAACGCTGCAGCAGTGGGACGAGGCTGTTCCCCTGCGACGCCGGGGCGGCAACACGTCGACCACGCGGCTGGTGGCGACGCTCGCCATGGTGCTTGGCGCATGCGGCCTCGCTGCGATTCTCGTGAACGGCTTGGACAAGTCGCTGATCATCTTCGCCGGCCTCTTCATCGTGTTCGGTGCCGCCTTCCTCCTGCGCAGCTTCATGCGCGGCCAGAATTTCTTCACCGACGTGCTCGACGACATGAGGGACATGCCGACGTCGATGGCGCAACTGGCCGTCGTGCAGTTCTTCTCGTGGTTCGCGCTGTTCGCGATGTGGATCTACACCACGCCCGCCGTCGCCGACCTGCACTTCCACAGCACCGACACCACGTCCGCCGCGTACAACGAGGGCGCGAACTGGGTCGGCGTGCTGTTCGCCGCCTACAACGGCTTCGCCGCGATCGCCGCCGTCGTCATTCCGAAGATGGTGGCGCGTTGGGGCCTGCGCACCAGCCATCTGATCAACGCGGTGCTGGGCGGCATCGGACTGGTGTCGATCATGTTCATTCGCGACCCGCACTGGCTGCTGCTGTCGATGGTCGGCGTCGGCTTCGCGTGGGCGTCGATCCTGTCGCTGCCGTATGCGCTGCTGTCGGACAGCGTGCCGGCGAAGAAGATGGGCGTGTACATGGGCATCTTCAATTTCTTCATCGTGATCCCGCAGCTGGTCGCGGCCAGCCTGCTCGGCTTCCTGTTGAAGGCGATGTTCGGCGGGCATCCGATCTATGCGCTGGTGATCGGCGGCATCTCGATGGTGGTCGCCGGGCTGTGCGTGTTGCGCGTGCGCGAACCGCAGGCGCGTGCGGCTCGGCTGGCGGTGACGCCGTGACGCGCGTGCTGGCGCTCAGCGCCGCCGTCGCGTTGGCGTTGCCGATCGCGGCGCAGGGCCGCGACGCGCGGGTCGACGCGCGGCAGTTCGTCGGCACCACCGAGCCGTTCGCGAGCGACGCGATCTACTTCGTGATGACCGACCGCTTCGTCAACGGCGATCCGTCGAACGACCATCGCGACCAGGGCGGCAAGACGCTGCACACCTTCGATCGCCCGACACCCGGCGCACCCAAAGGCCACAGCGACAACGTCGGCTACATGGGTGGCGATTTCAAAGGCGTGCTCGACAACGCCGACTACATCCGCGACATGGGTTTCGGCGCGGTGTGGATCACGCCCATCGTCGACCAGCCCGACGAAGCCTTCACCGGCGGCGATCCGGTGAAGTGGGGCGGCTTCTGGACCGATCGCGGCAAGACCGGTTACCACGGCTACTGGGGCGACAACTTCTATGTACTCGACGAGCACCTGCCGAGCGCAAACCTAGATTTCCGCGGGCTCACAACCGGTTTGAAGCAGCATGGCCTGAAGACCGTGCTCGACATCGTCTGCAACCACGGCTCGCCGGCGTTCACGATGCCGAAGGACCAGCCGAAGTACGGAAAGATCTACGGCCCGCATGGCGAGCTGCTGGCCGATCACCAGAACCTGCCGCCGTCGAAGCTCGATCCGAAGAACAACCCGCTGCACCGCTGGTACAACACCGGCGGCGGCATCGCGCAGCTGTCGGACCTCAACGAGAACGAGCCGGCGGTGCTCGACTATTTCGTCGGCGCGTACTCGCAGTGGATCGACCAGGGCGCGGACGCGTTCCGCATCGACACCATCGGCTGGATGCCGAATTCGTTCTGGCATGCGTTCACCACGCGCATCCGGGCGAAGCATCCGGGCTTCTTCATGTTCGGCGAAGCCTTCGACACCGACGCCGCGACGATCGCCGCGCATACGTTGCCGCGCAATGCCGACGTCAGCGTGCTCGACTTCCCGTTGAAGGATCGGCTGGTCGAGGTGTTCGGCCGCCAGCAGAAGGGTTACGAGCGGATCGCCGAACGCCTGTATCTCACCGATGGCCCGTACGCCAATCCGTACGAGCTGATGACGTTCTACGACAACCACGACATGGCGCGGCTCGACGCCACCGACGCCGGCTTCATCAACGCGAACAACTTCCTGTTCACAGCGCGCGGTATTCCGGTGATCTATTACGGTTCGGAGATCGGTTTCGAACGCGGCGCTGTCGAGCACACCGGCAATCGCAACTACTTCGGCCAGCAACGCATCGACGAAGCCAGGCGCAATCCGATCCACGCGGCGCTCAGTCGCATCGCGCACGTGCGCGCGCAAACGCCGGCGTTGCAACGCGGCCTGCAGCTGAACATCGAGTTCAAGGACGATCGCGCGGCGTTCTACCGGGTGGTGCAGAGCGGCGACGTCGCCCAGACGGCGCTGGTGCTGCTCAACAAGGGCGACAAGCCGGCGGACTTCCACGTCGACCGTTGGATGCAGGCGGGCACGTGGCGCGCGCGGATCGCGGGAACGAACGTGCAGGTCGCGAACGGCGGCGCGTTGTCGGCGACCGTGCCGGCACACGGCGTCGAGGTGTACGTGCTCGATGGCGCCGTGTCGAATGACGACCTGCGCACGGCACTGCAAGACGCGGAGCGTCGCAAGTCGCGCCAATAAGGCGTTACGCGTTCAGCCGAGCGTGAACGAGGATTTGCGCACCACCAGCGACGCCGGGAGCATCGCGCTCTCGGCGTGTTCGTCGCGCACGAGCTGCATCAGCGTCGCGACCAGCAGCTGGCCGGCCTTGGTCGTGTCCTGCATCACCGTCGTCAGCGGCGGCGTGGTGAAGCGCGCCATCGGGATGTCGTCGAAGCCGACGACCGAGACGTCGTGCGGAATGCGGATGCCCGCCTCGTGCAACGCGCGCATCGCGCCGATCGCGATGAGGTCGCTGGCGCCGAAGATCGCGTCGAACGGGCGCCCGCGCGCGAGCAGCTGCCGCGTCGCGATGTAGCCGGCTTCCTCGCTGGTCTCGGCATCGACCTGCAATGCGGGATCCATCTTCAGCCCGGCGGCCTCGAGCGCGGACGCGCAGCCGCGGTAGCGGTCGAGGAATTCGGGGTAGTGCGACGAGGCGTGGCCGACGAACGCGACCGTCCGACGTCCGCATGCAAGCAGGTGCTCCCCCGCTAGGCGTCCGCCGTGGACGTTGTCGCAGCCGATCGACACGCCGGGCTGGTCGGCGTCGACCGCGCCCCAGCGCACGAAGTGCGTGCCGCGCTCGACCAGCGCGGAGAGCTTGTCGCGGTAGAGCTCGTAGTCGCCGTAGCCGAGCAGGATCAGCCCGTCGGCCTTCATCGAGTCCTCGTAGTCCGAATGCCAGTCGTCCGAGAGCTGCTGGAACGAGACCAGCAGGTCCTGCCCGTGGCGGGCGCAGGCGCGGGTGATCGAGCCCAGCATCGACAGGAAGAACGGGTTGATGTGCGACTCGTCCGGCGTCGGGTCCTCGAACAGCAGCAGGGCGAGGGTGCCGGACTTCTGGGTGCGCAGGCTCGAGGCGCGGCGGTCGACCTTGTAGTTGAGCTCGCGGGCGACGGACTCGACCCGCTTTCGGGTCTCCTCGTTCACCAGTGGGCTGCCGCGGAGCACGCGGGACACGGTCGCTTGCGATACACCCGCCCGGAAGGCGATGTCGAAGGAGGTCGGCCTGGTTCGTTTGGTCATGCCGGCGGGAGTGTAGCCGCCGCCGGGCGCGGCACCGCCGCACCCTGCCATCGGTCAGGGCTGGAAAAGCGGCCGTAGCGCCCGCATGCCTGGGACTCAGTCCCATACCGCCGGTTTTACGCGACTTGAACGGGCCGATCGGCAGCATTCCGCCTTCGTCGTCCCACACATGCAACGGTCCGGAACTCCTGGACCCTTTAGCAGTCCAACAGCCCGACTGCTAACCTACGAGCCTATGACCCAGACAGCCTCCACCGCTCTCGTTCCCAACAGCCTGCCGGCCGTTTCGGCGGTCGGGCTGAGCCCGCTCGGCTCGCTCGAGGCCTACATCGGCGCGGTCAACCGCATCCCGGTCCTCACCGTGGACGACGAACAGCGCCTCGCGCGCCAGTTCCGCGACAGCGAGGATCTCGACGCCGCCCGCGAACTGGTGCATTCGCACCTGCGCTTCGTCGTGCATGTCGCGCGTGGCTACAACGGCTACGGCCTCGGCATCGGTGACCTCATCCAGGAAGGCAACATCGGCCTGATGAAGGCGGTGAAGCGCTTCGACCCGGACCAGGGCGTGCGCCTCGTCAGCTTCGCGGTGCACTGGATCCGTGCGGAGATGCACGAGTTCATCCTGAAGAACTGGCGCATCGTCAAGGTCGCCACGACCAAGGCGCAGCGCAAGCTGTTCTTCAACCTGCGCAAGAGCAAGACGCGCCTGGGCTGGATGAATGCCGAGGAAGTCCGCGCCGTCGCCGCCGACCTCAATGTCTCCGAGCGCGAAGTGCTTGAGATGGAGTCGCGCCTGTCCGGCCGCGACATCGGCTTCGACGCGCCGGACGATGGCGACGAGGACGGTCCGCCCTCGCCGGTGGCGTACCTGCGTGCGCAGGGCGAGGATCCGTCGCAGCTCTACGAGCGCCAGGACGAGGAAACGAGCCAGCTCGACGTGCTGCGCGACGGCCTGTCGGAACTCGACGCACGTTCGCGCGACATCATCCGTCGCCGGTGGCTGGACGAGGACAAGGTGACGCTGCAGGAACTCGCCGACGAATACGGCGTGTCCGCCGAACGCATCCGCCAGATCGAGGCGAACGCGCTCAAGAAGATGCGGGCGTTGTTCGCGGCGTAACTGTTGCGTACATCTGCGACGCAAAACGGCCCGGGAAACCGGGCCGTTTGCATTTCCGTGCTCGCGCCCTGCTCAGTGCGCCGGCGACGGCGCGGCACGCGTCGGCGTCTGGGTGAACTGCGGATCCTGCCGCTGCGCCTGCACGTTCACCGCGACCTCGTGCAGCTGGCGGCTGCTTTCGGCGACCGATTGCGTGGATGCCTGGCGCGTGCTGATTGCGCCGGTCGAGTGATTGAGCCCGGGCTCGTCGCGCATCGCGCCGATCTGCACGGCGCGCACAAGGGTGCCAGCAGAATTGAACTCGACGCGGTCGACGCGCGTGATGCCGTCGCGCACGAGTTCTGTCGTCAGCGCGGCGGCCATGCGTTCGCTGTGCGGACCGGATGCGACACCGCGCGCGTGTTCGGCTTCGCGCACCTTTTCGAGCGTGCGTTCATAGAGCGCGTGGTGAGGATTGGTTCGCGAGGTCACGAGCGACGCTTCCGCGGCGTGTAGCGCCGTTTGTGTCTTCGGGCCGAAGCTGCCATGGGCGTCGAGATGGTGATCGCGCTGGAAGGCTTGCAGCGCTTCGCGGGTGTGTTGCCCAAAATGGCCGTCGGCCGCGATGTGGTGGCCGTGCGCGTCCTTGTAGCCGAGGCGGTCGAGCGCGCGTTGTAGTGTCGCGACCTCAGGACCGCTCTCGCCGGACGTAAGCGCGCCGTCGGTCATCGCTGCCGGCCTTTCGGATCGATGCGTGCTTGGCGCGTGAGCCGCCAGCGTGTTCGGGGCAGCTTGGTCGTGCGTCGGCGACGATCCCGTTGCAGCTGTCCACGCATCGGCCGGCGTGAGCCCCCTTTCGATGGCCGCACGATAGTCGTTGCGCATGGACGTAAGCGCCGCGCCCGATTGCTCAAGCGTGATGCTCGCGTGGTTCGGGGGGGGATAGTGGCTTTGGCCGCCTTTGGCGGGATCGCCAAAACTTGCCCATTCGCAGGCCATGGCGTGCTGCGCGTCGGTCAGGGTCGCCCCCGGCTTGCCTGCGATGTAGTCGTGAACCGCGGGGCGTCGCTGCCCGATCAAGTAGTCGAACAGGATCCTGTCTTGGAGGTGCGGCGTGAAGCGCGCATCTGGATTCAGATGCATTGCAACGGCGGCATCCGCGAGGGTGGCGGGAATCATTTGATACTTGCCAACCGCGAATAGGCGGTCTGGATGCGAGCCGGGCAAGTGCTGCAGTGCCTAGACCTGCCCAAGTGTCATAGTGCTCAGATCGATCGGACGATCGGGCCCGCGAACGTGGTGGTGGCCGTCGGAGTCCGTATACGTGCCGCGGTTGTACGCGTTGTATCCGGCCGCGCCGGACTCTCCACGTCGCATAAGTTCCTGTAGTGGATTGACATTCATTGCAACCTCCTGTCGTCAATGTGGTGTAGCCATGCCATCGCGCAGCTGGCTACTTCGAAGGGTTGGTGACCGTCCAGGACGCGACCTGCAGGTCGCCTTCGCGCCCCGGCTGATTCCAAGATTCGATGTCGCCAGAACCGCCAACCTCGAGAACGCGATGGTCAGCGCTGTTCTCGAAGCGGGTGAGAAGCTGCCCATCGCCGCTGTACGCACTCAATTCCGGCATCTCCGTGCACACCCGGCAACGCGAGGCATCGGCGTCGCAGATCTCCTTGAAGTTGGCGCCAACGACGTTGGCAAGGCAGTCGGCATCGGGTTTCGGTTGCCAGCCTTGCTCCATGGCCTTCGCTCGAAAGCGTGCGTATGCCATGCCGGGTGAAACGCCGCTCACTGCCTCCGTGGAATGCGGCGTGGCCTCCGAAGCAGGCGCGGCATTGGGTGAGCTTTGTGCGGGGTGGGCGACTGTCGCCTCGGCGTGAGCTGCCGCCGTCGATGCGGGCGGCCGACTGCATGCCGTCAATGACAATGCGATGGAAGTGGCGACTAGCGCGAAGCGGTGCATGGAGCTCCTCCTTGAACACGAAAAATGCCGCCTCGGGCGAGTCAGCCAAAGGACGGTGCTTGGATGGGCGAGGTCACGATCGCGAGGGCTTCCAGCCATGCATTGCATATGCATGGCGAACGCGCAGCGTCGCGGAGGCTGAGAATGTGGATGCAGGTCGCAATGCGCCGGCGTCGCGGCGGAGACACCTGTGCGGCGATGACATATGCCCATCCTTGGGAGCGTCGAATCGTGGTGACCTAGCCTACCCGCGACCCCAGCAACGTTTCCAGCTTCACCTGGTCCTGCGCGAACTTGCGGATTCCGTCGGCGAGCTTCTCGGTCGCCATGGCGTCTTCGTTGTGCTGCCAGCGGAAGTGCGCTTCGTCGAGATACGCCGGTGCGTTCGTGCGACTGCCGTCGTCGATGAGTGCGCGATCGAGCGTGGTGTCGCTGGACTGCAGTTCGGCGAGCAACTCCGGCGAGATCGTGAGGCGGTCGCAGCCCGCCAGCGCGGTGATCTGGCCGATGTTGCGGAAGCTCGCGCCCATCACGACGGTGTCGTAGCCGTGGCGCTTGTACCACTGCCAGATGCGGGTGACGGACTGCACGCCGGGATCGTCCTGCGGGGTCGTCGGTTTCGCGGCGCCGTTGGCGATGTGCCAGTCGTAGATGCGGCCCACGAATGGCGAGATCAGGAACACGCCGGCTTCGGCGCATGCGACCGCCTGCGCGAACGAGAACAGCAGCGTGAGGTTGCAGTGGATGCCTTCGCGTTCGAGGCGCTCGGCGGCGCGGATGCCTTCCCACGTCGATGCGATCTTGATGAGCAGGCGGTCGCGGCCGATGCCGGCGGCGTCGTAAAGCTCGACGAGGCGATGCGCCTTCGCGATCGTCGCATCCGTATCGAAGCTAAGGCGCGCGTCGACTTCGGTGGAGACGCGGCCCGGGATGAGCTTGAGGATTTCGCCACCGATCGCGACGGCCAGGCGGTCCGATGCATCGGCGACGCGTGCGTCGTGGTCGATGCCCTGCGCGGCGGCGAATGCGCTTTCGACCAGCGAGGCATACGCCGGCAGCGCGGCCGCTTTCAGCAGAAGCGACGGATTGGTGGTCGCGTCGAGCGGACGGAAGCGTGCGATCGCATCGATGTCGCCGGTGTCGGCGACGACGGCGGACATTTCGCGCAGCTGGTCGAGCAAAGACGGCATGGGTGACTCCCTGGACGATCGCGGATTGTGCATGCCGCGGCGTGGGCGTGCCATCGATGCGGTGCGGGTGTCAGTAGAGATCGACCGGATCGACGTCGAGCGACCATCGCACCTTGCGTGCTTCCGGCAATTCGCGGATCGCGGGCAGCGCGGCGTCGAGTGCGGCATGCAGCGCGGGGCGCGCGTTGGACGAGACGACGAGTTGCGCGCGCTGGTAGCCGGCGCGACGTGGCATCGGCGCGGGCAGCGGACCGTGCGCGCTGAGCACGCTGCCGGGCGACGAGGCTTCGAGATGGCCGCGCACCTGCGCGAGGAATGAATTGGCGACGTCCATCTCCCGCGCTTCCGCGCGGAACATCGCCATGTGCGCGAACGGCGGGAACCCGGCGTTCTCGCGCAACGCGAGTTCCTCGTCGGCGAATCGCGTGTAGCCGCCGGTGAGCAAGGTGTGCAGCAGCGGGTGGTCGGGGTGGTGCGTCTGCAGCAGCACTTCGCCGGCCTTGTCGGCGCGACCTGCGCGACCTGCGACCTGCACGAGCAGTTGCGCGAGTTTTTCCGGCGCGCGGAAGTCCGCGGAGAACAGCCCTTCGTCGATGCCGACGACGGCGACCAGCGTGAGGCCCGGCAGGTCGTGGCCTTTCGCGAGCATCTGCGTGCCGACGAGGATGCCGGGCGCATCGCCGAGTGCATCGAGATGGCCGGCGAGCGCGTCACGATTGCGCGTGGTGCCTTTGTCGATGCGCACGACGGGGACATCGGGGAAACGTGCGGCCAGTGTCTCCTCGAGCTTCTCGGTGCCAGCGCCCTGCGGTTGCAACGCGAGGCCGCCGCAGTCCGGGCATGCATCGGGCGAGCGTCGTGCCGTTCCGCAGTGATGGCACTGCAGGCGACGGCCCTTCGCGTGCACGGTCATCGACGCATCGCAGCGCGGGCATTCGGCGGACCAGCCGCAGTCGTGGCAGAGCAGTACGGGCGCATAGCCGCGCCGGTTCTTGAACACCAGCGCCTGGCCGCCGCCATCGAGCGTGCGAGCGAGCGTGTCGATCAGTTCGTTCGACAGCCCGGCGTCGAGCGCGCGCTTGCGGACGTCGATGACGCGAACGCTCGGCGGCTTCGCCGCACCGGCGCGATGTCGAAGCTGCAGGTGCGTGTAGCGGCCCGTGCGGGCGTTGCGCAGCGACTCCATCGACGGCGTGGCGCTACCCAGCACGACGGGCACGCCGAGCGCGTGGCCGCGATACAGCGCGAAGTCGCGTGCGTGGTAGCGGATGCCGTCGAGTTGCTTGTAGCTGCCGTCGTGTTCCTCGTCGACGACGATGAGGCCGGCGTCCGGGAGCGGCAGGAACACTGCACTGCGCGTTCCGACGACGACGCGCGCCTGTCCGCGCAGGCATGCCGCCCAGGTGCGCGCGCGCTCGCCATCGGACAGGCCCGAATGCAGCGCGTACACCGGCACGCCCAGGCGCGCGCGAAAGCGGGCGAGCGTCTGCGGCGTCAGGCCGATTTCGGGCACCAGCACGAGCGCTTGCTTGCCGCGCGCGATGCAGTCGGCGATGGCGTGCAGGTAGACCTCGGTCTTGCCGCTGCCGGTGATGCCGTCCAGCAGGAACGCGTTGAACGCATCGCGCGAGTCGAGGATCGCGTCGATCGCGATGCGCTGTTCGTCGTTCGGTTCGGGGCCGGGACGCGCGGGCGTGCTCGCCGGCGGCATCGCCACGGGCTCGACCAGGCCGCGGCCTTCCAGGTTGCGCAGGGCGGCGCGCCAGTCGTCGAACAGGCTGTCGAGTTCGTCCTCGGCGATCGGACCATTGGCCAGCGACTCCGCGACGCGGCGCGGGCGGCCGGCGCGCAGGCGCGGCAGGGCGTCGACGCCGGCGGCGGTCAGGCGCCAGCCGATGCGGTCGGTGGCCGGCAGCGGGTCGCCGTGGCGCAGGAGCGTGGGCAGCGCGGTCGCGACCACCTCGCCGAACGGCTCGTGGGTGTAGCGGGCCAGCCAGCGCAGCGAGTCCCACAGCTCGCCGGCGAGCAGCGGTTCGGCGTCGAGGCGTTCGAGCGCCGGCTTCAGCTCCGCGCCCTCGTCGGCGGGCCCGACCGCGGCGATGACGCCCACCCGCTCGCGCGTCCCGAACGGCACGCGCACCCGGCAGCCGACGACGTCGCCGGCGTCGCCGTCCAGCGGCTGGTAGTCGAACAGGCGCGCCAGCGGAAGGCCGCCGATCGCGACCTTCCACACCGCGCTGGAAGCGGCTGTAGGGCGAAGGTCGGGCGAGTCGGGCATGGGGTGGAGTCTAGGGGCGGCGGCGGTGTCGGCGCGGCCCGAGGTTGGCGCGTATTGCTCCCGCCCGGGTGACGAATCGGACGTAAGTCCGCGTCCGTATTGAAGATCGGCCCTTATCCACATCGAGTGTGGATAAGTCTGTGAATCGAATGTCGGCCGACATGCGCAACCCCGTAAACACGGGCAGCGGCCGTGGGTTGGCGAAAAAATCACCAAGCCGGATATTCCCTGCCGGATCAATAGGTTGGGCGTGAAACACGACTGTCATGCTGGCCTTGGAACGTCGCAAATGCTGCGAATGACCGCCGCGTGACGGCTGTGCACAACGCTTTTGGCCGTGGAACCGCGTCACACAAGGCTGGAGCCGCGACGACCGCCGCTGTCAAGGTGTGCGTGAGGTGAAATTGGCGAGTGCCGACGAACGCGACGGCTATCATCCGGCGCATGTCGTTTTCCGCTTCGGCGCCGGCCCCGGCGCTTGCACAGCCCGCCGCGCTGGCCGCATTCCTTCGCGGCATCGACCGCCGCGCCGCCGTCTTCGCCGAGCTGCAGACCGGCGTGCCGTCGGTGGGCGACGCCGCCCTGACCCGGGCGATGGCGATCTTCCGCGAAGCCGCGGTCGAAACGCCGATGGCCGACTGGCCGCGCCTGTTCTGGACGCTGCTGCTGCGCCAGCCAGCGCTTCGTAACGCCCGCGAGGCGCGCATCGACGGGCTGCCGGCCTCGTCGCCGGCGGTACGCGTGGCGCTGTTGCTGCGGGTGGCGGCCGGGCTCGACGAGGCGACCGCGGCGGACGTGCTCGGCGTGCGGCCCGAAGCGCTGCGCGAGGCGGTGATCCGCGCGCTGCCGACCCTCGCCGACGGCGGCCCCGACGCCGCGGCCTGGACACGCCTGCAGCGCGACGTGCAGCAACGCATCCGTGACCTGCCCGCCGACCGCAGCCTGCAGCTGGCGCGTATCCGCGAAGGGGCGCTGGCCGGGCCGACCGAACGGTTCTTCCCGAAGCGCCCGGATCGCCGGCTCCGATGGGTCGCCGCATCGGCGGCACTCGTCGTCGTCGCGTTGGCCGCCACGCGCTGGTATGGCGCAGCGCGCGACGGCGTGGTGCGCATCGCGCCGTTGCCGCCCGCGGGCGAGCCCGCGAGCCGCTATGCGCGCGAGTCGGGCCTCATCGCGCATCCCGATTTCGAACTGCTGGCCGACCCCGACGGCGCGCGGCTTTCGCACGACGCCGCGTTCCTCAGCTGGATGGTCGGGCATGTCGCGCCGCCGGCCGAGCTCGCGCCCGCCGCGGGTGATGTGCCGGGCGAGCCGGAAACCAGCGAGGTGACCGATGCGCCGTAAGCCGCGACTCATCGTGCTCGCGTGCCTGTGCGTTGTCGGCTGGGCGGGTGCGCAGGCGCTGCCCGACGACCTGCAGGACGTCGCGGCGTTGCTGCAACCGTTGCAGCGCGCGGCGCTGCAGGCGCATGCGCGCATCTGGTCGACTTGGACCGACGGCGAGCGCGCTGCGTTCGCGCAGCGCGCGGCGGCCTGGGATCGCTTGCCGGTCGGCGAACGCGGCGAAGGCCGCGCGGACTGGCAGGCGTGGCGGCAATTGCCGCAGGACGAGCAGGCACGCGTGCGCGCGGCGGCCGCGCAGTACGCCGCGCTCGACGCGCCGACGCGCCAGGCGTTGCACGTCCAGTTCGACCAGCTCGACGCGAGCGAGCGTCGCGGCTGGCGGCTCGGCCCGACGCTCGGCGTCGACTATCCGCGCCTGCAGCCGTTGCTCGCCCAGGTGCCGCCCGAGGATCGCCGCGACCTGCTGCGCACGCTGCGCGCGATGACACCCGATCAGCGCGGCCAGCTCGCGGTGCTCGTGCAGCGCACGCCGCCGCAGGCGCGGGAGGCGTTGCGCCGCGAACTGGTGTCGACTTCGGATGCGAACCGCGCGGCGTGGCTGACGCTGCGGCTCGAGCGCTGAGGCGCGCTCAGTCGAAGCGGTCGAGCGGCCGCATCACCCGGCGCTGCGTGCGCACGCTGTCGCCGAAACGTTCCAGGCCTTCCGCGCGCAGACGCGGCGCGTGCTCGCGCAGGTAGGCATCGAGCGCGTCCGCATCGACAACGCGGTAGCGCATGCACAGCCGCATGCGATCCGGATCGTCGGGATCGAGCACTTCGTCGACGTCGGCGCCGGTGAAGCCTGGCAGCGTGAGGATCTCGGCGACGTGCGCCTCGAGCCAGTCCAGATACTGCGTACGCAGCGCGGCATCCACATCGGCGGTGACTTCGTAGGTCAGCATGTCAGTGCGCACTGGTGAGGCCGGCGAACGCGGTGTAGACCGACGCGCCGATGATCAGGAACTGGTAGAGGAACGCGACGACGAGGTACTTGCCGATCGTGATCGCCCAGTGCTGGCCGTACACGCGATGCTGCATCAGCAACAGATAGATGCCTGCCCAAAGCCACAGCAGCAGCGTCACCGGCACGGTGACGGCGGCCGACAACGGCGACAGGGCGAGCACGAAACTCGCGAAGAGCGTGAACAGCAGGAAGGCGTGGCTGTACAGCGCAACGACGAGGTGTTCCAGGTACGTGCGCCCGCTGCCGAGGTAGAGCACCTTCAGCATCAGCGCGAACAGCGGGAGCATGAGGAACAGTGCCGACGGCACCGCCGCCAGCATCAGCTGGAACACGAAGGTGCCGTTGTCCTTCATGCGGTCGACGTTGTCGGCGAAGTTCGCGATGCGATGGTTGAACCAGCGGTCGCCGAAGTCGGGCAGCCACGGAAGGTCGGCCGGGTTCGTCTTCGCATCCCACGGGAGCTTGGGATCGCGCAGCTTCGCGCCGCGGATGCCGCGCATCATCTTGTCCATCGACGCGCGCGTGTCGTCGGAGTCGTCGTCCGCTTCGTCACGGTGCTTCCCGCCGCGGCCGGCTTTCGTCGACTCCTTGTCCGACTCGTCGGTGGGCGTCACGCTCAGCGAAACACCGTTCGGCTTCGCCGGCGGCGTCGCGACAGCCGTGGCGGCGGGCGGCGCGTGCGTGCGCAACTCGGCGATGCGCGCGGCGGCCTTGGCGCGCGCTTCCGCCTCGGCGGTATCCAGCGCACGCGCCATGAACGGCACGTTCTTGACCTTCTCGCGCCCCGTATTGATGCCTTCGATCGTCTCCGTCAGCTTCTTCTGCACCTCGGCTTCGGTCTTCGCCGCGTCGAACGAGGAGTCGCCCTTTCCGGTGTCGACCACGTTGATGTGCGTCTTGCTCGGCGCTTCGACGCCATCGTCGTCGCTGACGGTCAGCCGGCCGACGAAGAACGTGATGACCACCAGCACCAGGAACAGGCGCAGCGGCGGGATGTAGCGCACGCGGTGGCCGCGCAGGTAGTTGCAGGCGACGCGGCCGGGCACGAAGAGGTCGCGGAACGTGCGGAATGCGCGCCCGTCGAGGTGCCAGAACGACTCGAACACTTCTTCCAGCGCGTGGGTGAAGCTGCTCAGCGGGTTGTGCGCGTTCTGTCCGCAGGCATGGCAGTAATGACCCTGCAGCATGGTGCCGCAGTTGTCGCAGGCGATCGGTGTATCGGCGTGCATCGCGGTCCCCTCGCGGCTCGGCGCGCATTGCAGCACGCGCGCGGCGTTTGCGCGACCACCGCGTCGCCGCCATCGCATCGCGCGCTGGCGGTGGGCAGCGCCCGGGCCTACGATGGCCCGCCGCGTCCGAGCCCGTCGTGTCCGCGCCTGCACGCTTCCCCCACGAGATCCGCCGCACCGCGACGCTCGCCGCGCCGCTGGTCGCCGGGCATGTCTCGACCGGCCTGATCGGTTTCGTCGACAGCACCATCGCCGGCCAGCACGGCACGTCGACGCTCGCCTCGGTCGCGGTGGGCACCGCGTTGTTCTGGCTGCCGATGATGGTGCCGATGGGCACGCTGATGGCGATGCCACCGTCGGTCTCGCATCTGGATGGCGCGGGGCGTCGCGACGAGATCGGTGCGCTGTTCCGTCAATCGCTGTGGCTGGCGTTCGGCCTCGGCCTGCTGATGTTCGTGTTCCTGACGCTGGCGCCGCGCGCGCTCGCACCGTTCGGCATCGCGCCCGACATCGTTCCGGGCGCGACCGCCTTCATGCACGGCATCCGCTGGGGCGTGCCCGCGCTGACCTGCTACCTCGCGATGCGCTACCTCGCCGAAGGCCTGCACTGGACGCTGCCAACCATGGTGCTCGGTGGCGGCGGCCTCGTCGTGCTGGTGCCACTGGGCTACGTGCTGACGTTCGGTGCGTTCGGCCTACCCGAACTCGGCGCGGGCGGGCTGGGCATCGCGTCGTCGGTGATGATGTGGCTGCAGGCGCTGGCCTTCGCCGCCGTGCACGCGAAGGCGCCGCGCATGCGCGACATCTGCGTGTTCGGTCGTTTCGATCCGCCGCGCTGGTCGACCATCCGCGAGCTGCTCGCCACCGGCCTGCCGATCGGCGTGACGGTGCTGATGGAGGGCGGGCTGTTCATCGCGACCGCGTTGCTGGTCGCGCGGCTCGGGCCGACGCCCGCGGCCGCGCACCAGATCGCGATCAACGTCGCCAGCCTGTGCTTCATGGTGCCGCTCGCGGTGGCGGAGGCGACCACCGTGCGCGTCGGCCATGCGCTGGGGCGCGGCGACGCCGCCGGCCTGCGTCGCGCAGCGCTCGCCGGCTACGTCATCGTGCTGACGACGCAGTTCATCTCGGCCAGCTTGCTGCTCGCCGGCAACCACGCGGTGGTGCGGCTGTACACGCACGACGCGCAGGTCGCGACGCTGGCCGCCTCGCTATTGCTCTACGCCGCCGCGTTCCAGTTCCCGGACGGCGTGCAGGTGCTGTCGGCCGGCGCGTTGCGGGGGCTCAAGGACACCCGCGTGCCGATGGGCCTGGCGGCGTTCGCGTACTGGGGCGTCGGCATGCCGCTGGGAGCGACGCTGGGCCTCGGCCTGCTCGGCAACGCGCCATGGGGTCCGCGCGGGATGTGGACCGGGCTGATCGCCGGACTGACCGTCGCCGCGGTGCTGCTCTGCAGCCGCTTCTCGCGCTCCAGCCGGCCGGAGCGGGTGGCCCGGCTGGCCACGGGCGAAACGGCCCGGTGACCTCTGGGGCATGACCGCCGCGGCCCGGCCCGGTACCCTGTCACTGCAATCTTTCCGAGACAAATCCCCGATGAACTCCACCCGTCGCGGCCCCATCGCGAGCGTTTTCGTCGGCCTGTGGGACGTGATGAATTTCACGCGCCGGCTGATCGTCAACATCGTCTTCTTCGGCCTGCTGCTGCTGTTCGCGCTGCTGTTCATCGCCTCGCTCGCGGGCGGCAACGCGCATCCGCTGCTGCCGCGCACCACGCTGGTCATCGCGCCACAGGCGACGCTGGTCGAGCAGTTCACCAGCGACCCGGTCAGCCGCGCGTTCAACAAGAGCCTCGGCGGGCGCAGCGAAGAGCTGCAGCTGCGCGACGTGCTGCGCGCGCTCGACGCCGCGCAGCGCGACAAGAACATCGAACGCGTGTTCCTGCATGTCGACGACCTGCAGGGCGGCGGCATGGCCTCGCTGCGCGAGGTCGCGGCCGCGATCGCGCGCGTTCGCGCCAGTGGCAAGCAGGTGGTCGCGTTCTCCGAACAGATGGACCAGAAGCAGTACCTGCTCGCCGCGCAGTCCAACGAGGTCTACCTTGACCCGATGGGCCAGGTGACGCTGGAAGGCCTTGCGCGCTATCGCCAGTACTTCCGCGAAGGCCTGCAGGACAAGCTCGGCGTCGACGTGCACCTGTTCAAGGTCGGCACGTACAAGTCGGCCGCCGAGCCCTACGTGCTCGATGCCGCGTCGCCGGCGTCGAAGGAAGCCGACCTGTTCTGGATGAACGACGTGTGGCAGCGCTACCTCGGCGACATCGCCAAGGCGCGCAAGCTCGATGTCGCCACGCTCACCAACGACGTCAACACGCTGCCCCAAGGCGTTGCGTCCGTGCAGGGCGACCTCGCGCAGCTCGCACTCAACGAACACCTGGTCGATGGCCTGAAGACGCGACAGGAAGTGTGGGACCTGCTGCGCAAGCGCGGCGTGGCCGACGACGACGCGACCGGCGGCTTCCGTCGCATCGAGCTTGACGACTACATCGCGCACCTCGACAAGGGCATCGAAGGCGTGGTGCCGGAGAAGCACGTCGCCGTGGTGGTGGCCGAGGGCGAGATCACCGGCGGCGATGCGCCCCCGGGCAAGGTCGGCGGCGATTCCACCAGCGAACTGCTGCGCCAGGCGCACGACGACGACAACGTCGCCGCGGTGGTGCTGCGCGTGAATTCGCCCGGCGGCGAAGTGTTCGCCTCCGAGCAGATCCGCCGCGAAGTCGTGCGCCTGAAGGACGCCGGCAAGCCGGTCGTCGTGTCGATGGGCGACGTCGCGGCGTCGGGCGGCTACTGGATCAGCATGAACGCCGATCGCATCTACGCCGATCCGTCGACCATTACCGGCTCGATCGGCATCTTCGGCGTGATCCCGACCTTCTCGCGCGCGCTGGAGAAGATCGGCGTGCACACCGACGGCGTCGGCACCTCGCCGTATGCCGGCGCGTTCGACCTGACGCGTCCGCTCGACCCGCAGGTCGGCACGGTCATCCAGACCGTGATCGAGAAGGGCTACCGCGACTTCACCGGTCGCGTCGCCAAGGCGCGCGGTCGCACCGTCGAGCAGATCGATTCGATCGCGCAGGGCCGTGTGTGGAGCGGCGCGCAGGGCAAGGAGCGCGGCATCGTCGACGCGATGGGCGGGCTGCAGGACGCGCTCGACGACGCGGCGCAGCGTGCCAAGCTCGGCAAGCGCGGCGACTACGACGTGCGCTACATCGAAAAGACGGCGACGCCGTTCGAGAAGTTCTTCAGCGGCATCGCCGAAAGCCGCATCGGCATGGGCCTGATGCGCGAGTCCGACATGGCGCGCGCGCTGCTGGTGAAGACGGCGCCGCAGGCCGCGCGCGACCTCAAGTTCCTCGAAGCCTCGGCGAACGATCGCCGCGGCGCGCCGGTCAAGGCGGTCGCCTACTGCTTCTGCGGGCTCTGAGTCCGCAGAAGCGTTGAAACGGGGGCGGCTTCGGCCGCCTTCGTCGTTTACGGGCCTGAAGAGCGGCCACGACGGCAGCTGCACGGGGCGCGGATATAGTGGCCCGCCTCCGTCCGGTCGCTGCCGAATGTCCGAGCCGTCCCGCCCGCCCGCCGACGCCGGAGCCCGTGCACTGCACCGGCTCGCGTTCCTCGCGTGCGCCGGCGAGCAGCTCGCGTCGTCGCTCGACTATGCGACCACGCTGCGCGGCGTCGCGCGACTGGCGATTCCCGAGCTGGGCGACTTCTGCGTGGTTGACGTGGTCGAAGGCGACGGTCTGCGCCGCGTCGCGGCCGAACACGTGCGGGCGGACAAGCAGGCGCTGGTGCAGGCGCTGGCCCAGGCCAATCCCGACCCGGCGCATTCGCCCGCGCCCGCCGGCCGCGTGCTCGCCAGCGGCATGACCGAGCGCATCGAGGCCCTCACTCCCGAAGCGCTTGCAAGCCACACGCGCAGCCCCGAGCACCTGCAACTGGCGCGCGACATCGACATCCGGTCCAGCCTTGCGGTGCCGATGATCGCGCACGGCATGGTGGTCGGCGTCATGTCGCTGGGCATCACCGAATCCGATCGCCGCTACGACGCGGACGACCAGTTGCTGGCCGAGGAACTCGCGCGACGTGCCGCGCTCGCGGTCGAGAACGCGCGCCTGTACGGCGCCGTGCAGGGTGAGCTGCAGCGACGCGAACGCGCGGAGTCCGAGCTTCGCCTGTCCGAGCATCGCTTCCGCGCGATCATGGAGCAGTCGCCGCTGTCGACGCAGCGGCTCGCGCCGGACGGCCGCACCATCGGCGTCAACGCCGCATGGGAAAAACTCTGGGGTCTCACGCTCGAATCGCTCGGCGACTACAGCGTGCTCACCGATCCGCAACTGGAGAGCAAGGGTATCGCGCCGCTGCTCCGCCGCGCGTTCGCCGGCACGCCGACGCTGCTGCCGACCATCGCCTACGACCCGCACGAAACGCTGCCGTCGGCCAGCACGCACGACGACGCCACGCGCTGGGTCAGCGCCTACGCCTATCCGGTGCGCGACGACAACGGTGCGATCAACGAAGTCGTACTGGTGCACGACGACGTCACCGACGCGCGCCGCGCCGAGGCGCGCCTGCTGCGCAGCGAGGAACGCCTCAATCGCGTGCTCGTCGCGGGCGGGCTGGTGACGTGGGACTGGGACATCGCCAGCGGCCACGTGCAGTGCTCGACCAACGCGCGCGAGTTCTTCAGCGTCGACGTCGGCCAGCGCGACGAGTTCATGCGCACGATCCATCCGGAGGATCTGCCCCGGCTGGAAGTCGTGGCGCTCGAGGCCATGCGCACCGGCGTGTTCGACATGCTCGAGTACCGGCTGCGCGCCACGGCCGGCGTCGAGCGCTGGGTGCAGACGCGCGGGCAGGTCGAGTTCGACCACGACGGCAATCCCGCGCGCATGCTCGGCATCACCGTCGACGTGACCGAACGCCATCGCGCCGAGGCGGCCGCGCGCCTGCTGGCGGACGCCGGCGAAGCGCTGGGTGCATCGCTCGACTACACGACCACGCTCGACAACCTCGCGCGCATCGTGGTGCCGCAGGTGGCCGACTGGTTCGCTGTTGACCTGCTCGATGACGACGGCGAACTGCAACGCGTCGCGGTCTACCACCCCGATCCGGCGCGCATCGACATCGCCAAGGAATTCTTCCGGCGCTATCCACCGCGTCGCGGGCATGGCGGCAGCTGGAAGGTGATCGAAACGCGCCAGCCCGAATGGATGGCGGATCTTCCCGAGCAGCTCATCCGCGACAACGCGATCGACGCCGATCATGCGCGCCTGTTGCTCGGCCTGAAGCTGCGTTCGTTCATCATCGTGCCGCTGATCGCGCGCGATTCGGTGATCGGCGTGCTCACCCTGGTGCATGCCGAAAGCGGGCGCCGCTACACCGAAGCCGACGTCGCCTTCGCGCTCGACCTCGCGCGTCGCGCCGCCACCGCCGTCGACAACGCGCGCCTGCACCTGCAGCTGCAGGACGAACACCGCCGCAAGGACGAATTCCTCGCCACGCTCGCGCACGAGCTGCGCAATCCGCTGGCGCCGTTGCGCACCGGCCTCGCGCTCATGCAGATGACCGACGATCCCGCCGTGGCATCGCGCGCGCGCGAAGTCATGGGGCGCCAGCTCGGCCACATGGTGCGGTTGATCGACGACCTGCTCGACCTGTCGCGGGTGACGCGCGGCGCGATCGAACTGCAGCGCCGCATCGTCGAACTCGGCGACGTGCTCGATATCGCGCTGGAAACGAGCGGCCCGTTGCTCGATGCGGCGCAGCTCACGCTCGAGGTCGATGTCGACGATCCGGCCACGCCGCTCGACGCCGACGACACGCGGCTGGCGCAGGTGCTGACCAACCTGCTCAACAACGCCGCGAAGTTCACGCCGGCCGGCGGTCGCGTCGCCGTGCGCGCACGGCGCACTGGCGGGCGCGTGCGCGTCGAGGTGGCGGACACCGGCATCGGCCTGGCGCCGGCGCAGCTCGAGCGCATCTTCGACATGTTCGCGCGTGGGGACGGTTCGGAAGAGCAGGGCGGACTCGGCATCGGTCTCACCCTCGCGCGCCGCCTCGCCGAACTACACGGCGGCCATCTGCATGCGGAGAGCGACGGGCCGGGCCTGGGCAGTCGTTTCGTGCTCGAACTTCCGGTGGCTGCGGCCGCGCGTGCTACGTCCCTGGCCTCGCTGCCGGCGGATACGCGTGAGGTGCGTCGCGTGCTGGTGGTCGACGACAACACCGACGCCGCCCTCACGCTCACCGCCTTCCTCGAACTCGACGGCCACGACGTGCGCAGCGCGGCGAGCGGTGCGGCGGCGCTCGACGTCATCGAACAGTTCGTGCCCGACATCGCCTTCCTCGATCTCGGCATGCCGGGCATGAGCGGCTACGAACTCGCAGGCCACCTGCGCGCGGATGCACGCATGGCGGCGACGCGACTGGTCGCGCTGACCGGCTGGGGCCGCAGCGAGGACCGCGACCGCACGCGCGAAGCGGGTTTCCACGCGCACCTGACCAAGCCCGTCGACCCGGCCGCGCTGCTCGCATTGCTTGCATGAGTGCCTGAACGCCGCGGGCACGAGGCTGTTCCGGCGCTGAACACGCATCGCGCGAAGTGCCGCGTTTCACGCCTGCTAGTGCCGGTGCACGGGACAGTGGCGGCGAACCGGCCATGAGGGCCGCACGCACTTCGATCATGGATACGAGCAGCACCGGCGGGGCAATCCTCATCGTCGAGGACAATCCCGACATCCGCGACACCTTCCGCACGCTCTTCGAGCTGGAGGGTTTCGACGTGCAGCTCGCCGTCAACGGCGAGGACGCGCTCGCGCGCCTGGATCGCAGTGAAGAGTCGCCGTGCATGATCCTGCTCGACCTGTCGATGCCGGTGATGGACGGCTGGCAGTTCCTCGACGTGCTGCGCGCGCGCGAACACGGGTCGGAGATTCCGGTCGCGGTGCTCAGCGCGAATGTCGACGCCAACGTCTCGCGGGACCTGCGCACCCGCTACGGATGCCGCGTATTGCGCAAGCCGGCGTCGGTGGATGCGTTGCTCGGCGTCGTGCGCAGCTGCCGCGAGGCCAGGCCGGGCCCGACGCTGCACTGATTCGCGCGGCTAGTTGCCCGACGTCGCGGCTTCGATCGCGTCGTCCTGCGACTTCGCCGATGCATCGGCCGCCGACTGCGTCGCCTTGGCCTTGTTGATCGGGTCGTCGATCGCGCGCCGGAGATCGTCGTGGCTCGCCGCGGACTGCGGTTCGACCGGCTTGTCCTTGTCGGGCATCGCCGGCTTGGAGCATGCGGCGAGCAGGGCGAGTGCGGCGACGGCAGCGAACGCTCGGGTCATGTCGGTCTCCAGCGGACAGGGCGCGTCCGTCGACGGCTATCCTACGCGCCAGCCCGCCGGAGGACGCATGGACGATCGACGCTGGAGACTCGACGGCCGACTCGCACTGATCACCGGCGGAAGCGCGGGCATCGGCCGCGCCATCGCCCGCGAACTGCTCGGCTTCGGCGCCGACGTGATGCTCGCCGCGCGCGACGGCGATGCGCTTGAAACCGCGCGGCTCGAACTCGCGGACGACTTCCCGGATCGGCTGGTCATGGCGTTCACCGCCGACGTCGGTGTGGACGAACAACGCCGCGAACTGCTCGACTGGGTCGAAGACCAGGCCGAAGGCCAGCTCGACATCCTGGTCAACAACGCCGGCGGCAACCTCAGCAAGCCGGCCACGGACTACGCCGACGACGAATGGCGGCAGGTGTTCGAGGTCAACCTCTTTTCCGCATTCGAGCTGTCGCGCTATGCGCACCCGTTGCTCACGCGGCATGCGAGTTCGAGCATCGTCAACGTCGGCAGCGTGTCCGGCCTGACCCACGTCCGCACCGGCGCGCCCTACGGCATGGCCAAGGCCGCGCTGCACCAGATGACGCGCAACCTCGCGATCGAATGGGCCGACGACGGCGTGCGCGTCAATTCCGTCGCGCCTTGGTACATCCGCACGCGGCGCACGTCGAGCAAGCTGTCCGACCCCGACTACCTCGACGACGTGCTGGTGCGCACGCCGCTCGGCCGCGTCGGCGAACCGGAGGAAGTCGCTGCGGCGGTTGCGTTCCTGTGCCTGCCCGCCGCCGGATACATCACCGGCGAATGCATCGCGGTGGACGGCGGCTTCCTGCGTTACGGGTTCTGATCTCGTTGGCGATGACGCAATGAAAAGCGCCCTCGAAGGGCGCTTTTCGTCTTCATCGTCGCGTGCGGTCAGCGCACGTCGCGGCCGCCGGCATTCATGCCACCGCTCATGTCGCGCGAGGGAGCGCCACGGTTCGGCGTGAACTGGCCCTGGTTGTCGCGCGACGCATTGCCCGCCGACAGGCCCTGGTCCTCGTTGCGCGATGCATTCGGATTGGCGCGACGGTTGCCACCGCCCGACGCCTCGCCGCCCTTGCGACCGATCGCCGCCATGTGCTCGCGGTCCTGGCTCACCGCCTCGCCACCCTTGCGGGCGATCTCGCGCTGTTCGCGCGGGTCCATCGCCGCGAAACCTCGGTTGCTGCGGCCTGTGGTGTTGCCGTCGTTATTCGCCATGTCCAAAGCTCCTTGTCTGCGATCTGGGTCGCGTGGGGGATAAAGGGTCTTCGTCTCCGGGTCGGTGTCGTCGCAGTCCACGGCGTCGACCCGGGCCCGATCCTAGGCACACGGCCGTTAGCAGGCGGCTTTGGCATGGTGAAAGCGCAGCTAACGCGATTCAGCTGTTTCAGTGTTCGCGCGCTCCGTTCCAGTTCGATGTGAAGACGCATGGCGCGCGCTTTGTCGACCTGTCGTACTCACGTGCGCGGTGGTAAACCGTCGACATGCTGAAGACGCCTTACGACGGAGCCGGCGACGCGCCGGCCCCCGAATCCGCGACACCTCCCGCGCCCCGGACCCCCATCCCGCTCCTGCAGCGACGCCTCGTGCGTGCGGGATTGATCGCGACCGCGGTGGTCGTGCTCGTGTTCGCATGGGTGGCGTGGCGGCTCCCGCTCGATCGCGCGCTGCAACCGCTCCCCGATCCCACGCTCGTGCTCGTCGACCGCAATGGCGTGGCGTTCGCGCGCCGCGGTGCGGTGAAGGAGCCTCCGGTCGACGCGCGCACGCTGCCCGCGCACGTGACCGGGGCGGTGATCGCGATCGAGGACCGGCGCTTCTATCACCACTTCGGCATCGATCCGCGCGGCATCGCGCGTGCGCTGCTCAGCAACTGGCATGCGGGCGGCGTGCGCCAGGGTGGCAGCACGATCACCCAGCAGCTGGCCAAGACCGCGTTCCTCGAGCCCGACCGCACGATCCGCCGCAAGGTGCGCGAGGCGCTGATCGCGGTCTACCTGGAGGCGCGGCTCTCCAAGCCGGAGATCCTGTCGCGCTATCTGAGCTCGATCTATTTCGGCGACGGCGTCTACGGCCTGCGCGGCGCGGCGCACCACTATTTCGGCAAGGAGCCGGAAAACCTCTCGATCGGCGAGGCCGCGATGCTGGCCGGGTTGGTGAAGGCGCCGAGCGCGCTGTCGCCCACCCACGACCGCAAGGCCGCGCTGAAGCGCATGCGCGTGGTGCTGCAGGCGATGGTCGACGCCGGCGTCATCACCAAGGCGCAGGCCCGCGCGGTGCGCGATCCACGCGTTCTGCCGTCGACCGAACGGCTCACCGGCGGCACCTGGTTCGCCGACTGGGTGGCGTCGCAGGCGCGCGAGGCGTTCGATGCCGACTACGGCGAGATCCGCGTGCAGACGACGCTGGATGCGCGCATGCAGAAGCTCGCCCAGCGCGTGGTGCAGCACTGGCTGGCCGGCGAGGGCCGGCGCGTGGGCGCGACGCAGGCGGCCCTGGTCGCGATGCGGCCGAACGGCGAGGTGATGGCGCTGGTCGGCGGCCGCGACTACACGCAGAGCCAGTTCGACCGCGCCACGCAGGCGCGTCGCCAGCCCGGCTCGGCGTTCAAGCTGTTCACCTATTACGCCGCGCTGCGCAGCGGGGCGACGCCGGACACGCTGGTCGACGATGCACCGATCACGCTCGGCAAGTGGTCACCCTCGAACTACGACGGGCACTACTCCGGGCCGATCCCGCTGCGCGACGCGCTGGCGAAATCGAGCAACGTCGCCGCGGTGCGGCTGGTCCAGCGGGTCGGCCCCGGCGCGGTGGTGCAGGCCGCGCGCGACCTCGGCGTCGCCAGCCCGCTCGGTACCGATCCGTCGATCGCGCTGGGCACCTACGAAGTCACGCTGCTCGAGCTGACCGCCGCCTACGCCGCGTTCGCGCAGGGCGCCGCGCCGGTCACGCCGCATGGGCTTCCGGACGCCAACCTGCCGCCATCGTCGTCCATCGATCCGGTATTGCGGACTGAAATGCTGGACATGCTGTGGCAGGTGGTCGACCGCGGCACCGGCCGCGCCGCGCGTTTGGGCATCCCGACCTTCGGCAAGACCGGCACCACCCAGGAGCACCGCGACGCCCTGTTCGTCGGCATGGCCGGCGACCTGGTGGTCGGCGTCTGGGTCGGCAACGACGACGGCACGCCCATGCGTGGCGTCACCGGCGGCGCACTTCCGGCGCGCATGTGGCGCGACTTCATGACCAGCGCGGTGCGGCTGGCGCCCGGCGGCGCGGCGCTGCAGCGTCCGGCGGTCGCGCTGCCGCCGGTCGTGCAGGTGGCCGAGCCAGATGACGAGACCATGTACGGCGGCGAGGGCGAGGTGCTGCCCGAACCGGTGGACGAGGACGCGCCCGAGGACGTCACCGCCCCGGAAGCGCCGCCCGCCGACGAGCCCGCGCCGGAGCCCGTGCCCGCGACCGAACCGCCGGCGGACGCGACCGAGCCGGCGCCCGCCCCGGAACCGCCACCGCCTCCGCCGACCGACGACAACGGGCAGTAGTCGTGCGGCTTACTCGGCGTCGATAGGCGAGGTCGCGTGTCGGTGCCGCGTGCCGTGCGACGCGATCACTGCGCGCAGGTCGTCTTCGCGATCATCGCGTCGACGTGCGCGAGTTCGGCGCGCGCCTGGTCGATCTCCTCGGGCGAGAAGGTCAGCGCCTGCACCGCGCGCTGTCGGCGCTCCGCCCATGCGGCGCAGCGGCCCGCGTCGGGCACCGCCTCGCAGTGGTCCTCGACCATCTCGCAGGAGTCGGCATTGGTCGCGCTGTAGCCGTCCAGCCCGACCGTGTTGAGCGGTGCGCACCGCGAACTCGCCTCCGCCTCGCTGTAGTAGCGCTGGGCGTCGGGGGTGAGGCAGACGTAGATCGCCGGTGCGGGCAGTGCCGCGGCCGGCGCTGCGGCCGGCGGGGTCGACGACGCGACGGTGGCGTTGGTGGCGTCCACCACCGGTTGCGGCGCCACCGGCACCACGGGTGTCACCGGCGCCGGCGGCGGTGCGACGACGGCGCGCGCGGGCGTCGATGTCGGCGTCTCCACAACGCGCTTCTGCTCGTGGCTGCCTTTCGGGCACTTCGCGCCGTTCTGGATCGTCACCTGCCCGTCGGCGCCGACGCAGCGATAGATCACCACCGTCGGCGCGCCAACGGCGCTGCCGACCAGCGATGCAAGGGCGAGCGCTAGAAGCGACTTCATCCGCATTCCTCCACGAGACGGGCGTCGAGACTGCGCTGCTCGCGTTCGATCGCGTCGCGATCGCCCTGCAACGCGCTGAACCAGCGACGATCGAGCGCCTCGCGGCGGTCGCGCATCTGCGAACACACTTCGGACGCCGGCAGCGAATAGCAGACGTCGCGGATCCAGCTGCCGCCGGGCACGGTCGCGAGTTCGACCGGCGGCGGGCGATGGCGGATGCCGCTGCCGACGCCGGTACCGATCATGGTGCTGCCGGGCCGCTGCACGACCATGCCGCCGCCCCCGCCGTGTGGCGTCGGCCGCGGAAACACGGGGACGCCGACCACGATCGGATAGCCCAGCGTCCACAACGGCACCCAGCGCGGATTTCCTTCCGGGTTTTCGCTGGTGTAGGTCTCGCCGTCCGGCGTCGTGCATTCGTACAGCGGGCGCGGCTCGGTGCGGTAGACGACGTCACGCGGTGCGGCGTACGCGGGCGCGGCCGGCGGATGCACGGTGGCGACGCTCACGCGCGGCGGCGGATCGGTCGGGCGCGCCATCGTCCGCACCTGCTGGCGTTCGCCTGCATGGCAGGGCGAATCACGCAACGCGAGCTGGCCGCGTGCATCGGTGCAGCGATAGATCGTGACCGCGCCGGACGCGGCCGGCGGCGCCGCGTTCGCGGTGGTGACGATCATCAACAGCACGAGCGCGGCCGGTCGCGACATGCGCGAATCTTGCACCCGCCGGCGTGAGGGCCGCTCGCCGCCCGACGGACTGCGTTCGCGCCGATTCAGCCCGGCGCGGCGCGGCGGTCACTCGCGGATCGCCTCGCCGGTGCGAGCGTCGCGGATCGGCGTGGGTGCGTTGCGTCCGCCGGTCTCGCCGGAGCAGACGCCGTCGAGCAGCGCGAGCAGGGCGCCGGACAGCCCGGCGCGATCGCGCGCGGGCGGCTCGCCGGTGAGGTTGGCGCTGGTCGACACCAGAGGCCCCCCAAGCCGAGTGCACAACTCGACCACAACCGGATGCGCGCTCGCGCGCACCGCGATCGAGTCGCGCCCGCCGGTGATCCACGCGGGCGCCGCGGTCGAGGCCGGCACCACCCACGTGTGCGGCCCCGGCCAGCTTGCCAGCGCACGGTCACGCGAATCGGCGTCGAGCGCCGTCCAGTCGACCAGCGCATCGAACTGCGCGGCGTCGGCGCCGACCACGATCAATCCTTTGTCCACTGGCCGGCGCTTGATCGCGAGCAGGCGATGCACCGCTTCGCCATCGAACGGAATGCAGCCCAGCCCCCACACGCCTTCGGTGGGATACGCGATGACGCCACCGCGGATCAGCACGGCGATGGCGCTCGCGATGTTGAGGTCGTGCGCGCTCATCGCGACGCCTCGTGCCACGCGATGTCGCCGCCGTCCTGCCAAAGCACCGACGCGATGCGCCAGCCGGCCGGCGTGCGCACGAACTGCAGCGATTTCATGCCGACGCCATCGATCGCGACGCCACTGCGCCACCCACTCTTGCGATAACCCGACAGTCGCGTCGCGATGTCACCGGCGATGAACGTGCGCGACTGCGTTTCCCATTCGTGGAAATCCACGAGCGTGCCGTCGGCGAGCCAGGCGCGACGCGGTGCGAGGAATGCATCGAGCGACATCAGCGACGTCGCGTCCTGGTCGCGACGCGCAATGGTCGCGTCGCGCAGGAAAATATGGTCTGGCGCATCGAGCAACGCCGACAGGCCGTCGCGATTGTCGAACAGCGCATAGAACGCGGCGGCCACCGCATCGATCGCGGCGACCTCGTCCGAGGCCGCCACGTCGTGCATCAACGGGCGAGCATCACCGCGCATGCCATCAGAACGGCGCGTCGTCCGCGCCGCCGTCCAGCGCCGCGGCCTTCTTGACGATCTTCTTGGCCGCGGTCTTCTTGGCCGCGGTCTTCTTGGTCGCCGCCTTCTTCGCGACCTTCTTGGTCGCCGACTTCTTGCCGGCCGCCTTCTTGGTCGCGGTCTTCTTCGTCGTCGCCTTCTTCGCCGGCGCATCCGCGCTCGCCGTCTTCGCCGCCTTCTTCGCCGCGACCTTCTTCGTCGCCTTTTTCGCGAAGCGCGCGCGCATCGGCTTGCCGGTGGCTTCGAGCATCTGCTGCGCTTCGACCAGGCTCAGCGACGCAGGCTCACGATCCTTCGGGATGCGCCCATTCAACTTGCCATCCGACAGGTAGGGACCGAAGCGCCCGTTGAGCACCTGCACGTCGTAGCCGTCCCACTGCTTGATGATGCGGTTGCGCGCGATCTCTTCCTTCTGCTCGATGAGTTCCACCGCGCGTTCGAACGTGATCACGTACGGATCGTCTTCCTTCGCCAGCGACGCATACGTGCTACCGCGCTTGGCGAACGCGCCGAAGCGGCCGATGCCGACACTGACCTTCTCGCCGTTGCTCTCGCCCAGGTCGCGCGGCAGGCCGAACAGCTCGAGCGCGTGCTCGAGCGAGATCGAGTAGATGCTCTGGCCGGGCTTGAGCGACGCGAACTGCGGCTTCTCGTCTTCCTCGCTGGTGCCGATCTGCACCAGCGGGCCGAACTTACCGATGCGCGCGCTGACCTGGCGACCGGTCTTGGGATCGGAGCCGAGCACGCGCACGGAGCCCGCGTCTGTGCGATCGATGTTCTCGCGCTTGTCGTCGACCAGTTCCTTGAACGACTTCCAGAACCGCTCCATCAGCGGCACCCAGTCTTCCTCGCCGCGGCTCACCGCATCGAGTTCGTCTTCGAGTTTGGCGGTGAAGTCGTAATCGACGTAACGCGTGAAGTGCGCGGACAGGAACTTGCTCACCGCGCGGCCGACGTCGGTCGGGCGGAAACGGCGGTTGTCGAGCTCGACGTACTTGCGCGCCAGCAACGTGCCGATGATCGACGCGTACGTCGACGGCCGGCCGATGCCGTATTCCTCGAGCGCTTTCACCAGCGACGCTTCGGAGAAGCGCGGCGGCGGCTCGGTGAAGTGCTGGTCGGCGTTGACGGCGGCGAGCGGAATGCGGTCGCCGGTCTTCATCGCCGGCAACTTGCGGCCTTCCTCGTCGTCCTCGCTGGTCTTGACGTCCTTGCCTTCCTCGTAGACGGCGAGAAAGCCCGGATCGACCACCGTCGTCCCCGACACGCGGAAGCTGTGCTCGCTGCCTGCAGCCAGATCGACGCTCACCGTGTTCAACGTCGCCGGCACCATCTGCGACGCCACCGCGCGCTTCCAGATCAGCTCGTACAGGCGACGCGCATCGTCTTCCAGATACTTCGCGACCGACGCCGGCGTGCGCAGCGCGGAGCTCGGTCGGATCGCTTCGTGCGCTTCCTGCGCGTTCTTCGACTTGGTCGTGTAGACGTTCGGCTTGTCCGGAACGGCCCGCGTGCCGAAATCGCGTGCGATCACGTCGCGGATCTCGACGATCGCGTCCTGCGACAGCGTCACCGAGTCGGTACGCATGTAGGTGATCAGGCCGACCGTGCCTTCGTCACCGATCGCCATGCCTTCGTACAGCTTCTGCGCGACCTGCATGGTGCGGCGCGTGGAGAACCCGAGCTTGCGCGCGGCTTCCTGCTGCAGCGTCGAGGTGATGAACGGCGGAGCCGGACGACGCTTGCGCTCCTTGCTGGTGACGTCGGTGACCTGCAGCATCCCCTGCGCATCGCGCGAAATGCGGTCACGGGCGCCGTGCGCGTCGGCCTCGTTGGTCAGCGTGAACTGCTCGACCTTCTTGCCATCCAGCTTGGTCAGCTTGGCAACGAACGGCTGCGATGGATGCGTCGCCTCGGCTTCGATCGACCAGTACTCGCGCGCGATGAAGGCTTCGATCTCCTCCTCGCGCTCGACGATCATGCGCAGCGCGGGCGACTGCACGCGGCCCGCGGACAACCCGCGCTGCACCTTGCGCCACAACACCGGCGACAGGTTGAAGCCGACGAGGTAGTCCAGCGCGCGACGCGCCTGCTGCGCGTCGACCAGCGGCGCGGCGATCGCGCGCGGCCGGGTCATTGCTTCCTTGATCGCGCGCGGCGTGATTTCGGTGAACACCACGCGTTCGAGCGAGCGGTTCCCGATCAGGCCACGCTCTTTCAGGATCTCCGCGATGTGCCAGCTGATCGCCTCGCCCTCGCGGTCCGGGTCGGTCGCGAGGAACAGGTGCTCGGCGGACTTCGCGGCCTTGGCGATCGCGTCGACGTGCTTCTCGTTCTTGTCGATCAGCTCGTAGCGCATCGCGAAGCCATGGTCGGGATCGACCGCGCCTTCCTTGGGCACCAGGTCGCGGACATGGCCGTAGGAGGCCAGGACGGTGAAGTCCTTGCCGAGGTATTTGTTGATCGTCTTGGCCTTGGCAGGCGACTCGACGATGAGGAGGTTCTTGGCCATGGCGGCGCTCCGTGGGGGCGGGCGGCCCGGGGCTCCCGTCGCGCGAGGGTCCGCGCGGCCGCGAGAGTACTGCGTAAAAAACCGGGGCGTGGAAGCGGCGACGCCCGCGGAAGGTCCGCGGGCGTGCTGATTCTCTATATCTAGTGTCATCACGCACCGGCCGGGGCTGTCAAGCTCCGTCGGCGGCGGTCAGCTGCCGCGGGCGGCGAACACACCCATCATGAAGAACGCCGTGAGCACGCCGATGATCAGCAACAGGTAGATGCCCAGGACGATTTTCGTCGCCGTATTCAGGCTTTCGTCCTGCAGCTCGGGGCGGCCGGTAAAGGCATGCTCGTCCACGACCACCGTGTCGCACACCAGGTCATGGAGCCCCTGACGTCGGTCGAGTGCCACGGTCATGATGGCCGACGCGATCGCACCCAGGCCGCACATGGCGCTCGTCACGGCGAAGAAGACGTTGCGAAGAAAGCCGCGCCAGAAGCCGATCGGCGACCCGTCCGAGCGCACGACCTTGGTACCCGTCAGGCGCTTGCCCAGCGTGGCCCGCCAACCCGACGACAGCATCGCGCCCTGGTAGGTCGCCGGGATGCAGAACTGGATGGCGTAGACCAGGACGATCACTCCCACGCCAAGTCCCGCAGCCATGGCCCCGGCACCGCGGGTCACGCTGCTCAGCCCGGCACCCATGGCCAGCAGCAGCGGAATCAGCAGCGCGTAGACCATCAGCAGCGCGAGCAGACCGTCGACGGCGTTGCTGGCGACGCGCTTGAGAAAACGCGCGTACACGACGTCGCCTTCGTGCACAGCCCGTGCGTAAGCCGTTACTGCGGCGGCGGGCGGCGAGTAGGGCGAGGCGAGAGGTCGTTCGACGACCTCATAGGGGTTGTAACCGGCCTGTGCAGCCAGCGCGGGCTCCATCGCCGGCGTGGCGAAGCGGACCGGCTGGGGCGTCGGCGCGATACCGACGACCTCGTGCATCACGTCGCTCCAAGCCCGCCAATCGGACATGCCCTCGCGCCATACCAGCGTGCCGGGCGGCAACTGCCCGTGCGCGTGGAGCTGGGAGAGGTCATCGTCGCTGACCGGGCCAAGGCGGTTGCGCTGGGGGTCGCTGTAGTACCACCTGCTCATGGCGCGGGGTCCGTCGCGGGCCTGCAGGCTGCGCGCCGGTAGCGTGCGGGCAGGTCCCCGCCGCTGCAGTCCCACTGCGTCGCCGGCGGAACGGGCTCGGCGAACACGATGGTCTTGCCGTCCAGCTGCGGCTTGGGGTCACGGAAGGCGATCACGAATCCGCAGCGGCCGTCCGGCATGTGTCCGAAGTGCACGTTGGCTATCTGTTCGACCCGGGCTTCCTGCGCGTCGTTCGGGCAACGGCCGAGTCGTTGATGCGCTTCCGCAACGCGTGCCTCGATCTCCGTTGCGCGTGCATCCACTTGCGCCGCGACCTTCGCGCGGACCACGTAGTTGTTGTACTGCGGGATCGCGATGGCGGCGATGATGCCGAGCATCGGGACAGCCAGCACGCCAACGACGATCAGCGCAATGAGGCAGCCCGACATTCCCTTTTTCTGCGGTGGCGCAGCCCGATAGGCGGGGGCGCCTGCATGTGCGGGTCGCGCGGAGCCGTGGGCGGCCGATGAGCTCGAATATGCGCTTGCGCCTGTGCCAGCCGCGGGACCGGGCGGCAGCGGCGGCGGCGCGTTGGCGGCGGGCTTGACCGACAGCAGGTCCAGCTCCTCGGCGAGCCGGTCCAGCGGTTGCCATTCACGCAGACCTTCGCGCCAGACCAGCGTGTCCAGCTGGATGCGTCGATCGCGATAGCGGTTGCGCAGTTCTTCGGCCGAAAGCGGCCCGACGCGACCCTGTCCAGGGTCGTGATAGAACCAATCCAAGGTGTCCCCCCGATGAGTGACGGCCCTCCCCAGGGCCCGTCGCTAATGTACCGGTTCGGGCTCGTCGTCGAACATCTGGGTCTGCATCCAGGCATACGCCGCCTCGCTGCCGGGCTGGTTGAACAGCACCATCAGCACGACCCATTTCAGGTCGTCGAGGTCGAGCGCGTCCTGCTCCAGTGCGAGCGCGCGATCGAGCACCAGCTCGCGCTGGCCGGCGTCGATCACGCCGTGCTGCTCGAGGAACATCAGGAAGCCGCGCGACTCCGCATCGAGCTTCTCGAGCTCCGGCCCGGCGTACACGCGCACCGGCCCGCCGGCACGCGCCGGCTGCGCGACCGGGCGCGCACGCGCGAGCTCGTCCAGCCAGTCGAAGGCCTTGTTGATTTCGGCCGGGGAAAAGCCGGCTTCGGTCAGCTCGCCGAGCAACGCGCCGCTCTGCCGCGCATCCGGATCGTCCGGAAGCGCAGTGTCGGCATCGAGTACGTGTTCGAAGAGATAGAGCAGTACGTCGAGGATGTTTTCTTTCATGTCCCTCGGCCTGCGCCGCCTGGGCGACGCGGTGGGTCCGGAACCCCTTGCGCGGGACCCGCAGGGCCGATTCGATCGTGCGGCTAGGCCACCCGGAAGAACCGTCCATGCTGCTGGGCCACGCGACCCTCCAGCTCCATGACAAGCAGCATGGAGGACAGCCGGGAGGGCGTCAATCCGGTGCGCTCGATGAGCCGGTCCATATCCGTGGGGTCGAAACCGAGGACTTTCCACAAGCGGTCGTGGTCGGAGTTGCCGTTGCCCCATCCGTCGCGGGGTGATGGTTCAGGCTCGGCGGGCGCGTCGACGGCCAGTGCCAGGCGGTGCGTCGCCGCCTGCAGCGCGGCGGCCTCGCCGAGCGCCTCGATCACGTCGTCGGGCGATTGCACCAATGTGGCGCCGTCGCGGATCAGGTGATGGCAGCCGCGCGCGAGCGGGTTGCGGATCGATCCCGGGATCGCGAAGACGTCGCGGCCGGCGTCGGCCGCGAGTCGCGCGGTGATCATCGCGCCCGAGCGTTCGGCCGCCTCGACGACGACCGTCCCTAGGCAAAACGCGGCGAGCAGGCGATTGCGGCTCGGGAAGTGCTCGCGCCGCGGTCCGGTGCCCGGCAGGTGTTCGCTGACCAGCGCGCCGGCGCCCTCGATCCGACGATGGAGCGCCGCATTACCGCGCGGATAGACGACGTCCGGCCCCGTGCCGAGCACGGCGACCGTCGCGCCACCGACATCGAGCGCGGCCGCATGCGCAGCCGCATCGATGCCGGCGGCGAGCCCGCTGCCGACAACGAAGCCGGCGCGTGCGAACGACCTGGCGAAATCGGCGGCGTGTTCGCGTCCGCCCGGCGTGGGCCCGCGGCTGCCGACCACCGCGACCGCCGGCCGCCACAGCAGCGCGGGATCGCCGGCGACGAACAGCGCGAGCGGCGGACTGGCGGCGGTGCGCAGCGCGGGCGGGTAGTCGGGATCCGTCCACCCGACGATGCGGTGATCGGGGCATGCGAGCCAGTCGCGGACGCTGTCCAGCATCGCGGGGGCGGGACCGCGCAGCGCATTCACCTGCGTTGCGGACAGGGCGTGCGCCGTCCAGCGCGACGGCTCGGCGAGCGCCGTGGTCGCGTCGCCCGCGGCTTCGAGCAACGCACGCCGCGGCGCGAGCGGGCCGCCCGCGGCGACGAGGGTGGCAAGGGCGAGCGCGTCGTCGTGCATGCCGCCAGCGTCGCCCGGAAACGACGACGGCGCCCTCAGGCGCCGTCGCGTGCAGCCGTCGGATTTCTCCGAACGTTACTGCGTGGCGTCCGGATGCTTCAGTTCCTGGCCGATCGTGGTCGGGCGGATGCCATCCATCACCAGCGCGTAGCTGACCTTGTCGAAGGTGCGGAACACCATGACGTGGCTGGCGAACTCGTCCGGCAGGCGGACGTGGTCGGTGCGCGCGATGGTCTCTTCGCCACGCTCGTCACCCATGCGCACGCGGTCCGGCGTGAGGCTGCCGACGCGCCAGGTCGAGAACACCGTGCCGTTGTCGACGCCGTCGCGGGCACCGACCGACAGCGCGACCACGTCGTGCGCGCCGCCGTGGCTCAGCTCGTCCGCCACGGCCAGCACCTGCGCGCGACCGTATTCGAACTGCGTCTTGGGCGCGTGCGGGAAGAACTGCAGGTCGTATTCCTGCGCCTGCACCGGGATCAGGCGATCGCCGACGCGGATCTCGCGGCCCACGCCGTCGAGCACCAGCGTGGCGGCATCGACGCCGCCGGTCGCGGCGCGGCTGACCGTGCCGGTCGCCAGCTGCATCAGCTCGTAACCCAGCTCCTCGTGGCCGTTGTCGGGCAGCACGGTCGCAGTCCAGAGGTTCTCGTAATCGGTGACGTGGTCGCCGCGGAAATCGAGATCGTCCTTGTGCATCAGGTCGCAGCAGACGGTGCGGTCGAGGTGCGTGTAGCGCACGGTGGGGCGCACCACGGCCCAGCGCTGCCCCGGCTGCGCATCGACACCCTTGATGTAGACGACCTGCTTGCCGACGGCGCGCAGGTGGTCTTCCTCGATGCCGACCACGTAGGGCATGCCCTCGACGCTGTCGACCACGCGCAGGTTCTTCAGGAACGGCTCGACCTCGGCCAGCGGCACGCCGGTGACCGGGGCGTCGGCACGCGGGCCGGGCGCGACCGCGACGCGGTCGAGGTAGGCGAGCGAGATCACGTCACCCGGATAGATCAGGTGCGGGTTGCGGATCTGCGGGTTCGCCTGCCAGATCTCCGGCCACAGCCAGGGCCGCTTGAGGAAATGCCCGGCGATGTCCCACAGGGTGTCACCGCGCTTGACGGTGTAGGTGTCGGGATGGTCCGCCGAAACGGCGGACACGGCGACGGTCAGCAACGCAGCGGCAGCGACCGCGCGGAATGTCTTCATCATGGCCATGAACCTGATTCCCCAGCAGGCGAGCCCCTTCCTTGAAGGGCGCTGGCACTATAGCCCACGCCGCCGCGACCGTTGCAATGCCGCCGGGGCGGTAGAATGGCGTCCCGTCCTGCGGTTGTGACGGTGACCTCCATTTCTCGCGCGCTCGACGAGCACGCCCGCGTCGCCCGAACCGCCGGCGACGCCCCGGATCCCGCCATGGCCATTCTCGACATCCTCGAATTCCCCGATCCCCGCCTGCGCACGGTCGCCCGTGCCGTCGACGCCGCGGAGGTCACGACGCCTGCCTTCCAGAAGCGACTCGACGACATGTTCGAGACGATGTACGAGGCGCCGGGCATCGGCCTGGCCGCCAGCCAGGTCGACGTGCACCAGCGCTTCATGGTCATCGACGTGTCCGACGACCGCTCGGCGCCGATGGTGTTCGTGAACCCCGAGATCCTCGAGAGCGACGGCGAGCAGGTCTATCAGGAAGGTTGCCTGTCGGTGCCGGACATCTTCGCCGACGTCACCCGCGCCAACCGCATCAAGGTGCGGGCGATCGGCCGCGACGGCCAGCCGTTCGAGCTGGACGCGGACGGCCTGCTCGCGGTCTGCGTGCAGCACGAGATGGACCACCTCGCCGGCAAGCTGTTCGTCGACTACCTGTCGCCGCTCAAGCGCGAGATGGTGCGCAAGAAGCTCGCGAAGCGTCGTCGCGCCTGAGCCGTTCGGCGACCGCGTCGCCTGCGCGTGCGCCGAGGTGACGTTTCCACGCGCGGTGCTCGCGCGCGAACCGCTATCCTCCGCCGCCCTTCGCTGACGTCCACCCCATGAGAATCGTCTTCGCCGGCACGCCCGAGTTCGCCGTTCCCTGCCTGCGTGCGGCTGCGCAGCGGGGTGAAGTGGTTGCGGCCTACACGCAGCCGGATCGCCCGGCCGGTCGCGGGCGCGGCCTCGCACCGTCGCCGGTGAAGAAGGAAGCGCTGCTGCGCGGCATCCCCGTGCTGCAGCCCGAGAACTTCAAGGCCCAGGTGTCGAAGGACGCGCTGCGCGCTCTGCAGCCGGACGTGATGATCGTGGTCGCCTATGGGCTGATCCTGCCGCAGTCGGTGCTCGACATCCCGCAGTTCGGATGCTGGAACGTGCATGCATCGCTGCTGCCGCGCTGGCGCGGCGCCGCGCCGATCCAGCGTGCGATCGAAGCCGGTGACAGCGAGACCGGCATCTGCCTGATGCAGATGGAAAAGGGCCTCGACACCGGCCCGGTGCTGCTTTCGCAGTCCATTCCGATCGCGGCCGACGAAACCGGCGGCCAGCTGCACGACCGCCTCGCCGAACTCGGCGCGCAGGTGCTGCGCGACGGTCTCGGCCTGCTGCGTGCGGGTATGCGCCCGGTGCCGCAGGTACAGCCCGACGACGGCGTCACCTACGCGCACAAGCTCGACAAGGCCGAGGCGAAGCTCGACTGGTCGCAACCGGCGCGCGCGCTCGCCAACAAGGTGCGCGCGTTCAATCCTTGGCCGATGGCGGAAGCGACGATCGCAGGCGAGCGCGTGCGCCTGCACGGTGCAATTGCGCTCGACGAATCGACGTCCGCCGCGCCGGGCGCGCTGTTGCGCGCCGGTCGTGACGGCCTCGACATCGCCACCGGCGACGGCGTGCTGCGCGTGCGCGTTCTGCAACGCGAAGGCGGGCGTGCGATCACCGCCGCGGACTTCCTCAACGCACGCCAGGACCTTCGCGTCGCCTGACGCCGCCATGGCCGCGCGCAACAACGCATCGCTGAACGCTCCGGGCGTCGCCACCCGGCTCGCCGCAGCGCGCGTGCTCGATGCGGTGCTGCATCGGCACCATTCATTGCGCGCCGAACTCGGGCCCGCGCTGTCGACGTTGCCGGACGCGCGTGATCGCGCATTGGCCGAGGCGATCGTGTTCGCGGTGCTGCGCGCACCGGCACGCTATGGCGCCGCGCTCGATGCATGGATGCCCAAGCCGTTGCCGCGCCGCGACAGTGCGGTGCGCGCGTTGCTCATGGCCGGCCTTGCGCAGCTGGATCCGCTCGGACTGCCGGCGCATGCAGCCGTTGCCGCGACCGTCGAGGCGGTGCGCGCGAGCGGGCAGGCGCATCGCGCCGGGCTCGCGAACGCGTTGCTGCGGCGCGCGCAACGCGACGGCATTCCGAAGGGCGACGCGCGCGCGCACTGGCCCGACTGGCTGAGAGCTCGCATCGAGTCGGACTGGCCGCAGGACGTCGACGCGATCTTCGATGCGAGCGCGCACGCACCGCCGATGTGGCTGCGCGTCAATCGTCAACGCATCGCGCGCGACGCGTATGCCGCGCAGCTGATCGATGCCGGCATCGATGCAGTGGTCGACGACACGCTGCCCGACGCGCTGCATCTCGCGCATGCCGTGGCGGTCGCCACGCTGCCGGGTTTCAACGATGGCGTCGTCACCGTGCAGGACGCGTCCGCGCAGGCGGTGGTCGACGCGCTGTCACTGCCAGCCGGCGCACGCGTGCTCGACGCATGCGCGGCGCCGGGCGGCAAGACGACGCATCTGCTCGAGCGCGATCCGTCGTTGTCAGTGACAGCGATCGATGTCGACGCCGCGCGCCTCAAGCAGGTCGAAGGCGCGATGCACCGCCTCGGCTTCGATGGCCGTGCCCGGCTGCTCGCCGCCGATGCGGCCGACCTCGCCGCATGGTGGGACGGCACGCCGTTCGACGCCGTGCTGCTGGATGCGCCGTGTTCGGCGACCGGCATCGTGCGTCGACAGCCCGACGTCGTGCTGCATCGGCGCGAAAGCGACCTCGACGCGCTCGTCGCGCTGCAGGCGCGCCTGCTCGGTGCGTTGTGGGCGGCGGTCGCACCCGGCGGCGTGCTGCTGTACGCGACCTGCTCGATCCTGCGCGACGAGAACGAACGTCAGGTCGACGCATTCCTCTCGCGCACGCCGACTGCGACGGCCACGCCGCTGGACGATCGCTTCGGTCGCGAAAGCGGTGCCGGCCGGCAGGTGCTGCCCGGCGAGCGCGGTCGCGACGGCTTCTTCTACGCGCGGTTGGTCAAGAACGCGGCCTGACCGAGGCCCGTCGCGGCGCTGCCCGTATCATCCGCCCGATGCTCAAGACCGCCGAATCCCGCGAACGCTGGCTGTTCTGGCTCGTCGCCGTGCTCGTGCTCGGCGCGGGCCTCGGTCTGCGCGACCCGTGGCCCGCGGACGAGCCGCGCTTCGCGCTGGTCGCGAAGCAGATGGTCGACAGCCACCAATGGCTGTTCCCGATGCGCGGCAACGAGCTTTACGCCGACAAGCCACCGCTCTTCATGTGGCTGCAGGCGATCGCACTCACGCTGATCGGCAACCTGCGTGTCGCGTTCCTGCTGCCGTCGCTGCTCGCGTCGCTTGGGACGCTTGCGCTGCTGCGCGATCTCTGCGCACGGCTGTACGACCGTCGCGCCGGTGCGTACGCGGCATGGGCGCTGCTCTTCACCTTCGCGTTCACCTTCCAGGCGCGTCGCGCACAGATCGATCCGTTGCTGGTGTTCTGGGTGACGCTTTCGATGTACGGATTGCTGCGTCATCTGCTGCGCGGGCCCGACCTGCGCATGTGGTGGCTGGGCTGGTTCGCGGCCGGGCTCGGCGTCATCACCAAGGGCGTCGGCGTGATCGCACTGCTCGTGCTGATCCCGGCGGCGGTGTTGCACGCGAAGCGCTGGACGCACGTCGGTGCGATGGGCTGGCGGCGTGCCTCGACGTGGCTGGGGATCGTCGCGTTGCTGCTGCCGGTCGCGCTGTGGCTCGCGCCGATGTTGTGGGCGGTCGCGCACAGCCACGACCCCGCACTGCACGACTACGCCGACAACATCCTGCTGCGGCAGACCGCCAAGCGTTACGCCGACCCGTGGCATCACCAGCAACCGGTCTGGTACTTCCCGGTCGTCATGGTGACGCAGTGGTTGCCGGCGATGTTCGCGCTGCCGTGGGTGTGGCGCGGCTGGCGCGATGCGCTGCGCGCGCGCGACGGTCGACTCGCGCTGCTTCTGTCATGGGTCGCGCTCGTGGTGCTGTTCTTCAGCCTCAGCGCCGGCAAGCGCGAGGTCTACATTCTTCCCGCACTGCCGATGTTTTGCCTCGCGCTCGGCGCGTGGTTGCCCGCGGCGATCGAACGGCCGGGCGCGCGTCGCTTCGCGTTCGCGCTCGCCGCGGCGGTGACTCTGGCGATCGGCATCGCCGGCGCGATGGTGGTGTTCGGCCATCCGGGTTTCGAGCAACGCCTCGATGAAGCGCGCGGTCTGGTCGGCGGCGCCGACGCACTCGGCTGGGTGATGCTCGCCATCGCTGCCTGGGGCGCTGCGATGTTGTTGATGTTCGGACTGCGTCGTGGCGTCGGTGCACTGCTCGGCACGCTGACCGGGCTGTGGCTCGTCGTCGGCCTCGCCGCGCAGCCGCTACTGAACGACGCCAGTTCCGCGCGCGGCCTCATGCGTCGCACGTCCGAAATACTGCGACCCGACGACCAGCTCGCGCTGGTGGCATGGAAGGAACAGAACCTGCTGATGGCCGACCGCCCTGCGCGCACGTTCGGCTTCACGCGTGATCCTGCGCTGCAGCTGCGCGATGCACTCGCATGGCAGCGTGGCGACGTCGCGCGTCGCTGGATCCTGCTCGAGGACGACGCGCTCGTGCCGTGCATCGGCCGCAGCCGCGCCATATTCGTCGGCCACAGCAATCGTCGCGAATGGTGGCTGGTGCCGTCGCGCGCGGTGGACTGCGCTAGGTGACGGATTCGCCGCCGCCCTGGCTGAGCGTGCTCGTGCCGGCGCGCAACGTTGCGCCCTGGTTGGCGGATGCGCTCGGTTCGATCCTCGGGCAGGCGGACGCGCACGTGGAGCTCCTCGTGCTCGACGACGCATCCACCGATACGACGTTCGCGATCGCGTCCGCACATGCCGCGCGGGATCCGCGTGTTCGCGTATTGGGCAACACCCAGGCACAAGGTGTTGCCTGGTGTCGAAACCACCTGATCGAGAACGCGCGCGGCGAGTATTGCTGGTTCGTCGACGCCGATGACCAGCTGGCGCGCGGCGCCATGCGCGCCCTGCGGTCCCACGTGGATCGGCACGCCCCCGACCTCGTGCTGTGCGACTACCGCACGCTGCATACCGGCAGTGGCCTGCATCCGGGCGATTGGCGACGGCGCGTTACTTTCGAAGGCCCGCGGCACGACCTCGCCTCACCCGAGCGACGACTCGTCGGCCTGCTGCTGGCCGGACAGCTCCACGCATGGTCGAAGATCGCGCGACGCGAATGCTGGTCCCGCGTGCGCTTCGACGAAGGCCACGTGTTCGAAGATGTCGCCGCGAGTCTCGATCTGGCCATCGTGGCGACGAAGGTTTCGTACGTCGCTGCCGGGTGGATACGTTACCGCCAGCGCGAAGGAAGCCTGGTGCAGGCGCTGGACGCGCGAACGCTGCACGATCGCCTTCGTTCGCTCGAAGCGGTGCTGGAACGAACTGCGGGGACCGAAGACGCGTCGCTGCGCTTCGCATCCGCCTATTACCGTGCTCGGGGATTTGCGTGGCTGGCGCGACGGCTCGAGGTCGGCGAGGTCGACGCCAGCCTGCGCGACGCCGTGCGCAGGAGTTTCCGGCACCAGTTTCCGGATCGCGCGGTCGACGTGCTCGACGGCTGTCGCCGCCGCGGCTGGCACCTGCGAGCGCGGCGCCTCGCGCGCGACCTGGAGCCGTGGTTCGACCGCTAGCGTCGCGGCCTTGCGCTATCGGGCGTCGGCCAGGAGCCGATACTTGAGCCAGACGTAGCGCGCATGCAGCGCGTGGAAGCGCAGGCCGACGCGGCCGTCGATGACGCCGCCGCGCAGCAGAAGATTCTTGACGAGATAGGTCGCCGCGGCCGCGACGCCGCGAAACGGTCCGACGCGCCGTCCGCGCGCACTGCGTTCCTGCGCCCACAGGCGCGCGTAGCGCTGCAGCTTCTGCCAGTACTCATCCTCGCTACGCGCCGTGTCGTGTTCGAGCACGACGCCGGACGCGCGGACACGCCAGCCTTTGACGTCCAGGTACTCGTGCACGGGCACGTCGCCGTGTCGAAGCGCGCGGCGGAACAGGCGGTGTACCGGTTCGTGCGCGAAGCTTCCGGCGCGCATGGTGTGGCCGAGGAAATGCGTGCGCCGCTGCAGCAGCCAGCAATCGGCGCTGTCGAGATCGCGTTCGAACAGGGCGCGGAGTTCGGCGAGCGCGGGCGCTTCCAGCCATTCGTCCGCGTCGAGCAGCAGCACCCACTCGTGCCGGGCGCGTTCGATCGCAGCGTTCTTCTGCCGCGCGAAACCGTCCCAGTCGCGATGCTCGACGCGCGCGCCGAGACCACGCGCGATCTCGATCGTGCCGTCGGTCGAGCCGGAGTCCAGCACGATGATCTCGTCGCAGACTTCGCGCATCGACGCGACGCAGCGCTCGATGCGGTCCGCCTCGTTGAGGGTGATGACGACGCCGGACAGCGGCAAGGGTTCGGGCATGGGCGCTCGCCTGCGGATGCGTCGCGAGTATAGGCGCGCGACGCGTCGGGCCTTACGCTGTCGACGACCGAGGAGTTCCGATGGCCATCGATCGTCCCCTGCGCGTGATCCACTTCGTCACCGGCGGCTTCTCCGGCGGGGCGACGCAGGTGGCGATCGCGCTCGTGAACGCGCATCGCGCGGGCGAGGCGATCGAGCCGTTGCTGGTGCTGCGACGCAAGCGGCGCGGTGATCCCGCGCGCATCGACGAGTTGCGCGAAGCGGGTGTGCCGGTCGAGACGGTCACCGGTGCCACGCACCTCGCGACCATCCTCTCGCTGCTGCGGCTGTGCCGGCGCTGGAAGCCCGACGTGCTCGTCGCGCACGGTTTTTCCGAGCACATCTGGGGCCGTTACGCGGGACTGCTCGCGAAGGTGCCGGCGCTTGTGCACGTCGAACACAACACGCGCGAGCGTTACACGCCGTGGCGGCGCGCGCAGACGCGCTGGCTGGCGCGACGCAGCGCACGCATCGTCGGATGTTCGGAGGGCGTGCGGCAGGTGCTGCTCGACATGGGCATGCCGGCCGATCGCACCATCGCGATCCCGAACGGCATCCGCGTCACGCCGTTCCTGCGCATCGAGACGCCGGTGCAGGGGCGCATCCCCGGCATCGTGATGGTCGCGCGCTTCTCCAAGCAGAAGGATCACGCGACTCTGGTGCGCGCGATGGCCGTTCTGCGCGATCGTGGCCTCGCGCCGCCGGTGCTGTTCGCGGGCGCGGGCAAGCGCGCGCATCGCGAGCCGGTGGAGCGCCTTGTGCGCGAACTCGGCCTCGGCGAACAGGTGCAATTCCTCGGCCTGCATCGCGACGTGCCGTCGCTGCTGATGCGCCATCGCCTGTGCGTGCTGTCCACGCATTACGAAGGCATGCCGCTCGCGCTGATCGAAGGCATGGCCGCGGGGTGCGCGGTGGTCGGCAGCGCGGTGCCGGGCGTGCGCGAAACACTGCGCGATGGCGTCGATGGGCGCCTCGTTCCGGAGAGCGATCCGGTCGCACTGGCCGACGTGCTCGAGCACCTGCTTCGCGACGACGCGGAGGCCGCGCATCTGGCTGCGGCGGCGCGTGCGGCGGCGCTGACGCGTTACAGCCGCGAGCGCATGGCGGCCGATTACGAGGCGATGCTGCTTGAGGTGGCGATGGAAGCAGGCGTCGGCCGCTGATCGCGGAGACGCGCGCGTCAGTAGCAATCCGGCCAGTACGGGTTGGTGCCGTCCGGCTGGATCGAAAAGCGCTTGTACGTCCACTGGTATTGCGACAGGTCACGCCGCGCGACCTGCTCGACCGCGCGATTGAGTGCAGCGACCGACACGGAGACATCGCGATCGGCGATCGCGGCGTCCACCGGTTCCACATGCAGCGCGAAGCGCGGGCCGCGCGCGTCGTCACCGATGCGTTCGCACCAGGCGATCAGCACAGTCGCACCCGTACGCGCGGCCAAACGCCCGGCCAGGCTCATCGTCAGCGCGGGGCGACCGAAGAACGGCGCGAACTCGCCATCGCCCTGCTTGGGTTGCTGGTCCGGAAGGATGCCGACCACGCCGCCGCCCTGCAGCCACTTGAAGAGCTGGCGCGCGCCCGCGGCCTCGGCGCGGATCTGCGTGACGCGCGATGCATCGCCATGCGCAGCGCGCACGCGCTGCAGGAAGGCGTCGCCGATCGCCGACTCGGGCGGTGCGTACAGGATCGCGAGCGGCGTGCGCGACGCCAGCCACTGGTTGAGCAACTCCCAGTTGCCGTAGTGCGGCGCCAGCACGATCACGCCGCGGCCGGCGTCGATCGCAGCGTCGAGGTGTTCGGCGCCGTGCAGTTCGGCGATGTCGGCGAGGTTGCGCGCGTGCGGTCGCGTCCAGAAGCGCAGGGTTTCCAGCGCCTGCCGCGCGGTGACGCCGACGATGTCGCGACGCAGCGATTCGCGCTTGGTCGGCGGCAGCTCGGGTGCGATCAGCTCGATGTTGCGCAGGGTGATGCGCGATTCGCGACTGGCCCGGCGCACCGCACGCGCGGCGATCGCGTCGCCGAACCGTGCCAGCCAGCGCCAGGGCAGGTGCGCGACGAGCGACGCGAGGGCGTAGAGAAGGGCGGCAAGCACGCGTGGCATCCGGCCAGTTTACGGGCCCGGTGTTTTCGACGACGGGAGCAGGTGTCGCGCAGGGCGCTGTTTCGCGGCCACCGGCGCCGTGCAAGCGTCTGCTAGCCTCGCGGCATGACCAGCCGCTTCCGCCCATGCTCGCCCTGATCCAGCGCGTGACCCGCGCGGAGGTGTCGGTGGACGGCGAGGTGGTCGGGGCGATCGGCCCGGGCTTGCTGGCGCTGGTCGGGGTCGAGCCTGGCGACGGCGAGGCGCAGGTCGCGCGGATGGCGGAGCGCCTGCTTGGCTACCGGGTATTCGCCGACGAAGCCGGCCGGATGAACCTCGGGCTAGCCCAATCAGGTGGCGCGCTGCTGCTGGTCAGCCAGTTCACCCTGGCGGCCGATACGGCCTCGGGCATGCGGCCCGGGTTCCAGACCGCGGCCCCGCCTGAAATCGCTGAACCCCTCTTCAACCGGCTCGTCCAGACCTGCCGATCGGCCCATCCGACGGTGGAAACCGGGCGATTCGGGGCCCATATGGTGGTGAGCCTGGTCAACGACGGCCCGGTCACCTTCCTGCTGCGGGCCTGACCCGATCAGGATCCGCGCCCGCGGCGGAGCGGCCCTAGGGACGGGCGCTGGTATAATAAGCGGTTCCCTTGACCCCTTTACTCCAGGTGGCGCAGCCCATGGCCAACGAACGTCAGACCCCGCAGTCGGACATCAAGCAACTGATCAGCAAGGGTCTGGAGCAGGGCTACCTCACCTATGCCGAGGTGAATGACCATCTGCCCGACGACGTCGTCGATCCCGAACAGATCGAAGACATCATCGGCATGATCAACGGCATGGGTATCCAGGTGCACGAAACTGCACCGGATGCCGAGACGCTCCTGCTCGCCGGCGAAGCCAGCGGCAACCGCGAGGTGGACGACACCGCCGCGGAAGAAGCCGCGGCGGCGCTGGTGTCGCTCGACTCCGAAGGTGGCCGCACCACCGACCCGGTGCGCATGTACATGCGCGAGATGGGTACGGTCGAACTGCTGACCCGCGAAGGCGAAATCGCCATCGCCAAGCGCATCGAGGAGGGCCTTTCGCAGGTCCAGGCCTCGCTTGCGTCGTTCCCGGGCACCATCGCCTGGATCCTCGGCGACTACGAGCTGCACAAGGGCGGCAAGAAGCGCCTCGCCGAAGTCGTGGTCGGGTTCCTCGACCAGATTGACGACGTGCCGGAGCCCGCGCCGGTGCCGGAAGTCGCCGATGTCGACGCGGAAGTCGAGGAAGACGACGTCGAGGGTGACGACGCCGCGGAAGAAGCCGGCCCGACCGGCCCCGATCCGATCGAAGTCGGCAACCGCCTCGGCGCGCTCGCCGATCTCTACGGCAAGTTCGAGAAGTCGCACGCCAAGAACGGCGCCGACCACAAGTCGACCAAGAAGATCCGCGAGGAGATGGCGGAGATCTTCGTCACGCTCAAGCTTCCGCTGAACCTGACCGACGCGCTGGTGCGCAACCTGCGCGAGTCCGTGGCCAAGGTGAAGGAACACGAGCGCCGCATCCTCGACCTGTCCGTGCGCATCGCGAAGATGCCGCGCAAGGACTTCATCCGCGCGTGGGACGGCAACCAGACCAACCTCGAGTGGGTCGACGAGCTGCTCAAGCGCAAGCAGAAGTGGGCGTCGGCGCTGCGCGACGTCAAGGATCGCATCGTCTTCGAACAGCAGGCGACGATCGACGAAGAACAGCGCATGAAGGTCACGCTGGCCGAGCTGAAGGAAATCAGCCGCGCGATGGCCTACGGCGAAGCGAAGGCGCGCAAGGCGAAGAAGGAGATGGTCGAGGCCAACCTGCGCCTCGTGATCTCGATCGCCAAGAAGTACACGAACCGCGGCCTGCAGTTCCTCGACCTCATCCAGGAAGGCAACATCGGCCTGATGAAGGCGGTCGACAAGTTCGAATACCGCCGTGGTTACAAGTTCTCGACGTACGCCACGTGGTGGATCCGCCAGGCGATCACGCGTTCGATCGCCGACCAGGCGCGCACCATCCGTATCCCGGTGCACATGATCGAGACGATCAACAAGCTCAATCGCATTTCCCGCCAGATGCTCCAGCAGTACGGCCGCGAGCCGACGCCGGAAGAGCTGGCCAAGGAAATGGACATGCCGGAGGACAAGATCCGGAAGGTCATGAAGATCGCGAAGGAACCGATCTCGATGGAGACGCCGATCGGCGACGACGAGGATTCGCATCTCGGCGACTTCATCGAGGACACCAACGTGATGTCCCCGATCGACGCCACCACCGACATCAACCTGTCGGAAACGGTGCGCGACGTGCTTGCCAGCCTGACGCCTCGCGAGGCCAAGGTGCTGCGCATGCGCTTCGGTATCGACATGAACACCGATCACACGCTGGAAGAAGTCGGCAAGCAGTTCGACGTGACGCGCGAGCGCATCCGCCAGATCGAGGCGAAGGCGCTGCGCAAGCTGCGTCATCCGAGCCGGTCGGAACAACTGCGTTCGTTCCTCGACATCGATTGATCGCGCAGTCCATCGCGCAACGCACGAGCCCGCCGTCATGGCGGGCTCGTCGTTTGTGCAGCCGCTACAATCGCGACGTTGCGGGCCTATAGCTCAACGGTTAGAGCAGGGGACTCATAACCCGTCGGCGCGGCGTTTCGCAGAGTCGCGTCGAGCAGGAAGTTCCAGCCTTTTTTCAGTGCCTTGCCGGTCGCGCGCGAGGCGACCCGGTGCAGTATCGGCCCGCGCCACGTGTGGAGTTCCACGGACCACAGAGCGTCCCGCTGCTCGGGCCACGCCAGGGTGCAGAAGTTGTAGCGCAGGTTCGACTGCAGTGAAACGCTTCACCGGTGTTCATTCCGCCATCGCGGCCCGGGGGTGTCTCATCGGCCGAGTCCGGCGCGCTACGGCGCCCGCGCCTCTACCGGCCGGTCGACGACAGTCGACATGGGGCGCATCGCGCGCGGTTTGAGCGACAGCGAGGGCTTCTCGATGAGCCGCCACGACAGAACGGCCAGCGCGACGGTCGCCGTTACCGTCATTGCGAGCAGCTCGAGATACGACGTTCGCTGTCCGAGCAGAGCAACGCCGATCTGCTCCACCGGCCACGCGTAGATGTAGATTCCGTAGGAGATATCGCCCCACCGCCCGGCCCGCCGCAGCACGGGCCACGACGCGCTGCCGATCCAGATTGACAGTGGCGCGACGATCAGCGCAAGAACGACTTGGTAATGGCCAGTCGGTAGGAGCAAAAGACCTGCAGCGACCAAGCCGGCAACGGCCTTGCCGGTGCGCAGCACCGGGTATTCCTGCATCAAAATGCCGACAGCGAACAGTAGCCCGAAGTGGGCGACGGTATGCGGATGTACGTCGCGGACGTTCCACCACCACACCAGCATGCCGAGAGCGAAGATAAGGCCGACGCGCGGCAGGAGGAGCGCCAGCGCCGCGAGCATCAGGTAGCACTGCACCTCGAACTCGATGGTCCAGAGCGAGCCATTCAAGGCGTGCAGCGGGTTGTGCGGGAACGGCCATAGGCCGAGCGCTTCGACCACGCGAGGCGTGATCAGCGCACACACCGTCAGCGCGGGCGCGATGCGAAGAAAGCGCTTCAGGGCGAAGCGCCACAGACTGGGGTCGCTCTTCCACGAGGCGCGGACTAGGTATCCGCTGATCGAAAAGAAGATGAGGACGCCGAGATTCCCGTACCCGTGCGGACCCAGGAAGAGCGGCTCGGGGCGACCGGAGAGCGCGAACTGATGCGACCAGAGGACCATGAAAGCGGCGAACAGGCGCAGGGCATCGAAGTTGTTTGCTCGCGGCATGGCCGCATTGTGCAGCCGGGCTCAACCGCAGAGAAGCGCTCGTTCGTTCAGGCAGTTCGGAAAGGCGCGGTCGGGGCGTGAATTCCACGGTGCACCTGCCAACCCCTTCGTGACCCTCGTCGACCGGAACTTCGTGTCGAGCTGGTCCTCGTAGCCCTGTAGCCGAGCGCACCGATGCGCAGTGGGTGAATGCCCGCGACGCCGATGCTCGACAGCGTCGCTTCTGCCACCTCGGCGCCGGTGACCAAGTGTCGGACGGTGCTGTCGTTCTTTTGCAACCGGCGTCGTGGACGTCGCTGCCGCCGGGCACCGCGCTCGATGACGCGGCGCTCTCGCGCGTGCCGCACGTCTCGAGAAAATACGAGCTCGCTCCGGCGGTGGATGTTGAACCTCAGGCCCTCAGAAGCAACGTATTGTCGTCGCCGCCCCGGTCGGGTAGCACGCGAAGATCGAACCCTCGCGGGCCGCGTCGTTGTTCAGTGGGCTGTTGCGGGTGATGATGACTATCGCATCGATCGTGGAGTCGCCGGAAGCAAAGTCCCGTGACGCGGAGGCTGGCCGTTCGATCCAGTCGCTGGCTCCGTCGAGCGTCAGCTGCCCGCCTTGGATGTGCGCATCGCGGTGCGGCGTCCAAATCACGCCGTTGGGCGTCGGTGAACGTCGTGCTCCATCAGCGCCCGCGAAGTTGAGCAGCGACGCTGCAGGGATAGGTCATCATCACGACAGATACCTTCGAGATAGGCGTTGAAGCTTTTCGCAGGCTCGCCGCGTCCCGATCATCATGTGTCGCGATTGCAACAGACCACCTTCGATGATCGACACGCGATGACGAAGGACGTCCGAGATGAGCGCGCGTCGCCCCCGACCGCGGAACTCGGCTGATCTTCAGGGCCTCGCCAGGGTCTCCAGGGTCTATCAAATCGATTCGTAGTTCGTGCGTTGCGTTGAGCGTGCCGGACTACCCGGAAACATCACGTCGCACACGACGCGGCACACCGTCGCGACCAACGCAGCGCGGGACCCGACCCCGCTACCATTCAAGCCATCGGCGGACGCGGCAGACGCGCGATGGCTGAGCCTTACACGGACGCTGCCAACCTGGTCGATGCGATGGACGCTCTGCAAAGTCGACTCGCCGGCGGAGTTGCACCAAAATTGCATCGATGCGGGCTCAAGTGGCCTGAACCCTTTGCGGGCCTATAGCTCAACGGTTAGAGCAGGGGACTCATAATCCCTTGGTTCCAGGTTCGAATCCTGGTGGGCCCACCACATAAGCGTCCAACGTTGGCCAGGTTGGTCCAGCTATCGACCACAAACCCCGCAAATTGCGGGGTTTTTTGTGCGCGCATGTCCATGGTTGTCCAGTTGAATCCGAAACAAAAGTGAGTCAGGCTGTGAGTCAGAGGGTCGGCCAGGGGTCGCTGACTCACAAATTGCTGACTCACATGCTCACCGATACCAAGCTGCGCACACTCAAGCCGCGCGCGAGCGCATTTCGCATCGCAGACACCAATGGCCTGTGCATCGAAGTGCGCCCTAGTGGCTCCAAAGTCTGGCGCTATCGATATCGCTACGCCGGCAAGCCAAGCATCATCACGATCTCGGAATACCCGATCATGGGCTTGGCGGAGGCGCGCGCCGAGCGAGACCGCTTGCGCGGTCTGGTAAAGGGCGGGGGTAATCCCGCGAACGCCGCCAGGATCGAGCGAGCCGCAAAGATCGAACAGGCGGAGACGACATTCGGCGCCATCGCAGCCGAACTCTTGGCCAAGCGCGCGAAAGAAGGACTGAGTCCTGGATCGGTGAAGCGCGAGCGTCGCCTGATTGAGAAGGACATGGCAGCAATCAGCGGCATGCCGATCACCGATGTGACTGCTCCGCTGCTACTGGCTTCGCTACGGAAACTGGAAAAGCGCGGTGTTATCGAGACAGCTCATCGGGCCCGCTCGTTTACCGGGCGTGTGTTCCGGTACGCAATCGCCACGGGGCGTGCGCAGGACAATCCGGCAGTCGATCTCTCAGGCGCGCTTGAGCAGCCGCAGACCAAGCACTTTGCCAGTGTCACCGATCCCGCGAAGATCGGCGATCTACTCCGGGCTATGTACTCCTACCGAGGTTCGGCGGTGACCGTGGGGGCATTGAAGCTGGCGCCTATGCTCTTCGTGCGGCCAGGAGAATTGCGGACGGCGCGTTGGGTTGACCTTGACTTAGATGCAGCGGAGTGGCGCTTCACCGCCAGCAAGACCGGTACGCCACACATCGTGCCGCTTCCTTCTCAGGCCGTAGAAATTCTGGATGATCTGCACCCGATCACGAGGCGGAGTGAATTTGTCTTCCCTGGAGTGCGGAGTGCAAAGCGGCCCATGAGCGAAAACACCATTAATGCCGCCTTGCGTTACCTAGGATTCAACGGCGACACCATCACGGGACACGGCTTCAGGGCCATGGCTCGAACCGTCTTGGACGAAGTGCTCGGCTTTCGGCCAGACTTTATCGAGCATCAGTTGGCGCATGCCGTGCGAGATCCGCTTGGGCGCGCGTACAACCGGACTGCACATTTGGCGGAACGAAAAAAGATGATGCAGGCGTGGGCCGACTACCTTGATCAACTGCGCAACGAGACCACGAAGGTCGTTCCTATCCGGAGCGCTAGATAGGAGCCATCCAGATGAGAATCGAGGCATCGTTTGTACGGGACCTGGTCGAACGGGCGAACCGATTGCAGCTTGCTGCCGTCGCGCCGGCGGATTGCGGGCGTATCGACGTAGCGGCGGACCTCCAGGCCGCACGCGTACGCTTAGCCCAATGCATTGATGCACAACTGCAGCCTTGGTTCGTCTTGCTGGACGAAAGCATTCAATTTTTCGTGCAGTTCGAACGCTATCTGTACGAGGTTCCGCTTAGCAGCAACCTCGCAAGTTTTGCGGTTACCGTTTCCAAGCTCAAGCGCGATGTCATCTCAATACGTGACCTGCTAGCCATTGGTCAGGATATGACCGCACGCGTCTTGGCGCGCACGTTCATTGAGGATATTGAAATCGCCATGGTCCTGGCGCTCAGCGAAGAAATGTGCAAAGCCTTCGCCACGACCCATGACACGAACGAGTTCTGGAACAAGCACATCGGGTATGGAAAGGTGTACGAAAAAGTGCACCAATATCTTTTGGCCTGTGGAACCAAAGAAGAACTGTCCAAGTCGCTCATCGAAAGGCACCGAGAAGCAAAGAAAATGTTCTCCGAGAGCACACACGGTGGACGCCAGTCCTCGCTGATGAGTGCGTTTGCACCGTCACTGACGGATAAGGAGGAAGTTCACTTCTTGTCGCTGGGCGCGCTGACCTGCGCCTCGGCGCAATTGGCACTATTCGTTGCTCAGGAAACGCATGCGTTCGCGGGCTCCATCGTCAAGGGAACGTTGGTCGATGACCCGATGCACCTTTTTAGGGGCTTTTCCAATACGGGCCGATATATGAATGCCGTCGGCTCCGCCTATGTGCTTCAAGAACTGCTGGCGCGCTATGGATCAGAGATGGAGGAACATCAGTCGAGATTTGCATGAGACGTCGCGCGAATAGCCCCGGAGAGACTGTGCGCAGCACCTACTGGAGACGGCAGTCGAATGGGTGACCCTCGCGGGGCGGCCTGACTGGTTCTCCGGCGCAACTGGTCGCCGAGGGACGCGCCGCTGACGTCTTGTCCCTCGTGCACCCGATCGCCGCGCGCTTCGTCGGCTGGGAGCGGGCCGTCGGGAGAGACGTCTTGCTGGGGTGCCGAGCTTGTGGGGCAAGCGGCCAAGTTCGCAACGCCTGCCTTCCGGGGCGAAGTCATCCTCGCGCACTGCCGGACCCGGCACCGCTGGGCGACCGTGGCCCTGCAGATAGGATTTGTCCGGCCCTGGCCCATTGAGCCACTGGGGCAAGGGAGAAGGAGGATCCGGGACGTTGAGAAATCTTCGCCCACCCCTTTTAAACGAAACAAAACGGTGCCAATATCCCGGTAAGCGAAATCGAACCCCGGAGTTGCCATGTTCCAGCCGTCGACCGCCTCGATCCCTTCCCTGCTTGTTCGGGACCTGCCGCGCGAATTGGTCATGGGCGTGGAAGATGCTCTGCGCCAAGGGGCGTACCGCGCCTACGGCGCCGCCCACGGCCGGGAAAACGGTCATCTACCCAACGTGTTGGGCCAGCTGCGGCACTTCGACATGAACGAGGGCTTCCACCGCGCGCTCGCGGCAGCACACGCCCAGCCCACGGAGCTGCGCGGCAATGACCTGGTGCTCGGTCGCGCCGGCATCTTCACGCTGGGTCGCTTCAACATCACCAGCGGTTGTTGGCTCAATGGCCGTCGCAGCCATACGCGCCGCCACTTGGCGCTGGCCAACCAGGCCCTCGAGCCGCTGGTGCAGAACGTGCTGTTCGATCAATACCGAGAACCTCCGGTCGCGGTCGCCTTCTTCGTCGCGTGCTTCTCCGGCTCGCCCCGCGTGCAACCCGAAGCGCCGGTGTCGATCAGCGTAGCTGTGCCTGATCGCGACATGCGCGGCTGGCTGTTCCGCGAATCGATCTCGACGTTCCTGGAGCGCTACGAACCGCAAGTGGGCGAACAGGTCGACCTCGCCAAACCGAAGCTCAGGCAGGGGCGTCTGCAAGGTCGCGGCGGCGAGTCGTCATGAGCCGCGGTGGCGTCCAAGGTTTTCAGGGCGAGCGCCTGACCCAGGTGTTGGCCGCCCGTCGCCTGAGCCAGCTGCAGCTTGCGGGCATGGTCGGCGTATCTCCGGCGACCATGAGCAAATGGCGTTCGGGCTCCCAAGCACCCGAGCGCGAGGCTCTCGAGCGCTTGGCGAGCGTTGTCAATGTCACGCCGGAATGGTTCACGCGTGCGCCGTCAGCCAAAGTGTCGTTGCCGATGTTCCGCAGCAACGCCTCGGCGCACGTCGCCGCGCGGGCCATGCTCGAGGCGCGCCTGGAGTGGGCGCAAGACGTGGCCCTAGCGTTGTCCGACTTCGTTGACTATCCGGACGTTAATCTTCCCACGCGCACCTTCACCGATCCGGACCAGATCACCCCGGATGAAATCGAAACAGCGGCGGCCGAGTGCCGTGAACTGTGGCGATTGGGACGCACGGCGGTCCAAGACCTAGCCTTGGCGATTGAAGGGGCGGGCGTGGTGTTGATCCGCGAAGAAACCGGTATCTCGCAGATTGAAGGCTTGTCGGCGTGGAGTGCGGCGTTGGGCCGACCCTTGGTGCTGTTGTCCGCCGACAAGGACAACGGCTATCGCAGCCGATTCGACCTGGCCCATGAGTTGGGCCACCTGGTCTTGCATCGGTACATCGAGCGTCCCAACGACCGAGAGCGCCACAAGCAGATGGAAGTGCAGGCGCATCGCTTCGCCGGCGCCTTCTTGCTCCCCGCCGAAACCTTTAGCAGCGAAGTGCGCACGCCCGTCACGCTCGATGACCTGTTGCTGCTCAAGCGGCGCTGGGGAGTATCTGTCGCTGCCATGGTGATGCGTCTTCGCGCCTTGAAGATCCTGGACGAGGAGGGCGCACAGCTTCTTTTCAAGCGTCGCTCCGCCCGCTGGGGTGCCAAAGCCGAGCCCGGGGATGGCGACCGTGCGCCGGAACAACCGCGCTTGCTGCAGCGAACGATCGACTTGCTGATCGAAGAAAACGTCATGCCGCGCGAGGCCATCCCGCGCCATATCGGCTTGTCGGCGTTCGACATCGAAAAGCTCGCCGGCTTGTCGGAAGGCTATTTCGAGCACAAGGCGACGGTCGTGCAGTTTGCTCGTTTGCGCGCGGTCGCCAGCGAGCCGTCCGTGCCGACCCGAGGCAGTACGGTCGTGCCCTTTCCATCGAGGGCCAAGCCATGAGCCTGCTAGCCGGTAACACTTGCGGCGGGCGTCCGCTCGATATTTTTTTCAGTCCTCCGATCGTGCCTTCGCGCGAGATGGCGGCCTACGAGGCCTTGTGGACGCGCCAGAAGACCTCGTTCAAGACCCTGGCCGAGCTGTTCCGCGCGCACCCATCGACCACCCCATCGGAATTGGTGGGCGAAGAGGAGATCACGGCGAGCTTCAAGCAGGTCATGGACAAGCTCATTTCGGCCAACATCGTCGATTTCGGCGTCCGGGTGCACGGCACCGTGGAGTACCCACAGCGCTTGCGTGATGCGGCCAATCCGATCGAGCTGTTCTACTACCGTGGCTGGTGGGACCTGGTGGATGCGCCCAAGCGCATTGCCATCGTCGGCTCGCGCAATGTCAGCGAAGAGGGCGAACGTCGTACGCGCAAGCTGGTTCGGCTACTGGTCGAGGCCGGGTACACGATCGTGTCGGGCCTAGCCAAAGGAGTTGACACCGCTGCCCACAAGACCGCGATGGCGTGCGGTGGGAGCACGATTGCAGTCCTCGGTACGCCGATAACCGAGTACTACCCCAGCGAAAACCGACAGCTGCAAGATGAGATTGCCGATAAGCATTTGTTGATCAGCCAAGTGCCGATCTGCCGTTATGCCGAACAGGACTACCGGGCGAACCGCCAGTTTTTCCCAGAGCGCAACGCGACCATGTCGGCGATCTCGCAAGCCACGGTGATCGTCGAAGCAGGAGAGACCTCGGGCACCTTGGCGCAGGCGCGGGCGGCCTTGCAGCAAGGTCGAAAGCTCTTCATCCTCAATAGTTGTTTCGAGAATCCGGACCTGACGTGGCCCCGGCGTTTTGAGGCGCAAGGCGCGATACGCGTCAACAGCGTCGACGACATCCGGGAAGCCCTTGAATAGCCGGGTTGTCGCAGTTGATTCCCTGACGCTCCCCGATCATCACTACCTGGATGTCGGGGACACCTGCTATTACGCTGGTGAATACACCGCAGGCGAAGATCACGCTTACAGCAACACCAACCAACTCATCCACAACCTCAAGAAATCGGTTGACCGCCGCGGCCGCCCCGAGTGGCAGTACAAGGAGAGGGCAATCGCCCAAGCCGCGCAGATCTTTCGCGCCGCGCTGAATCCCGCGGTGCAGCTGACGCTGGTTCCGGTCCCGCCATCTAAGGCGCGCACGGATCCAGCGTATGACGATCGCATGGTGCGGTTGCTACGACTGGTGGCCCAAGATCGCCCGCACGATGTGCGCGAGCTGGTCATCCAGACCGCATCGATGGCGGCGGCGCATTTGGCCGATCGCCGTCCCAAGCCCGAAGAACTACTGGCGGTTTACCAGCTGGACGAGTCCCTGACCGACCCCGTGCCTGACCGCATTTTCATCGTCGACGACGTGCTGACTACCGGCTGTCACTACAAGGCAGTCAAGCGCGTGCTCGCGCAGCGTTTCCCCGAGGCTGAGATCTATGGCCTGTTCGTCGCTCGTCGTGCGCCCAAATCGGCGCTCGATGCCTTCGACAATCTGGAGTGACCGCCCGTCATGTTGATCGTCCTTGCTTCTCCTGACGCGCTGGTGCAGGCCGGCGGCCTGAATGCGGCGCTGGTCACGGTGCTTAGGAACGTCAGTACCGCGAAGCATCCGGTCGGCGTGGTGTCCAACCATGCGGAACCTGCTTGGTTCGCTGGTGCATTCGCCGGATCGGCCGTCCAATTCGTGCACCAGCCCGGCCGCCAGAAAGGGCAGGTCGTGGCTGCTAACGCGCATGCGCTGGGCCTGAAGCCGTTCGACGCGCTGGTGTTGGCCTTCAACGACGCCGACATGCAGATGGGCAAGAACGGCGGGGGCATTCTCGTCGCTGCCGGCTGGTCGACCGACGCCAAGGTCAAGTCATTGGGCATCCAGGTGGCTTCGCCTCAGGAGTTGGCGGACGTCATCGCGTTGACCGACGGCTGGGCTGGGGAGTGGTGGTACCGGGGAGATGGGCCGCTGTACAACGTGCGCGCGTTGTCGGATCTGTCGGGCTACATGAAGCCCTACGATGTCGCCGCCTTTGCCAAGAGCCTGACCCAAACTGTCAAGAACGGTGGAGCACGTTTGCTGTCGCTGCTCACCGTGACTTCGCGCTCGCTGCTGTTCGATGGCGCGGGGACTCAGGACGGCTTGCTGTGGGGCGTCTATCCGTCCTCCAAGAGTGCTAACGACGATACCGAAGTGCTCAGCGGCTTTACTCATGGCCTGCGAACCACGGTTTCGCGTGCCCACATGGCGCGCCGCGGCGCGCCGTTGTTCATCCGGCACACTCCATCGGCCAAGCGCTCCGCTGGCGGCGGCGTCGATCGCACCGATCCGACCGACCAATTGCTGACCTTGCATCTCAATCCCGATTACAAGTCCGGCATCAAGGGCAAGAACATCATGGTCGTGGATGATTGCACGACCTACGGCGTGTCCTTCGGCGTGGCAGCGGCGCTGCTGCGCAAGGCTGGGGCGAAGTCAGTGACCGGTGTGGCGTTGGGCAAGTTCGGCGACCAGCTGCGCCACTACGACATTGATGTCTTGGCCGACCCGTTCAAGCCGCTGCCGGTCGGCGGCTTCAAGGTCAACAAAGTCACGCTGTTCCCGGGGAAAACGCACCCTGTGACGCAGAAGGTCCTCCAGGCCCTGATTCCCTAGGAGACATCGTGGCCAAGTCCAAGCTCGATTCGGCGTTTTTCGCGCAGCTCAAGGCCTTCGACGCCGCCCTAGATGAGCGCTTGGCCGAATGTGCGATCCAGAGCATGGATGCCGACCAGACACTGGCCATGCTCATGAACCTGAGCGCATCGATCGCCGCGCACGATCCGATGGTCAACGGCATCGACAAGGCCATCGAGGTGTTCGCGCCCCATTTGGTGTCAGGGGCGACCGGTGACAAAGTGGACATGGATCGAATCCTCAATGACGTCGAGTTTGGGAGCCATTACTACCTGTTACGTGAGTACTTGTATTACGCGTTCAACTTTCCGGGTGCCTTTACCTGGACCGAGGCGAACGGAGTCACCGATATCCGATTTTTGGACCGATCCATTCCGCGACAATTCAACGTCTCGTTAAACGAATCGGTGGTCGGCGCCCGAGAACACTTTGCGGACACGAGTCGCCGGGACGCGCTGAAGGCGCTGATCAAAGGGCGCGACGAGTGGACTGGCCTGGACGAGCAGTTCGACAACCTGCTCAAGGCCGAAGTGGACCACAAGCTGGTCGCGTACTTCGCCGTCTTGCCGCCGGACAGTCGAGCCGACTTCGGCGGCTACACCTACGCGCAGTTTTATCAGTTCTACCGGATGTTGGTGGCCAAGGCGCTTTGGCACCGCTGGCACGCCGAGGTCAACGGTACCGGTGGCGCATTGACGATGGTGCAGGACGAGCTGATCGAAGCGGCGCACCAAGACACAGGGATCGACCGAACCACGCTTGAGCTCATCTTGCGTGATCTGGTGTACGACAAGCAGGCGGCGAGTGAAGGACTAAGCCCGGGCTATTTTTCCTTGATGCGCGAAGGTGGCACCGGCCGAATCTGGATGCGCCCGATGCATTTTTCCCTGCACGAGGGCGTGGTCGGACTGATGCGTGTGGCAGCGCACCGTCGCAACGATCAATTCCTCAATCACGTGAGCAACCCTCTGGGCGCCAACTTCGTGCAGCGCATGGCAGGCGCCTTTCGCGCGGAGGGATTTGAATGTCTGACCGAAGTCAAGCTGACCCAGTATGACCCGACGTTGCCAGACATCGACCTGATGGTCATCTCGCATGAGCCGACCTTGGGCTACGTGATTCTCGTGTGCGAGTGCAAGAGTCCAATTCCCGCCACCTGGTCCAAAGATCACTTGCGAGCACTGAATCGTGACAGTGTCTCCAAGGCTTTCGGCCAGTGCCAGCGCATCAGTGAATTCCTAACGAGCGAGAACGGGCTGGGCGTGCTCCGCGAGCTGCTCCCCCAACAAGGATTGGAGAATTTCGATCACTTCGTCGTGGTCCTGCAGCCCTTAGTAATAACGTCCCACAACGGCGGTATGTTCTTCGATGCGATGCGCACGCCAGTGTTCGCCTACCAAACGATCGAACGCATGTTGAAGGCGTGCGATGGCGACATTAGCTATATCCAGCACATGCTTCGGGTGTTCAACGAGACGTTCGACGCAAACCTCTCCGTCGCTAATCGTTCGACGAAACTGCTGCGTGGACAAGTGTCCTACGATACGGTCGACTTCAAAGCCACTATCCAGTTCCCGCCCAATCGCTGGCGTTCGGACTCCACGCGTGAGGAGCTTATCCGGGATTTTATGGAGTCGGGCGTTCAGCCGATCGATGCTCTTGCGAGCGCAGCAGCGAATGCAGTCGACGGCTCGGCTGACCAGACAGAAAGCCCTGAATCAGGCCGCCCCAACGTGATCTTGTTCGACTTCAACGAAGGGCGCCGTGGTCACTACGTCAAGATGTCCGCAGGTAGCCGGAAGCGATCCAAAGCGGACGCTTAAAGCACTTCGGTCGCGGTCCTGATTTCACGGAAGTCGACTGAAAAAACGTTCAGACCTATATCACTCACCCGAAGCTGGTGGAGTACCGCTTCGCGCTTAGACGCACCGCTCGATGCGTCCTAACCGGGTGAACTGATGTGACGAGAGACAAGTTCGACGCAATCTACTGCGTCCTGGTTGTGGCCGCTTCTGTTTTGGCCGGCATCGCTAATTGCACGACATGCGGCCCGCGCCGCCCCTGATCAAATCCACTTCTGGCATCCCATACAAGGCCCGGCATTGCGCTCGGGCCTTGTGCGTTATGCCGTCAACAAATGGGTGAATGAGATGCATTTGGTCGAAACGATGGCCTACACCGGAGAGAAGCCTTGGCACGGCCTTGGAAACAAACTCGCTCCCCAGCAGCCGATCGAGAGCTGGAAGGAGCAAGCCGGGATGAATTGGGAAATTCAAGAGTCGGAGGTTCAATACATCACGGGCGGCAAGAACGTCGGCACCATTAAATCTTTCCCCGAGAACAAAGTTCTCTACCGCTCAGACACCAAGGCCGCTTTGGCCGTTGTCAGTAAACGCTTCAGGGTGGTCCAACCAGGCGATGTTTTGGAGTTCTACCGAGATTTGACCGCCGAGAATGGGTTTGAACTGGAATCGGCAGGCGTGCTTCGCGAAGGACGCAAGTTCTGGGCGTTGGCCAGGACTGGGCAGAGCATGGTGCTCAAAGGTCGCGACCGGGTGGACGGCTATCTGTTGCTCGCCACTGCCTGCGACGGAACGCTGGCGACGACGGCCCAGTTCACCTCGGTCCGCGTCGTGTGCAACAACACGTTGCGGATCGCGCTGGGTGAAGCGAAGGGTGCGATCAAGGTGCCGCACCGCAGCCATTTCGATGCGGACACGGTCAAGCGCCAGCTCGGCATCACCGTCTCGTCGTGGGATGGCTTTGTGGACCGAATGAAAGCGTTGGTGGAGTGCCCTGTGGATCCGGACACCGTCGAAGGGTTGCTGCGTCGCGTGCTCACTTACAAAGTCCAGGACGGCAAGGCGAACGTGGTCAACGAACAGGCGCTGGCGACCGTCCGTGCCCTGCACGAAGGTGGTGGCCGCGGCGTAATGCTGTCCTCCAGCCGTGGTACGGCGTGGGGGTTGCTCAACAGCGTCACCGAGTTCGTCGACCACCACCGCAGGGCGCGCAGCGAGGACCACCGCCGGGATGCGGCGTGGTTCGGCCAAGGCGCCCAGATCAAGCAGAGGGCCTGGGATGAGGTTCTGGAACTGGTGTCCTGATGCTTCCACATCGACTGACGCGCTGATCGATACGAAGAAGCCTGTCGTCCGCCCTTGCGACGAATAGCTACGAAATGCCCACAGAGGGCAGACCCGTTGGATTCGAACAGAAGGAGTGCGCCATGCTGAAAATCGTCGGTGGCGTTGTCGTGTACGGCTTCGCCATGTTCGGCCTGGGCGTGTATTTGCATCGGATGCACGCCAGCCGAGGGGAATCACCAGAGTGAAATTACCCGCCAGCCCGCCACTAGTGCGGGCTGGCGGAATGGTGGGGATTTTTTTGGCCTCAGGTCGAGCAAGTCGGAGCATGAGCCAGCGGTTAGGTGATGGGCGCGGCGCTTGGCTACTATAAAAAAGTAGGAGCTACCTATTGACAGTAGATGCAGCATGGCCCACTCTGGCCGCAGATCCAGGGAGGCCGGCAAATGCACACAACCCGCCATTTCGCCCAACGCATGTCCCAGCGTGGCGTAAGCCGCGAGATGGTCGAGCTCGTGAGGGATTACGGAGTGCCCGAAGGCGACAAGCTCGTCCTGGGCCGGCGCGATGCCGCCAAGGTCATCGATCAGCTCATGCAAAAGCTTCGGGTCCTAAAGAGGATCCAAGACAAGGGCGGGCTGGTCGTAGTCGAGACCGGTGAGTCCCTCATCACGACCTACAACCTGCCCCACCCGAGGTACTGACAAATGAGCGCCAAGGTTCTATGGCAGCTGGTCGACCACTTCACGGCGACGCCCGTGCGCGGTCCCGACGCGATCCTGCTTTCGATTCAAATGCTTGCGTGGGCGCGTCTTTCTGCGCGGGAATCGGTGGAGCCAGCACTTCGACTTGAGCGCGTCCAGCAGCGCGGAACGGAAGGCCTCGTTGAAGGTTTGGCGGAGCTTGAAAGGGCCGCGTCTCCGTTTGCCTTGGCGTTCCAGGGCGCGGCGACCGCAGCAGCCAACGCCAGTGCACGTCTTCAGCAGGTCGCGGAAGACGCGGTCAGACTTGAAGGCGATGGCTTGTTGGCGGACTTCTCGCCTGCAGATGTCGCATTTGATGTTGTCAGCATCCAGCACTACTGGCCGACGATCGAACCGTCACTAGCAGATCTCATGGTCCGACTCGCAGGCCCGCTGGAGGGCGCTACTGCATACACGGCCTGGGACGTGACCGCGCAGCTTGCAGATCGCCTGAGTCGCCGCGGGTGCAGCGTCATGGTCGAAAACCCTGTGGCAAGCCCATTTCCAGCGCTGGTGGAGATCTTTTCCGGCAAAGGACTTGAAACCTCGTTCAGTGATCCGGTGCGTTCCCCAGCATTCGTGAGCAGGGGAAAGCTGCGCCAGTGCGATGTCGCCATTGCCCTCCCACCGTTGGGCGTCAAGCCTGAACCCGGAATTGTTGAACGAGATCTTTTCGATCGCTTCGACATTCCAAAAGCGACCTGGGCGGTATTGGCGGTTCAGCACCTGCTCGCTCAGTCCAGCAAGCGAGCGATCGTCGCTGTTCCGCATAGCGTTCTACAAGGTCTCGGCTCGGACCGGGCTCTGCGCCAGCAGATCGTTGATTCGGGTCGTCTGCAGGCAGTGGTTTCGCTTCCGCCGGGCCTGGTTCTCGGAACCGCAATCCAGATTGCCGTGCTGGTCCTGGGACCAGCTGGCGCTGCGGACCGCGTTCGTTTCGTAAACGCCAGTGGTGACGACTTTCGCGAATCCGCAACTCGAACCCGGACAACGTTGGTGAACATCGACCGGATCGTCGATGACGCGATGAGCGACGAGCGCACTCCCGTGGCGCGGACCATTTCTCGCGTCGAGATCGAGGCCAACGACTATCAGCTCCTGGTGGCTCGATACGTGCTCGCGGCGAATCACGAAAAACTTCTCTCCAAGCTGGCCGGCGCGCGGCTCGTACCACTGGGGGACCTAGTGGAAACCGTAAGGCCGTTGACTGCTGCCGCGAATCCCGGCGACGGTCTGTTCTCCGTCCGCGAGGTCGGCACGGCAGACATACCCCCTGTCGGATATGTCCGCGCTGGGCGCGAGCTCTACGCGGAGCCCGCGGCCATGAACAAGGGGTTTGATCAGTTCCTACTGCCTGGAGACATCGTGCTGACCATCCGGGGCAGCACGGGCAAGGTTGGCATTGTCCCGGATCACGTCCCGAAGCCCGGCAACGGAGGCTGGGTTGCGGGCTCTTCTGCCACGGTCCTGCGTACGAGATCCGGGGCCCCTGTTGACCCGAAGGCCCTCTTCTTGTTGTTGCGCTCGAAACTTGGTCAGGACCTGCTCAAGACGATCACAAGCGGGTCGACGATCCCCATGGTCACTCTTCGCGATCTTTTGAAGCTTGAAGTTCCCGAGCTGTCGATGGCAAGCGCTCGTCACGCGGGCGATGTGCTCGATGCGGAAGAGGCGCTGCAGCAACAGATCGAGGATCTCACGCGTCAACAGTTCGCTATCGCTGGAAACGATTGGGCAGCCGGAATGCTCCAGTAATCCCATCGCATCCGGTCACGCCCTTGTACTTGGGACAAAAACTTGATCACACAAAACATCACGCTCGCTCAGCTTGAAAGCCACCTCTGGGAGTCCGCCAACATCCTGCGCGGCCCTGTCGATGCGGCGGATTTCAAGACGTACATTTTTCCGCTGCTTTTCTTCAAGCGGATCTGCGATGTCTGGGACGAGGAGTATCAGGAGATCGTCGACGAAACTGGCGACGAGCAACTTGCCTGGTTTCCGGAATCACACCGCTTTCAGATTCCCGAGGACTGCCACTGGAACGATGTTCGCACCAAGGCGACAAACGTGGGTGCCGTCCTACAGCGCGCGATGCGCGAGATCGAAAAGGCGAACCCTGATTCGCTCTATGGCGTCTTCGGCGACGCACAGTGGTCGAACAAGGAGCGGTTGTCGGACGCGCTACTAAAGGACCTGATCGAGCATTTCTCGAAGCTGCCGCTCGGCAACAAGCAGGTCGCCTCGGACGTGCTCGGAGACGCATACGAGTACCTGATCAAGAAGTTCGCGGACGCGACGAACAAGAAGGCCGGCGAGTTCTATACGCCGCGCAGTGTGGTGCGCCTGATGATCGACATGCTTGACCCCAAAGAGGCCGAGACCATCTACGACCCGGCCTGCGGTACCGGCGGTATGTTGCTGGCCGCGGTCCAGCACGTCGAGCAGATGCACGGCGACGTCAAACGCCTGTGGGGCAAGCTCTACGGGCAGGAAAAGAACCTCACCACGTCATCCATCGCGCGCATGAATCTGTTCCTGCACGGCATCGAGGACTTCCAGGTCGTCCGGAGTGACACTCTGAGGAATCCAGCTTTTTTCGAGGGTGACCGCCTGGCGACCTTCGACTGCGTCATCGCCAACCCGCCATTTTCTCTCGAGAAGTGGGGCGAGGAGCTGTGGCAGAACGATCCTTTCGGCCGCAACTTTGCGGGTCTGCCGCCGACGTCCAACGGAGACTTTGCCTGGGTGCAACACATGGTCAAGTCCATGGCAGATGCCTCAGGCCGAATGGCTGTGGTGCTGCCCCAGGGCGCGCTGTTCCGGAAGGGCGCCGAGGGAAGCATCCGCCAGAAGCTTCTAGAAATGGACCTCGTCGAGGCGGTCATCGGGCTCGCATCCAACCTGTTCTATGGCACTGGCCTCGCCGCTTGCATCCTAGTGCTCCGCAAGCGAAAGCCAGCCGCACGCAAGCAAAAGGTGCTTATCGCGGACGCCTCGCGTCTGTTTCGCCGAGGCCGTGCGCAGAATTATCTGGAACCCGAGCACGCCGCCGACATCCTCAGCTGGTATTGCAACTTTGCCCATGTGCAGGACGCCGTCCGGGTGGTCAGCCTTGACGAGATCAAGAACGAGGACTGGACGCTGAACATCTCGCGCTACGTCCTGCCGCCACTGCAAGAAGATATCCCGCCGCTGCCAGACGCCGTCGCGGCGTTCAAGAATGCGCTCACCCGGTGTCGAGAAGCCGAAGAACGGCTTGCACAGATCATGACTGAAGGGGGATGGCTGAAATGAGTCACCCAAGCAAGCGCATCAGCCAACAAGAACTCGAAAGCTACCTCTGGGGCGCCGCCGTTCTACTACGCGGCCTAATTGACGCCGGTGACTACAAACAGTTCATCTTCCCTCTGCTGTTCTACAAGCGCGTTTCGGATGTATGGGAGGAGGAATACCAAACGGCGCTGGCCAACTCCCGCGGCGACCTGTCCTATGCCCAGTTTGCTGAGAATCACCGTTTTCAGATTCCTGCGGGTGCGCATTGGAAAGACGTGCGGCAGGCGCCTAAGAATGTCGGCGCGGCCATCCAGAAGGCCATGCGCGCCATCGAGACTGCCAACCCGGATCTGCTCGACGGCATCTTCGGCGATGCCCCGTGGACCAATCGCGAGCGCCTGCCCGATGAGACGCTCAAGAACCTGATCGAGCACTTCTCGACTCAGGCACTGTCGGTGGCCAATGTGCCTGAAGACGAGCTCGGCAACGCCTACGAGTACCTGATCAAGAAGTTCGCCGATGATTCCGGCCACACGGCCGCCGAGTTCTACACGAACCGCACCGTCGTCCACCTGATGACGCAACTCCTGGCGCCGCAGGCAGGCGAGTCGATCTACGACCCGACTTGCGGCACCGGCGGCATGCTGATCTCTGCGTTGGACGAAGTGAAGCGTTCTGGCGGCGAATACCGCACGCTCAAGCTCTATGGGCAGGAGCGCAACCTGATCACCTCGTCCATCGCCCGCATGAACCTGTTCCTGCATGGCGTGGAGGACTTCGAGATCATCCGCGGCGACACACTGGCCGATCCCAAGCATGTCGAGGGCGACCGCCTGCGCCAGTTCGACGTGATCCTCGCCAACCCGCCGTACTCCATCAAGCAGTGGAACCGCGAGGCCTGGAGAAGCGATAAGTGGGGCCGCAATTCCCTGGGCACGCCGCCGCAGGGTCGCGCTGACTATGCGTTCCAGCAGCACATCCTGACCAGCCTTACTGCCAACGGGCGCTGCGCGGTTCTCTGGCCGCATGGCGTGCTGTTCCGCAACGAGGAACACGCCATGCGCGCCAAGATGGTCGAGCAAGACTGGGTGGAGGCCGTCATAGGTCTGGGACCCAACCTGTTCTACAACTCCCCGATGGAGTCGTGCATCGTCATTTGCAACGCCAAGAAGACAGCTGCACGCAGGGGCAAGGTGATCTTCATCGACGCGGTGAACGAGGTCACTCGCGAGCGCGCACAGAGCTTTCTCACGCCGGCTCACCAGCAGCGCATCCTGACCGCCTACAAGGCGTTTGCGGACGTGCCCGGTTTCGCCAAGGTGGCCACGCTGGCCGAGATTGGCACCGGCGGGGCCAACCTGTCGATACCGCTGTACGTGAAGCGCATTACCGCAGCCATCGCAACCGACAGCAATGGTGACGCGGCATCGCTGCGCTCCTCCTGGACGCAATGGGAGAGCGATGGTCGTGCCTTCTGGCAGCACATGGACGCGTTGGTGGAGACGTTGGATGGACACATTGCAGGGGACATCGAACGTGTCTAACAACAAAAGCTTGAAGTCGAGCTGGAAGCTCTGGCGCTTTGATCAGATGGCGACCAACGTCAATGTTCGCATCGACAACCCGTCTGAGTCCGGGATGGAGCATTACGTTGGCCTGGAACATCTAGATGCCGATTCAATGAAGGTTCGGCGCTGGGGCACGCCGGACGATGTAGAAGCCACCAAACTGATGTTCAAGAAGGGCGACATCATTTTCGGTCGCCGCCGGGCTTACCAACGGAAGCTCGGTGTTGCCGCGTTCGATGGGATTTGTTCCGCCCATGCGATGGTGCTGCGAGCCAAGCCTGACGTCGTCCTGCCTGAGTTTCTACCGTTCTTCATGCAGAGCGATCTGTTCATGAATCGTGCGGTAGAAATTTCTGTCGGTTCCCTATCACCTACCGTGAATTGGAAGACGCTAGCAGCGCAGCGGTTTGCCCTGCCACCGATCAACGAGCAAGAGCGCCTATTGACGCTTTTTAGCGCGATGGATCATGGCTGCAACGAATTTTCCGAGGCGCTCAGCGCCGCTGAGGCTTTGTTTGAGTCATCGCTTTGGAACTGGACAACAGGTCGGCTTGCTTCCAAGAAGAGACCAATTGAGGCCGGCGAGTGGAGCAAAGCCAGGCTGCCCGGTATTAACGAAATTCCTGTGACTTGGAGGCTGGTGAGGCTGACAGATGTGGCCAGGCTTGAAAGTGGTCATACCCCCAGCCGTCGTCACGAAGACTATTGGTCAGGTGACATTCCTTGGATATCGCTCGGCGACACAGAGCGACTCGATACTCGAAGAATCGTCGAAACGGCCGAAACCGTTTCTCAAAAAGGAATAGACAACTCCTCTGCACGATTGCTGCCAAGGGACACTGTGGTGCTGTGTAGAACCGCAAGCGTTGGCTTCTGCTCGGTAATGGACAAGCCTATGTCGACCAGCCAAGACTTTGCGAACTTTGTCTGCGATACGAACGCAGTACTGCCTGATTTTCTGTACTTTCTATTTCGGGCAATGCGCAAGTACTGGAAGAAGATTGCGATGGGCGGGGGTATCAAAACGGTCTACATGCCGTTCTTTAAGGAAATGCAAATCGCACTGCCACCGATCGAGGAGCAGGAGTCGATCATCGTCGGGCTTTCGAGCATTCAAGATGCTGTGTCGGATCTTCGAGGCAGGCTAACGGGAAGCCGGAGTTTGCTATCGCATGTTCGTGATCAGGCCTTGGGGGTGCAGCATGAGCTTTAGCGAATCAAACACTGTTGAGGCCTACATCCGCGATCTGCTCGCAGGCACGATCAAGACTGCTTTGCCCACTACCGTTCAAGAACCGCAAGCGAGTTACAAGCAGAGCCCCAAAGGTATCGGCTGGCACTACGCGGCCCCGGCTGATGTTCCTCGCCGGATTCAGGAGGTGCTGGTCGAGCCTTGGGTGCGCGATGCCCTAATCCGCCTGAACCCCGAGATCGCGGCCCAACCGGATCGAGCCGACGAGGTGCTCTACAAGCTGAGAGCCATTGTGTTGTCGGTGCGTTCGGATGGCCTGATCCGCGCCAACGAGGAAATGACCGCATGGATGCGCGGCGAGCGCTCCATGCCCTTCGGCGACAACAACCAGCATGTGCCGGTAAGGTTGATCGAACTGGATGACCTTTCGCAGAACCAGTACATCGTCACTCAGCAGTACACTTTTCGCGCCGGGCCCACCGAGCGCCGTGCAGATCTAGTGCTGCTGGTCAACGGACTGCCGTTGGTGCTGATTGAGGCAAAGACGCCAGTAAAGAAGTGCATCAGTTGGGTCGATGGCGCGGTGCAGGTGCACGACGACTATGAGAAGTTCGTGCCCGAGCTCTTCGTTTGCAACGTGTTTTCGGTGGCCACGGAAGGCAAAGTCTTTCACTACGGGTCGATCGGGCTGCCGGTCAAAGACTGGGGCCCATGGCACCTGGATGGTGGCGATGCGCAGCACCATCCATTGAAGTCTCTCAAGCTGTCGGCCGAGAGCATGCTGCGCCCGCATGTGGTGCTGGACATTCTCGGCAGCTTCACCCTCTTCGCCACCGACACGAAGAAGCGCCGCATTAAAATCATCTGCCGCTACCAGCAGTACGAGGCGGCCAACAAGATCGTCGAGCGTGTGCTCGCGGGCTACCCCAGGAAGGGCCTGATCTGGCATTTCCAGGGCTCTGGCAAGTCGCTTTTGATGGTGTTCGCCGCGCAGAAGCTGCGCATGCATGCCGCCCTGAAGAATCCTACGGTCCTGATCGTGGTTGACCGAATCGATCTCGACAGCCAGATCACCGGCACTTTTACCGGGGCGGACATTCCAAACCTGGAGAAGGCCGAGAGCCGAGAAAAACTGCAGCAACTTCTGGCGCAGGACGTGCGAAAGATCATCATCACGACGATCTTCAAATTCGGCGAGGCCACCGGCAGCCTAAACGACCGTGGCAACATCATCGCTCTAGTCGACGAAGCGCACCGCACGCAAGAGGGCGACCTGGGCCGCAAGATGCGCGAGGCCCTACCGAATGCGTTCTTGTTCGGCCTGACCGGAACGCCCATCAACCGCGCCGACCGCAACACCTTCTACGCTTTCGGTGCCGAAGAAGACGAGAAAGGCTACATGAGTCGCTACGGTTTCGAGGAATCGATCCGCGACGGCGCCACGCTGAAGCTGCACTTCGAGCCGCGCCTGATCGACCTGCACATCGACAAAGCCGCACTTGACGCCGCGTACAAGGACCTGACTGGCGGTCTGTCCGATCTGGACAAGGACAACCTCGCCAAGACAGCCGCCAAGATGGCCGTGCTGGTCAAGACGCCCGAGCGCGTCCGCAAGGTGTGCGAGGACATCGCCGAGCACTTCCAGACCAAGGTGGAGCCCAACGGCTTCAAGGGCCAGATCGTCACTTTCGACCGGGAGTCCTGCCTGCTGTTCAAAGCCGAGTTGGACAAGCTGCTGCCGCCCGAGGCCACGAACATCGTGATGTCGGTGCAGGCGTCCGACAAAAAGGATCACCCTGAGTACGCGAAGTACGACCGCACACGTGATGAGGAAGAACGGCTGCTGGATCGCTTCCGCGACCCGGCCGACCCGCTGAAGCTGATCATCGTTACGGCCAAGCTGCTGACGGGCTTCGACGCGCCCATCCTGCAGGCGATGTACCTGGACAAGCCGTTGCGGGACCACACGCTGCTACAAGCCATCTGCCGGGTGAACCGCACCTACTCCGAGCAGAAGACACACGGCTTGATCGTGGACTACCTCGGCATCTTCGATGACGTGGCCGCGGCGCTCGAGTTCGACGACCAGAGCGTCAGGCAGGTGGTCAGCAACATCCAGGAGCTCAAGGACAAACTGCCGGAGGCCATGCAAAAGTGCCTCGCGTTCTTTGCGGGATGCGACCGTAGCCTGCAGGGCTACGAGGGCCTGATTGCCGCCCAGCAGTGCCTGCCCAACAACGAGGTGCGCGACAACTTCGCCGCCGAGTACAGCGTGCTCAGCAGAATCTGGGAAGCACTGTCTCCCGACACGGTGCTCGGCCCCTTCGAGAAGGATTACAAGTGGCTGTCGCAGGTGTACCAGTCGATCCAGCCATCCAGTGGACACGGCAAGTTGATCTGGCATTCGTTGGGCGCCAAGACCATTGAGCTGATCCATCAGAACGTGCACGTGGATGCCGTGCGGGATGACCTCGACACTCTGGTGCTGGACGCCGATTTGCTGGAGGCCGTGCTCTCGAACCCGGATCCGAAGAAGGCCAAAGAAATCGAGATCAAACTTAAGCGTCGGCTTCGCGGCCACGCTGGCAATCCGAAGTTCAAGCAGCTGTCGGAACGCCTGGACGCGCTCAAGGATCGCTTCGAGACAGGCCAGATCAACAGCGTTGAATTCCTGAAGCAGCTTCTGGAGATTGCTAAGGAGACGTTGCAGGCCGAGAAGGAAATACCGCCAGACGAGGACGAGGATCGTGGCAAGACTGCGCTGACCGAGCTGTTCAACGAAGTTCGGACCGACGAGACACCCATCATCGTCGAGCGTGTTGTTACGGACATCGACGAGATCGTGCGCCTAGTTCGCTTTCCCGGCTGGCAAGGCACGCAGGCCGGCGAGCGTGAGGTCAAGAAGGCGCTAAGAAAGGCGCTCTTCAAGTACCAGCTACACGCGGATGAGGAGCTGTTCGAGAAGGCCTACAGCTACATCCGGCAGTACTACTAAAAGGGGGCGGAATGAATATACAAACCAGAGAAGGCGCATCAGGTGCAACCTGGTTCGTTGGCGCCTCGTATGGCGGAACGGATGACCAGACTCCGCGATTTCTTTCCGAAGGGATCTGGGAGAACGGTTACGAGGACAAGCATCTCGATTTGGTTCGATCGATGCGCACAGGGGATCGAATTGCCATCAAGTCGTCGTACACCCGCAAGCACGGATTGCCCTTTGAAACCCGCGGACAGGCGGTTTCGGTAATGGCGATCAAGGCGATAGGCACCATCACAGAAAACCTGAATGACGGACAGCGAGTCAAGGTTGACTGGGAAAAAGTAGAACCGGTTCGGGAGTGGTACTTCAACACGCATCGGGGGACGGTCTGGCGCGTCCTGCCGGGTGAGTGGATGACCGACGGCTTGATCGCCTTTGCCTTCGACAACAAACCGCAAGATGTCGAGCGCTTTAGAAACGCTCCTTACTGGCGGGAACGGTTCGGGACGGCGGCGACCGACAAGCAGCGTTTTGGCTGGACAAAGTTCTACGAAGCGATAGCCGACAAGCTGCTCACCTATCGCACTAACAGAGCCGTCCTGGTGGACGGTATCCGGAAGATCTCTTTACGGGTCGAGGGACTGGGGCACCTGGCGGAAGACAAGTATGCGGATGGCGCCACGGGCTTCGTGAAGGACATTTGCCCCTTCACGACGATGGGGTTATTCAATCGTGGCATTAAGGACACCAACCGCAAGATCATCGCGACCGAATTGGCCGATTTCCTTGGCGTCGACGAACCTGTTCCCGAGACGTTCGAAGGCATCCCACTGCTGAACAACTTGAAGTCTTGGTACTTTCCTTTCGAGGTCAATCGCTCCCCGGACCACATCGACTCGCTTTGGGACGTCTTTGCTGCGGGTATCGCCTACGCAGATACGGACGACGACCTTGCGCGCGAGGAGTTCGCCAAGGCGTTCGATAACGCGAACGGACGCCGAGGCGTTGCCTGGAATCTGACCTTCGGTCTCTACTGGATCAGGCCTTGGGCGTTCCTGAGCCTTGATCAAGGCTCTCGGACATACGTGAGCAAGAAGCTCGGCGTGCCGATTGGCCTTCATGGTCCGAAACGACGTTGCAACTCCGCAGATTACCTGGTTGCGATGGACGTGCTCGAGCCGCGCTTCCAGGAAGTCTCTTATCCAGTCCACTCATATCCCGAACTTTCGCTGGAATCATGGCTGTACAAAGCTCCGACGGAAGAGAAGTCTCCGGTGGGTGGAGAAGACGATGTCGACGCGGACGACGATGGCGACGATGCAGCGGCGCTGGAGGATGTTCATGTAGCCGCGCCGATCGTGGCGTACTCGGTCGACCACATTCTCGAGGACGGCTGCTTCCTTGAGCGCAGCGAGATCGATCGACTGCTCGATCGACTTCGCACCAAGAAGAACCTGATCCTTCAGGGGCCACCAGGCACCGGCAAGACCTGGCTTGCAAAGCGCCTAGCCTTTGCGCTGATGGGGCAAAAGGACGAGAGTAAGGTCCGCGCGGTGCAGTTCCACCCCAACCTTTCATATGAGGACTTCGTCAGGGGATGGCGGCCGACCGGCGAAGGCAAGCTATCGCTGGCCGACGGTGTCTTCATGGAAGCTATCAAAGCCGCGTCGAAGGACTCCTCGTCGAAGTTTGTTGTGGTGATTGAGGAGATCAACCGTGGCAACCCGGCACAAATCTTCGGCGAACTCCTGACGCTGTTGGAGGCTGGAAAGCGCACACCCAATGAGGCGCTGGAGCTGTGTTACCCGGATGCGGATGGCACGCGACGCCCGGTGCACATACCGGAGAATCTTTACGTAATCGGCACTATGAATATTGCCGATAGGTCGCTCGCCCTAGTCGATTTGGCGCTGCGCCGTCGCTTTGCATTCGTTGGCCTTGAGCCGAGACTTGGTTCGATTTGGCGAGAGTGGGTGGTGAAGTCGTGTGGAGTTGACGAAGTGCTGGCGGCTGATATCGAACAGCGGCTTGCCGATCTAAATGAGCGCATTTCGTCAGATGCTCGCCTTGGCAAGCAATTCCGAATTGGCCATAGTTACGCGACCCCGGTCCATCGACTAGGAGATGGGGAAACCAAGAAATGGTTCCAGCAGGTGGTGGAGACGGAGATCGGTCCTCTCCTGGACGAATATTGGTTTGATGCGCCCGACGAAGCACAGAAGGCGACGACTCAGCTGATTCAGGGATGGTAATGGAGGCTGTCGCACGGTCAGCGGAGGCAAATCCGGCGGATGCGCCCGGATTTGTCGGACGTATCCCCGTGCGCAACCTTTGGCTCCTGATGCTTTATGCCTCGGATCTGTTCCGCTCACGCGGCATCGGCACGGTCGGTCTGGAAGATAGCCCGGATGATCTTCCGGATCTTGTGGCCGAGATTCTGGCTCATGCGGTGGAAATTCGGCAGCGCCGTCGCCTGAGTTTGGGTTATCGCTCGCGCGACGCTGCGTTGAACCGGGTACGCGGTCGCATAGATGTTCTGACGACTGAACGCCAACAACTGTTGGCTCGCGGCATGGTGGCGTGTCGCTTCGACGAATTCACCATCGACACCCCACGCAACCGTTTTGTGCGGGCAGCACTGGAAGCTATTTCCAGAATCGTGCAAAGACAGAGTGTTGCCCATCGTTGCCGCTCATTGGCAGGCGGGATGAGAGCGCTGGGAGTGTCCGGCGAATCACCGACTCGCGCCCAAATGAGTACAGATCGCTTCGGGCGGCACGATGCGGACGACCGCCTCATGGTGGCCGCTGCAAAGCTCGCATTTGAACTGACGCTTCCGACCGAGGCATCTGGCGTCAATCTGCTTACGGCGCCGGATCGTGAGGAGACCTGGGTTCGCCGCCTGTTCGAACGTGCGATAGGGGGCTTCTACGAAGTTGCGTTGAGACCGCAGGGGTGGCATGTGAAATGCGGCGGAAAGCTGGGTTGGCACATCTCGCACAAGACCGCCGGCATCGACAATATCTTGCCTTCGATGCGGACGGATGTGGTTCTCGATCATCCCCTTACGAGGCGACGAATCGTGATCGATACCAAGTTCACATCCATCGTGATTAGCGGCTGGTATCGGGAGGAAACGCTACGCAGCAGCTATCTGTATCAGATCTATGCCTACCTACGCTCGCAAGTAGGACGCGGCGATGCGCTTGCGGACAGCGCGAGTGGATTGTTGCTGCACCCGTCAATTGGCCAAGCCGTTGACGAAACCGTAGTAATTCAGGGTCACCCCATTCGGTTTGCCACGGTGGACCTCACCGCTACACCGGGGGGAATTCGCACGCAGTTGCTGAATTTGTGTGGCGAGAGCACAAGTTGAGAGCCACGCAAGTCGACTTGAGCGAGCGCTAACTCGACACTCCTGCGCAATGGGGCACATTCGGGGAATCGGGGTATCAGACTCCGCTTATGGGCGCATTTCCCGGCGTTCCGCCGCGTTCGGATTACGGATCTATAGGCTTTCTACTACTACGTAAGCTTTCTACGTAAGCTCGCTGGTCAATGTTTCTAGCAGAGCTCCGATTGGAATTCCGTATTTCTCTACTGCATCGAGGATGCATGTGAGCGAAATAGCGGAGACAACTAGTAATGGGTAATAAATATCAGGAGCGGCAAGTTAGCTTGCCAGCCTCCGGAAACGCGAAGCACAGCGAGTCTCTCTGCACTTCCAAAATCCGCCACATCGTCTTGGCGGAGCAGGCCCGGGAGATGATCGCCGAGACCTGCATCCGGGTGGAGGCTCGTAATGGCCTGGTGCGCGTGCCACACACCAACCAGTACTACGCCACCGACCAGGAATTTGTGTGGTTCACCGGTACGGATGACCGCCTCTTCAAGGACTTCACCGAAGGCGCGATGCTCCGGCTCCATAAGGCGTTGTTGCAGGACGACAGTAGGCCGTGCGCACCTGCGCCGAGAATGCAGCGTGGGGTGCAACCGATGGCTTACAGGCTTACTGTTCTTGGCCGAAAAATAGTCCAGTGCTGTAGTCAGTACCGGCAGGATTGGAGCGTGATGTATGCCAACCACGCCTTCCACCCAGTGACGACCGTGATGCTGCGAGCGATGAAGCGCTACGCATTCTCCGTCAATCAGTCGGCGAGTGAAGGCGCTACCCAAGCAACGGAGCTAGTCCGGCTTCTGGAGCAACTGACGCGCTTCGTTCGCAGGGCTTGTGGGTCTCGTCGTTTCACCAACGAATTGACTGCGCACGAGCGAAAGGCCCAGGACAACTTCGCCAGCGCTCGTGAATTAATTTACCACCTGGCGGCCAGGCACTCGCGCCTGCTGATTCTGCGCGTTGATCTCTACTGGCCGCCGCACTGCGAGGCGGGGAAAGCGCAGAAAGAGATCAACGGCTTCCTGCGTTGGCTGCGAGGCAAGGCGTGCAAGCGCAACCTGCTGCCAGGATATCGGGGGTACGTGATCAAGTGCGAGAACGGCATGGTGCGGGGCATGCACTGGCACTTGATGGTGATCTGCGACGGCAACCTCCAGCGCAATGGCGGTTACCTGACCCATCAGCTGGGCGAGATGTGGGCCCGCCGTACGTGTCAGGGGCCCGGCAGCTACTACAACTGCTGGGCCGACCGCGCGAAGCACGACTACGACGGCCTGGGCGTGGTGGAGCTGGACGATTGGGAAAAGATGGTTGGTCTGCGCAAGGCACTGCACTACCTCGCCAAGCAGGACTGCGTTCTAAAGGTGTCTGGCGATAAAGGCCAGAACTTCCGACGCTCGGAGATTACGAAAGATCGCGGCAATCGGGGTAGACGCCGCAACGCGGACGATAGCCTGCGGCTGCTTAGGCGCATGCTGGGCGGCAAGCGCAGCAAGTATCCGGCGGAGTTCAAGCCACAGCCGCGATCATGTCACCCCTCCGTCCGTGCAGGTGACCTAGTGCTGAGTCAGGTGTGACCAGGCTGAGCATCCGGGAGTGACTCGCGTGGAAGGCGCGTAAAAGCGGGTAAAAAAGTCAACGAAGACGACTGCAGTGCCTGCGTGTGAGTCTTGTTGAACGGCCGCTCGATGGTGATTTTGCCCGGTTTGACTGAAGCCGTGGACCCGCGTCCATTCCAAAACTGCAGGGGAGCTACATCCTGGGCCTGGCTCAGACGGGAAGGCGATGGGGAGTCGGGGCGAGTGGTTGAGGGTATCCGCCACCCTCCCCATCAGACGTGCTAATCGTGCAAATGGTTTGCACGATTAGCACGGTTTAAAGCCATGCTGTCTTGCTAGTCGCGCGTGGGATCGATGAGTCGAATCCTTTCTACAGTCTGGCCCCGGCCTACTTGGATAACTCGGATCTCAATGAGATTTTTGCGCGCCAAGGTGGCAAGCAATGCGTGGATTCTCGCGCCGCGCATGCGCCTCCCTGGGGCGTATTGGGACACAGTGCTGACATAGCGGAAATCGTGCTCTCTCCGGAGCCGTTGTCCCTCGCCAAGCGGTTGGTCCCGAAGCTTCTTGACTAGCCAGTCGTACAGGACCATGGCGTCCACTTCGTCCGGGTCTTGCACGAAGGTAGTTACGTAGTCCGCTGAGGATTCGTCGCACAGTGCGATGGCGCTCATCAAGCATTCCATACCGATTTCAACACCTTCGAATCGCTCGGCAACGTGGAAGCCGGCCGCCATGCGCGCGACGTTGTCCGCTAATTTGGATGCGCAATCGCGTGCTTTCTCATAGCGCCCGCCCTGCCTGCTCTGTTCCTCGACGTAGTTGTGATAGAGCACCCAAATGCGTGCTGCTTCCTTTCCGAAGCGTAGGATCTTGCGGCGGTAGTCCGGCGAGCGCATGGCGTTGCTTCCTTCCAGCAGCAGCTCCTTCAGGTTGCGGTTGAACTCATCCCGGTAGCGGGTGTCGGCCGGACTATGGACGACGTCGGTCTCTAAGAAGCGTCCCCCCTGGGTGCTGCCTGCATCGCAGTAGACCGTGCGGCCGAACAGTCCGGAATCTCTGCCCCCTCGGCCCTTCTTGCTTTCTGTAATGGACTTCAGTTTTTCAGGCTGGAGCATCAAGAACATGGACAGCCGGGGGTTTTCGCACCAATAGCTCGCCACGCTGACGCGTGGATCATCGATCGATTCCGCGCTCCATGTGTCACAAAACAATGTGTCGAGGGGAAGGATGGTGTCCCGCAGATAACTCGCGCAGTCGCCTGAGACGATCGTAGTGCATGGAAAGTCGGTAAGTGCACGCATGAGGGGTGCGTATTTCGGCTCCTTCATGGACACACTCATTTGACAAGGAAGCATGGGCTTGCGCTGATAGTGCTGCGCAATGCGCGCTCGCACAGCTTCTAGGTTTTCCTCGTTTTTGGCAGTAGCACCAAGTTCGGCCACCAGGATCTTGTCCTCGCGCTTCCAGTGGTGGTCCTGTTCCTGGTAGTGGCTCATGGCCTGCTTGAACTGGTGCTTGAGCTCGGTGTTGACCTCATCAAAAGCGCGGAAGAAGTCATATCGGACGTGAGTCTTACGTTCGCCCGGCCCGGCGTTCACCAGTGCGAAGAGATTCGTTCCAACCCTTCCACCGGCGGGTTTGTGTACATCGAATAGCGGCTGGGCGGCGGCGCAGGAGGCCGCGGAAGCTGCGTAATACGGCATCTTGACCGGCACCTTGCGATCGTTGATGCACTCCTGCACAGCAGCTTGGAGCTTGGGGAGTGGGAAATGGCCAGCCTTTGGGAGCTGGTCGAACGGAAAATAGCGCTGGAAGTTGCTCATGTGTTGGTTCTCGTGCAGAAAAATAGCCCTCGGCCCACTGGCCGAGGGCTGTAGGAGATGCGCCACGGGTTAGGCGTGCGATGCCAAGGCGTCTTCAACGGGACTGAGTGCTTGCACCGCTGGGGCATCGGTAGCCGATTCGATAGCCCCGATTCGCAAAGGCTGACTGCATAGCTCGCAACGTGGAGTTCCTTCGGCTGCCTCCATGGCGGCCATCAGCTTTTCCAGCAGCGTGGGGTAAAGCTTCAGTCCACCCTCCGCTAGAAGCTTGAGGATCTGCTTGGTCTTCATGCCTTTGTGCCGCGCAGCAGCGACGGCCGGATAAAAGGTGCTGAACTCCTGCAGTTTCACCTGCAAGGGATCGATGGCCGTTGTCTGCAACAAACGTATGGCTCTTTCAGCGCGCGTCTCCCGGGTGTCTGCGCTTTTGGCAACAGTGCTTTCCGTCTTCATGGCGCGCATCCTCAAGCCTGCGCCTGCGCGCTCGCGCAGGCGTTTAGATAGGCCATCACCGCGGAACGCCACCACACGGAGGGGGAGTTCCTGGAGGTTCCCAGCTTGAACGGCTGCGGTGCGCGCGGGTCATAGGCAGGCGAGCGTCGACTCAATCGCGCATACCAACTGCTTTTTGACAGGCCAATGAGCGCAAGCACGGCAGGCAGGCGGATCGCCTGGTCTAACTCCGGTACGGACTGGAGGACATGGCAGATGGCGTCGAGACGGTCCAGTACCGCAGGTTCGAGTGCAGCTTCCGGCAACTCGGCGCCGGACGTTGACTTGCGCGAGGCTCGCGGAAGGCGGCAGCGCGTGAGGTCGGAACGGACAGCAGAACTAGTGTGGCTTTGGGGTTGATAAGACATTGGACTTCTCCGGTTTGTCGCGACGCACCGTGCGCCGAGGACCGAAGGAGTTTTGAGGAGTCCAATTCTTGAAAATACGGGTCAGCTAGCCATTGCCTTTACGACGAACAATATTTCTGCTAGCCGGCTTCTTCTTGATCTGCCGGGCCAATTTGCGGAACTGGGCCGCGAGGTCGGGGTAAAGAGGATCCTTTCCACGGACCCAGGTGCCCAACGTTGTTGGGAAACGAGTGCTGATAGGGTCTTTCGTCAGCTTCTTCGTGGGCATTCGAGCCTCATAGGAGCTCAACACCCCTGCGTAGGTAGGATCTGCTTCTAAGGTATCGGTGATGCTTTCGAGCAGGACCTCTTCACTATGGATCGACTTTGCAACGGTGTAGTTCTCCATAATGGTCAGGACAACCTTTGCCAACGCATCCCTTTCTTTTTGACCAGACCTGCTCCCATCAGCTGCCTTGGCGTCATGTGTCATCCGTAGCGCGTGGGCAATCCCTATATGGAAGTGGCATTGAATGAGTGCGTGCATGACGCGCAGCTCGTCGCCGTCCTTGTGGGCGTTCATTGCTTCGATCCAGTACGCAATGGCCACTTCCAGTACATGATCGATCGATATCCTGATTTCCGGTTTCAACTCAGAACGCTCTTCTAGTAACTGCTTGAACTGCCTATCGTCAACGACGGAGCGGGAGTCACTGTCGCTGGGCTTTAGAGGCGTCAGGCTTGCAGCCCAAGCCTCTGCCGTCGCGGCGTCCAACTTCTGCAACTGGCCGAAGTTGCGGGTGATGTCATCCTGCTTCCAGCGCGCGTAGGCAGAAGCATTGCCAAGATCGGCCAATTTCACGCACACCCGTTCCCACAGACCGTCGAATGTTTTCTGGCTGCGTTTGCGAACAAGATGTATTCGTTGGATTTGCTGGACAGTGTGCTCGAGGAGCTTCTCCATGCCGGGGAGCCGATCGCTGCTGTCGTACGCGCTGCGGTTATGACGCAGGCCGGACATATACCGGATGCTTACAAGCTTTCGTGATGCGGAACGTATCGCTTGATCGGCGGTCGGCTGGGCAGTGCGACGCTTCAAATCTAAGTCTCCTGGGGACATGCGTTGACCATCTTCTCGCTAGGCTTGTAAATCACGCTAGGCCGAGCCACTAGACGTCGTCCAAAGCCGTCCCGTGTACGGGCACTGCTTACCGAGTGGAAAGTGAGTCAAAAAGTGAGTCGCCTATACGCCATCTGTCATCATAGTCACCTTGGAACAACAGCTTAGAGGCGCTATTCGATTGCTGGTGGGCCCACTACGTCGTCGCGTCGTGTTCAAGCGACGCCCGCCAGCGCGCGCGTCACCTGCGCCGCGTCCATGCCGGCGAACGCGTTGCGCTTCGTGCCCGACCACAACGGTGTGAAGTCATCGCGGCCTGACGCTTCGGCCAGCGTGCGCAGCGGTGCGAGCGCCTGCGATGCCCACGGGAATGCGGGCGGCAGGTCGGAGAGCGGGCCGAGGTCGCGCATCAGGCGGTTGAGCAGTCCGCGTGCGGGACGGCCGCTGAAGAGATTGGTGATCGCGGTGTCGCGGCTGGCGTCCTGCAACGCGCGGCGATGGACGGCGGTCGTCGTCGCTTCGCGGCACAGCAGGTACGCGGTGCCGGCCTGCACCGCGTCGGCGCCGGCGGCGAACATGCGTTGCGCGTCGGCGTGGCTCGCGATGCCGCCTGCGGCGACGATCGGCACCTTCAGGTTCGCCGCAAGCGCTGCAACGAGATCGGCGGTCGTCAGCTGCAGCGCCAGGTCGTTCGACAGGAAGTGTCCGCGATGGCCGCCGGCTTCGACGCCCTGCGCGATCACCACGTCGGCGCCGTGCTGTTCGAGCCAGCGGCCTTCGTCGACCGTGGTGGCCGATGCGAGCACCACGGCGCCCCACGCCTTGATGCGCGCGAGCAGGGGTGGTGGGGGCAAACCGAAGTGGAAGCTGACGATGCGCGGGCGGTAGCGCGCGAGCAGATCGACCGTGTCGGCATCGATGGGGCGTCGCGCCCCGGCACGGCTTGGCGGCGGCATTTCGATGCCGAACTCGCGGTAGTACGGCGCGAGCGCGTCACGCCAGCGCTGTTCCTGCGCGGCCCCGGGCTCGGCCATCGCGTGGCAGAAGAAGTTGATGTTGATCGTCGCATCGAGCGATGCGAAACGATCGAGTGCGCGCGCCAGCTGCTCACCGTCGAGTAGCGCACAGGGCAGCGAGCCAAGTCCGCGCGCCGATGACGCCGCGATGGCGAGTGCTTCGTCCTGCACCCCGGCCATCGGCGCCTGGATGACCGGATGTTCGATGCCGAGGATCGATTGCAGGCGGTTCACGCATCACTCCGCGCGGCAGACGCGGCCGCGTGTGCCGACGATACGCGAGCGGCTGGCACGTGCGTCGGTGCACGGTGGTGGCATCGAGGTCGCGGCGGCTTGCGTGCCGCCGCGACCCACGCGCGATGGTTCGCGCTTACGCCGCGCGTCGATACACGAGGTCGAAGCGGTCGAGGTCCATCACCTTCGTCCACGCCGCGACGAAGTCGCGAACGAAGTCGGCCTCGCCGTCGCTCGCCGCATACACCTCCGACAGCGCGCGCAGCTGCGCGTTGGAGCCGAAGACGAGGTCGACCACGGTCGCCGTCCAGCGCAATTCGCTGCTGCTGCGATCGCGACCCTCGAACACTCCGGGGTTGGACTCCGACTTCTGCCACGCCGTGCGCATGTCGAGCAGGTTGGTGAAGAAGTCGGGCGTCAGCGCGCCGGGGCGCGCGGTGAACACGCCGTGCGGCGTGTGGCCGGTATTCGCATCCAGCACACGCATGCCGCCGACGAGTGCGGTCATTTCCGGCGCGGTCAACGTGAGCAGGGCGGCGCGATCGATCAGCGCCGCCGCTGCAGCGGCTTCGGTGCCGGCGCGCGTGTAGTTGCGGAAACCGTCGGCGGCGGGCTCGAGCACCTCGAACGAATCGACGTCGGTCTGCTCGAGCGATGCATCGGTACGACCTGGCGTGAACGGCACGGTGACATTGTGCCCCGCCTTGCGCGCGGCAGCTTCGACTGCGGCAGCGCCGCCGAGCACGATGAGATCGGCCAGCGATACCTTCTTGCCGCTCCCGTTGGCGTTGAAGTCGCGCTGGATCGATTCGAGCGTCGACAGCACCTTGGCGAGTTCGGCAGGCTCGTTCGCTTCCCAGTCCTTCTGCGGTGCAAGCCGGATGCGCGCACCGTTGGCGCCGCCGCGAAGGTCGGTGCCGCGGAACGTCGACGCGGAGGCCCAGGCCGTTTTCACCAGCTGCGGGATCGCGAGTCCGGAATCGAGCAGGCGCTGCTTGAGCGCGGTGACGTCGTTCTGATCGATCAGCGGATGGTCGACCGGCGGCAGCGGGTCCTGCCAGATCAGGTCCTCCTTCGGCACCTGCGGGCCGAGATAGCGCACTTTCGGGCCCATGTCGCGATGCGTGAGCTTGAACCACGCGCGTGCGAACGCATCGGCGAACTTGGCCGGATTGGCCATGTAGTCGCGCGAGATCTTTTCGTAGACCGGATCGAACCGCAGCGCGAGGTCGGCGGTGGTCATCATCGGCTGGTTGAGCTTGCCGGGGATGTGCGCGTCCGGCACGTTGCGGTTCGCATCGCCCTTGGGCTTCCACTGCTGCGCGCCGGCCGGGCTCCTGGTGAGTTCCCACTCGTTGCCGAACAGCGTCTCGAAGTAGCTCATGTCCCACTTCGTCGGCGTCGCGGTCCACGCACCTTCCAGGCCGCTGGTGATCGTATGCGCGCCGATGCCGCTTTCGTACGAACTCTTCCAGCCGAAACCGAGCTCTTCGATGTTCGATCCTTCCGGATCCGAACCGACATGATGCGCGGGGCCCGCGCCGTGGCATTTGCCGAAGGTGTGGCCGCCGGCGACGAGCGCGACCGTCTCCTCGTCGTTCATCGCCATGCGTGCGAACGTTTCGCGGATGTCGCGTGCAGAACCCACCGGGTCGGGAACGCCGTTCGGGCCTTCGGGGTTCACGTAGATCAGGCCCATCTGCACCGCCGCCAGCGGATTCGCGAGTTCGCGTTCGCCGCTGTAGCGCTCGTCGCCGAGCCAGGTGGATTCCGGGCCCCAGTCGATCGGCTGCGGTTCCCAGATGTCCTCGCGACCACCGCCGAATCCGAAGATCGGCCCGCCCATCGACTCGATCGCGACGTTGCCGGCGAGGATCATCAGGTCCGCCCACGACAGGCGCTTGCCGTACTTCTGCTTGATCGGCCACAGCAGGCGGCGCGCCTTGTCGAGGTTGCCGTTGTCGGGCCACGAGTTCAGCGGTGCGAAACGCTGCTCGCCCGAACGGGCGCCGCCGCGGCCGTCGAAGATGCGGTACGTGCCTGCGGCGTGCCACGCCATGCGGATGAAGAACGGGCCGTAATGGCCGTAGTCGGCGGGCCACCAGTCCTGCGAATCGGTCATCAGGCCGTGCAGGTCCTTCACCACTGCATCGAAGTCGAGTTTCTGGAATTCGCGCTTGTAGTCGAAGTCCTCGACCATCGGGTCCGACAGCGCGGAGTGCTGGTGCAGCACGCCGAGGTTCAACTGGTCCGGCCACCAGTGCGCGTTGGTGCGCGTGTGTTTGGAGTGGTGCGCGACGGGGCACTTCGATTCGGCGTTCATTCGACGGCTCTCCTTGGACGTTTGCGCGCTGGACGAAGGCATTGCGCCCGGCCTGCACGTGGGGATGCGGCGATGGGATCGATGCGCGGTGAGCGCACTGATGGTCGACGGCCGGGCGACGCGGTCCGCGGCGCAGCATGCGCGGCGCGACGCTATCGCTGCGTCATCGACGGCCTAACGTAGGCCGCTTCGGGCAATTGCGAAAATCGAACGTTTCGATCGCTGCGATAGCACCGGGCTATGTGCGTGCAAGCGGCTGTGGTTCGCGATGCATCGCGCGCGCGTGTTTCAACTGCGTGTTGCATTGCACGCCGGCGGTTAGCGGGAACTTGCTCGCACGACGCACGACACGACACACGACACACGACCGCCTCTGGCCCGTGACGACTCTGCGGCGACGTGCCGGCGGTAAAGCGCGACGGGCGCCGCAATGCACTGCACATCGAGTCGCCACGGCCACGCGCATGACGCAGCGACCAACGCAACAATCAGCTCTTCGCGTCGTCGCCCTTGTCGCCGTCCTTGCCTGCCTTGCGCTTCTTCGCGAACCAGCCGAACGCGGGGACCAGCAGCGTCGTCCAGATCCACTTGCCGTTCTCGTCGACGAACGACGACAGCTTCTGGCGCGCGGTGACCTCCACCTCGATCGGCTTGCGGAACGTGCGCAGCGTGCGCGGCACGGTTTCGCCGTCGAGCGGCACCAGCGCGTCCAGCGACAGGTTGAGCGTATGCCGGCCAGGCGCCTCGGGCGTGATCTCCCACGCCCATTCGGTCACGCCGGACGACACCAGCTGGCGCTCGGGCGTCTGCGCGACGATGCGGAAGCCTTCGCCGGTAAGGCGCGCCTGCATCGTGTTGGCGACCTGCACCGATTCGCTGGCCACCTTGCCCGGCCCTTCGATGCGCTCGCGCAGCGTCGCTTCGCTGGCGTCGGGGCTCACCACGAGCTGCACCAGCACGGTCTGTTCGATGTTGATCGCCTGCGGCGCGTTGAACGCGACGTGGCCCGGCTGCAGATGCGCGAGCAGGCGATCGACGACCTCGGTGGAACTGGCACTGGTCGTCGCGACGCCGGGCGCGACATCCGTCGTCGAGCTGGCGGCACGCGTGTCACCCGCATCGGTGTCGGCAGTCGTCGCCGAAGCGGGTCCGGTCGATGCAGGCGGCGCATCGGCCGCGGTCGACTGCGGACGCGCAGCCGTCACGGCGGTCGCGCGGCGTGACGCATGCGCACCACTCGGGGCCAACCGTGTCGACGCCATCTCCGGCGGAGGAGGAGGTGGCGGCGGAGGGGGCGGTGGCGGCGGCGGCGGTGGAGGCGGTGGAGGCGGTGGAGGCATCGCCTCGGCCGCGGTGTAGGACGGGCTCGTCCGCATCGCGGCGCAGCCCGCCAGAAGCAGTGCCAACAGGCAGATGGTGAGTACGGTCCGCATCGATGGCCCCTCCCGCTTGGCCGCATGGTAGCGGAGGCGGCGCGCGCGCCATCGGGGTCGGGCCGCCGCGGACGTGATGTACCCGCGGGCCTACCCGGTGTGGCCGGGGTCACGCGCAGCCCACCGGCACGGCCTGCATGATGCGGGCGAGGCGGCGGCCCGGACGGCGATCCGCGATGACCGCACGGTCGGAGGTGACATGACGTCGCTGGGACTCAATCGCTCGCGCGTGATCTGGATCGTTGTCGCGCTGATCGTGGTGGCCACCGCGCTGCCGGTCGTACTGTCGCTATTGCTCGCGCGCGACCAGGCGGCCGTCGACCAGGCGCGCCGCGCGACCATCTACGCGACCGACGTGCTTCGCCGAAGCGAAGGCGCCGGCGACCAGATCAGCGCGGCGTTCCGCCGGCTCGCGCGCACGCCGGGCATCGACAGTTGCGATGCCGACGCGCGCACCGTGCTGCAGGGCATCGATGCGACCTCGAGCTACGTGCAGTCGGTCGGCGTGTTGCGCGGCAACGCGTTGTACTGCTCGTCGTACGGCGTGCTCGATCCACCCATCGACCTCGGGCCGATCGACTACGTGACGGCGACCGGTGCGCGCATACGTCGCAACGTGCACCTGCCGTTCGCGCCGACGCAGAGCTTCATCGTCCTCGACAACGGCCACTTCGCCGCGGTCGTGCACAAGTTGCTCCCCGTGGATTCGACGGTGACCGATCCCGGCGTGTCGCTGGCGGTGGTTTCGTTGTCGAACGGCGAGTTCCTCGCCACGCGCGGCCGTTTCGATCCTGCCTGGACACGCGACGCGGCGCGGCTGAAGCCGGGCCAGCACCGCACGTTCATCGTGCGCGGCCGCACCGTGGCGCAGTACCGGTCGGCGAAGTTCGACCTGCTCGCCATCGCGTCACTCGACCCCAGCAACTACAACGGTGCCGTCGCGCGCGTGGCACGCGTGCTCGTGCCGCTCGGCATCCTGCTCGGGATGCTGATGGCGTACGCGACGCATCGCACCGCGCGCGCGCAGATGACGCCGGCGGCCGCGATCCGATCCGGGCTGCAGCGCGGCGAATTCTTCCCGGTGTTCCAGCCGATCGTCAGCCTCGCCGATCGTCGCTGGGTGGGCGCCGAAGTGCTGCTGCGCTGGCGACGCGCGGACCAGCTGGTGCGCCCCGATCTCTTCATTCCCGCCGCGGAAGATGGCGGCCTGATCGGCGCGGTGACCAAGCGCGTGCTCGAACTCGTCGAACCCACGCTCGCGCAGCTCGCGACGCGCGATGACGACTTCTTCCTGTCGATCAACCTCTCGCCGGACGACATGCATCGCGAGGAAACACTCGACCTGCTGCGCCAGCTGCTGCAGCGCACCGGCGCGCGGCCGGGGCAGGTGCACGTCGAAGTGACCGAGCGCGCGTTCGCCAACACCATCGCCGCACGCGACATGGTGCGGCGCATGCGCGCGCTTGGCCTGCAGGTCTCCATCGACGACTTCGGCACCGGCTATTCGAGCCTGGCCGAACTCACCACGTTCGAACTCGACACCCTGAAGATCGACAAGGCGTTCGTCGACACCGTCGGCGGCGACGCGGTGACCAGCCACGTCGCGTTCCACATCGTCGAGATGGCGCGCGGCCTGTCGCTGGGCATGGTGGCCGAAGGCGTGGAGCAGGAGCGGCAGGCGACGATCCTGACCGAATGGCGCGTTCCGTACGGCCAGGGCTGGCTGTTCTCGCGTCCACTGCCGGCCGACGAGTTCCTGGAGAAACTGCGCGACGTGGCGCGCGCCGACGCGGCGGTGGACGCGGACTAGCGCGTCGCGTCAGCGCGATGCGTTGCCGGGCGCGCCGAACAGGAAGCCCTGCGCGTACCGCACGCCGGCATCGCGCAATGCATCGGCTTCGGCCGCGGTCTCCACGCCCTCGGCGACGACGGTGACGCCGGTGCGCGCGGCGAACGCCATCATTCCGGACGCCAGCGCCTGCTTGACCGGATCACCGTCGACGCTGCGCGTCAGGCTCATGTCGAGCTTGGCGATGTCGGGCCCGAGCCGCAGCACGTGGCGCAGGCTCGCGTAGCCCGCGCCGACGTCGTCGATGGCGATGCGCACGCCCGCATCGCGCAGCCGGCGCGCGGCCGCCAGCAACGGCGCGTAGTCGTCGACCGCCGCGTGTTCGGTGATTTCGATGACCAGCCGCGTGGGATCCACATGCGCGATCGCTTCGGCGAACTCGGCGCGCGCCACGGTATCGGGCGATATGTTGAGCGAGAGGAACATCTCGGCCGGCAGGCGGTCCAGCACCGGCAACGCGTTGCGTACCGCGGCCAGCTCGAGGTCGACACCGAGGTCGACCGCCCACGCTTCGCGGAACCAGACGTCCGGCGTGGCGTTTACCGGTGAATCGAAGCGCGCGAGCGCCTCGACGCCGATCGCGCCGCGTCCGTCCAGCGACATCATCGGCTGGAAAACGATGTGCGGGCCGCCCGATCGCAGCACGGCGTCGATCGCGTCGTAACGCTGCATGCGCAGGTCGTGCGCGCGCTGCGATTCGTCGAGCTGGTCGCCGACCAGCCCCGCCAGGAACCGCATGAAGGCGAGGTCGCGCGTGCGGCGCTCGGGATCGGACGGGAAGTTGATGCAGCACAGCGTGCCGAGCACGCGGCCGTCGGGAAGCACGACCGGAACGCCCATGTACGACTCGATACCAAGCCGCGACGTGAGCGGGATGTCGCGCACGCGTGCGTCGTAGCGCGTGTCGTAGATCGCTTCGGGCAGCCGGCCCTGCAGCATGAGGTGGCAGTAGGTCTCGGTGGCGTCGAAGCACGTGCCCACCGAAACGCCTGCGGACGCCGCAGGGCCCGCGCTGATGCGGATGATCTCGGCCTGGTCGTCGACCTCGGCGACGAAACTGACGTGCGCACCGAGGTAGTCGCGCGCCGAAGCGACGATGCGCTGCAGGAAGGCCGCGGACGCATCGTCCAGATGCGCGAGCGGCGACGGGTATGCGTTCGTGTCCATGCGAAGCCCCGGTCCGGTTGGTGGCCGACGCCGAGGCGTCGCCCGCACCGACCGTTCCACAGCGACGGGTATCGGCGGCGTGAACCCCGCGTTGGGGGCGCGATTCGGTGTCGGCGGTCACGCTGGGGCGTGCTGCAACGCAACGGTGGCGGGGCTTTCCGCGCGTGAATGCGCGGGCCGTGGGTCCACGACGGCGGGCAGGGTCGACCCCGCTGAGGTGCCCTGTAACGGGGGTTTTCTAGGATCGAGACAACGACTTCCGTCGCGCAACCCGGCCGCCGTCCGTCGGAAAGTGCGTCGATGGTCACGAAAGCAGCGATCACTGCCCCGAGGATCGCCCGCCAGGACACCCCGCGCATGGATGCGGACTCCCTCGGACGCCCCCATGACCCGATCCGCCCTCGCCGCCGCGCTCGCGCTGGCCGTCACTACCGCCGCATCCGCTACCGAATTCGCCCATCCGGACCATTACGAGTTCGACGCATCGATCGCCGCGCCGTTCCGCGCGCAGGCCGGTCGCTTCCCGGTGCAGCTGCATTTCGACTATCCGGGCGCGGGCGATCGCACCGCCGCCGCATGGGTGTTCGACGTCGTCGCCGCCGACGGCCGCGTCATCGCCAGCGACCGCGGGCTGACCAAGCTCGGCGGCCGCCACGTCATCGTGCCGGCCACGTGGAATGGCGGCATGCAGCAGGGCGGCGCCGCGCCGGCGGGCTACTACACGCTGCGCCTGCGCGCGGTGCCGACTGTGGTCGACGCGACCGACAAGCGCCCGATCGCCGCGCGCATCGACGAAGCCTTCCGCCTGTTCGGCGACGAGACGGTCGAGCAGAGCTACGACGTGCAGGTGGGCAACCTCGCGCCCGCGCATGTCACGCCGCGCGCGCCGTTGCGCATCGGCGCGCAGTCCGCCGCAGGTTCGACGCAGGCGATGACCGCGCAGTCGGCGCCGCAGTCGCTCACCGCGCAGGCCGCGCCCGCAACCGGCGGGCTTCCGTACACCGTCTACTACGGCAACCTGCACAGCCAGACCAACCATAGCGACGGCGGTACGCCGCTCGCGCAGTGCAGCGGCGCGGAGAACCCGCAGGCCGGCACGTACGGCCCGACGGACGCCTACGCGATGATGCAGAACCAGGCGCACGGCGACTTCCTGCTCACGTCCGAACACAACCACATGTTCGATGGCTCGACGAGCACGAACACCAGCGCCAACCCGACCACCGCGATCAACCTGTTCCACAGCGGCCTGACGCTCGCATCGAACTACCGCACCGCGCATCCGACGTTCCTCGCGCTGTACGGCCTCGAGTGGGGTGTCATCAGCAACGGCGGCCATCTCAACATCCTCAACGTCGACCAGCTTGCCGAGTGGGAGACCAACGGCTCGGGCCAGCTGATCGGCGAAGTGAACACGCCCAAGAGCGACTACCCCGCGCTGTATTCGACGATGAAGGCGCACAGCTGGATCGGCATGTTCAACCATCCGGCCACCAGCGGGCAGTTCCTGGTCAACGGCACCGCGCTCGGCTACGACGCCAATGGCGCGCAGGTGATGGTGCTGGCCGAAGTGCTCAATTCGTCCGCGTTCTCGACCAACATGACCGAGACCGAGACGGGCCGCAGCAGCTACCAGGCGGCATGGAACATCCTGCTCGAACGCGGCTACAAGGTCGCGCCCGCGAGCGACCAGGACAACCACTGTGCGAACTGGGGGCTGAGCTTCACCAACCGCACCGGTGTTCTTCTGCCGAGTGGCACCACGCTCAACACCACCAACTTCTACGACGCGTTGAAGGCGCGCCGCACGTTCGCCACCGAAGACCGCAACGGCCAGCTCGTGCTCACCGCGAATGGTCACGTGATGGGCGAATCGTTCAACAACAGCGGCTCGCTCACGCTCACCGCCAACTACGCCAGCACCAACGGCCAGACCGCGCAGCGCGTGCAGTTCTTCGAGGGCGTGCCCGGCCGCAACGGCACGGTCACGCAGCTGTTCGAAGGCAGCGACACCACCACCATCACGCCCGCCAGCGGCGCGCACTTCTACTACGCGCAGATCACGCAGGCGAATGGCCTGCGCCTGTGGTCCGCGCCGGTGTGGGTGACGCAGGGCGCGGGCGGTGGCGACACCACGGCGCCCACCGCGACGGCCTCGGAGTCCGGCACCAGCGGCACGATCACGCTGTCGGCCACCGCGTCGGACAACGTCGGCGTGTCGAAAGTCGAGTTCTATGTCGACGGCAGCCTCAAAGGCAACGACACCGCCTCGCCGTATTCGATGACGCTGGACTCCACCACGCTCGCCAATGGTTCGCACACGCTGGTCGCCAAGGCCTATGACGCCGCGGGCAACGTAGGCTCGTCGTCGAGCGTCGGGTTCTCCGTCAGCAACACGACGACCGCGACCGAGCTGGTCAAGAACGGCGGCTTCGAGTCGGGTACGACGTCGTGGACGGCGACCAGCGGCGACATCACCAACAGCAGCACCTACGCCGCGCATGGCGGCACGTACAAGCTGTGGCTCAACGGCTACGGTTCGGCGAGCACGGATTACGGCTACCAGACCATCACCATCCCGTCGACGGCGACCACCGTGACGCTTTCGTTCTGGCTGCGCGTGGTCAGCGACGAGACGACCACGACCACCGCCTACGACACGGTCAAGGCGCAGCTGCGCAACTCCAGCAACGCTGTACTCACCACCCTCGCGACGTATTCGAACCTCAACAAGGGCTCGACCTACGTGCAGAAGACCTTCGACGTGTCGTCGTACCGCGGCCAGACCGTGCGTGTGTACTTCGAAGGCATTGAAGGCTCGACGGTGGCGACGTCGTTCCTCGTCGACGACGTGTCCATGCAGTCGAGGTAAGCACCAGCCGGCGCCCCGGTTCCGATCGGGGCGCCGCGCTACAGGCGGTCGAGGCGACCGCCGTCGATGCGGATCTCGGCGCCCTGCACGAAGCGGGCGTCGTCCGAAGCTAGATACGCGACCAGGGCCGCGACGTCCTCCGGCTTGCCGACGTCGCGTTCGTCGATCGTCTCCACGCCGCTTTTCACGTTCGGGTTCTCGCGCAGCATCGGCGTGTCGATCGCGCCGGGCAGGAGCACGTTCGCGCGGATGCCACGCGGCTTGCCTTCCAGTGCGGTGGACCGCGTCAGCGACAACAGTGCTGCCTTGGCCGCGGCGTAGTGCGCCACCTGCGGCGTCGTCTCCACGGCATGGATGCTCGATACGTTGACGATCGCCCCACCGTCGCCCATGTGCAGGAACGCCTGCTTGGTGAAGAAGAACGCGCCGAGCAGGTCGACGCCGAGCACGCGCAGCCAGTCCTCGCCGGTGAGCTGCTCCAGCGGTTTGAACTGCATCAGGCCCGCGTTGTTGACCAGCACGTCGAAACGGCCGAAGCGCTCGCGCACGGCGTCGACGGTCGACTGCACCTGCGCTTCGACGCTCACGTCGCAGAGCGCGGTCATCACGTCAGCCGCGCCGGCATCGCGCACCTGCGGTTCGGCGGCATCGAGGTTCGCGCGGTTGTAGTCGACGATCACCACCTTCGCGCCCTCCGCGGCGAGCCGGCGGCAGATGGCCAGGCCAATCCCGCTCGCACCGCCGGTGACCAGCGCGACCTTGTTCTCGAATCGTCGTTCCACGGCGCGCCTCGCTCAGGATCCGGTTGATGTGGTGTTGGCGTCGGCGGTGGCCGGGTCGTCCCGCTTGGCGGCCGCGTCGTCCTGCTTCTGGTCGTCGTGCGCGCTCGCGTAGTCGGCCGGCATCGACACCGGTACCTGCAGGCAGACGCTGTTGGTCGGCAGCACGTCCTGCCACTCGGCGATGAGTTGCTTGTATGCCGCGCCGACCGGACGGATGTTGCGATCGAGGTCGTACAGGCCGACCTCGACGACGTGGCCGTTGTCCTCGCGCAGCGCGGTGTCCCAGTCGATCTGGTCGGTGAGCGAGTACCAGGTGAAACCGACCATCGGCACGCCGTCGTTGCGCACGCGCAGCACGTTCGCCCACTCCTTCCACAGCCAGTTGACCGCCTCGTCGCCGTTCGGGCCCTGACGAAGATTGGTTTCGGTGTGCATGACGGGCAGGCGGTAGCGGTCGTGGTACTGCCGCGTGATCACGTGGTAGCCGAATACTTCGCCCGCGGGGCGCGTGCTGCCGTTGGCGCAGACGCGATGTTCGTTGGTGACGTAGTAGTCGTTGCCCATGATGCAGTTGTGCTTGTAGCGATGACCCATGAAGAAGTGGTACTCGTCGCGGGTCATGCCGTTGTCCAGCAGGTACTCGTACATCTCGGAGTTCACCCGTCGCCCGTAGTTCAGATCGAGCGAGAGGAAACGCCGCGCGTTCATGACCTCGGCCGGCTGGATCGCCGCGGGGTTTTCGGCGTGGAAATATTCGGATGATTCGCTCTGGATGAAGATCGCGTCCGGCCGCGTATCGAGGATCGCGCCCATCGCCAGCACGTTCGCGCGAACGATGTGCTTGAGCGCGGTGACGAAGGCGGCGTCGCTCGCGAGCTGCTCGTTCCACCAGCCGTACAGCGCCGAGAACGTCGCGCAGATGTACATCTCATTGATCGGCGTGTAGAGCTGCACCCACGGATAGCGCGCCGAGAACGCACGTGCATAGCCGGCGAACAGGTCGGGAAAATCAGGGTTCTGGAAGTTGCCGATCCAGTCGGGCACGCCGAAATGGCAGAGGTCCGCGATCGGCGCGATGTTGCGGCGTCGCAGGTCCTCGAAGGTCTCGTCGGCGAACGACCAGTCGTAGCGCCCCGCACCCAGCCACGTGCGATGGATCGGCGGCCCGTAGCGCAGCACCTGCACGCCGAGGTCCTGCACCAGGTCGAAATCGAGCTTCCACTTGTCGTAGTGCCCGCACTTGTCGAGTTCGTCGACGCGATGCGTGCCGCCGCGGATCGTCGGGTTGCTGTTCTCGATGCCGGTAGCGAACAGGAAATTGGGTGACATGGGCCATCCGGGCGATGCGTGCCGGCGCAGCGTGGAGTCGCGCCGGTCGATGGCCGATGACGACGCACCGCACCGCCGCACACGCCAGCGGCCGCTGCGCCGGCGCGTGCGCACGCATGGCCGCGTGGGGCCGCTATAGTCCGCGTCCCCGCACCGGAGACGCGCGATGGACCTGCCCGAACGCATCGAGACCGAAACCGGCCCGTCGCCGCAGTGGTCGGTGATCTGGCTGCACGGCCTTGGCGCGGACGGCAACGACTTCATGCCGCTGGTGCCGGAGCTGGTGCGCCCGCAGTGGCCGGCGATCCGCTTCGTGTTCCCGCACGCGCCGGTGCAGGCCGTCACCATCAACGGCGGCATGCGCATGCGCTCGTGGTACGACATCGTCAGCTTCGACCTGACCGGTCGTGCGGATGCGAAGGGTGTCGACGAATCCGTCGCGCGCGTCGAAGCGCTGATCGCGCGGGAGATCGAGCGCGGCGTGCCGGCGTCGCGAATCATCCTTGCCGGCTTCTCGCAGGGCGGCGCGGTGACACTCGCCGCCGGCCTGCGTCGTACCGAGCCGCTCGCGGGGCTGGTCGCGCTGTCGACCTACCTGCCGCTTGGCGTGGATGCGTTGGCTCGACTGGACAACACGCCGGTCGCCGCGCGCAGCCAGCCCGTATTCGTCGCCCACGGGCGCCAGGACCCCGTCGTGCCGTACGCTGCGGGCGAGGATGCGGCACGGCGTCTGCGCGCACTTGGCTTCCAGGCCGAGTTCCACGCCTACCCGATGGCGCACCAGGTCTGCGTCGAGGAAATCGATGCATTGCGCGGGTGGTTCGACCGGATTCTTGCGACCGGTTCAGAAACTCGTTGACGCAACGCTTCCACAGACCCGCGGTAAGGCTAATATCGGTGCCGGGGGGGTATCGACGGAGGGGTACGTGGATACGCTGAACGTGGTAGTTGCCGAAGACGAGCCGCTGGCTCGCGACCGCCTGCGCGCGCTGCTTGAAGAGCAGCCCGGCGTATACGTGGTCGCGACCGCGTCCGACGGCACGCAGGCGCTGCAGGCATGCGCCGAACATCATCCGGACCTTGTCCTGCTCGACGTGTCGATGCCGGGCATGGACGGGCTGGAAACCGCGCGCCATCTCGCCGCCAGCGAGCCGCGCCCGGCGGTCATCTTCTGCACGGCCTACGACGCGCATGCGGTGTCGGCGTTCGAGGCCGAGGCGCTTGACTACCTGGTCAAGCCGGTGCGGCCCGAGCGGCTCGCCGCCGCGCTGGACCGCGTGCGCCGGCTCACGTCGGTGCGCACGAATGGCGACGGCATGACCCGCAAGCGCACGCACCTGTGTGCGCGCCTTCGCGGCTCGCTGCGCCTGATCCCGATCGACGACATCCACTACCTGCAGGCCGAGGAAAAGTACGTCGTCGTCCACCACGCGCGCGGCGAGGACCTCATCGAGGAATCCCTGCGTTCGCTGGAAATCGAATTCGGCGATCGCTTCGTGCGCATCCATCGCAACTGCCTGGTCGCGCGCCACGAACTGGTCGAACTCAAGCGCAGCCCGGACGGCCACGTGCAGGCGGTTCTGCGCCATGGTCGGCAGCCGCTGGAAGTGAGCCGGCGCTGCGTCGCCTCGCTGCGCGAGCGCCTCGCCCACCTCTGACGTGGGCGCGCCGTCCACGCCGCCGCGCCTGGACCCGGCCGAGGCCGAAGCCGCGGCCGAGCGCCTGCTCGCGATGCACCGGGTGCAGCAGGCGGCCGATAGCCACGGCGCGTCCCGCGACCGAATCGTCTCGCGCGTCATCATTGTCGCGATCGCCGCGCTGGTCGGCGCCAGCTGCGGCGCGTTCATGGGCGCGCTGCGCGGTCATGGCGTCGCGGGCGCGGTGCTGGTCGGACTCGTCGGCGCGATGCTCGCGCTCATCACCAGCCGGCCGCGCTGACGGCGTGAACGCATCGCGGTTGGGCCGCGCCGCCCGATCCGCGACAATGCCGCGGTGACTTCTTCCCCGACGCCCGGCGTGCTCCGAATCGCCACCCGCAAGAGCCCGCTCGCGCTCTGGCAGACCGAACACGTCGCCGAGCGCCTGCGCGCCGCGCATCCCGGCCTGATCGTCGAACTCGTGCCTATGAGCACGCGCGGCGATGAAGTGCTGGACCGTTCGCTCGCCGCCATCGGTGGCAAGGGCCTGTTCCTGAAGGAGCTCGAGCTCGCGATGCTGCGCGGCGACGCCGACTGCGCCGTGCATTCGCTGAAAGACGTGCCAATGGACCTGGAGCCGGGTTTCACGCTGCCGGCGATCCTCGCGCGCGCCGATTACGCCGATGCGTTCGTCAGCAACCGTTTCGACGGTGTCGACGCACTGCCGCAGGCTGCGGTGGTCGGCACGTCGTCGCTGCGTCGGCAGGCGCAGCTGCGCGCACGTCGTCCCGACCTCGTGCTGCGCGACCTGCGCGGCAACGTGAACACGCGCCTGGCCAAACTCGACGCCGGCGACTACGACGCCATCGTGCTGGCTTGCGCCGGCCTGCAGCGTCTCGGCTTCGACGACCGCATCCGCGCGCGCCTGGCCGCGCCCGACTGGTTGCCGGCGCCCGCGCAGGGCGCGATCGCCATCGAATGTCGAACGGACGACGCCGCGACGATCGCACTGTTCGCCGCGCTCAACGACGCGACGACGCGCGCCTGCGTCGACGCGGAGCGCGCGATGAACCGCGCGCTGCACGGCAGCTGCCACGTACCGGTCGCCGCGTTCGCCGTGCTTGACGGCACGCGCATGCACCTCGAAGGGCTGGTCGGTTCCGCGCTCGATGGCCGCCACGTGCGCGCGTCGGCGGATGGCGATGTCCACGCGCCGGAGGCGCTCGGTGAACACGTCGCGCGCGACCTGCTTGCGCACGGCGCCGCGGAACTCATCGCGTCGTCTTCGGAACCGGATACCGGCGCGTTCGTGTCCTGAGACGTCGCCCGACCAGGCACGTTTTGCGCAGGGTCAGCCCGGCGCCGGCAGCAGGTTCGCGTCGCGCACGAGCTGCCAGTCGCCGTTCGGTTGGCGCGCGAAGATCGACAGCGCGTAGCCCGACCGCGACGTGCCATTGCCGTCGCCCTCGATCGGCGCCACGCGCACCGAAAGGCGGGTGACCGCGAACGCGAGGTCGCCGGACACGCGCACTTCCTGCACGTCGCCGCTGGACGTGATGCGGTGCGTTTGCAGCAGCGAACGCAGGCCGGTTTCGAACGCGCGCCGGCCTTTCATGGGCGGCTTTCCCGGCACGATGAACTCGGCGTCCTCGGTCATCAGCGTCAGCACGGTGTCCACGTCGCCGGCGGCCGTGGCGGCGTGCCAGCGCTGGATAAGTGCGCGGATAAGGGTTTCGTCGGACATCACGTTCCTCCGGTGGCGATGGATGGCATCGACGACGCGCGCCGCGCCCGCCTCAGTAGTACAGCGACACCACGTGTCTGGCTTCCGCGAAGAACAGCCAGCGTTCGACCAGCGCGCCGAGCAGTGCACTGAGCGTCGCGATGACGAGCAGTGCGATAGCGGCGAACGGCAGTACCCAGGCAAGCGAGAGCGCCAGCGCAGGCACCATCGCGAAGGCGACGATGGCAAGTGCACGCAACGGCGTCGCATGCTTGCGCGCGAGCACGAACACCATCTCGCGCGTCACGAAGTTGCCCTCGGTGTGCGGGCGCTCGAACACGGTGACGTCGCGTTGCGGAAGGCCGACGGCGTCTCCCCGCGTTACCGGCAGCGGCGTGCTGTCGATCGCGTTCCAGTAGCGCTGTTTCAGGAGCGCGAGCGCGCCGAGGCCGACCACCGCGAGCAGCAGCGCCATGCGCGAGGGCGACGCGCCGAAGATCGCGCGCAACGTGAGGAACGCGAGGCCCCCTGTCGTCACCGCGAACAGCAGGTAGACCGGCGCGACCGCGCGATGCGTCCACGCCGGAATCGGCTTGAGCGACGCGTAGATCATCGACGTGCAGTAGACGGTGGCGAGCGCGCCGATCACCAGCAGAACGGCCGCGCCTGCGAGCACGACGCCCGCCGCTTCGGGCATGGCGCCCATGCCCGTCGCGACGAACCGTGGCAGCAACGCCGCGATGAGCATCAGCGCCGGCACGAACGTCGCGAGCGACACCACGCCCTCGCGCGACAGCCACGACGTGCGCCATTGCGAGAACGCGCGCCAGGCGCGCAGTGGTTTGCCGAGGTGCCCGACCGAGCACAGCAGGCCCGCGATCGACATCAGCATTCCGAGCACCAGCGCGCCGAGCAGCGTGCGTGGCGACGTACCGACCAGCGCGGCCAACCCGCTCCATGCGAGCAGTCCGTAGCCGAGCCCGGACAGCGTGGTGAAGAAGATGACGGACAGTGCAGGGTGCATCCGGACCTCAGCGCGACAGCACGCGGTCGAGCCAGCGCAGCACCGGCGGCAGCGCCTGCGTGTACAGCGTTTCGGCGACGACCGGCGCGGCGTCTGCGGCACGTCGCGGGCGCGGGGGCAGGTACTTGTTGGTCGGCTTGTAGCCGAGCGACGCCATCAGGTCGACACCGCCGCGTTCGGCGACCAGCTTCGACACCTTCGACTCCGGATCGGCGAGGTCACCGAAGTGGCGCGCGCGCGTCGGGCAGGCCTGCACGCAGGCGGGCTGGCGCTCGGCTTCCGGCAGGTTCTCGTTGTAGATGCGGTCGATGCACAGCGTGCATTTCTTCATCACGCCTTCGACCGCGCTGTATTCGCGCGCGCCGTATGGACAGGCCCACGAGCAGAGCTTGCAGCCGATGCACTTGTCTTCGTCGACCAGCACGATGCCGTCTTCCGCGCGCTTGTAGCTGGCGCCGGTCGGGCAGACGGTCACGCACGCGGGCTCCTCGCAATGCAGGCACGAGCGCGGGAAATGCAGCGTCATCGCCGGTTGCGCGGCTTCCGCGACGATCGACATCGAGCCACACGACGGCTTCGCGTCGCGCATCGTCGTATCCGATACCACGGGCGCCGGCGTCGCATCGTCGACCAGCACCGCGGCGAGCTCGTAACTGTGCACGCGGTTGAACCAGACGCCCGTCGGTTTGTCGCCGTAGGGCTTCTCGTCCGGCAGCGGCGCGGCGAAACCGCCCGCGTTCCACTCCTTGCAGCTCACCGCGCAGGCGTGGCAGCCGACGCAGGTGTCGAGGTCGATGACCAGGCCGAGCTTCTTCGGCGTCGGAGGCGGCAGCATGGTCACCGGCGACGCCCTCCGCGCGCCAGAGCGATGCCGACCAGGAAGATCGCCAGCGGGATCAGGAAACTTGGCGCGACCACGCGCATCAGGCCGCCGATATCGTTCGCCTTCGACACGTCGCCGAAGGGCTCGATCACGCCGTAGCCGAGCAGGATGATCAGCAGGAAACCGAGCGCGACCAGCGCGTAGCCGATGATCTTTCGTGGTGTCATGACGCCTCGCGGGTGTCGCGCTGACGACGGAAGTCGGCGCCGTAGCGCAGCGGCGCGTCGTCGACCGGCGCATGCGGAATCGAAGCGAACTGCGGCCGCGACTGGCCATCGACGATCGCACTTGGTGCAATGCGCACGCGCAGGTCGAACCACGCCGCCTGCCCGGTGACCGGATCGGCATTCGCGTAATCGCCGTGCGGCGTGATGTCGGAAATCAGGTGGTTCATCAGGAAGCCCTTGGTGGCTTCCGGCGTGTCCTTCGGCAACTTCCACGCGCCACGGCGCTTGCCGATCGCGTTCCAGGTCCACACGGTGTCGGGCTGCACGTTCGACGCCGTCTTCGCCTGCACGGTGATGGTGCCGTGGTGCGAGGTGACATCGATCCAGTCCTCATCCTTTATGCCGTGGCGCGTGGCGGTATCGGGATGCAGGTAGAGATAGTTGCGCGACGCGATCTGCCGCAGCCACGCATTCTGCGAATGCCAGGCGTGGTACATGAACATCGGGCGCTGCGTGATCGCGCTGAGCGGGAATTCGCGATCGCCGGCATCGCCCTGCTGCGCCTGTTCGAACGGCTCGTACCAGATCGGCAGCGGATCGAAATAGGTGGCGACGCGTTCGCGATGCTGCGGCGGCGGCACGTTCGCACCGTGTCCCTGCGCAGCAAGACGGAACTTCTGCAGCGTTTCCGAATACAGCTGCAACACGATCGGCTGCGTGCTGCCAAGGAAGCCCATCTGCTGCGCCCATTCGAGATAGCCGCGATTGGCCATCTTGAAGAAGCGTGCGTGCTCGGGGATCTCGCTGCGCCAGAACCCGTTGTTCGCGATGTAGGCATCGAGCTGCGCCGGGTTCGGCGCGCCCTTGGCTTCGAGCGAGCCGTCCGCACCGCGCCAGCCGGCGAGCAGGCCGACGCCTGGCGCGCGTTCGTGGCGCACGATGTAGTCGGCGTAGTCGCGGTAGCGCGGCATGCCGTCGTCGTTGACCAGGCCGGGCAGGCCGAGTCGCGCGCCGAGGTCGATCAGCACGCTCTGGAAGCCGCGCACGTCGCGCGGACGATCCTCGGAATCGTGCTGCGTCGCCGGGTCGAACAGCGGATGGCGGATCGCGTCGGCCGCGCCGTCGGCGTCGGAGATGGGGCGGTCGAGCAGGCTGATCGAGTCGAAACGTTCGAGATACGTCGGGTCGGGGAACACGAGGTCGGCGTACGCCACCATCTCCGACGAGAACGCATCGCAATAGATGATGCGCGGGATGCGGTACTCGCCGTTGTCATCCTTGTCGGTGAGCCAGCGGATCGTCTCCGATGTGTTCATCGACGAATTCCAGCTCATGTTCGCCATGAACATCATGAGCGTGTCGATCTTGTACGGATTGCCCGACCACGCGTTGCGGATGACGGTGTGCATCATCCCGTGCGCGGCCAGCGGATAGTTCCACGAGAACGCGTGGTCGATGCGGCGCGGCTCGCCGTTCTCGTCGACGAGTAGGTCGTCCGGGCCGTGCACGAAACCCAGCGGTGCGGCGTCGAGCACGCCGTTCGCCTGACGCGTGCGGCCCGGTCGGTTCGGCGGTGGGATCGGCTTCGGGAACGGCGGCTGGTAGCGGAACGAGCCGGGCGTATCGACCGCACCGAGCAGCAGCTGCAGCACATGCAGCGCGCGGCAGGTGTGGAAGCCGTTGCTGTGCGCGCTGATGCCGCGCATCGCATGCATCGACACCGGGCGGCCGACCATCTCGGAATGTTCGCGGCCCCAGGCATCGGTCCATGCGATCGGCAGGCGCAGTTCGTGGTCGAACGCGTTTTCGGCCAGTTCGCGCGCGATGCGGCGGATGGTGTCGGCGGGGATGCCGCAGCGTTCGCTCACCGCGTCCGGCGCGTACTGCTGATCGAGATAACGCTCGGCGAGCAGCTGGAACGACGGCACCGCGGTGCGGCCATCGGCCAATGTGTGTTCGCCGACGACCGCGGGTTGCACGTCGATCGAGTTCGCGTCGACGAGCGATGAGGTCGCGCGGTCGAAGCAAAGTGCGCGACCTTCGGCGTCGCGTGCGAACAACCCGTCATCCGCTGCGCCCGGATCGCGGATCACCAGCCAGTGCGCGTTCGTGTAGCGCACGAGGTAGTCGAGATCGATGCGGTCGGTGCGCAGCAGCTCATGGATCAGTGCGAACGCGAACAGGCCGTCGGTGCCGGGGCGGATGCCGATCCATTCGTCCGCGATCGCGCCATAGCCGGTGCGCACCGGGTTGACCGAGACGATCTTCGCGCCGCTGGCTTTCAGATGGCCGAGGCCGAGCTTGATCGGGTTGGAGTCGTGGTCTTCGGCGACGCCCCACAGCATCAGGTAGCGCGTGCGCTCCCAGTCCGGCTCGCCGAATTCCCAGAAGCTGCCGCCCAGCGTGTACAGCCCGCCCGCGGCCATGTTCACCGAGCAGAAGCCGCCGTGCGCCGCGTAGTTGATCGTGCCGAACTGCTGCGCCCACCAGCCGGTCAGTGCCTGGCTCTGGTCGCGGCCGGTGAAGAAGGCGAGCTCGTCGGGGTTGCGCTCGCGGATCGGCGCGAGCCAGGAAGTCGCGAGCTCCAGCGCCTCGTCCCAGCTGATCTCTTCGAACTCGCCCGCGCCGCGTTCGCCCACGCGCTTGAGCGGCCGCGAGAGCCGGGCAGGGGAGTAGTGCTGCATGATCCCGGCCGAGCCCTTGGCGCAAAGCACGCCCTTGTTGACCGGGTGTTCGGGGTTGCCCTGGATGTAGCGGATGCGGCCGTCCTGCAGCCAGACCTTGATTCCGCAGCGGCAGGCGCACATGTAGCAGGTGGTGGTGCGGACCTCGTCGCCGGGCGTCGGGGACGTGTCGATCACCGGTTCTGATGGGCCTCGCATCGCGACATTGTGCCCGAGAGCCACCGCGCCGCCGCCCTGTCGTTCACACCCAACCTTTCACATCCCGCGACCGCCGCCGCGTCGAGACTGCGCCCCGGCCGGCCCTAGCCGCTGGCGCGACGGCAGTGCCATGCTTGGCATCGGCCCCGGCCCCAAGACTTCGAGCCCGAATGGAACGCATCGAACGCATCCACGCCCTGCACCGCATCCTCAGCGCCTCGCGCTATCCGGTGACGGTGCAACGCCTGCAGGAAGAGCTGCAGTGCTCGCGGGCCACGGTCTATCGCGACCTCGCCTACCTGCGCGACTACCTGATGGCGCCCGTGCAGGGCAACGGCGAGGCCGGCTTCCGCTACGACCACAGCGACGGCACGCGCTTCGAGCTGCCCGGCCTCTGGCTGTCGTCGGAAGAGCTGTATTCGCTGCTCGCGGCGCAGCAGCTGCTGGTGCGCTCCGGCGGAGGCGTGCTGTCGAACGCGCTCGCACCGTTGCAGCAGCGCATCGAGAAACTCCTGGGCGAACATGCCGGCGGACGGCGAGTGCCGGTGGAGCGGGTGCGCGTCATTCCGCACCGTCGCCGTCGCCTGGACGAAGCGAGTTTCCGCAACGTCGCCACCGCCGTGCTCGATCGCCGCCAGCTGGTGTTCGACTACCGCGCGCGTTCGACCGACGAGAAGACCCGGCGCATCGTGTCGCCGCAGCGCCTCACGCACTACCGCGAGAACTGGTACCTCGACGCCTGGGACCACGAGCGCGAAGCGCTGCGCAGTTTCGCGGTCGACCGCATCCAGAGCGCGAAGGTGTCCGACGACCCGGCGAAGGACGTGCCCGACGAGGAGCTCGATCGCCAGCTGTCGTCGAGCTACGGCATCTTCAGCGGCGCACCCAAGGGCTGGGCGACGATCGTGTTCTCGCCCAAGGCCGCACGCTGGGTGGCCGACGAGCACTGGCATTCGCAGCAGCAGGGCCGTTTCCTGCCCGACGGCCGTTTCGAGCTGAAAGTGCCCTACAGCAACGAGCGCGAGCTGCTGATGGACGTCATGCACTACGGCGCCGACGCCGAGATCATCGAGCCGGCGGCGCTTCGGCAGCAGGCCATCACCCATCTCGAGCTCTCGCTTGGCAAGTACGGGCGCTGAGGCGATCGGGTCGACGGCCCGGTCGCGATTCTCCGATTGATCGGTCGCGATGCAGGGGCGTGCGTCGCGATCCGCCGTGCGCGGACCGCTCGCGGCGGCGTCGCTCCGAGCCGTCCGTCGACCGGGATCCGGCATCGCAGCCCGTGAGACCCCGCCCGCCGATGGTGGCCTCCCGTCTTCTGCAGCCATCGCCATGTCGACCGAAGCCCGCGCCCCGTTGTCCCTCCTCGACGAAGTCCTCTGCACCGCGCTGGCGATCGGCGCCGTGCTGGTGACGTTGCTGCCCGCCGCACGCGGCATGTCGGCGTTCGGCTGGTTGCCGATGTGGCTGGTCGGCATGCCGGCGGTGGCGTGGTGGGGGCTGCATGGCTTCGCGTTGCCACGCCGCGCGGCGGAGCTGGAGCCCGTTTCCATCAGCTCGACATCGCGGCGCACCCGGCCGCAGGCGCGTCGCCGCGCGCGCCCGGCGCGTCGCACGGAGGCACGTCGCGCGGCGTGACCCGCGCCCGAGCCGCCTCCGGCGGCTGTGCTAGCGTCCGGGCTTTCCCGAAAACCCGCCGACGATGACGCGACGTACGACCGGAGTGTTGCTCACTGCCGTACTGGCCACCGCAGGCGCTGCTAGCGCGCAGGAGGCCGCCGTGCAGACCCCCGATCCCTATCTCTGGCTCGAAGACGTCACCGGCGAGCGCCCGCTCGCGTGGGTGCGCGAGCACAACGCCAGGACCGAGTCCGAACTCGCCACGACGCCGCAGTTCAAGCAGCTCGAAGGCGACATCCGCGCGATCCTCGATTCGGACGCGAAGATTCCCGCGGTCGAGAAGATCGGCGCGTACTACTACAACTTCTGGAAGGACGCGCAGCACGAGCGCGGCGTCTGGCGTCGCACCACGCTCGACGAATACCGCAAGCCGCACCCACAGTGGGAAACGGTGCTCGACATCGATGCGCTCAACAAGGTCGAGAACGCCAAGTGGGTGTTCCACGGCGCGAACTGCCTCAAGCCCGACGACCGGCTCTGCCTGGTCGCGCTGTCGAATGGCGGCGCCGATGCCGACGTCACCCGCGAGTTCGACCTGACGACCAAGTCGTTCGTCCAGGGCGGCTTTTTCCGTCCCGAAGCCAAGGGCGGCCTCGACTGGATCGATCGCGACCACGTTTACGTGTACACCGACTTCGGCGCGGGCTCGATGACGCCGTCGGGCTATCCGCGCATCGCCAAGGAGTGGACGCGCGGCACGCCGCTCGCATCGGCGAAGACGGTGTACGAAGGCACCAGCGACGACATGTACATCGCGGCGCTGCACGACAGCACACCGGGCTTCGAGCGCGATTTCGTCAGCCGCACCATCGCCTTCTACAACGATGAGCTGTACCTGCGCCGCAAGGACGGCACGCTCGCCAAGGTCGACGCGCCGAACTCCGCGCAGAAGAACGTGCACCGCGAATGGCTCACGCTGGAACTGCGCGACCCGTACACCGTCAACGGCACGACCTACGCCGCCGGCAGCCTGCTGGTCACGAAGTTCGACGACTTCATGGCGGGCAAGCGCGACTTCGAGGTGCTGTTCGCGCCTGACGAGCACAACTCGCTGGCGAGCGTCACGTGGACGCGCCACCACCTCGTGCTCAACGTGCTCGAGGACGTCAAGAACCGCCTGAGCGTGCTGACCCCGCTGCAAAACGGTTGGGCACGCCGCGAATTCACCGGCGCGCCGGCGTTCGGCACGCTCGGCGTCACCGCGGTCGATCCCGACGACAGCGACGCGGTGTGGCTGACGGCGACGGACTACCTCACGCCGACCACGCTCTCGCTCGCGACCATCGGCCAGCAGCCCGAAGTGCTGAAGACGATGCCGACGTTCTTCGACGCGTCGAAGGATGTGATCGAACAGCACTTCGCGACGTCGAAGGACGGCACGAAGGTGCCGTACTTCATCGTCCACCCCAAGGACATGAAGCCCGACGGCAGCACGCCGACGTTGCTGTACGGCTACGGCGGTTTCGAGATCTCGCTGACGCCCGCGTATTCCGGAGGCGTCGGCAAGGGCTGGCTGGAGAAGGGCGGCGTCTACGTGGTCGCCAACATCCGCGGCGGCGGCGAGTACGGCCCGCGCTGGCACCAGGCCGCGCTCAAGGCCAACCGCCACAAGGCCTACGAGGATTTCGCGGCGGTCGCGCAGGACTTGATCGCACGCGGCGTCACCTCGCCCAAGCATCTCGGCATCCAGGGCGGCAGCAACGGCGGCCTGCTGATGGGCAACATGCTCACGCAGTATCCGGAGCTGTTCGGTGCGATCGTCGTGCAGGTACCGCTGCTCGACATGAAGCGCTACAGCCATCTGCTGGCCGGCGCGTCGTGGATGGCCGAGTACGGGGATCCCGACACCGCGGACTGGGACTTCATCCAGCACTTCTCGCCGTATCACCTGTTCGACCCGGCGAAGAGCTATCCGCCGACGTTGTTCATGACGTCCACGCGCGACGACCGCGTGCATCCCGCGCACGCGCGCAAGATGGCCGCGAAGATGCTCGATGCCGGCAAGAACGTGCGCTACTACGAGAACATCGAGGGCGGCCACGGTGGCGCGGCGGACAACGCGCAGCTGGCGCACATGAACGCACTGGCCTACACCTTCCTGTGGTCGACGCTGGCCGCGAAGTGACGGCCCCGCGCGAAACCGGATAACCGTACGGCCGCCTTCGGGCGGCCTTTTCTTTTCTTTGTCGAAAGGACCCGCACAATGCGCGCCTTCCTGACGTTCCTGGCCCTCGCGCTCATGACGACGACGAATCACGCCGCAGACCTGCCCGCCGCACCCGACGCCGCGAAAAAGCCGCACGTCGTGAAAACGCCGTTCGGCGCCGAGCGGCAGGACGAGTACTACTGGCTGCGCGACGACAAGCGCAAGAACCCCGAGATGCTCGACTACCTCAAGGCCGAGAACGCCTACGTCGACGCGTACATGCAGCCACTCAAGCCGCTCGAGGATCGCCTGTACGACGAGATCGTGGGCCGCATCAAGCAGGACGACAGCTCGGTGCCGTTCCGTCACAAGGGCTGGTGGTACTACTCGCGCTTCGAGCCCGGCAAGGACTATCCGGTGCATGCGCGACGCCGAGACGCGCAGGGCCTGAGCGCCGCGTCGATCCAGCAGGCGAACGACGCCGGCGACTTCGCCGACGAGCAGGTGCTGCTCGACGTCAGCGCGCTCGCGCACGGCCACGACTACTACAGCGTCGGCATCTACGAGGTCAGCGAGGACAACCGCCTGCTCGCCTACGCTGACGACACGGTCGGCCGCCGCCAGTACATCGTGCGGTTCAAGAACATCGAGACCGGCGAGGTCTATCCCGACGAGATCCATGGCGTGTCGCCCGACATCGTCTGGGCCGACGACAACCGCACCGTCTTCTACATCGAGAACGACCCGGAAACGCTGCTCACCGTTCGCGTGAAGAAGCACGTACTGGGCACGCCGGTCGCGAACGATCCCGTCGTCTACGAGGAAGAAGACGACAGCTTCTACATGGGCATCGAGCGCACACGCGACGACCGCTTCATCTGCATCTCGATGAGCAGCACCGTCTCCGACGAAATGCGCTGCGCGCCGGCCGCGGATCCGAAGGAGTTCTTCGTGCTCGCGCCGCGGGAGCGCGACGTTGAATACAGCGCCGACCATTACGACGGCCGCTGGGTGATCCGCACGAACGAGGCGGGCGCCAAGAACTTCAAGCTGATGACGGCGCCGACCGACGCGCGTTCGCGCAAGGAATGGAAGGAGTGGATCGCCACCAGCGACGACGTCTTCATCGACGACTTCGAGCTGTTCCGCGACTTCACCGTCATCGCCGAACGCTCCGACGGCCTCGAGCGCCTGCGCGTGCTGAAGGCGGACGGCACGCAGGACTACGTCAAGGCCGACGAGCCGGCGTACAGCATGGGCCTGTCGACGAACGCCGAGCCCGAGACGGACTGGCTGCGCTATACCTACACCTCGCTCACCACCCCGGCGACGACGTACGAAGTGAACGTGCGGACGAACGAGCGCACGTTGCTCAAGCAGCAACCGGTGATCGGCTTCGACGCATCGAAGTACGTCACCGAACGCGTGTGGGCCACCGCGCGCGATGGCACCAAGATCCCGGTGTCGATCGTCTATCGCAAGGGCTTCAGGAAGGACGGCACCGCCGCGCTGCTGCAGTACGGCTACGGCAGTTACGGCGCGTCGATGGACCCGAACTTCAACCTGCCGGTGGTGAGCCTGCTCGACCGCGGCATGGTCTACGCGATTGCGCACATCCGCGGTGGCGAGGAGATGGGGCGTCGCTGGTACGAGGCGGGCAAGCTGTTCAACAAGAAGAACACCTTCACCGACTTCATCGACGTCACCGACGTGCTGGTGAAAGAGGGCTACGCCGCGAAGGATCGCGTCGCCGCGTACGGTGGCAGCGCCGGTGGCCTGCTGATGGGCGCGATCTCGAACATGGCGCCGGACAAATACCGCCTGATCCTCTCGCAGGTGCCGTTCGTGGACGTGGTGACGACGATGCTCGACCCGACCATCCCGCTCACCACCAACGAATACGACGAGTGGGGCAATCCGGAGAAGAAGGACTTCTACGACTACATGCTGTCGTACTCGCCCTACGACAACCTGTCGAAGCAGGCCTATCCGGCGATGTTCGTCGGCACCGGGCTGTGGGATTCGCAGGTGCAGTACTGGGAGCCGGCGAAGTACGTCGCCCGCCTGCGCGATCTCAACACCGCCGACGCGCCGGTGCTGTTCCGCACCAACATGGATGCGGGCCACGGCGGCAAGTCGGGGCGCTTCCGTCGTTACCGCGAACTCGCCGAGATGTACGCGTTCGCGCTCGACCGCCTCGGCGTGGCGGAACCCGCGACCAAGTAACGCGACGACGCAACGCGCGGCGACCCGACGCACGGTCGCCGCCGACTCGTTCGCGATGGCAGGGTGGCGCATCGTTTCGCCGACCGCGGAGTGCCCGATGTCCAAGCCGTCCCTGCGCCCGATCCTTGCCGGCGGCCTGCTCGCCGGTCTGCTCGACCTGACCTTCGCGCTCTGCTTCGCCGGTGCCAACGGTGTCGGCCCGGAACGCGTGCTGCAGACCATCGCCAGTGGCTGGCTGGGCAACGCGGCCTACGAAGGTGGCCTGTCGACCGCGGCGATTGGCCTCGTCTCGCATTTCGGACTCGCGTTGCTGTGGGCGGGGTTGTTCCTGTTCGCCGCACGGCGCATGCCGGCGCTGGTCACGCACCCGCTCGTCGCCGGCATTGCGTTCGGCGTGGTCGTGTTCCTGGTGATGCGGCTCGCGGTGTTGCCGCTGTCGGCCTATCCGCGCCCGGTCACGTTCAAGCCGCTGGCGACGGTGCTCGACCTCGCCTCGCACACGCTGCTGTTCGGCGTGCCGATCGCCTTGGCCGCGCGACGCGCCCTTCGCGGCCGTCGCGATGGCGTGGTGGTGATGCCCGCGTCGGCGTGAGCACGGAGGCGTCGCGGCCACGCGCTACACTCGCCGCATGAAGCCCCGAATCCTCGTCGTCGCCCTCCTGTCCCTCGGTCTGGCCGCCTGCGGCAACAAGGGCCCGCTGATCCTGCCGACCGCGCCGCCGCCCGAACAGGCGCCGCCCGCCGAGTCGCCGCCGGCCACACCGCCGACGCCGGAGACGCTGAACGACACGCAGAACGCGACGCCGCCGCAGGGCAACGGTACCGACGCGGGCGACGCCCCGCCGCCGCCGAGCCCGACACCGCAGCGATAACGCCATGCGGTTTTCCAAGATGCACGGCGCGGGCAACGACTTCGTCGTGCTCGACCTGCGCGACGGCCGCGATCCACCGTCGCCGGCCCTGTGCCGCGCGATCGCCGACCGCCACACCGGCGTCGGCTGCGACCAGATCCTGACCATCGAACCCGCCGACGCACCCGGCGTGGTCGCGCGCTACGGCATCTTCAACGCCGACGGCAGCCGCGCCGGCCAGTGCGGCAATGGCGCGCGCTGTGTCGCCGCGTGGCTGCGTCGCGATGCGACCGCGCGCGGGACGCCACTCGCCGATCGCTTCGAAGTCACCAGCCCCGCCGGTCGCCATGCCGTCGAGTTCGTCGACGCCGATCGCGTGCGCCTCGACATGGGCCGCCCGCGCTTCGATCCGGCGGACGTTCCGCTCGCCGGTTTTGACGTCGCGGACGAGTACGGCGTTGACATCGATGGTCGCGCCGTCCGTTTTTCCGCCGTATCGATGGGCAACCCGCACGCGGTGGTCCGCGTCGACGATGTCGACACCGCACCGGTCGAAACACTCGGCCCGGCCTTGCAGGCCAGCGCCGCGTTTCCCGATTCCGTGAACGTCGGCGTCGTGCAGGTCGTCGATCGCACCCATCTGCGCCTGCGCGTGTTCGAGCGCGGCGTCGGCGAAACGCTGGCTTGCGGCAGCGGCGCCTGCGCGGCGGCGGTGACCGCGATGCGTCGTGGCTGGATCGAGCGCGCGGTCGACATCGCGCTGCCTGGCGGCACGTTGCGCATCGAGTGGCCGGACGACGACGCGTCCGTCGCGATGACCGGCCCGGCGGCATTCGTTTTCGAAGGAGATTGGCTCGAATGACTGACACCAGCGAAAAACTCGGCGCGCACGAAGTCGCGACGTGGCTGCGGCGGCATCCCGACTTCCTGCGGCAGTTCCCGGACCTCGCCGCGTCGCTGGTGGTGCCGCGCGAATCGGGCCCGGCCGCGTCGCTGGCGAGCTACCAGCTCGAAGTGCTGCGCGAGAAGAACCGCGAACTCACGCGTCGGCTGCAGGAACTGTTCGCGAACGCGCAGGAAAACGAACGCCTGTCGGTGCGCATCCACCAGCTCACGCTGGGGCTGATGCGGCAGACGAACGCGGCGGACACGCTGCGCGCAATGGCGGCGTCGCTCGCCGAGGATTTCAGCGGCGACCTCGTGCGCATCGTGCTGCTCAAGCCGATCGACGGCGTCGAAGCCGGCGACTGGCTCGACGTGATCGGCCCCGGCGACATGCGCTTCAAGCCGTTCGCCGATTTCCTCGCGGGCGACGAACCGCTGTGCGGTCGCCTGCAGCCGGCAAAGCAGGACGTGCTGTACGGCGATCGCGTCGACGATGCGCAGTCCACCGCGCTGTTCTCGGCGCAGGGCTTCGCCATGATCGCGGTCGGCAGCCGCGATCCCAACCGTTTCTATCCCGGCATGGGCACGCTGTTCCTGCGCATGATGGGCGAGTCGCTCGGCGCGGCGCTGTCGAGGTATGTCGACTGACGTCGCCACCGCGGACGTCGCGATGCCGGCGTCCGTCGATGCGTTCCTCGCGCATCTCGCGGGCGAACGCCAGGTGTCCGTGCACACGCTGGATGCGTATCGCCGCGACCTGACGTCGCTGGTCGCATGGACCACGCCGCGATCGATCGCGATCGAAGCACTCGACGGCGAACACCTGCGCGCGTTCATCGCCGACGAACACCGCCGCGGCTGTGCGCCGAAAACGTTGCAACGGCGGCTGTCCGCGTGTCGCAGCTACTTCGGCTGGATGCTGCGCCACGCGCATATCGCCGCGAATCCCGTCGCCGGCCTGCGTGCGCCGAAAGCGCCGCGCAAACTGCCACGCGTGCTCGACCCGGACGAAGCGAAGACGCTGGTCGAAACGCCGGTCGACGCACCGCTCGGCCTGCGCGATCGCGCACTGCTCGAACTGTTCTATTCGTCCGGCCTGCGCGTGTCGGAACTGTGCGGCCTGCGCTGGGCGCAGATCGACCTCGACGACAGCCTCGTGACCGTGCACGGCAAGGGCCGGCGCGAGCGCACCGTGCCGATCGGTTCGCATGCGCGCGCGGCGCTCATCGACTGGCGCGCATCCACCGGCGCGAAATCCGACGATGCCGTGTTCCCGGGCCGCGGCGGCGCACCCATCACCACGCGCGCGGTGCAGCTGCGCGTGCGTCAGCTCGCCGAACGGCAGGGACTGTTCAAGCAGGTGCACCCGCACATGCTGCGGCACTCGTTCGCCAGCCACATCCTCGAATCCTCCGGCGACCTTCGCGGCGTGCAGGAACTGCTCGGCCACGCGGACCTCTCGACCACGCAGATCTACACGCATCTCGACTACCAGCACCTCGCGAAGGTCTACGACGCCGCGCACCCGCGCGCTCGGCGGCGCAAGGCCGAGACGCCCGACGACAGCGCTTGAACACCGCACGGGCGACCCTCATCTCCGTTGAACGCCGGCGCTGCCGGTAACCGACCGCGTCCGCGGTCCGCTCCGGAGACCGCATGGACCCCAGCCAGAATCCCAACGTCTTCCACGCGACGACCATCCTGTCGGTGCGTCGCAATGGCCATGTCGCCGTCGGCGGCGACGGCCAGGTCACGCTCGGCAACACCGTGATGAAAGCCAACGCGCGCAAGGTGCGACGACTCGGTCGCGACGGCCAGGTGCTCGCGGGTTTCGCGGGTGCGGCCGCCGATGCGTTCACGCTGTTCGAGCTGTTCGAAGCCAAGCTGGAGAAGCACGGCCAGCTGACGCGCGCGGCGGTCGAGATGGCCAAGGACTGGCGCACCGAGCGTCGCCTCGGAAAGCTCGAAGCATTGCTGTGCGTCGCCGACAAGGAAACGTCGCTGATCGTGTCCGGTACCGGCGATGTGATCGAGCCGGAGGACGGCATCGTGGCGATCGGTTCGGGTGGCGCGTACGCGCTGTCGGCCGCGCGCGCGTTGATCGGCCACACCGCGCTCGAAGCGCGCGACATCGTCACCGAGGCGTTGAACATCGCCGGCGACGTCTGCATCTACACCAATCGCAACATCGTCGTCGAAGAGATCTGAGCGCGTCGCGCCGACCTCCGCCCACCCCGAATTCCGGATCGCTCATTCCCGTGAAGCCCGACACCAGCAGCGCCACCATGACCCCGCGCGAGATCGTGCAGGAACTCGACCGCCACATCGTCGGCCAGCACGACGCCAAGCGCGCAGTCGCCATCGCGCTGCGCAACCGCTGGCGGCGCATGCAGCTCGAGCCGGAGCTGCGCAACGAAGTGATGCCGAAGAACATCCTGATGATCGGCCCGACCGGCGTCGGCAAGACCGAGATCGCGCGCCGCCTCGCCACGCTCGCGAACGCGCCGTTCGTGAAGGTCGAAGCCACGCGCTTCACCGAGGTCGGCTACGTCGGCAAGGATGTCGAGCAGATCGTGCGCGACCTCGCCGACACCGCGGTCAAGATGTATCGCGAGCAGGCCAAGACGCGCGTGCGCACGCAGGCCGAGGAGCGCGCGGAGGAACGCATCCTCGATGCGTTGTTGCCGCGTCGCGAGAAGGGGCCCGTGTTCGGCTTCGAGGACACGCAGGCGCACCAGGACGACGCGGACGAGCAGAAGAAGTACGACGCCACGCGCAGCAAGCTGCGCAAGCAGTTGCGCACGGGCGCGCTGGACGAGCGCGAGATCGAGATCGAGACAGCGGTGAACGTCGGCGTCGACATCATGGCGCCGCCGGGCATGGAGGAGATGGGCCAGCAGCTTCGGCAGATGTTCTCGCAGGTGGCCGGTGCGAAGACGCATCGTCGCAGCCTTGCGATCGCGGCCGCGCGTTCGCAGCTGGTCGAGGAGGAAGCGGCGAAGCTCGTCGACGAGGAGGACGTGCGCGACGCGGCGATCGAAGCCTGCGAGCAGCACGGCATCGTCTTCATCGACGAGATCGACAAGATCGCCAAGCGCGGCGAAAGCGGCGCGACCGGCGGCGACGTGTCACGCGAAGGCGTGCAACGCGACCTGCTGCCGCTGGTCGAGGGCTCCACGGTGGCGACGAAATACGGATCGGTGAAGACCGACCACATCCTGTTCATCGCGTCGGGCGCGTTCCACCTTGCCAAGCCCAGCGATCTCATACCCGAATTGCAGGGCCGGTTCCCGATCCGAGTCGAGCTGTCGTCGCTCTCCAAGGACGACTTCGTCAAGATCCTGACCGAGCCGCGCGCGTCGCTCACCACGCAGTACGTGGAGTTGATGCGCACGGAAGGCGTCGAACTCGCATTCGCGCCGGACGCTGTGGAGCGCCTCGCCGAACTCGCGGCGCTGGTGAACGAACGCCAGGAAAACATCGGCGCGCGCCGCCTGCACACGGTGCTGGAGCGCCTGCTCGACACGCTGAGCTACGAAGCGCCGGACCGGGGCGGTGACTCGCTTACGATCGACGCGGCCTATGTCGACGCGCACCTCGGCGAGCTGGTGAAGGATCCGGATCTTTCGCGTTACATCCTCTGACCCGTACTCGGCGCGGCGGGCGTTGCATGCATTGCCGCGAGGCGGCGTTGCGTGTCGGCTTGTAGCACGTCGCGCGCGGCGGCCTGCAGCGCGGTGACTGAAACCGTATCGGGCGATGCGCCAAGTTTCGCCCGCACGTCTTCGATGACGCGACGATTCGCATAGTTGTGCGGCACGCTCGGGTCGTCGCCCTGCGAGCTCATGAAGTAGTGCAGGCGACGCTCGCGCACGCGGTCGGCCATGGCGAGCTCGACGAGCTTGGCGCGGTATTCGAGTTCCCAGTTCGCAAGCCCCGGAAAGCGGTGCTTGTCGGCGAAATGCTGCGCTTCATGCGCGAGGAAGACCACGCGGAAGTCTTCGCCATCGACGCCGCCGTCGTACAGCGGCAGCACCGCGAACAGCCGGGTGTCGGTCGTCCAACCGCCGTTGGAGCCGCGATCGCAGCGCGCGAACGATGACCAGCCGTAACTCGCAAAGCCGTCGAGAAGATCGACGTCGACCGGTTGCGCGCCGTCGGGCAGCGGCACCACAAACTGTCGCGTCTGCTGGCGCTGCCACAGCATCAGCTCGCGCAGTGGCGGCGTCACGCCCTGCAACACGTGCCACCCGCGCGCGGCAAGATCGCGCTCGACGATGGGGTCGAGATCGTCGAGCGTGGTGGCCTTGGCCGCGTCGGTGCCGATGCGCTTGCGCAGGTCGGCGAGCAATACCGCGTCGGCATCCGTGCGCTTGGCGGGTTCGCGCAGCGCGGACCACCAGTAGCGCTGGTAGATGGCGAGCACGTCGCGTGCGAGCGGATCGCTGATCGACGTCGATGCCTGCGGCGGCGTCGTGTCGAAGCGCTGCTGCAGGCAGTGGCGATAGTCCGCGTCCTTGCCGCTCCATTGCGCATCCGGTACGGCGGCAAGCGCGGCGAGTGCGCGCGGCGCGTCGCCGTCGAGCATGGCGGTGGTGGACGCGTCGATCGCCGCCTGCGTGGCGGACGGTTCGGCCGCGTGCAGCGGGGCGACGAGCAGGAGCAGGGCGGTCAGCAGGGGGGCGGGGCGGGGCATGGTGGCGTCACGCAGCGGCGATGCACCATTCGATCAAACGGTCGCGGCGTGGTCTTGAACGCAGTTGAGGTGGCGGCGCAGCGCGGCGGGCGCCAGGCCGGTTTCCTGCCGGCACACACGGTTGAAATGCGGCTGGTCGGCGAAGCCCGCATCGATCGCCACCTGCGCCAGCGCCATTTCGCCGCGCAACAGCCTCAGCGCGCGCTGCCAGCGGATCTCGCGCCGCAGGCGTTGCGGCGACAGTCCGTACGCCGCGGCGATCGCACGGCTGGCATGCGCGGGCGTGATGTCGAGTTCGGTCGTGATCTCGCCGATCGACGCGGCGTCGTCGCTGAGGCGCGCGACCAATGCGCATTGCCAGTCCGGCAGGTCGACACGCGCATCGACCGCCGTGCATGTCGTGAGCAGGGCGGTCACGCGGTGCGGCGCGCGCAGGAACGTTTCGCAGGCCTCCGCGAGCGACGCCACGCGGAACACGCCGCTCGCGACGTCGTCGGGCACCGGCGCATTGAGTACGCGCGCGCCATGGCGGCCGAAGCGGTTGCCGTGCGCCTGCAACGCGGGATGGACGACGATCAGCCCGGGCTCGCAGCGTCGCGGACCCTCCAGGCCAACCTCGACATGATCGCCCTCGCGCACCAGGGCGGCGTAGGCGCCGGCGTGGCGATGCACGGCCAGCCCGGAGCCGGCGGCGTGCCGCGTTTCGTGATCGGGCGTCGAATGCATCGCGGGCTCCGCCGAGCGCGGGGGCGTCGCGCCGAGGTTAGCGCGCCGATGTGCTCACGGCGGCGCCGTCGCATCCAGTCGCAGCAGCCGGCTGACGATCGGCAACACGAACCACAGCGCCACGAACACGGCGAACAGCGTGGTCGCGATGGCGAGGCTGATCCGCGGGCCGTCGATCAGCCGGCCGACGAGGTAGGCGTCGAGCACCAGCGCGAGCATCAGCAACGGCATGCCCGCCATCAGCAGCCGCGTCGACAGGCGCAGGAAGTGCGCGCTGATGCGGTCGGGTGCGGTCAGTCGATGGTAGGCGGCGGGCGTCATGATCAATGCGATGGCGACGACGACCAGCGCGATCGAGCCGAGGTGCATCAGCTTCTCGGTCCGGCTCAGGTCGGTGTCGAAGCGGTCGCTGAACACCGCGATGAGCTGGAAGCCGAACAGCGCCTGCACGCCGGGCAGCACCATGCGGCACTCCTCGATCAGGTGGTCGGCGGCCTTGGTCAGCGATAGCGCTTCCGCGCCTTTCAGGTGGTGCACGGTCGACATGGACAACCCTCCGAGCACAGCATCGGCCGGCGCGCGTGGCCGCCGCGTCAGCGCGGCGTCGACCCGGCCGGGCGCCCGGCGATGCGATAATCGCCGCATGAGCGAAGACCCGCGTCCCGGCACCACCCATTTCGGCTATCGCGACGTGCCTGTCGGCGAGAAGCAGAAGCTCGTCGGCGAGGTGTTCTCGTCGGTCGCGTCGAAGTACGACGTCATGAACGACCTGATGTCGCTGGGCATCCACCGGTTGTGGAAGCGCTATTTCGTCGCGACGGCGCAGGCCAAGCGCGGCGACCGCGTGCTCGACCTGGCCGGCGGCACCGGCGACATCGCGGTGCTGCTGAAGGATCGCGTGGGCGACGCCGGCGAAGTGGTGGTCGGTGACATCAACGGCGACATGCTGCGCGTGGGCCGTGACCGGCTGACCGACCGCGGCCTCGTGCGCGGCCTCGACTGGGTGCAGTGCAACGCACAGGCGCTGCCGTTCCCGGACGGCCGCTTCGATCTGGTCACGATCGCGTTCGGGCTGCGCAACGTCACCGAGAAGGACGTCGCGCTGCGCGAGATGCATCGCGTGCTGCGTCCGGGCGGGCAGGCACGCGTGCTCGAGTTCTCGCAGGTCACCGCCGACTGGTTCCGGCCGATCTACGACTTCCACTCGTTCAACGTACTGCCCAAGCTCGGCGCGATGATCGCGGGCGACGAAGGCAGCTACCGCTATCTCGCCGAAAGCATCCGCAAGCATCCGCCGCAGCGCGAACTGCAGTCGATGATGGACGACGCGGGTTTCGTGCGAACGAAGTACCGCAACATGTCGGCGGGCATCGTCGCGATCCATACCGGCTACAAGGCCTGATGCGCAATCGCGTCCGTCGCGCAGTGCGCTGACGGACGCTTCGTTTCACTGCATGCATCGCCGCACCATCGCGGCGATGCCGGCGCCATCGCTTACGGCTGCCAGCCGTAGCTCAGCTTGACGAACAGGCCGCGTTCGCTCGCGAACATGTCGCGGTTCTCGTCGTCGAGGAATGCGCCGACGGTGCCGCCCGCGTAGATCGCGGTGCGCGGATTGACCTTGTACGAATAGATCAGCTGCGCGCCGATGTCGCGCGAACGCTCTTCCACCGGATCGACGTACAGGGCCTGGTCCTTGTCGACGTTGCTGCCCTGCACGGCGATGCGCAGGCGCTGGCGCGGATCGAACTGCCAGCCGAAGCGCAGGTCGAACACGGTCGCTTCGAACGCGGTGCCGCCGTCGCGGCGCAGGCTTTGCTGGAACAGGTCGGTGTCGATGCTGAGCCCGCGCCCGAACGCGAAGTTGCCGTAGACGTCGATGTAGCGGCCCTGGCCGCGCCGCGATGCGTTGAGGTCGATCTGCGGACCGGTGCGGAACTTGCCACCGAACTTCACACCCGAGCGCGGCGTCATGCTGCCGAACACATCGACGTAGGACTCGTCGAACAGCTGGCCGTCCCAGAAGCGCGCGCGCGTCAGCCCGTGGATGCCGAAGTTGCTCTGCCACGGCCCGTTGGCCTGCAGCTGCGCTTCCAGTTCGCGTTCGAGCAGCTGGCCATCGAAGCGATGGGTGATGTCGAAGTCCGAATAGAACTGGACCTTGGTGATCTTCGAGTCCTTGTCGAAGTACCAGTTGTAGCCGCCGCCGAGCAGGGACTTGTCGTAGCCGACCTGGCCGATGAAGCCCAGGTCCGCGCGGAAGCCGGGATCGATCTGCTCGTGCCAGGTGTCGAGGAAGATGTTGCGGCTGTCGTACATGTACTCGGCGCGGAAGGCGTTGCCCTTTGGCGCGTTGTCGTCGAAGCCGAGCGCGGCCGGATATTCGGAGGTGCTGCGCAGCAGCTGCGCGATCACCGTGTTCTTGCCCGACTGCCAGCGGCCGTCGACGCCCGCGACGTCATTGCGGTAGTCGTCGCCGTGGCGCGCGGTGGCGATCACGCCGAGGCTGAGGCCGGCATTGAGGTCATGGCGGTAGCGTCCGACGAACACGTCGGTGGGTTCGTCGAGCACGTCGAATCCGGAGCCGAGCACGCCCGGCACCAGCAGCTGGGTGATCGAGTCACGCGCGGCGAAGGCGCCGAACGCGCCGCTGCCGGTGCGGCCGGTGGTGCGTACGCCGAAGTCGGGGTCGGCGATCTGGCGCGTATAGAGCACCTGGAACGGCGTGTTGAAGTAGTCCGCGCCCTCCATGAAGAACGGGCGCTTTTCCGGCACGTACAACGCGAAGTTGCTGGTGAGGTCGAGCTGCGCCTGGTCGGATTCGACCTGGGAGAAGTCCGGGTTGATCGTCGCGTTCAACGTGAGGTTCGGCGACGGCGCCCACGACACGTCCACGCCCGGCTCGATCTGCACGCCTTCGCCATGCCACGGGCCGTCGCGGCTGTCGCGCACCTGCGAGTCGGTGACGGTGAGCGTCGGCACGATCTCGAGGCTGCGGCCCTGCTGCGCGTCCTCCATGCCCTCGACCTTCGCCGCCTGGCACAGCAGGCAGTTGCCGCCGCGCGGCACCACCACGTTGGCGAGCTGGTGGCGCACGTTGCGCGGGTAGTTGCGGAACGCGATCACGCCCCAGCGGCGCGGGCCCGGGTTGTCGCGGAAGCGCAGCGTCGAGAACGGAATGCGGATCTCGACGTCGTAGCCGTCGTCGGTGATGCGGCCGGCGCTGGACCACAGGCCGTCCCAGGAATCGTCCTCGTTGCCGGTGGCTTCCTCGCGGATCAGGTCCATCTGGATGCCGAGCGGATTGACGAAGAACTCGTAGTTGCGACGGTGGTCGTCGAACGTATCGAGCATTACGCCGACGAAGTCGTCGTTGTAGGCGTCATCGCGGTCCGTGAGGTGCGCGCGGATGTCCTTCGGGTTCGGCTCGACTGCGTGGAACGACAGGTACAGCGCGTCGCGCGTCGTCGCCATGCGCATGGTGGTCTTCACCGGCGCCGGCGTGTTGTCGGCGGGCGAGATCTCGTAGCCGAGATCGATCGGCACGGCCTGCGACCACGCGGCATCGTCGAGCTTGCCGTCGACGACGATGTCGCCTTCGACGTGCGGAATGCGGGTGGCGTCCTGCGCGAACGCGGGCGAGGCGAGGAAGGTCGCGGCGAGCGCGAGGGCAATGCGGAGCGGCGTCATCGAGAACTCTGGAAAGGCGTCGTGCAGGAGATGCGCGGCGGCGCATCCGGGTTTAGCTCGCGTCGCCATGACCGATGGCAGGGGCGACGCCGTCGTGCGCGACGGAGAGCGGCGCGCGAGGATGCGCGAACGCGGTCACGGCGACCCGTGCCGGAAGTCCAGCGCCCGGTGACACGACGCGCAGTACACTCGCCCCGATCTCCGACGGGACCCCACGATGCGACCCATCCCCCTTCTCACGCTCACCGTGCTCGGCGTCGCGCTGACCGGCCTGTTGCTGGCCGGCTGCCGCCGCGATGCCTCGACCACCACCGCCAAGCCCGCCGCCGCCGCGCCGGCCGCGACCGCCGAGGCGCCGCGCCTAGACGAGCATTCCTATGCCGAACCGGACAAGGTCAAGACCAAGGACATCGCGCTCGAGCTGAATGTCGACTTCGACAAGAAGGAGCTGGCCGGCAGCGTGACCTACACGCTGGACTGGCTGGACCCGAAGTGGGGCAAGCTGGTTCTCGATACGCGCGACATCAGCGTCGAGAAGGTCGTCGGCGAACGCGCCGACGGCAACTGGCGCGACCTCACCTTCGTGCAGGCGCCGGCCGACAAGATCCTGGGCAGCAAGCTGACCATCGCCGCCCCGGAGCGCAACAAGCGCATCCGCATCACGTACCACACCGCGCCGACCGCGTCGGGCCTGCAGTGGCTGACGCCGGAGATGACCGAGGGCAAGAAGCTGCCCTTCATGTTCAGCCAGTCGCAGCAGATCCACGCGCGTTCGTGGGTGCCGTTGCAGGACACGACGATGGTGCGCTTCACCTACACCGCGCACGTGACCTCGCCCAAGGACGTGATGGTGCTGATGAGCGCGAACAACGATCCGAAGGCGGTGCGCGACGGCGACTACTCGTTCGAGATGCCGCAGGCGATTCCGTCCTACCTGCTCGCCATCGCCGCGGGCGACCTGGTGTTCAAGCCGACCGGCCCGCGTTCGGGCGTGTGGGCCGAGCCGACGATGGCGCCGAAGGCCGCGAACGAGTTCTCCGACACCGAGAAGATGATGGAGACGGCCGAGAAGCTGTACGGCCCTTATCGCTGGGGTCGTTACGACATCCTCGTGCTGCCGCCGTCGTTCCCGTACGGCGGCATGGAGAATCCGCGCCTGACGTTCGCCACGCCGACCGCGATCACCGGCGACAAGTCGCTGGTGTCGCTGATCGCGCACGAGCTGTCGCACAGCTGGTCGGGCAACCTCGTCACCTTCGCGCGTTCGCGTGACGCGTGGCTCAACGAAGGTTTCACCACCTACGTCGAGATGCGCATCGTCGAGCAGCTCTACGGCAAGGAACGCGCCGACATGGAGAAGATCGTCGCGCGCAACGAGCTGAAGGAAGAATTCACCAACGACAACCTCGACCGCCAGCCGCTGGCGATCAAGGAAGGGGTGTTGAAGGATCCGGACGACAACCTCACCGGCACCGTCTACACCAAGGGTGCGTGGTTCGCCGAATTCCTCGAAACGCGATTCGGTCGCCAGGACTTCGACAACTTCCTGCGCGGCTACTTCGACCACTTCTCGTTCCAGTCGATCACCACCGAGCAGTTCGCGGACTACGCGAAGGCCAACCTGCTCGACAAGTATCCGGGCAAGGTCACGCAGGCCGAGTTCGATGCATGGCTGCACGAGCCCGGCATTCCGGCAACCGCGCCTCAGGTGACCAGCCCGCGCTTCAACGCCGTCGACGCGGTGCGCAAGGCATACCTCGACAACGGCACGCTGCCGACCGCCGCCGCCATCTCCAAGTGGACGACGTTCGAGTACGTGCACTTCATCGAAGGCCTGCCGCCGGTGATGAAGCCCGAGCAGCTCGCTGCGCTCGATGGCGTGTTCCACTTCACCGGCACGCCGAATGGCGAGATCGCGCAGCGTTGGTATCCGCTCGCCGTGCGCAGCGGCTACACGCAGGCCAACGACGCGATCGCCGAGTTCCTGGCGCGCGTCGGTCGTCGCAAGCTGATCATGCCGACGTACGGCGAGCTGGTGAAAACGCCGCAGGGCCTGCAGCTGGCCGAGCAGATCTACGCGAAGGCGAAGGCCGGCTATCACCCGATCACGTCGGGCAGCGTCGAGCAGGTGATCGCCGACGCCAAGGCCGGCAAGACGAAGCAGTAATCGGCTGGCGGTGTCCACGGAAGCCGTCGACCGCGAGGTCGGCGGCTTTCGCGTATGCAGGGTTCAGCGAGGCTCGCGTAAGGTCGCATTGCCGGCACGGCCGGGAGGAGAAGTCATGCGTCGCATCGTCTTGTCGCTCGTGTTGTCCGCCGTCGCCTCCACCGCATTCGCGGCGCCGCCCCCGGCCGCGCAGCGCGAGATCGCGCAGCTCTTCGACGCGCTGGACCATTCGGGCTGCCGCTTCAACCGCAACGGCAGCTGGTACGACGCGCACAAGGCGCGCGCGCACCTGCAGGACAAGTACGACTACCTCCTGCGTCGTGACGCGATCACCAGCACCGAAGCGTTCATCGACCTCGCCGCATCGAAGAGTTCGATGACCGGTCGGCCGTATCTCGTGCAATGCCCCGGCTCGCCCGAGGTGCAGAGCGGCGCGTGGTTCCGTCGCCTGCTCACGGGCCTGCGCACGAAGCACTGACGCGACGACGTCGCCGCAGGCGTGCGGCTGGTATTGTCGGCATCCACCGTCGAGGAGACCGAACGATGCGTCGCATGCGCGCCCTTCCGCCCGTGCTGGTGCTGGTGCTCGCCGCGTGCGGGCCAGCGCCGGATCCGAACGCCGCCGCGAAGGCGAAGGCGCAGCAGGATGCCGCCGCTGCAGCCGACATGGCCAAGCAACTCGAGGGCCAGCTCGCCGCATCGAACTGGACGCTCGCGCGCGCGACCTGCGATGTGCTCGGGTTCCGGTATCCGCAGAGCGACGCGGTGAAGAAATTCGCCACGCAGTGCGCGGATGCGAAGTCGAAGGCCGCGGAGCAGGCGGAGTCGGCGCGGCTCGCGGGCTTGTGGTCCTACCAGACCACGCCGGTCGGCAAGGGCAAGCAGCTCAACGCGTCGATCTATTCGAAGAACGCGATCGACACCGGCGCCGGCAGTACGCACGTGCGGCTGATCTTCCGCGATCATCCGTCATGGGGTCGCAGCAGTTACCTCGTCCTCGATAACGGCGACTTCAATTGCTACGGCGGCTGTTCGCTGAAGATGAAAGTCGACGGCGTGGCGCGCAGCATGGCCGGCAGCCGGCCGAAGACCGACGAAGCGATCGCGATGTTTGTCGAGGACGAACGCGCGCTGTGGCGCACGGTGCGCAAGGCGAAGACGCTGGAGATCAGCGTGCCGCTGAAGGGCGCACCCACGCAGACCGCGCTGTTCGAAGTCGGTGGTCTCGACGCGTCGAAGATGCCGGGTTGGTGACGCGCAGTTGGTGACGCGCAACAGGGCGTGATGTCGCGCTGCGGGCATCGCGTGTCGTGCATCGCAGATGTTTCGTATCAAGTTGCCGCGCGCCGTTCGTCGGCCGTGGAAAATCTCCGTCAACGCACGAACGAATGGCGCGTTCATTCCTGGCATGTCACCACTTCACGTGGTGACGCTCGCCAGGAGGCGTCGTGCGCAAGGACGTACTGCTCACCGTTGCGTTGCTCATCGCGTGTGCGCTGGTCGCGACGCTTTCGGTGCAAAACCGCACGTTGCGATCGAGCTTCGCGTCGTTCGTCGAAGAAAGCGCGCGCCCCAACGTAGGCGACTGGATGCCGGTCGTGGCGGCACGCGACGCGGCGGGCGCGCCGCATGTGCTCGGTGCACCGCGCGACCGAATGCAGGTGCTGTATTTCTTCGAGCCGTGGTGTCCGCATTGCCTCGCCACGGCGCCTACCGTGCGCCGGCTTGAAGCGGCGATCGCGCGCGAGCACCTGCAGGTCGAGATGCTCGGCATCAGCGGCGCTTCCGCGGCCGAGCGCGCGTCCTACGTCAGTGAACAACGCTTCGGTTTTCCCATCGTGCCGTCCACGCCACGGATCGGCTCGCTGTTCCGCGTGCACGCCATACCGCTGATCGTCGTGCTCGATCGCGACGGTCGCGTGGCCTATGCGCACGCGGGCGAACTCAACACCAGGGACTTGGATCACCTCTTGACGGCCATAAGGCGCACGGACGCGCGCTATGCCGTCGCATCGATAGGGAAAGAACGATGAAAGCGAAGATCAAGACCGCGATGGTGATGATGGTGGTGGCAGGCGCGCTGGTGGCCGGCTCCGTGCAGGCGCTGAGCTTCAGCAACCCGGCCAGCGGCTGCCGCGTGCATGCGCACTGCAAGTTCGGTGCGCTGCCGTCCGGCGCGTGCTGTTACGAGCCGTGATGTAAATCGCCGTGCCCCGCTTCGGTGGGGCACGGCATCCGCTGACGTGCGGTCGGGCGGTGATGGTCGCGAATGCCGGTCGACGCCACGGCTGTTTCGTTCGGCGCCCGCAACGAGCGCCATGCATCGCGTCAGGTATCCGGCGCGAACGCCGGCTCAGTGCCCCTGTGGCACGTACCCGGTCTGCACCGTGCTGACCGTGGTGCCGTTGAAGGTGAAGCTGTTGCTTTCCTCGCGCTCACCGTCGTCGTCGACGCTGCAGTGCACCGTTTCGTCGCCCGTCGCGCCGTAGGTGCGGCGAAGGTATGCGGTGAAGTCCTTTTCCTGCGGCGAATTCCAGATGTCGCCGAACTGCGATGGCTCTTTGTCGCCCAGGTCGTACTGGAAGAGGTCGGAGTAGTACGCGACGCCGTTGACGCTGGCGCTGCATTGCGCAGCGACTTCGCGTGCGCTGGCGGTCGAGGTGGCGCCCAGCAGCGCCGCCGCGACGAGCGCGATGGAGCGCTTCATGATCACCCCGCGGTTCACAGCGAATACCCGAACTGGTCGTGGAACTCGGCGGCGAATTCGTCGTAGGTGAAACGCTGGTTCTGCGTGCCCGGATGCCCGACCTTCAGCGCGCCCATCAGCGAACCCATGCGACCGCAGGTGGGCAGGTCCATGCCGCGCATGAGGCCGAGGATCAGGCCGGCGCGGAACGCGTCACCGCAGCCGGTGGGATCCACCACCGCACGCTCGCGCGCCGGGGCGATCTCGTGGCATTCGGTCGTGGTGTGGATCTGCGAGCCGCGTGGGCCGCGCGTGGTGATGTAGGCGCGCACCTTGGAGGCGATCGTCGCCTCGCTCCAGCCCGTGCGTTCCTGCAGCAGGTTCGACTCGTAGTCGTTGACGACCACGTAGTCGGCGAGTTCGATGAAGCGGCGGAACTCGTCGCCGTTGAACAGCGGCATCGCCTGGCCGGGATCGAAGATGAAGGGGATGCCGCAGTCGTGGAATTCCTGCGCGTTCTGCAGCATGCCTTCGTAACCGTCCGGCGCGACGATGCCGAACTTGACGCCCGCGACGTCACGCACGTGGTTGTCGTGCGACCGGCTCATCGCGCCCGGATGGAACGCGGTGATCTGGTTGTTGTCGAGGTCGGTGGTGATGAACGCCTGCGGCGTGAACATGTCCTCGATCTCGCGCACCTGGTCGAGGCGGATGCCGCACTTCTCGAAGTGCGCGCGATACGGCGCGAAGTCCTGGCCGACGGTCGCCATCGGGATCGGATCGCCGCCGATGAGCTTGAGGTTGTACGCGATGTTGCCGGCGCAGCCGCCGTACTCGCGGCGCATGCGCGGGACCAGGAACGACACATTCAGGATGTGCACCTTGTCCGGCAGGATGTGGTTCTTGAACTGGTCCGGAAACACCATGATGGTGTCGTAGGCCAGCGAGCCGCAGATCAAGGCTGACATCGAATACGTCCCCAAAGAGAGTCACCGCGCCAGCGCGGCGCGGCGCGTAGGGTAGCGGCTGGGGCCCCGCGGCGGCCAGCGCCAGCCGGTCCTGGCGGCCCCTGAATCGTGACCACCGCCGCTGTGTGACCCGGCACGGCAGAAAACGCCGCGATCGGCCGGTGATTCCTTGCCCCACGGGGGTGGCGTTGCTAGGCTGGCGCACCTCTCGCGCCTGTTCGGCGCAGCCCCCTCGCGCCACTCTATTTGCGGGCCATTCCCCCGATGTTGAAGAAGTTTCGCGGCATTTTCTCCAACGACCTGTCCATCGACCTGGGCACGGCCAATACCCTCATCTATGTCCGCGGCCAGGGCATCGTGCTCAACGAGCCGTCCGTGGTCGCAGTGCGCCAGGACCGCATGGTCGGCGGAAGCCGGTCGGTCGCCGCGGTCGGTGCCGAGGCCAAGCAGATGCTCGGCCGCACGCCGGGACACATCACCACCATCCGACCGATGAAGGACGGCGTCATCGCCGATTTCACCTACACGGAAGAGATGCTCAAGTACTTCATCCGCAAGGTGCACAAGTCGCGCTTCCTGCGCCCGAGCCCGCGCGTGCTGGTCTGCGTGCCGGCCGGCAGCACCCAGGTCGAGCGCCGCGCGATCAAGGAGTCGGCCGAAGAGGCCGGCGCGCGCGACGTCTACCTGATCGAGGAACCGATGGCCGCCGCGATCGGCGCCGGCATGCCGGTGACCGAGGCGCGCGGTTCGATGGTGGTCGACATCGGCGGCGGCACCACGGAAGTCGCGGTCATCGCGCTCAACGGCGTGGTCTACGCGCAGTCGGTGCGCATCGGCGGCGACCGCTTCGACGAAGCGATCATCAACTACGTGCGCCGCCACTACGGCACGCTGATCGGTGAAGCGACGGCCGAGCGCATCAAGATGGAAATCGGCTGCGCGTTCCCGCAGCAGGACGTCCGCACCCTCGAGGTCTCCGGCCGCAACCTCGCCGAGGGCGTGCCGAAGATGATCTCGATCAGCAGCAACGAAGTGCTCGAAGCGCTTCGCGAGCCGCTGGCGGGCATCGTCGCCGCGATCCGCTTGGCGCTCGAGCAGACCCCGCCCGAGCTGTGCGCCGACGTCGCCGAGCGCGGCATCGTGCTCACCGGTGGTGGCGCGCTGCTGCGCGACGTCGACCGCCTGATCAGCGAGGAAACCGGCCTGCACGTGCAGGGGGCGGACGATCCGCTGACCTGCGTCGCACGTGGCGGTGGCCGCGCGCTCGAGCTGGTCGACATGCACGGCAACGAGTTCTTCGCGCCCGAATAAGGCCGCGACCACGGGGGCGCGGCGATCGCGATCGACGCCGCCCCCGCAACGCGGACCGGCATTCGCCGTGTCCGCAGGGATCGCGAACTCCACCTGACGATCCGGCCCCGTCCGCACGTGCCTGCACCGTCCGCTCCCGCCCGACTCGGGGATGCCGCTGGAACGCTGCGCCTGCTCGCGTATCTCGCGGCCGGGGTCACGCTGGCGGTGCTCGATCATCGCGGCGGCTGGATGCATCATCTGCGCGAGCAGGTCGGGGTGGTCGTCGAACCGGTGCGCGCCGTTGCCGGACTTCCCGGTCGCGTCGCCGACAGCACGGTCGACAACGTCGCCACCGTCGCGCAGCTCGCGCATCGCAACGACCAGTTGCGTCGCGAACTGCTGATCTCGCAGGCGCGCGTCGCGCGACTCTCCACCGTCATCACCGACAACGCGCGCCTGCGTGCCTTGCTCGATGCCGCGCAACGCGGCGGGCTCGACGTGCAGCTTGCGCCGATCCTCGACGTCGACCTCGATCCCACGCACCAGCGCGTCGTCCTCGATGCCGGCTCGCGCGACTCGGTGCGCGAGGGACAAAGCGTGATCGACGCATATGGCCTGCTGGGCCAGGTGACGCACGTCGGTCCGCTGCATTCGGACGTGCTGCTGATCACCGATCCCGACCACGCGGTGCCGGTCGCGCTCGCGCGCAATGGCGTGCGCCTGGTGGCCTACGGAACCGGTCGCAGCGATCTTCTTTCTCTCGCGAACGTTCCGCTGTCGAGCGACATCAAGGTGGGCGACACGATCGTGACGTCGGGGCTTGGCGGACGTTTTCCGCCGGGCTTCCCGGTCGGTCGCATTGTCGCGTTGCGTCCCGACGAAAGCCGCGCGTTCCTCGAGGGCGACGTGCGCCCCGCTGCGCAACTCGACCGCGGTCGCGAAGTGCTGCTGTTGCGCTCCAACCGCATCAGCCTGCCGCCCCCGCCGATGCCACCGCAGGCCACCACGGGTGGGCCCGCATCGGCGGTGGGAATGGCGGGCGAACCGGGTGGGGCGCCGACAACGACGACCGCAACGCAGCCCGCGTCGACCAGCGCCACACCACCGACCGAAACGCGCACTACGCCGTCGCGTGCACCGGACACCGCGCCGGCATCGCAGACGCCGGCGAATCCGCCGCCGGGAGGTCGCTGATGCGCGCTTATCCCCGCTGGATCCTCTACGTCAGCCTGATCGTCGCGCTGTTGCTCGGCCTGCTGCCGTTGCCGATCACCGTCGCGCCGCTGCGGCCGTTCTGGATCGCGCTGGTGCTCGCGTACTGGCTGATCGAGGATCCCGATCGTGTCGGCCTTGGCTTCGCGTTCGTGGTCGGCCTGATCGCCGATGTCGTCTATGGCGGATTGCTTGGCGAGCAGGCGCTGCGGCTGGTCATCCTCGCCTTCATCGTGCAGCGCTTCCGCGCGCGCCTGCGGTTCTTCCCGCTCTCGCAGCAGGCGCTCACGCTGGGCGCGTTGCTGCTCAACGATCGCATCGTCAGCGCGGGCCTGCATGCGGCGCTCGGTGAACCGACGTTGCCGATGGCGTACTGGTTCGCGCCACTCGCGGCCATGTTCCTGTGGCCGCCGGTGTTCCTGGTGCTCGATGCACTGCGCCTGGGTGCGTGGCGACGCCGGCGATGAAACGTTCGCGCATCGCGCTCGGCCAGCGTCGCAACCGCCGCATGAAGAATGCGGGCGCGGAAGCCGCGCAGTTCCGCGGTCGCGCCTTCCTCGCGCTGGTGTGCATCCTCGGTGCGCTGCTGGGGCTCGGCGGCTGGTATTTCCGGCTGCAGGTGCTGCAGCACGATGACTTCGTGACGCGCTCGGAAGCCAACCGCATCAAGCTGCAACCGATCGTTCCGGGCCGCGGGCTCATCTACGACCGCAAGGGCCGCATCCTCGCCGACAACGTGCCGGCATGGCGCCTGGACGTCACCCCCAGCGAAGCGGGCGATTCGGCGAAGTGGCTGCCGGGCATCGCGAAGATCATCGAGCTCGCGCCCGAAGACGTCGAACGCTTCGACGACGCGCGACGTGGTTCGCGCGGGTTCAAGCCGATCACGTTGAAGATGCGCCTGAGCGACGAGGAAGCCGCGCGCTTCGCGGTCGACCGCTGGCGCTATCCGGGCATCGAACTCGTCTCGTACCTCAACCGCCGCTATCCCTACGGTGAACTCACCGCGCACGTGATCGGTTACGTGGGTCGCGTCGACGAGGCGGATGCGAAGAATCTCGGCCCGGGGTTCGATGCGCTCACGCACATCGGCAAGACCGGGCTGGAACGCGCGTACGAGGACCAACTGCGCGGGCACATCGGCTACGAGAAAATCGAGACGAATGTCGAGGGCCGCCCGTTGCGCACGGTTGGTCGCGTGCCCGCGCAACCGGGCACCGACTTGCGCCTGTCGATCGACATCGACCTGCAGCAGGCGATGGTCACCGCGTTCGGCGACATGGACGGCGCGGCGGTCGCGGTCGATCCGCAGACGGGCGACGTGCTCGCGATGGTGTCGCTGCCGTCATACGACGCCAACCTGTTCGTCAACGGCATCACGCACAAGGCGTACAAGTCGCTGACGACGAATCCGTCTCGACCGCTCTTCAATCGCCCGGTGCTCGGCGGTGGCCCGCCGGGTTCGACGATCAAGCCCTTGTTCGGACTCGCCGGCCTCGACAGCGGCCTGCGCACGCCGGAGACGGCGGTGTTTTCCACCGGCGAATTCCATATCCCCGGCCAGAAGCGCGGTTATCGCGACGCGCACGGCGCGGCTGGCTGGACGGATCTCAAGAAGTCGATCGCGCAGTCGGTCAACTTCTACTACTACAAGCTCGCGTTCGACATGGGCATCGACAAGTTCGATGCCTACATGCGCAAGTTCGGTTTCGGGCAGAAGTCGGGTATCGACCTGCTCGGCGAAAACGTCGGCATCGTGCCGTCGCCGGGTTGGAAGGCCAAGCGCAGCAAGGACCCGTGGTACGCGGGCGAAACCGTGATCGCGGGCATCGGCCAGGGCTACTGGGTGGCAACGGTGCTGCAGCTCGCGCGCGGCACGGCGGCGATCGCGAACGGTGGCGCGTTGAATCCGTTGCACCTGGTGATGTCCACGCGCGACGGTTACAACGGCCCGTGGCGCGCGACACCGCATCCGCCGGGCGCGCGCATCACCGAAAGCGAACAGCACCTGCATGCGGTGCAGGACGGCATGGTCGCCACCGTGCATGGCGGCGGCACCGCGGCGAACATCGCGCGTGGCGCGACGTACCTGATGGCGGGCAAGACGGGCACCGCGCAGAAGGTCGGTCGACAGGCCGGTCGCAACGTCGATCCGCATGCGCTGCCGTACAACCTGCGGCACCAGGCGCTGTTCGTCGCGTATGCGCCGGCGGACAACCCGCGCATCGCGATCGCGGTGTCGGTGGAGCACGGCGGATTCGGTGCGTCGTCGGCCGCGCCGATCGCACGCAAGGTGTTCGATGCGTGGCTGATCGGCAAGATGCCGGAGCCGGAAGAAGGCGTGGCCCGTTCGCCGCAGGGCGGCGCGCCGCTCGACTACGTGCCGCCGACGGAAATCCCGACGCCCGCGCCACCGCCGAAGCCGGGTACGCCGCCTGCGGCCGTGCCGGAACCGGATGACGAAGAACCCGCGCCCGCGTCGCCAGAGCCGCTGCCGACCGCCAAGCCGGTGGCGGTCGCGCGCGGTGAGGCGGCGTCGCGACGCGCGCTGGCGGTGCTGAAGTCGTTGCAGGGAGGCGCGCGATGATCCTGCTGCGCTGGCTGTACGACATGACGCAGCGCTTCACGCGCACGCTCGACCTGCCGCTGCTCGGCGCGCTGCTCGCGCTGATGGTGATCGGGCTCGCGGTGATCTACAGCGCCGGCGACGGCTCGGTGCGCATGGTGATGGCGCGCGGCGCGCATTACGGCCTCGGTCTCGGCGCGATGTGGGCGATCTCGCGCATCCCGGTGCACCAGCTGCGCAACTGGACGCCGTATCTGTACGGTGCGTCGATCGTGCCGCTGTTCGTCGTGCTGCTGATCGGCAGCGGCAAGCACGGCAACCTGTGGATCAACCTGGGCGTGTTCTATTTCCAGCCCTCGGAAGTGCTCAAGCTGAGCCTGCCGATGATGGTCGCGTGGTATCTCAACCGTCGCCCGCTGCCGCCGAGCTTCAAGGTGACGATGGTCGCGGCGACGATCATCGCGGTGCCGACGCTGCTGATCCTCAAGCAGCCCGACTTCGGTACCGCGATGCTCGTCGCGCTCAGCGGTGCGTTCGTGCTGTATCTCGCGGGGCTGTCGTGGTGGTGGTTCGCTGCCGCGGGTGCGGGCGTTGCCAGCGCGGCGCCGGTCGCCTGGTTCTTCCTGCTGCGTCCGTACCAGAAGGACCGCATCCTCACCTTCCTCAATCCCGAATCCGATCCGCTCGGGTCAGGCTGGAACATCATCCAGTCGAAGATCGCGATCGGTGCGGGCGGCCTGACCGGCAAGGGCTGGATGCACGGTTCGCAATCGCATCTGAACTACCTGCCCGAACACACCACCGACTTCGTGTTCGCGGTGTTGAGCGAGGAGTTCGGCTGGATCGGCGTGATCACCGTGATCGCGCTCTACATGTTCGTGATCGCGCGCTGCCTGTGGATCGCGGTGGAAGCGCGCGACGGCTATTCGCGACTTATCGCGGGTGCGCTGGCGATGGCGTTCTGCGTCTACGTGATCGTCAACGGCGGCATGATCGCGGGCCTGTTGCCGGTGGTCGGCGTACCGATGCCGCTGTTGAGCTATGGCGGCACGTCTGCCGTCTCGCTGCTCGCGGGCCTCGGTGTCGTGATGGCCGTCAAGGCGCATCGGCCGACGTACGGACGTTGAGGGTTCCCCCGGGCTTGCGCGCCCGCGGGCGATAAGGGAAGGTCTGGCCCGGACTTGACAGGGGAAGTCCGTCCTCAGCCATCGAAAGGAATTCGTATGACCGCTCAACGTCATCGCCTCGCGCAGGCGATCGTCGCCGCGCTGGCCGTCGCCGCGCTGCCCGCGTTCGCACAGGACGCCACGCCCACCCCCGATGCATCCGCCAAGCAGCTCGACACGGTGCAGGTCACCGGTTCGCGCGTGCGCGGCCGCACCGCCGCCGACACCGCCGCGCCCGTCGATGTGATCCGTCGCGAGGAACTCGAAGCCACCGGTGCGCAGGAGGTCGGCCAGATCCTGCAGATGCTCGAGCCGAGCTTCAATTTCTCGCGCACCACGGTGTCGGACGGCACCGACATCCTGCGACCCGCCACGTTGCGCGCGCTCGGCCCCGACCAGGTGCTGGTGCTCGTCAACGGCAAGCGTCGTCACCAGCAGGCGCTGGTCAACGTGCAGCAGACGATCGGTCGCGGTTCCGCCGGCACCGACATCAACGCCATCCCGCTCGGTGCGGTCGACCACATCGAAGTGCTGCGCGATGGCGCGGCGGCGCAGTACGGCTCCGACGCGATCGCCGGCGTCATCAACATCATCCTGAGGAAGCAGACCGATCACACCGATGTGTCGGTGCAGGCGGGGCAGACCTACAAGGGCGACGGCGAGCTGTTGTCCGTGTCGGCGAACACCGGTGTCGCGCTGGGCGCGGACGGCTACCTCAACCTCACCGGCGAATACCGCGACCGCGGCGAAACCAATCGCGCCGGCCCCGACGAGTTGCGTGTCAGCCCGCCGCGTGTCACCCAGCATCTCGGCGACGCCGAAGCCAAGGACGCCTACTTCTGGCTCAACGGCGGCCTCCCACTCGGCGCCGGCGAACTGTACTGGTTCGGCGGCTTGTCGCATCGCAAGGGCAGCTCGTTCGGCTTCTTCCGCACCGCGGGCGACAACCGCACGGTGCCCGAGTACTACCCCGACGGCTTCCTGCCCAACATCCGCACGACGGTGGACGACACGTCGCTCGCCGTCGGCTATCGCGCGCCGCTCGCCGGCACGTGGGACTGGGACGTGTCGGTGAACCGCGGGCGCAGCCGGTTCGGCTTCCACGAATCGAACTCGGTCAACGTGAGCTGGTACTACGAACCGCTGGCGGGTGGCGGCATCTACGCCGATTCGCCGAGGGAGGCCGACACCGGCAAATTGCAGGCCGACCAGACCACGTTCAACCTCGACTTCAACGGCAGCGTCGACGGCTTCGGCGGGCGTCCGCTCTACCTCGCCACCGGTTACGAATGGCGCAGCGACGACTACCGCATCACGCCCGGTGACCCGGTGTCCTACACCTACGGCCGCACCGACAACCGCGCGATCGTCATCCGCGGACAGACCGGCGACATCGCGCAGCCAGGCATGCAGGGCTTCCCCGGCTTCTCGCCGAACGAAGCGGTCGACGACGGTCGCCACAGCCAGGCGATCTATTTCGACGCGGAAACCAACCTCGCCGAAAACTTCCTGCTGGCCGGCGCCGTGCGCTTCGAGGACTACAGCGACTTCGGCAACACCACCACCGGCAAGCTCTCGATGCGCTGGGATGCATCGCCGCGCTTCGCGCTTCGCGGAACGCTCGAGACGGGCTTCCGCGCGCCCGGCGTGCAGCAGCTGTTCTACAGCCAGCGCTCGACCAACCTCAACGCGGCAGGCGTGTTGACCGACACGCTCACTGCGCGGCAGGACAGCGACGTCACCCGCGCGTTCGGCATCGAACCGCTGAAGGACGAAACGTCGAAGAGCGGCAGCCTCGGCTTCGTATGGAAGCCGACCGATCGCTTCTCGCTGACGATGGACGTGTTCCGCATCGATATCGACGACCGCATCATCTTCTCGTCCAACATCCAGCCCGAAACCACCGGCACCGACGGGCTGCCGTGCAACGCGACCAACAGCAACTGCCCGATCAGCGCGATCCTCGATCCCATCGGCGTCGGCCAGGTGCTGTTCTTCACCAATGCGATCGACACCAAGACCGAGGGCGTCGATTTCGTCGCCAACCACGACACCACATTCGCCAGCGGCGCCAAGCTCAACCTGACCGCGCTCGTGCACTTCAACCGCACCGAAGTGACCGACCGCCGCTCGCAGTCGCCGATCCTGTCGCCGTCGCAGCTGTTCGACGACACGCAGGTCACGCTCATCGAGGAAGGCCAGCCGCGCGCCCACCACGTGCTGCAGGGGTTGTACGACCAGGGCAAGTGGCAGTTGATGTCGCGCGCGAACTACTTCGGTTCGGTGTCGGGCGAGGGCTTCACGCCCGGCATCAAGCAGACGTGGAGCGGCAAGTGGCTGTTCGACGCCAGCGTGCGCTACCGCTTCACGCCGGCAGTGAGCCTGACCGTGGGCGCCGACAACATCTTCGACACCTACCCCGACAAGTGGGACCGGAACGGCGGCTTCCCGTTCCCGCAGCTCGGCTTCACCTACGGCTGGGAGACGCTTCCGTTCGGCATGAACGGCGGCAGCTACTACGCGCGGGTGGACTGGCGGTTCTGAGTACGGGCCGTCGTCGGAACGGGCGGCTTCGGCCGCCCGTTTTCGTTTCGCGGCGATTCAATGCGGCGCGACCCACGCGTCATGGCTTCTTGCCCGTCGCCTGCGCGATCGCACGGATGCGTTCGCGCCGCAGTGCCTCGCCGAGTGCCGGGCCTTCAAGGCCTTCACTCGCCAACGCATCGGCACGCACGCCGCGTGCGGCGTCGAGCGCGTGGATCAGCGCGTCGCGCTGCGGATAGGGTTCGTCCTCGAGGCCGAGGCGGCCGCGCTTGTCGGCTTCGCAGGCGATCGCGAGTTGCGTGATGCGTTGCGGATTGCGGAAACCGTCGCAGCGTTGCAGCAGGTCGTGCACAGTGCTGGCGCGCAGGTCGTCGAAGCGGTGCACGTTGAGGTGTTCGCGGCACACCAACGTCGCGAGCTGGCGGTGCGCGGTCGGCACTTTCAGGCGATCGCACAGCGCGCGCAGCGGCGCAACGCCGGCGTGCTCGTGGCCGATGTGTTTCGGCAGCACGTCGTCGGGCGTTAGCGCCTTGCCGAGGTCATGCGTCAACGCGGCGAAACCGATGACATCGTCGCCGGGCGCGAGCATCGCCGCCATGTCGCAGACCATTTCGACGTGCACGCCGGTGTCGACTTCGGGATGGTATTCCGCGCGTTGCGGCACGCCGTACAACGCTTCGACTTCCGGCAGGATCGCGCCCAGCGCGCCGGCGTCATGCAACGTGCGCACGAATGCGGACGGTTTCGCGCTGGCGACGGAGCGCCGCAACTCCTGCCACACGCGTTCGGGCGTGAGGTCGGCGAGTTCGCCGGACGCGGCCATGCGCCGCATCAACTCCATGGTTTCCGGCGCGACGGTGAAGCCCAGCGGCGCAAGTCGCGCCATGAAACGCGCCGCGCGCAGCACGCGCAGCGGGTCTTCGACGAACGCGTCGCCGACGTGGCGGAGCACGCGGCCTTCCAGGTCGCGCACGCCGCCGATCGGGTCGACGATGTCGCCTTCGCTGCCGTCGTCGCGGATCTCGCGCGCGATCGCATTGATGGTGAAGTCGCGTCGCTGCAGATCCTCTTCCAGCGTCACCGACGGATCGGCGTCGACGACGAAGCCGCGATAGCCGCGGCCGCTCTTGCGTTCGGTGCGCGCGAGCGCGTACTCCTCGCCGGTCTTGGGATGCAGAAACACCGGGAAATCGCGACCGACCGGCTTGTAGCCGGCGTCGAGCATCTGTTGTGGCGTCGCGCCGACGACGACGAAGTCGCGGTCGCCGGGCGTCGCACCCAGCAACGGATCGCGCACCGCGCCGCCGACGAGGTAGACCTTCATGCTCAGCGCGTGGCCTGCGCGAGGATCGCGACGATGTCGCGCGCACCGGTGCCGCGGCCCAGTGCGCGCGTGATCGGCTCGGCTTGCCCGGAGACCCAGATCGACAGGTCGCTGTCGAGATCGAAATGCCCGGCGGTCTCGACCGAATACATCACGATCGCGCGGTACGGAATGCTCAGGTAGCGCGTCTTCTTGCCGGTCATGCCCTGCTTGTCGACGATGACCATGCGCCGATCGGTGAACACGATGAGATCGCGCACGAAGCCGAACGCGCGCTGCAATGCCTCACCGCTTGCGAGCAGCGGTCCGAATTCGTCCTGCAGGTCGGCGATGTCCTTCTCGCCGGCGTGGCCCATCAGGGTGTCGAGCAGTCCCATGGCGTTCTCCGTGCATGCGGGAGCGCCAAGGATGCCTCAGCCGCGACGCGATTTCGGCGGTAGCGCCTGCGGTGCCGGCGGCGTGGTCGCCAGCGGACACGAGAACGACGTGCGCTGGCCGCCGAAGTTGCCGCGCAGGCGGTCGCTGATGCGCAGTGCGTCGCCGGTCATGCGCCAGTCGTAGAGCACGCTGAAGGCGAGCACGCGCGCCACGTAGTCGCGCGTTTCCTTGTAGGTGATGGTCTCGATCCAGAAATCCGGATCCATGCCGGGGCGCTGCGACTTCCAGCGCGCGAGCGGCGCCGGCCCGGCGTTGTAGCCGGCGAGCGTGTAGTACGGCTTGCCTTCGCCGTAGCCGTCGAGCAGCTGTCGCAGGTAGGCGCTGCCGAGGATGATCGACGTGTCCGGGTCGTACAGGCTGGACTCGCCGCCCCACGGCATGCCGACGCGCGCCGCGGTGGCGGCGCCGGTCGACGGGATGAGCTGCATCAGCCCGATCGCATTCGCACCCGAGCGCGCCTTCGGATTGAACACGCTCTCGGCACGGATCTCGGCGGCGACCCACGCGGGATCGAGGCCGTTCTTCTGCGCTTCGCGACGGATCGTCGCTTCGTGGTGGATCGGGAAGCGCAACGTGTACAGGCGCAGCTCTTCCGGATCCGGCTTGCCGAGCGAGAACACCGCGCGATCGAACCAGCCGTGTTGCTGCGCGAGTTCGACCGCGGTGATGCGCTGGGACGCATCGAAGCGCGTGAGTGCGTCATTCCATTCCGCCGTCGCCCAGCCGGGCCGGTCGATGTCCCACAACGCGAACGCGCGTTGCAACGCGGGATCGGCCGACACCGCGGTACGCGTCGACGGCGAATCGCCGGGAATCCACGGACACAGCGTGTACGCCTGGCCGATGCGGTCGGCCGCGAGGAAGCCGTGGAATTCCGGCTTCGCCGCGGCGGCGCGGTACAGGCGCTGCGCGGTGGCGCGGTCGCCCTGCAGTTCGGACAGGCGTGCTTCGAAGTACTGCCAGCGCGAATCGTCGCGCTGCTTACCCGTCATGCTGCGGATCGCCGCGAGCGCACCCGCCCAGTCCGAGCGCGCGATCGCTTCGCGCGCGCGCCATTCGCGCAGGCGGTCGTCGTAAGCCGACGCCGGCACGGCGGCGAGCTTCTGCGCGGCGCCGGGCTCATACGACGACGCGGTCCACAGCGCCGCCTGGTACAGCACGCGACCGCGCTCGACCTCGGTGAAGCCCAGCGTCGGCCCGAACTTGTCGAGCTGCGCCTGCGCGTCCTGCGGCACCGACTTCGCGTAGCGCGCGAGCCCATACGACGCGATGCGCCGGCTGCGCTCAGTCTTGGGCCACTGCAATGCGCGGTCGTTGAGCGCTTCGACGAACGATGCGTAATCGTTGCCGAGCGCGGCCTGGTCAGCCGGCAGCCCGCGCGCGGCAGTGCGCATCACTGCGGGTTGCCAGGCCTCGGCGGCTTTTTCCAGACGTTCCCAGCGCAGCTCGGGCGTCAGGCCGCCGCGTGCGTCGAGTGCGCTGAACACCGGGTCGCATTGCGACGGCAGCGACTCGGCGCCTTCGCGCCAGATCGTCTGCGCCTGTTGCGTCCAGTCCGGCGTGGTGCGACCCAGCGCGGCCTGCGCCTGCAGTGCGCTGCACCGCAACCCGACATCCTTGATCGTCGGTTTCCACGCGGCGTCGACCGCGGCCCAGTCCTGACGACGCGTCGCTTCCGCGAGCCATGCGGCGCGGAAGGTTTCGCCCGCCGCCTGACCGCCATAGCGGCTCAGGAAGCTGTCGGCGCGTGCGCGGTCCAGCGACGCGAGGTCGCGTCGCAACGTCGCGTACTCGATCCAGCCGTAAAGCGGATGCCGCACGAGGTCCGAATAGGCCGCGGCGTCGAACGTGCCGGCTTCCGCGGCGGCGAGCGCTTCGCGCACGCGCGCGAGCTGTGGATCCAGTCGCGCCGCGGGCAGCACCGCCGCCACCGCCGCGACGGGCGTGGCCGGGCCGGCGGCTTTGGCATCCGGCGGCGGCATCTGCGCGCACGCAGGCAGGGTGCCGGCGAGCACGAGGGCGAGAATCGACGATAACGGCAGCAGGGGGAGGCGACGCATCGGCGGACTATAGCGATGCACGCTGAATCGGCCGTGCGCATCGGCTTCACGTAACGCGAGCGTCGGTTCGGTGTCGCAGGCGGCGGCGGGCGACGCGTCGACCTGTCGCGCGGGACGCTTTGTGCGACGGAGAACCGACGAGCGTATCGAGCGAATGACCGCGGGACGCGACCGCACGGTAGTGCCGCCGACTGCACGCATGCCGCAGCGCCGGACACACGCAAAACGCGCATCGAAACCGTGTCCGGCCACCGGTGTGACGAAGCGCCAATCGCCCTCGTGAACTGCACCGCTTATCGGCGCGACAGGCCGATCCTGAACTTCGGCGCTTGTCGCAGGTTCACGAAACCTTTACAAGCACGTGACGTCGCATCAACGAATGCGGCGGGGCCCTGCTTTGTGCATTTCTTACGGAGAGAGAGATCGATGAAAGCGTTGCGGCGTCACTCCCTGGCGAAAGCCATCCAGCTGTCCATGCTCGTCGCGCTGCCCGGCCTAGCCGCCGCCCAGACCCCCGCGCCGACCCCGGCCGACAAGGCCCAGCAGCTCGATTCGGTCACGGTGACCGGCTCGCGCATCCGCCAGACCGAGAAGGTGACCAGCCAGCCGGTCGCGGTCATCACGCGCCAGCAGATCGACCAGAGCGGCGCCACCTCGATCGGTGACTTCCTGCAGACGCTCACCGCCAGCGGCAAGGCGCTGAACGCCAAGTTCAACTCGTCGGGCAACTTCGGCTACCCGGCCAGCGGCGGCGGCATCGGCGCCGGCTCGGCGCAGGTCGACCTGCGCAATCTCGGCAGCCAGCGCGTGCTGGTGCTCGTCGACGGCATCCGTTGGGTCAACGAGTCCTCCGCGTCCGGCGTGAGCGGCTCGGCCGACCTCAACACCATCCCGCTCGCCATCGTCGAACGCATCGAAGTGCTGGAAGACGGCGCCTCGGCGATCTACGGCTCCGACGCGATCGCGGGCGTCGTGAACATCATCACCAAGAAGAAGTTCGACGGCGCGATGGTCCACGTGAAGGCCGGCAGCTACGGCCACGGCGGCGATGACACCGAAGCCGACATCACCGTCGGCGGCAGCAGCGACAACTTCACCGGCGTGCTGAGCGCGGCGTATGTCGAGCAGAAGGGCATCAGCTCCGCGGAGTGGGACCAGTCCTCGTTCCCGGTTCCGGGCGCGGGCCTCGGCGCCGGCAGCTCGGCCGTTCCGCAGGGTCGCTACACCTTCTGCGATCCGCGCATCGCGACGCCGGGCACGCCGGGCTTCTGCGATCCGCAGGGCAACGACTGGTTCGACATCACGCTCAACGGTGGTGCGCTGCCGAACTACAACGCAGGCAACCCGACCACCGCGCCGGGCACGTACCACAACTTCAGCAGTGCGGACCGCTTCAACTTCGCGCCGTACAACCTGATCCTGACGCCGTCCAAGCGCAAGTCGCTGTTCGGTAGTGCGCGCTACGACATCAACGACTCGCTGTCGTTCCATGCCAAGGCGCTCTACAACAACCGCGTTTCCGAGAACCAGGCGGCGCCCGAGCCGATCTTCGTCGGCCCGTTCGCGGGTACCGGCGGCATCGCCGACACCATCAGCATCGCGGCCAACAACCCGTACAACCCCACCGGCATCACGCTGGATCCGGCGACCAACTTCGGGTGGGTGACCAAGCGTCCGCTCGAGCTCGGGCCGCGCATGTTCCGCCAGGACGTCGACACCTGGTATGTGGGCCTCGGCTTCGAAGGCGCGTTCCAGGCGGGCGAGCACAACTTCGACTGGAACGTCGACTACGCGCACTCGGAGAACAAGGCCGAGCAGCAGTTCCTCAACGGCTTCAACGTCGCCAAGCTCAAGCTCGCACTGGGTGACGTGAACATCTGCGCCGCCGTGCCGGGCTGCGTGCCGCTCGACCTGTTCGGTGGCCAGACGCGTCCGATGACGCAGGCCATGCTCGACTACATCACCACCGACCAGCGCGATTCGAGCAAGCAGGTTCTCGACCTGCTGAGCGCGAACGTCACCGGCGACCTGTGGCAGATCGGCGACCGCCACGCGGGCTTCGCGGTCGGCGCCGAGCATCGCAAGTACGACGGCGAGTTCAACCCCGATCCGCTGCGCCAGAGCGGCGAGTCGCAGGACTCGTTCGCCGCGCCGGTGTCGGCGTCGTACACCGTCAACGAGATCTACGGCGAGTTGCAGGTGCCGTGGGCCGAGGTGTTCAGCACCGACTTCGCGCTGCGCTACTCGGACTACTCGACCTTTGGCGGCGCAACCACCGGCAAGGTCGGCTTCAAGTGGCAGCCGATCAAGGACCTCGTCGTCCGTGGCACCTACTCGGAAGGCTTCCGCGCACCGAACCTCGGCGAGCTGTACGGCCTGACCCAGTTCGGCGCGACGCTGGTCGACCCCTGCGGCCCGACCGGCAATCCGGGCGGCGACCCGCAGTACCGCGCGGCGTGTAATGCCGCGGGCGTGTCGACGTCGTTCGAGCAGGCCAACACGCAGATCACCACCTTCACCGGCGGTAATCCGGACCTGCAGCCGGAGAAGTCGAAGAACTACAACCTCGGCTTCGTGTGGTCGCCGGCGTTCGCCAGCGACTGGTCGTCGCGCTTCGACCTCGAGTCCAGCTACTTCCACTACAAGGTCACCGACGCGATCCAGGCGCCGGACATCCAGGCGTTGCTCAACGGCTGCTATGACGGCTCGATCTCCGGCACGGCGTGCTCGGGCTTCACCCGCGGCGCGGGCGGCAACCTCAACCCGCCGACCGACTTCCTCGACAACCTCGGCACCATCACCACCAGCGGCATCGACCTGAAGGCCAACTGGGTCGGTCACGAGATGAGCTGGGGCACGCCGAGCGTCTCGCTGCAGGCCACCCACACGATCGGCTTCAGTGCGGTCGACAAGGATGGCAACAAGACGCAGCAGGAAGTCGGCATCGAGGTCAGCGACAGCGCGATCCCGTCGTGGCAGGCCAACACCCAGCTCGGCTGGAAGATGGGCGACTGGAACGTCAACTGGGCGATCCGCTACATCAGCGACGTCGAGGAAGCCTGCGCGAACGCGGCGAAGACCCCGGCTTCGGGCTGCCCGTCCAGCGCCGGCTTCAACCACCTCGGCGCGACGACGTACCACGACGTCCAGGCCGAGTGGAACCGCGCGTTCGGCGCCGAGGGCCTCAAGCTCACGTTCGGCGTCAACAACCTGTTCGGCAAGGACGCGCCGATCTGCGTGACGTGTTCGCTGAACGGCTACGACGCGGGCACCTACGACCTGCCGTGGCGCTTCTGGTACCTCGACCTGCAGTACAAGTTCTAACGGGACCCGTTCCCTGCGGTACCGACGGCCGGTGGTTTCCACCGGCCGTTTTTTTTTACGGCGGCGACACGCACGGCCGCTTGGGCGGGCAGGTACCATCGCCGACCACCTCCCGTTCGTGGCCCCCCATGCCCCTCCTGACCCAGGCGGGCCTGCGCGCCTGGCTCGTGCTCGTCGGCATCGCCGTCATCGTGCTCGCCCCGTTCCTCGTGCAGCGCGCGATGAACCGCACCGCCTACGACGCCGCGCGCTGGCTGGCCCACAGCTACCAGGTCGAGGCCACCGCCCGCAGCGTGATCACCGACGTGCGCGACGCCGAATCCGCCGCGCTCGCGCTGGTCGTCGGCGCGGACACCCCGCTGGTGCGTCAACGCCTCACCAATGCGCTCGCCAACGCGCCGCACGACCTCGATCGGCTGCAGACGATCACGCGCGACAACCCCTCGCAGCAGGTCCGCGTCGGCCAGCTGCGCGAGCGCATCGAACAGCGCATGGCCTACGCCGAGCGGATCGGCCGGTCCGCCGACCCGCGCGCGCTGCAGGCCATGGCGCGCGAAATGACGACGCGTTCGCCCGTCCGCGAACTCGCCAACCAGGTCATCGCCGAGGAAACGCGGCTCGCCGCCGAACGCGACGCCGCATCGACGAACGCGCGCGAACGCACGTTGTGGGTCGGCGCGGGCGCCGCGCTCGCGCAGCTCATCCTGCTGGTCGCGATCGCGCTGCTGTGGAAGCGCGAAACCGATCGACGCATCGAGCAGGAACAGAGCAGCCGCGAAGTGGCCGAACGCGCACAGGCGATCCTGCAGTCGGTGCGCGAACCGATCGCGCTGGTCGACGCCGACCTCGCGCTGGTGCTCGCCAACGACGCGTTCCGCGAGCTGTACGGCCTGGACCCGCGCGACGTGGCCGGGCGTGCGCTTACCGATGTCGGCGGCGGCGCGTGGAGCGACGCCGTGTTCCTGCAGCGCCTGCGCGACGTCGCCGGGCGCGGTCGCGAGCTGTGGGATTTCGAGCTCACCCAGACCACCACCGACGGCCAGACGCGCTACATGGTGGTCAACGCGGTGCGCATGACGGCCACGCGCGGCGGCGTTCCCGGTGTGCTGCTGACCGCCAGCGACCTCACGGTGCACAAGACCGCCGAGGAGCGCGTGCGCGAGCTCAACCGCCAGCTCGAAGGCAAGGTCGGGCAGGTGTCGGAGGTCAACCGCGAACTCGAGGCTTTCAGCTATTCGGTGTCGCACGACCTGCGCGCGCCGCTGCGCCACATCGCCGGTTTCGCCGACAAGCTCGACCGCCATCTGGGCGCGGCGGCCGACGACAAGTCGCGTCACTACCTCAAGGTGATTTCCGACTCGGCGAACCGCATGGGGTCGCTGATCGACGATCTTCTCGTCTACAGCCGCCTGGGTCGCAACGCGATCCGTTTGCAGGCGGTCGACCTGCAATCACTGATCGCCGACCTGCGTTCGATGTTCGATGCCACGCGCGCGGCCGAAAAGCCCGACGCGCCGGCGATCCGGTGGGAAATCGCACCGCTGCCGGTGGTGATCGCCGACGAAAACATGATGCGGCAGGTGTGGCAGAACCTGCTCGGCAATGCGGTGAAGTACAGCGGGCATCGCACGCCACCCGTGATCCGTGTCGAACATGAGCGTCGATCCGACGGCGCGCACCATTTCATCGTGCGCGACAATGGCGCCGGTTTCGACATGGCCTATGCGTCCAAGCTGTTCGGCGTGTTCCAGCGCCTGCACAAGGCGAGCGAATACCCGGGCACGGGCATTGGCCTTGCCAGCGTGCGGCGCGTGGTCGCGCGCCACGACGGCGAGGTCTGGGCGGAAGCCGAACCCGACCGCGGCGCCACGTTCCATTTCACACTGCCCGAAATGCTCGACGCACCGGCTCGAATTCCAGGGGAAACCGCATGAACAAGCTCCGCACCATCCTGCTCGCCGAAGACAGTCCCGCCGACGCCGAAATGGCGCTCGACGCGCTGCGCGAGGCGAACCTCGCCAATCCGATCGTCCACGTCGAAGACGGCGTCGAGGTGCTCGATTTCCTCTACCGCCGCGGGGCGTTCGCCGGTCGCACGAACGACCTGCCGGCCGTGCTGCTGCTCGACATCAAGATGCCGCGCATGGACGGCCTCGAAGTGCTGCGCACGCTGCGCGAGGACCCGCAGTTCCGCACCCTGCCGGTGGTGATCCTCTCGTCGTCGCGCGAGGAGAACGATCTCGCGCGCAGCTGGAACCTCGGCGTCAACGCGTACGTGGTGAAGCCGGTCGATGTCGAACAGTTCTTCATCGCGGTGCGCACGCTCGGCCAGTTCTGGGGCGTGTTCAACGAAGCACCGGACGACAAGCACTGAAATGGACCGCGCACTGCGCATCCTGTGGATCGAGGATTCGGCGGAAGACGCCGAGCTCTTCTCCACGTTGCTGGAGGACGAAGGCGTCGCCCACGCCTTCGATCGCGTCGACGACGAAGACGGATTGCGTAACGCGCTCGCCACGTCCACCCCCGACCTGGTGATCTCCGACTCCGACCTGCCCGGGTTTTCCGGGGCGCGTGCGCTGCGCATCGTGCGCGAACAGGCGCCGCGCCTGCCGTTCGTGTTCCTGTCCGGTGCGATGGGCGAGGACGCCGCGGTGCTCGCACTGCAGCAGGGCGCGACGGACTACGTGCTGAAGCAGAACCCGCGCCGCCTGGCGAATGCGGTCTTGCGCGCGGTGCGCGAGGCCGAGGCGATCGTCGACCGCGAACGCGCCGATCGCGAACTGATGCGCGCGCAACGCAACGAAGCACTCGCGCTGCTGGTCGCCGGCCTCAGCCACGACCTGCGCAACGTGCTGCAACCGCTGAGCCTGCTGCCGACGTTGCTGCGCGCGAAGGAAGACCGCGCCATGGCGCTGCGCGCCGCCGACGTGGTCGAGGAAGCCGCGCGTCGCGGCCACGACCTCGCGCAGGCGATGGTCGATTACGCGCGCGGCCGTCATCAGGACACGCGCCCGGCCGACGTCGCCGAAGTGCTCGCGAGCGTACGCATCCTGCTGGGCGGTTCGGTGCCGCGCAGCGTCAGCGTTACCTTCCCGACGATCGAGCCGGGGCTGCGCCTGTCGATCGACGCCACGGCGTTGCAGCAGTGCCTGCTCAACCTCTGCCTCAACGGCCTGCAGGCGATGGAAGGCCAGCCGGCCGGGCGGCTCTCGGTGTCGGTCGACGTGCAGCACGACCTCGCCGGCGACGTCGTGCGCATCGAAGTGCAGGACACCGGCTGCGGCATTCCGGCGGACGTGCTGCCGCGGCTGTTCACGCCGTTCTTCACCACCAAGACGCAGGGCACGGGCCTGGGCCTATTGTCGTGCCGTCGCATCGTCGAAACCGCGGGCGGCCGTCTCGACATCGACAGCGTTCCGGGCGAGGGCACGACCATGCGCCTCGTGCTGCCGCTGTCGCCGGTGGATGCACCGGTGCCGACGACGGCCTGATCCATCGCGTCGCGCGTGTTGAGACGCGTCGCGCTGACACTGGCTCGACATGCCGAACGTCGAGATACGCGTGTCCGCCGCTGCCGCCGAAGCCTCGCCGATGCGCGACGCGAAAATCACCAGCCACGATCTCTGCGTTGCGCTCAAGCTCGCGCATCCGGCCGATGAGTTCGTCACCGTGTTCGAGGTGCGCGAGGCGACCGGCAGCGTGCATGGCTCGCGCGCCGATGCGGTGGTGATGTCGCTGCATGCCTCGCGCGGCTTCGAGCTCACCGGCTTCGAATTCAAGTGCGCGCGCGGCGACTGGCTGGCCGAGCTGAAGAACCCGACCAAAGCCGAACGCATCGCGCGTTTCTGCGACCGCTGGTGCGTGTTCGCCGCACCCGGCGTGGTGAAGGAGGGCGAGTTGCCGGTCGGCTGGGGCCTGTGGGAACTGCGCGCGGGGGGCGTGATCCACCGCCGCGTGGTCCCAGCCACCCGCGAACCCGAACCGATGCCGCGCGCGTTCCTCGCGTCGTTCATGCGCGCACGCGCGAAGTTCGATGCGGACGAACTCGCCGCGCTCGCCTCGCACCATCGCCGCGAATTCGAGCGCCAGCAGCGCGTGCGCGACGAAGCGGCCGATGGCGACCCGGCGCTGCGTCGCGAGCGCGAGCGCCTGAGCGAAGGGCTGCGCAAGCTCGAGGAGATTCGCCAGGCGACCGGCATCGATCTCGGCGATTACACGCCATCGCGACGGTGGATCGAACGCATGCGGCTGGCCGACAGCCCACGCCTGGAACATGCGTTGAAGTTGCTGCGCGATGTGTTCGCCGACGACGAACTGCGCAAGCGCATCGACCTCGCGATGCGTCGCGACGACGACTGACGTCGCGTTACGCCTTGCGCACGAACTCCGACTTCAGCTTCATCGGGCCGAAGCCGTCGATCTTGCAGTCGATGTCGTGGTCTTCGTCGACGAGTCGAATGTTGCGTACCTTCGTGCCGGCCTTGAGCGCGCTGCTGGCGCCCTTCACCTTCAGGTCCTTGATCACGGTGACAGAGTCGCCATCGGCAAGCACGTTGCCGACCGCGTCGCGATGCACGCGCTGCGCATCGTTGGCGTCCGCACCCGGCGACCACTCATGCCCGCATTCGGGGCAGACGTGCATCGCGCCGTCGACATAGGTCAGGCCGGAGCCGCAGGCGGGGCAGTTCGGAAGGTCGGTCATGTCGAATCTCGTTGCGGCGTCGCGAACGCGGGCGCCGCGGGTCGCTGCATCACTGCAGGCACTGCTCCGGCACGTCGAGTTCGACGGACAGCGCGAGGTGGTCGGAAAACGCGGCGGGCATCGCTCGCCGTTCGTGCTGGCGCAGGCCGCTACCGACCAGGATGTGGTCGATCGCGCGTTGCGGCGCCCAGCTCGGAAAGGTCGGAATCTCGTGCGGCGACGGCTGCAGCCGCGTGCGCTTGAACAGCACGTCCATCTCGGGCGTTTCGACCGTGCAATTGAAGTCGCCCATCAGCACGGCGTGCGGATCGTCGGCGAGCAGCTCGGCGATGAATCCGAGCTGCGCGAGCCGTGACGATGCGCCCAGCGAAAGATGCGCGACCGCGATCGTCAGTGGTGTATCGCATTTGCCGAAGCGCGCGAGCATCACGCCGCGGCCCTTGACGCGCCCCGGCAGCGAATGCACGACGACTTCGGTGGGTTCGAGCTTGCTCAGCAGCCCGTTCGCGCTCGACGCCACGCCGCCGACGCGCCGGTTCGGCTGGTGGCTCCAGTAGGCGAAGCCGGCGCGTTGCGCGAGGTAATGCGTCTGGTTGGTGAAACCCGAGCGCAGGCTGCCCGGGTCACTTTCCTGCAGGCCGACGATGTCGTGGCCGCCGGCGAGGCGCGCGATCGTGTCCAGCGCCGCGCGCTTGTCGCCCATCGGCAACACGTGCGACCAGCTGCGGGCGACGTAGTCGTGATAACCGCGCGTGCTTGATCCGGCCTGGATGTTCGCACTCAGCAACTTGATCCGACGTTCGCCCACGTGTCGTCCGTGCCGTCAGCCGCCGGTGGCGGGCGCAGCCGGCGCGGCCGGTGCACCGCCGGCCATCGCGGCGCGTTCCATCGCGATCAGGTGGTCGGCGATGCGCAGCACGTCCTCCAGCGTCTTGCCGCCGGTGATGCGGTACTTGCCGTCGATGACGATCGTCGGCGTGCCGGTGACGCCCGCCTTGGTCATCCACTGGCGACCCTGGTTGACCTTCGTCGACACCGCGAAGCTGTGCATCATGTCGAGGAACTGCTTCGGGTTCGCGCCGTACTGGGCGTAGAAGTCGGCGATCTTCTGCTCGTCCGGCGGATCGCCTTCACCCGGCATGCTGTCCTTGACGTGGATCGCGTCGATCAGCGGCATGTGGGTCTTCTCGACCAGGCCCAGCTGTTCCGACACGTAGTACGCCTTCGCGTACGGATCCCACTCGGGGCCGAACGGCGCCGGCACGTAGTGGAAGTTGACGTCGGCGGGAAGCTTCATGTGCCACGGCTCGACGATCGGCGCGAAGCGCGCGCAGGCCGGGCAGACGTAGCCGAACACCTCGACCACCTCGATCTTGCCGGCCTCCGGCTGCCACGGCTGGCCGCCCGCGATTTCCTCGTAATCCGTGCCGAGCACCGGCGGCGGACCCTGCGGCGGCACGATCGGGCCGGGCGTGCGGGTCTGCGCCGGCGTCGCGGCGGCGGGTGCAGCGGCCGTAGTGCTGGCGGCGGTCGCGCTCGTGGCGGTCGAATCGGCCGGGGCCGCGACGGTCGGTGCGGTCGCGTCGCCGCTCTTGCCACAGGCGGTGGCCATCAGCGCGACGGTCAGCAGCAGCGGATAGCGCAGCGTGGACAGGCGCGGAAAGGAACGGGTCAACATCGGGACGATCTCCTTGCGGAAGCGGCGGCCGTGGCGCGCCGGTCGATTGGAACAGCATAGCCGCGAGGTGCGCGGCGATTGATTACGCGGTATCGACGTCAGTGCGCGGTGCGTTCACGCGCGACGAGCGCGTCGACGATGCGCAGCGTGTCCTCCGGCGAACTGCCGGTCACGCGGTACTTGCCGTTGACGACCATGGTCGGCGTCGCGTCCACGCCGCTGCGCTCGATGAAGGCATCGGCCGCGCGAAGCTTCTGCGCGACCGGCGCGCTTTCCATGCGGCGCGCGAAATCCGCGGCGTCGGCGCCGTAACGCGCATAGAACTGCGCGATCTGCGCGTCCGTCGCGATCGCCGGCTCACCCGGCAGGCTGTGCTCGACGTGGATCGCATTGAACACCGCGGCGTGCGTCTTGTCGGCGAGGTCGAGTTCCTTCGCCGCGTAGTACGCCTTCGCATACGGCATCCACCAGCCACCGAACGGCGCCGGCACCGTCACGAACTTGACGTCGTCCTTCTGCTGCGCGCGCCACGCGGTGAGCAGCGGCTCGAAATGCGCGCAATGCGGGCAGATGTAGCCGAACACCTCGACGACCTCGATCTTGCCGGCCTCCGGCTCGAACGGCGCGCCGTTCTTGATCGCCACGTAGTCGCGGCCCTCGACGACATTGGCGGCGGTCGCGCGCCATTCGTTCTTCGAAGCGCTGGGCGTCGGCGTGGCGGTCTTGGGAGGCACCTTCTCGCAACCGGTCAGGGCGACCAGGCCGACGAATGCAAGAGCAACAACGGAACGACGGATCATGCGGACACTCCGGAATCGAAGATCGGATTATCGACGCGTCGACGACGCGAGTTCGCGGTCGACCAGCCAGCGCGCGGTGGTGAGCTGGCCATCGCGCGAATTGGACGTCACCCGGTAGCGACCGGCGACGATCAGCGTCGGCGTGCCGTCGACCTGGCTGCGCACGATGAAGTCGTGCGCCTGCGCCATCGCCGCGTCCACCGCACGCGAGTTGTAGGCGGTGACGAAACGCGCCGGTGCGATGCCGTAGCGCTGGTAGAAGGTGGCGATTTCCTCGGGCGAGGCGTCGCTCATCGGCAGCGCCTGTTCGATGTGCAGCGCGTTGTACATCGCCGAGTGCGAGCGCTCCGCCACGCCGAGCGTCTGCGCCGCGAAATAGGCGCGCGCGAACGGGATCCAGTCACCGCGGAAATCCGCCGGCACCGCGACGAAATGCGCCTGCTTCGGCAGCGTGCGCACCCATGCTTCCAGCACCGGCTCGAAATGCGCGCAATGCGGGCAGGGATAGCCGAACACCTCGGCGACCTCGACCTGGCCTTTCACCGCGTGGTACGGCGCGCCGCCGTCGATGAGTTCGTAGTCCTCGCCTTCGACCGGCGCCTTCGGTGCGGCGAACGTGGCGAGCGGAAGCAGGAGCAGCAGGGCGGCAGCGACGCGGAGCAGACGATTCATCGGAGGCCTTGGAGTGCGGATACGAAAACGCCGGCCGCGCAATGCACGACCGGCGTCGAGGGTACGGTCAGTCGGTCACATCGGACCGTCCGGCCGACGCGAAGTTCAGCCCTGCGTCGGGGTCGCGACCGGCGCGGCGGGCGCAGCCGGTGCCGTGGCCTGCGTCGGAGCGGTCGTCGTCGGGGCCGCGGCCGGGGCGGCGACCGGGGCCGGCGACGCAACGACCGGCGCCGCACCTTGCGCGCCCGCATCGTTGGCGCGGTTGTGCAGGCCCTGGATGTAGCTGGCCAGCGAACCGATCTCGTCGTCGGTCAGCTTGCCGGCGATCGTCGCCATGATGTGGAAGTTCTTGTAGGTCGGCGGCGCGCCGGTGCCCGTGCGGTATTCCTCGAGGCGACGCTTGGCGTAGTCGGCCTGCTGGCCGGCCAGTGCCGGGTAGGCCGGGCCCGGATTGCCCTGGCCTGCGCCACCGTGGCACGCCATGCACGCCGGGATGCCGCGCGCCTTGTCGCCGCCGCGGAACAGGGTCTCGCCGACTTCGTAGAACTTCTTGCCGGCGTTCGGACCGGCCGCGATCGCGGTGTCGTCGGCGATGCCGGCGCCCGCCTTCTGCGTCTGGAACCACGCGCCGAGGTCGCGCATGTCCTGCGCCGACAGCACGGCGGCGATCGGGTACATCACCGAGGCCATGCCGGTGGTGCGCTGCTGCGCCTTGAACAGCTCGAGCTGCTGGGCGACGTAGCGCTCCGGCATGCCCGCGAGGCGCGGATACGTGGCGACCGCCGGGTTGCCGTCCAGGCCGTGGCAGGCGGCGCAGGCGCCGGCCTTCTGCTGGCCCTTCTTCGGATCGCCCCAGGTGGCGTGCTCGGCGGCGAGCGGCGCGACCTGCACCGGCGCCTTGTCCGGAACCGGGGTCACCGTGGTCTGGGCGACGGCGGCGGCGGCGACCGCGAGGGCGGCGAGGCCGACAAGGCCGTAGACACGGGCATGGCGCATGCGAGGAAGCTCCGGAGAAACGCGAGGATGGCGCCGCGAACAGGCGCCGGAACCGCGGAATTATCGGTGCCGGCCGGGTAGCGGGTCAACGCGGCATCCCACGATACCGGCCTCGGGTGACCGGTAGGAGAGGCCGCGACGGGCCGGCGTGCGATCCTTGTCGCATGTCCAATCCTTTCCAGCGCGCCCGCTACATGCTGTCGGCGCACAACATGGCGCAGTTGCCGCCCGACGGCGGCTTCGAAGTCGCGTTCGCGGGCCGCTCCAACGCCGGCAAGTCGACCGCGCTCAACGCCCTCTGCCAGCAGGGCAGCCTGGCGCGTGTCTCCAAGACGCCCGGGCGCACCCAGCAGCTGGTCTTCTTCGATTTCGAGCCCAAGCGCGACCAGCCGCCGTCGAACCGCTACCTGGTCGACCTGCCCGGCTACGGCTACGCCAAGGTGCCCAAGGACCTGCAGGCGCACTGGCAGGCGTTCATCGACCGCTACTTCACCACGCGCGAGGCGCTCAAAGGCCTGATGGTGATCATGGACATCCGCCATCCGCTGAAGGACTACGACCTGCAGATGCTGGGCTACGCGGTCAACCGCGGCCTGCCCGCGCATGCGCTTCTGACCAAGGCCGACAAGCTCGGTCGCGGGCAGCAGATGCAGGCGCTGCAGGCGGTGAAGCGCGAGCTGGGCAGCCGCTTCGGCGACACCGTCGGCGCGCAGGTCTATTCGGGCGAGTCGAAACAGGGCGTCGACGAGGCACGTGCGGTGGTCGCGGGCTGGCTGCAGTTCGACACCGCCTGAGCGGCGTCAGCGCCCGTCAGCGAGTCGTGGATCGATCCACGCGCGCAACGCATCCACCAGCGCATTGATCACCACGATCGACGCGCCGACGACCAGCACCACGCCCAGCACCAGCGTGTAATCGCGGTTGAGCGCGCCCTGCACGAAGTAACGGCCCATGCCGGGGATGCCGAACACCTGTTCGACCACCGCCGAGCCGGTGACGATGTTGATGAGCGCAGGCGATAGCCACGCGATCACCGGCAACAGCGCGGACGGCATCGCGTGCGCGACCAACACGCGCGACGACGACAGCCCGCGCGAACGCGCGGCGCGCAGGTAATCGGCGGACAGCGTTTCAAGCAGCGACGCACGCGTCAGCCTCGCGCAGTAGGCGATGTTCGGCAGGGCTAGCGCGATCACCGGCAGCACGACGTTGCGCGCCTCGCCCCAGCCGCCCGCGGGCAGCCAGTGCAGCGTCACCGCGAACAGCAGCACCAGCATCGGCGCGACGACGAATTTCGGCACCGCGAGCCCGAGCCCGGCGATCGCCATGACGATGCGGTCGACCGCGCCACCCGCGCGCACCGCCGCAAGCATTCCGACCGGGATGCCGATGACCAATGCCAGCAGCAATGCGAGGCCGCCGTTGAGCGCCGACACCGGCAACGCCTGCGCGACGAGTTGCGACACGCGGTAGTCGGGGTACTGGAACGATGGCCCGAGATCACCGTGCGCGACGTCGCCCAGCCATGCGGCGTACTGCGCGATGGCCGGGCGATCAAGCCGGTACTGCGCCGCCAGCGCCGCCTGCACTTCGGGTGGCGCCGCCTTTTCGGTATCGAACGGTCCACCCGGCGCCGCGTGCAACAGCGCGAAGCACAAGGTCGCCAGCAACCACAGCGTGAGCAGTGCTTCGGCGAGCGCCGCGACCAGGCGCCTCGTCATGCGTCGTGGATCCGGCGGACGACGATGTCGGCCGTCATGCCGCGATGCCCGCCAGTCGCCCAATCAGCGATGCCGCCATCATCGCGACCGCGCCCCAGCCGACTACCCGCATCGCGCCGCGCACCGTCGATGCACCGCCGGCCTGCGCCGCGAGCGCACCGGACAACGTCAGCGCGAGCAATGTCACCGCGATCGTCACGGCTTCCACGCGCGACGCGGGCGCGAACAACGCGGCGACGATGGGCAGCACCGCGCCGCTGACGAATGCCGCGCCGGACGCAAGCGCCGCCTGCAATGGTCGCGCGCGCAACGTTTCGGTGATGCCGAGTTCGTCACGCGCATGGCTGGCGAGCGCGTCGTGCGCGGTGAGTTGCTCGGCCACCTGCCGCGCGAGCTCGGCATCCAGCCCGCGACGTTCCCAGATCATCGCCAGTTCGCGCAATTCGCTTTCGGGTTCTTCGGCGAGTTCGCGGCGCTCCTTCGCAAGGTCCGCCGCTTCCGTGTCGGCCTGCGACTGCACCGAGACGTATTCCCCGGCGGCCATGGACATGGCACCGGCCACCACGCCCGCGAGGCCGCTGGCGAGCACGGCCGCGTGCGACGCACCGCTCGCGGCCACGCCGACGACAAGGCCGGAGATCGACACGATGCCGTCGTTCGCGCCCAGTACCGAGGCGCGCAACCAGCCGGCGCGATGGCTGCGATGGAATTCGGGATGGCGCGGTCGCATGGGCATCAGTCCTGAAGGCGCATCCAGCGGCTGGCGTGGCGGTCGAGCGCGTTCGCCTCGAAACCGTGCACGCGCGGGTCGACCAGGTGTTTGGACGTATAGAAGTACAACGGAATCACCGCGTCCGCCTGCACCAGTCGCGTCTCGGCCGCGCGCAACCATGCATTGCGCGCGGCGTCGCTGCTCGCGGCGTCGGCGCGCGCAATGCGTTCGACCACGCCGGCATCGACGTGCCCCGTCCAGTTGAGCGGACCATCGCTGCCGAACGCCGCGAGGAAGTTGCGCGCATCCGGCACGTCGGCGATCCAGCCACCGCGGAACACCTGCGTGATCACGCGCTGCTTGCGGTTGCCGACGAACACCTTCCACTCCTCGTTGCGCAGGCGCACGTGCGCGCCCAGCACCTGGCGCCACATCGCGGCGACTGCGAGCGCGAGCCGGCGATGGGGCGTCGACGTGTTGTAGCGCAGCTCGATCTCGAGCGGATGCGCGTCGTCATAACCGGCGGCGCGATAGAGCATGCGCGCCTGGCGTTCGCGTTCGACCTGCGTCCACGTCGACCACGTCGTCGCGGCAGGCGCGTAACCCGCGATGCCGGGCGGCACCACGCCGTACGCCGCGCGTTCGCCGAAGCCGGTGACATGCCGCACCAGCAGGTCGCGATCGATCGCGAGCGACAGCGCGCGACGCAGTGCGTGGCCGCGATCGATGCAGCCATCGCGCAGGGGCGACAGGCCGTGATTCGCCTTGTCATTGCGCGGCATCACCACGCGTGTGCAATTACCGTCCTTGAACGGGGCGATCGTCGTGTTGATCCCCAGCCAGAACGCGCCGAGATACGGCGACAGCCGCATCTGCGCTCCGAAGCGCTTCTTCAGCGACGCCATCGGCTGCGGTGGCACGACCTCGGTAATGTGCAGGTCGCCCGCGGCGAAGCGTTGCAGTTCGGCGGCCGCGTCTTCCGTGACCTGGTACCGCACCCGATCAATCGCGACGTTCGCCGCATCGTGGAAACGCAGATTGCGTTCGACGACGAGATTGGCCTGCGGCGTCCACGCTGCGAGCGTGTACGCGCCGTTGCTGACCAGCGCACCGGGCCGCGTGTGCTGCGCGCCCAGGCGTTCGATCGCAGGCAGGTAGACGGGGAACGCGATCGGCAACGTGAGCAAAGCGGGCAACGGCGCGCTGCGATCGAGATGGAACACCACGGTGCGCGCATCCGGTGCGTCGACGCCGAGCGCAGCAGGCGGCACTTCGCCCGCCTGCACCGCCTTCGCGTTATGCAGCGCGTCGAACAGTTCGCCGAACGGTGCCGCCGTCACCGGCGCGAACGCACGACGAAAGCTCGCGACGATCTGATTCGCGTCGAGCGCGTCGCCATTGCTCCAGCGCAGCCCATCGCGCAGCACGAACGTCCACGTGCGGCCGTCGGGCGACACCGACCAGCGCTGCGCCATGCCGGGCACCAGCCGGCCGGCGGCGTCTTCGGTCACCAGCCCTTCGTAAAGGTCGCGCAGCACGTTGCCGCAGGCGACTTCCTGGCACTTGTGCGCATCCAGCGTGGACGGCTCCGGCCCGTTGCCGCGCTCCAGCGTCGACGCCTGTGCCGCACCGGCGACCAGCACGGCGAGCAGCGTGGCCCACGGTCGACGCGGGCGGCGGAGGGCGGAGTCGGGCATCGCGGCCATTCTAGGCGGCCGCAGCGCCGCTCCATGCGCGCAACGCAGACGCCCTGCCGGCGCGACGTCGGCCGTCACGGTGCGCGGCTAGACTGGCCGCCCTCCCGCGCCGCGGGACGCGTCGAGGTGCATGTGTCCGGTCCCAGCCAGGTTGCCGATGTCGAGATCGAATCGCGGGCGGAGCTCGTGGATTTCCTCGCGTCCGGCGTGCGCCCGCGCGAGGCCTGGCGCATCGGCACCGAACACGAGAAGTTCGGCTTCCGCACCGACGACCTGCGCGCGCCGACGTTCGACGGTGAGCGCGGCATCGAGGCGCTGCTCAAGGGCCTGACGCGATTCGGCTGGTCGCCGGTCGAAGAGAACGGACGCGTCATCGCGCTGAGCCGTGGCGGCGCGTCGGTATCACTGGAGCCTGCGGGCCAGCTCGAACTCTCGGGCGCGGAACTCGAAACCCTGCACGACACGTGTCGCGAAACCGGCACGCACCTGCGCGAAGTGCGCGAGGTCGCCGATCCGATGGGCCTCGGTTTCCTCGGCATGGGCTTCCAGCCGAAGTGGCGTCGCGACGAAATGCCGTGGATGCCCAAGGGCCGCTACAAGATCATGCGCGAGTACATGCCGAAGGTCGGATCGCTCGGGCTCGACATGATGACGCGCACCTGCACCGTGCAGGTCAACCTCGACGTCGGCAGCGAAGCCGACATGGTCAAGAAGTTCCGCGTGTCGCTCGCGCTGCAGCCGATCGCCACCGCGCTGTTCGCCGACTCGCCGTTCACCGAAGGCAAGCCCAACGGTTTCCTTTCGTACCGCTCGCACATCTGGACCGACACCGACGCCGATCGCACCGGCCTGCTCGATTTCGTGTTCGAGGACGGCTTCGGCTACGAGCGCTACGTCGACTACCTGCTCGACGTGCCGATGTACTTCGTCTACCGCGACGGCAAATACATCGACGCCAGCGGGCAATCGTTCCGCGATTACATGGACGGCCGCCTGCCGGCGCATCCGGGCAACCGCCCGACCATGAAGGACTGGGCCGACCATTCGACCACCGCGTTCCCCGAGGTGCGGCTCAAGAAGTACCTCGAGATGCGCGGCGCCGATTCGGGCCCGTGGAATCGCATCTGCGCGCTGCCCGCATTCTGGGTCGGGCTGCTGTACGACGACGCGGCGCTCGATGCCGCGTGGGATCTGGTCAAGGACTTCACGCTCGAGGAGCGCCATGCACTGCGCGACGGCGTGCCACGCGACGCGTTGAAGCTGCCGTTCCGCGGCGGCACCGCGCTCGACCTCGCGCGCGAAGCGCTGAAGATTTCCGCGGCGGGCCTGCGTCGCCGCGCGCGCGTCAACGCCAACGGCGTCGACGAATCCATCTTCCTCGCGCCGCTGGTCGACATCGTCGAGTCGGGCGTCACCGCCGCCGAGCGAAAGCTCGAGCTGTTCCATGGTGCGTGGAACGGCAGCGTCGACCCGGTGTTCCGGGAGTTCGCGTACTGACGCCCTGGCGCGTCAGCGCGTTTCGGCGAGCAGCTTCTTCATGCGCGACGTGGCGTCGCGATACATGCGTCGCTGGTAGGCCGGCATGCGCTTGATGCGATGCAGCGCCTTCTCGCAGACCTCGCGTGCATGCGCGTGGTCGCCCCAGCCGGCCAGCGTCGCTGCGTACTCGGCGTGCACGTCGAGATCGCCGCTGTAGCCGGTGAGCGTGTCGAACTCGTCGCGCGCCTTGGAACGGTCACCTTCGGCAGCGACGGCGCGCGCGTAGGCGAGGTGGCCGCGCGGCGACTGGTACTGCGGATGCTTGCGGATGACGTCGTCGAGTTGCTCCCGCGCTTCGCGCGCGCGGCCGCACGCAAGCCAGGCTTCGGCGAGCTTGACGCGGATGTCCGGATCGTCCGCATGCACGCCGACTGCCGCCTTCTCGAAATGCATGGCGGCTTCGTCGGCGCGGCCCTTCGCCAACAATGCGTCGCCGAGGCGGACACGATGCGCGGTGGTCGGCGTCGTGTCGAAGTCTTCCTGCGCGAACCGCAGCTCGCGGTCGGGGTCGAGGACGCGCTGCACGCCCTTCGTCGCCGCGCGCACTTCCGGCGCATGGCGCGCCTGCGGCAGCCAGATCGTCAGCGCGTAGACCAGGCTGCCCAGCCCCGGAAACGCGAACAGCACCATCAGCCAGTAGCGGTCCTGTCCTGTGCGCACGGCGTGCGCGGCGAAGTACAGCGCGACGAGCACGTGCAGGCCGAGGCCAAAAAACGGCATGGCGTGAATCCCCTGAATTTCCCCGCGCCAAGCATAGGCACGCCGCGGGCTGCTGCCAACGGAGCGCCTGATGCCGGGCGCAAGCTCACGCCGTTCCACGGCGTGCGGGATCCGCTGTTTGGGTGTTTGCGTACCGGGAGCGAGTGCGGAACGATGCGTGTGCCATCAGGAGAGACCGATGCACGCATCGAACGGTAGTGCCCCCGAAGAACGCACCGTCGTCGTCGAGACGCCGCCGCGCAACGATTCCGCGATGCTGCTGGCCGCGATGCTCGTGATCGTCGCCGTGGTCGGCGCTGGCTTCTGGCTGATCCGCGGCGCGGCGCCGCAATCTGACGCGCGCGCTCCGTCTGCGCCAAGCGAGCCGGTCCGGGTCGCGTCCGCGGCGCCGTTTGAAGTGCAGCCCGGAGCAGCGCTCGCGGCACAGCCCGAAGCCGCGCCCGATCCCGCCGAACCCATGCAGCGTGGGGCGCCCGTGCCGTTGATTGCGCCACCCGCTACGTCCGCGCCCGCACTCGAGTCCGCCACGTCGACGTCGGCAGCATCTGCGGCGGTATCGAGGCCGACAAACGATCTGGTGCCCCTCTCGTCAGACGAGCCGGGGGCGGGAAAGGCGGGCCTCGTTGATGCGTTGCGTGCCGGTCACCTGCGCCTTGCGAGCGATGCCGATCTGCAGGACTGGATCGCGCGCAGCCATCAGCCGGTGTCCGTCGGCCGACTGCGGTTCAACGGCGGTGGCACCTACGTGATCGTCGACGACTTCACCATTCCGTCCGGTTTGACCGGCGCGGATTCGGCGGTGTTCCTGCTCCCGCGCGGCGTTCCGTTCCCGCGCGGCGACGCAGGGCATTCGGTCGTACTCGATCTCTCGACCGGCGCCTGCGCTGGCGTCACGTGCTCGATGCTTCGCGACTGAGACGTCGCATTACGGCCAGCGGTTCGGTTCGCTGCGCCCCGGTTGCTCCCTCATCCGCACCACGCAGAAGCGCTGTCCCGTCGGTGACTCCATCACCCACCAGCGTTTGACGAAGGCGATCTTCTTCGCGCCGAGCGCTTCGAGTCGCGCGGCTTCGGCGTCGATGTCGTCGGACTCGATGTCGAGGTGCACGCGCGAGGGGTGGTCGACCTTCTGCACTTCGATGTGCAGGCCGCCCGGCGTGTCGTTGAAGTTGACGTATTCGGCGCTGTCGTCGCTGGCGTTTTCGGGGTCGATCGCGCAGCCGAGCGCAGCGCTCCAGAACTTCGCCGCGGCGTCGAGGTCGGGCGTGTTGCAGTCGATGATGAAACCGGCGAGTCGGCTGCGATGGGCCATGGCGGGGCTCCGGGGGAGGAACGCGCAGCGTAGTCGTCGCGATGCGTCGAACCGAGGTCGCTCGTCGTCCCGGCGGGTCGCGATACGACGTGCGGTTGTCCGTGGCGATGCCGAAAGACGGCCGTACCGGCGACCGCTGCCCGATGCGAATGCCGCGCACGGCGCGCGACGCGCGACCCAAACGACGACGGGCGCCCGAAGGCGCCCGCCTGGATCACGTGCGGTGTTGCGTTACTGCGGCGCGGACAGGTCGTCCAGCAGCGCCTTGAGGAAACGGGCCGCCTCGCCGCCCGTGCATGCGCGATGGTCGAACGTCAGCGAGATCGGCATGCGGCGATGCACTTCGATGCCGCCCATCACCGCGACCACGTCGTGGCACAGCTTGCCGGCGCCGACGATCGCCACGCACGGCGGCACGACGACCGGCGTCGCGTAGCGGCCGGCGAACATGCCGAAGTTCGACAGCGAGATCGTGTAGCCACTCAATTCGCTCGGCGGAATCGAACGATCGCCCACCTGCGCGCGCAGGCGCTGGATCGCGGTGCGGATGCCGCCGCCGTCGAGCATGTCGGCATTGCGCAGCGCGGGCACGAACAGGCCGTCGTCGGTGTCGACCGCGATGCCGATGTCGACATGCGGATGCAGCGTACGTGTCAGGCTCTCGCCGTCGAACCACGCGTTGAGCGCCGGCACCGCCTTGCACGCGGCGACGATCGAGCGCACCAGGCGCGCGGTGATGTCCTGCTTGCCGATCCACGCGTGCAGGTCGGCGTCGTCGACCAGCGTGGTCGGCACGACCTTCGCATGCGCGTCCGCCATGACGCGCGCCATGTTGCGGCGCACGCCCTTGAGCTGTTCCGGCTGGCCCGTCGCCTGCGCGCCCGGCGGTTGCGTGCGCATGGGCTTGCCCGACTGCGACAGCGTGCTGCGCTGCGCCGGTGCTGCCTGCTGCTGCGGCGCGCTCGCGGCCGCGCGATCGGCAGCGCGCGGTGCAGCGGCGCCCTGGCCCGCACGCGCGGAACCGTCGGCCGCGGCGCGCTTCACGTCATCCATCGTCACCACGCCGTCGGCGCCGGTGGCGCGAACGCGCGACAGGTCGACGCCCATCTTGCGTGCGAGTGCGCGCACCGCCGGCATCGCCTTGACGCCGCCGACCGCGACAGCGGCTTCGCTGCGCACCGCGTCCGAACTCTGCATCGCGCCGACCACCGTGCCCGCATCGCTGCGTTCACCGCCGGGCTCGCCCTTCGGCGCGGGCTTGGCGTCGTCGCTGAGCACGCCGCCATCGTCGGAGGCGACCACCTTGTCGACGCCCGGCGCCGCGCCGCCCGCACCGTGACCATGCGACTGCGTCGCCGCGCCGCCGTGGTGATGGCCGGTGTCCTGGCCCTCGGCGCGTTGCGGCATCGATGGGTCGACTTCGAACGTCGCCAGCATCGTGCCGGTGACGACGACATCGCCCGCGCCGCCGGCGAGTTTCAGCACCTTGCCGGAGACCGGCGAGGGCACGTCGACGACCGCCTTCGCGGTTTCCATCGACACGAGGTTGTCGTCGAGGCGGATGACGTCGCCTTCCTTGACGTACCACTCGACGATGGTCGCGTCCGGCAGGCCTTCGCCGAGGTCGGGGAGCAGGAAGGTCTTCTGGTTGCTCATGGCGTTGCTCGTTCCGTAAGTGGGTTCAGACCCAGACGTCGTTCTGCGCCGTCAGGTCACTGTCCGCGTTGCCGGTGTTGACGACGCCACGTGGCTCGATGATGAGCGCATGGCATTCACGCGCGGCGCGGGTGATGTGTTCGACGCCGCGCGGGATGACGATCATCTCGCCCGCGCGCAGCGTCACGTCGTGGTCGCGATAGCCGACCTGCATTTCGTCGTCGAGCACGATGAACGTTTCGTCCGTCGCATCGTGCGCATGCCAGACGAATTCGCCTTCGAGCTTCACGACCTTGAACTGCACGTCGTTCATTTCGGCGACGACGCGTGGCGACCAGTGCTCGCCGAATGCGGCGAGCTTGGTCGCGAGATCGATCGCTTCGCCCTTGGGCGTGGGCATCGGTCAGCCGGCCGCCATCGCGCGCTTGGCGGCGGTGACGATGCGATCCACGCTCGGCAGGTACTTCATTTCCAGCCGGAACAGCGGGATGTGCGTGTCGTAGCCGGTGACCCGTTCGACCGGCGCGAGCAGATCGAACATCGACTCCTCGGCCAGCCGTGCGGCGATTTCCGCGCCGAAACCCGCGGTCTTCGGCGCTTCGTGCACGATCACGCAGCGGCCCGTCTTGGCGACCGATTCGGCGATGGTCGCGAAGTCGAGCGGACGCAGCGTGGCGACGTCGATCACTTCGCAATTGATGCCTTCGCCCGCGAGCTTCTCGGCGGCTTCGAGCGTTTCCTTGACCTGCGCGCCCCACGTCACCAGCGTCAGGTCGGTGCCATCGCGCAGCACGTAGCAGACGTCGAGCGGCAGCGCCTCGCCGTCGTCGGCCACCACTTCCTTGTACTGGCGGTAGATGCGCTTGGGTTCGAAGAAGATCACGGGGTCCGGGTCGCGGATCGCGGATAGCAACATGCCGTAGGCGCGCTGCGGCGACGACGGCATCACCACACGCAGGCCCGGCACGTTGGTGAAGATCGCTTCGTTCGCTTCGGAGTGATGCTCCGGCGCGCGGATGCCACCGCCCCACGGCACGCGCAGCACCATCGGGCAGGTGAGGCGGCCACGCGTGCGGTAGCGCATGCGCGCGGCGTGGCAGACGATGAAGTCGACCATCGGGTACATGAAGCCGTCGAACTGTGCTTCGGCAACCGGCTTCATGCCCTGCGAGGCCAGACCGACGGTGAGGCCGGCGATCGTCGTTTCGTCCAGCGGCGTGTCGATGACGCGCTGCGAACCGAACTGCGCGTGCAGGCCGGCGGTGGCGCGGAACACGCCGCCATTGACGCCGACGTCCTCGCCGAGCACGAGGACCGACGGATCGTTGCGCATTTCGTAGGCGAGCGCCTGCGTGATCGCTTCGATCAGGGTGATGGCGTTCGGAGCGGGTTGGACTTGCGCGTTCACTGTGCGGCCTCGGTCGATTTCGCTGCGGCCCGGTACGACGCCTCGGTGCGCGTCGGATCCATTTCGACAGCAATCCATTTCACGTCCGGCATCGGCGTGCGGACGAATTGTTCGGCGATCAGCTTGCCTTCTTCGAGACAGGGGTGGCACCAGCCCGCCCACCACTGCACCACGACGATTCGTGCGTCGGCACCGATGTCAGGCGACACGCGGACACCACGGGCGTCGACGGCATGGCGAAGTGACGCCGCCAGCGGCGTTGAACTCGCGCCCTTCGGCATGCCGGCCAAGCTGGACAGGAAAATCTTCTGCGACAGCAGTTCGATCAGCGGGGCGGGCAACTGCTCGGCCTTCGCGATGGCGCCGGTACTGGCGTCAAAGACGAACAAGCGAGGCAGCGCGACGCCGGGGCCGAGACGGGATGCGGGCACATGCAGCATCGTCCGCGCGACGTTCGCGCCAGGCAGCTCGACCCGGTCTTCCGCGACTTGTTCGCTGCTGCGGACCAGCATGAACGACTCCATCGGCTTGCCGTCCATCCACGGCACGCCGTCCTTCAATTCGACTTCCTTGCTGCCAACGAAGTAGCGGTCGCCCTTTTTTACGACGCGCGGCGCGTCCTGCGTATCGCGCGGCGCTGCCGACGTGGCGGCACTAGCGAGGAATGCAATCGCAAGCAGGGACGCAATGGCCGACCTCATCGACGCCCCTCTAACGACAACGCGTATTCGCGTTGGGCGCGAACGTCCTCGGGCATGTCGGCGTAGAGGTAGTCGAACATCGCTTCAACGGGCTGTACGGGCGTTTCGAGATACGCGTTGATCTCGACGTCGACGCGCTGCGTGCATTCGTCGATCCACGCCTTTTCCTGCGCGTCGTCCCACAGCTTCTGGTCGACGAGGTACTTGCGCAGGCGGATGAAGGGTTCGCGGGTCCAGGCGTCCTTCACTTCCTGCTCGCCGCGGTAGCGACGCGCGTCGTCCGCGGTGGTGTGGTCGTGCAGGCGATAGGTCATGAACTCGATGACGCTGCCGCCCTGGCCGCTGCGCGCGCGCTCGGTGGCGCGGCGCATGGCTTCGAGGACGGCGATGAGGTCGTTGCCGTCGACCTGCAGGCAGTACAGGCCGCCGGCGAGACCCTTCTGCGCGAGCGTCTTCGCGCCGGTCTGCGCACCGCGCGGCACGCTGATCGCCCAGCCGTTGTTGATGACGCACAGCACGAGCGGCGAAGTGAACGCGCCCGAGGCGTTGAGCCCGGCGTAGAAATCGGTCTTGGACGAGCCGCCGTCGCCGCAGCAGGCGACCGCGACGCGCGGCTCGTCGCGCAGCTTGAACGCGAGCGCCGCGCCGGAGGCCATCAGGCATTGCGTGGAGATCGGCACGCACCACGGGTAGTCGTTCTTGGGGCCTTCGAAGTCGTTGCCGCGTTCGTCGCCGCCCCAGTACATGAGCACATCGCGCGGTTTGACGCCGCGCATGAACTGCGCGCCGTATTCGCGGTAGCTCGGGGCGAAGACGTCTTCCGGGCGCATCGACGCGCCGATGCCGACGTGCGTGGCCTCGTGGCCGAGGCAGGCCGCATACGTACCCAGCTTGCCGGTGCGCTGCAGCGCGATCGCCTTGGCGTCGAAGGTGCGCACGAACAGCATCTGCTTGAACAGCGGGAGCAGCTGCGAGGCGTCGCGGAACGCTTCGGGAAATTCGGCGACGGGCGTGCCGTCGGGTCCGAGGTACTGCAGGTACTCGATTTCGAAACTCGCGGCGAGCGTCATCCGTGGGGTCCGGTGCGTCGGAAAGCGTCCGATTCTACCGGCGGGGTCGTTAAGCGGCATGGCGCGCTGCGGCACGCAGATGCGCGAAAGGCGCGGCCGGAGCCGCGCCTTTCGGCAAATCACCCGCGGTGCGGGATCAGTGCGGCGAGCCGACCACCTTCGCCGTCAGGCTGTCGACGTCGTTGCCGGCCACCGGGTCGAGGCTCGCGGCGCTGACCTGCGCGCGCAGCACGATCTGCGTCTGGTCGGCGCGCGCGGGCGCCACCAGCCGCAGGGCGAAGCTGCGCGTCGACCGCGCGACCTGGGTGCCCGCGGAGCACGTCGCGCGGAAGCCCGCGCTGGCGTCGACCACGTTGCAGGTCCAGCCGGCCGGCGGCGTCATCACCGTGCCGGCGGCCGGCACGTTGCCGGTGATCGTCAGCGTCGGAGCGATCGCGGTGTCGGCGCCCATGTTCACCACGCCGAGCGCGTACATCGCCGGACGACCACCGACCGCCACCGGCAGGCCGGTCAACGCGACCGCGAGGTCGGCCCGCTGGGTGATCGACAGCTGCGCGGACGCGGCGTTGTTCGACGTATCCGGATCGAGCGAACGCGCGTCGGCCGAGGCCACCAGCAGCAGCGGGCGACCACGCAGCGCCGGCGTGGCCTGCGCGGTGAGCGCGAAGTCCGCATCGGCATTGGCGGCCAGCGCGTCGGCGTGGCAGTCGACCGAGGTATGGCCCGACGCGACCACGTTCGGCGCGCAGGTCCAGCCTGCCGGCGCGGCGACCGCGAGGTCCGGCAGCTCGGCATCCAGTTCGAAGCCGATCTCCGGGAAGTCGGCCTGCTCCGGGCCGGCGTCGTGCAGGCGGACGTTGAAGTGCAGCGGTTGGCCGGGCACCACGGCGGCGGCCTGCGCGCTCACCACGAGATCCGCGCGACGGCGCGGCACGAAGTAGGCGACGACCGGGTCGTGGTCGGACAGGCGCGACGGCGAGGCCGCATCGCTGCGGTTGGTTTCCGGGAAGTCCGCGTTGATTCGCGCGTGGTCGACTTCGATGTCGCGCGTGGCGACGACCAGGTCTTCGTTGACCAGCACGTGGTCGAGGCTCTGCGCGTTGCCGTCGAACGAGAACGAGTAACGCTGGTCCTGCGGCTCCACCGTGGTCAGGTTGACGAGGTTCGGCTCGACCAGGTCGTTGCCGTCGCCGTAGACCGCAGTTTCTTCATCGCGCGCCGGTGCACCGATGGTGGTGCCCATCGAATCGGTGAAGCCGTCGTTGAACTCGAACGCGTTGAAGTCGCCGAGCACGACAAGGCGCGTGTCCGGTGCTTCGTGCTGGCGCGCGTCGAGATACGCCGCGAGGAACTCGGCCTGGCGCTGGCGCTTGCTGCGGATGCGATCGCCTTCGGCGTCGCTCGTTTCCGCGCCGCTGAGCGAACGCTGGTGCGCGATCACCACGTTGAGCGGGAACGCGCGGCCATCGGCGTAATGCACGACGGCACGCAGCGCGAGCGGCGGGCGATCGTTGAGCAGGCTGGTGGAACCGTCCGGCGCGGTGAACGTGGTGTCCTTGCCGACCTGTTGCACGTCGACCACTTCCACGCGCGGCGTGCCGGCCGCGACGTCCGCCGTCTTGACCAGGAAGCCGACGTCGATGCCGCCGACGTCGTTGCCTTCGATCAGGTACGGCACGTAGGCCGGGCTCGGCTGGCCAGCGGCGACGGCGTCGCCGTTGACGCGGTCGGCGATGCGCTGCAGCACCGACAGGTTCTCCATCTCGACCACGCCGAGGATGTCCGGCGTGCGCAGCGAGTCGCGGATGCCGAGCGAGGCCTTCGACAGGCGACGGTCGAGCGCGGCGGCGCTGAGGCGCACGTCGCTCTTGCCCGGATCGTCGACGTCGTCGAAGAACCGCTCCATGTTGTAGCCGGCGACCGAGAACGCGTCGGCCGGTGCTTCCATCGCCGCGCGCGGCGCCGGGCCCGGCGTCACCGCACCGATCGAGTCGGGCAGGATCTGCCAGCGGCGGAAGCTGTAGTTGAGCGGACCAGCGACGTCGGCGACATGCGCGCCGGCGGCGAGGTCAAGCAACGTGCCGCCCAGCGCATCGCTGTCGACCGACATCACTTCAGGGTTGAAGTCCCACTGCGGAATCGGCGGGATGGTGCCGGCGGGCGGCGCGTCCGGCGCCTGGATGCCCGGCTCGCGGAACGGGCGCGGCACGCCCGCGACCGTGCCGTAGAACAGGCCGTTGCTGCTGCCCGTCGCCTGCGCTTCGTTGACGAAGCCATCGGACGGCGCGCTGGCGACGAAGTCGTGCACGATCACGCGCATCGACTCGACGCGTTCCATCTGCTCGAGGCCGCCGTGCGGATCGGGGAACGTGGTGGTCAGTTCGACCGGTGCGGGCAGCGGATACGTCGCACCGTCCACCGGCGCAACGACGATCGCGCCGCCCATCTCGGTCAGCGGCTGCTGGCCCGGATCGGTCGACGGAACGAATTCCGAAATCGCGCCGCGCGCGACGACCCAGCGGCCCACCTGCGCGGCCGCCGGCGGCGCAACGCTGGTGAACACGAAGATGCCTTCCGACGTGGCCGGATCGGCATCGGCATCGACGTCGCGGCTCTGCAGGAAGAAGCCCTTCGAGGTGCGGCCGGTGACGATGCCGCGCGTGGCGACCACCTGGCCCACCAGCGGCGAACGCGCGCCCGCGCCCTGGATCTGCGAGATCGCAACGATCTGGAAGTCGTCGTTGACGATCGTGCCGAGGCCGTCGACATCGCCGGCGGTCGCGCCAGTGATATCCGACAGCACGACATGCAACGTCTCGTCGTTCTCGATCGCGTCGTCGCCATTGACGGTGACGGTGATCTGCACGCGGTCGCTGCCCGCCGGGATCGTGGCGGTCGCGTCGGTCACGCCGACGAAGTCGCTGCCCGCGGTCGCGGTGCCGTCGACGGTCGACCAGCGGAACTGCACGCCGTCTGCGCCGGCCGCCTGGGTCAGCTTGACGGTGAAGACCAACGAGGCGGTGCCGGTGTTGCCTTCGTTCGCCGACACGTCGTCGATGCTGGCGAGGGTCTGCGTGCTGCCGCACAGGTGCGCGGCGCTCGCGCGGTTGCGCGGGTTCGGCGCGCCGGTGACGAAATCGCCGGCGTTGTTGTTGCCGTCGACGCAGTCGTTGCTGCGGATCGCGGCGGTGGTGTTGCTCAGCGTCGCAGTCGGGCCGGTGCCCTCCGCGCAGGTGCTGCCGGTGCCGAACGCGACCACGTCGGCCGCGCCCACCGGGCAACCGGCGGGCAGGGCGGAATTGTTGGTGACCAGCGCGACCTTGCCGGCGGTGCCCGACATCGCGAGGGTGCCGATCGCATCGGGCGTGGGCAGCGCGGGCTGGCTGCCGGCGCCGTCCGCTTCCTTGACCAGGTAGTAGGCGCCGGCCGGGATCGAACCCGACAGGTTCGTCTTCTGCCAGCTGGTGCCGGTGCTGGAGGCGTACTGCACCGACCACGTCGACACGTCGACCGCGGAGGTCCCGGTGTTGTGCAGCTCGATGAAGTCGCTCTTGTACTGGGCGCCGGAGTTACCGCCGCCGCCGTAGACCTGGCTGATGACGACCTGCGCCTGCGCAGGCCCGACGATGAGTGCGGCGAGGCCGAAGCCCAGCGCCGCGAGGCGTCGTGATGACCGTTCCATGCTGTTTCCCCATGTGGCCGGGAGGCGACGCCTCCCGCATCCCCGCGCGATCGGCGCGGCCCCGGCCCGCGTGCATCTGCCCGCGAAGCGGCCGGAAGTGTGACGCGATTCCGTTGCGAAAGCGTGACGGTCGTCGCCTGCGCTACGCTGCCGGCCCGCACGGGGCCCCGACATGAGCATCGAGAACAACGAGCGTCCGCTGGAAAGCGGCGTCCACACCGACCTGGCCGGCCGCCTGACCTACGGCGGCTATCTCCGGCTGGACCGCCTGCTGTCGGCGCAGGAGCCGCTGTCGGACCCGCCGCAGCACGACGAGCTGCTCTTCATCTGCCAGCACCAGGTCAGCGAGCTGTGGATGAAACTGATGATCCACGAGCTGCGTGCGGCGGTCGGTTTCCTGCGCGCGGACGACGTCGGCGCCTGCCAGAAGGTGTTCGCGCGCTGCAAGGCGATCCTGCGCCAGCTCACCGAGATGTGGACCGTGCTGGAGACGCTCACGCCCGCCGACTACATGAAGTTCCGCGACATCCTCGGGCCGTCGTCGGGCTTCCAGTCGTTGCAGTACCGCGCCATCGAATTCCTGCTGGGCAACAAGAACGCGCGGATGCTCGAGGTGTTCGCGCATGAGCCGGACGCGCAGTCGCTGCTCGACGGCCTGCTGCACGCGCCCAGCCTGTATGACGAAGCGTTGCGCTTCCTCGCGCGTCACGGCCACGCGGTGCCGGCGCGCCTGCTGGAGCGCGACTGGTCGGTCACCCATGTGTCCGAGCCCGATCTGTTGCCGGTGCTGGAGCGCATCTACGAGGACTCGACGACGCACTGGGTCGCCTACCAGCTCTGCGAAGACCTGGTCGACCTGGAGACCCAGTTCCAGCTGTGGCGCTTCCGCCACATGCGCACGGTGATGCGCATCATCGGCTTCAAGCGCGGCACCGGCGGGTCGTCGGGGGTCGGTTTCCTCAAGCAGGCGCTGGAGTTGTCGTTCTTTCCGGAGCTGTTCGAGGTGCGCACCCGGATCGGGCTCGACGTCGCTGCGCGGTAGCGCCGCGGCGTCGTGACGCTGCACGCGGTCGTCGCATCGCCCCATTCAGCCTGAAGGCTGCTGCATCGCAGCACGGAAACGCGGTTTGACGCCCCGACGGCCGTTCGGACATCCTCGGCCGGTTGCACGCGTCCGCAGCCCCCGATGCGGCGACATCCACGCAGGTCTTCCAGGAATCACCGAATGAGTGCGCAAGTACCCAACGCCGCAGAACCGATGGGCCCGCCGCTGCAAGCGCCGGGCGGCCCGAATTCCACGCCGCCCGAGTTCAACCAGGTCCTCGGCCATCCGCGTCCGCTGTGGATGCTCTTCATGTCGGAGTTCTGGGAACGCTTCGCGTTCTACGGCATCCGCTGGGCACTCGTGCTGTACGTCGTGGCGCAGTTCCACGGCGGTGATCCGACGGGCGAGAAGCCGGCGAGCGAGTTGTACGGCGCGTACCTCGCACTGGTGTATGCCGGCGCCATCTTCGGCGGCTTCATCGCCGACAAGCTGATCGGTTACCAGCGTTCGATCCTGCTGGGCGCGGTGATCATGGCGCTCGGCCTGTTCATGATCGCGGTGCCGAACGAACAGGTGTTCAAGCTCGGCCTGGCCACGGTCATCGTCGGCAACGGCCTGTTCAAGCCGATCATTTCGACGATGGTGGGCAAGCTCTACGCGCCGACCGACCAGCGTCGCGATTCGGGCTTCACCATCTTCTACATGGGCATCAACCTGGGCGCGATGATCTCACCGGTCATCACCCAGTACCTCGCCCAGAAGATCTTCGGCACCGACGCGATGCCCTCGTACAAGGTGGTGTTCATCGCCGCCGGCGTCGGCATGATCCTGTCGCTGATCTGGTTCTGGGCGGGTCGCGGCCTGCTCAAGGGCATCGGCCTGCCGCCGGCGGGCAAGGAAGGTCTCGGTCGCGTGCTGATGGTCGCCGCGGGCGGCCTGCTGATCGGCGTGCCCGCGTTCTACTTCCTGCTGACCATCAGCGCGCACGCGCTGCAGTTCATCCTGATGGCGCTGATCATCATTCCGGCCGTCATGCTGGTGATCGAAGCGATCCGCGAAGGCACGGTCGCGCGCGACAAGGTGTTCGCGATGCTGATCATCTTCGTGTTCAACGTGCTGTTCTGGGCGTTCTTCGAACAGGCCGGCAGCTCGTTCAACTTCCTCGCCGACAAGATCGTCAACCGCCAGTTCGGCAGCTGGGAATTCCCGGTTGCGTGGTTCCAGTCGGTCAACTCGGTGGCGATCATCGTGCTGGCGCCGATCCTGGCGTGGATCTGGGTGGCGATGGGCCGGGCGAATCCGTCGATCCCGCGCAAGTTCGGCCTGGGCCTGATCTTCAACGGCCTGGCATTCCTGCTGCTGATGTTCGCGCTGACCAAACTCGTCGACGCGCAGACGCTGAAGATCCCGTTCTGGACGCTCTTCATGGTCTACGTGATCCAGTCGGTGGGCGAGCTCTGCCTGTCGCCGATCGGCCTGTCGATGACGACCAAGCTCGCGCCGACGCGCCTGGCCGGCTTCGCGATGGGCTGCTGGTTCCTGTCGATCGCGATCGGCAACAACCTGGCCGGCATCTTCGCGGGCGAGGCCTCGGGCGAAGGCGGCATGACCACCGCGTCCGCGCTGCACGCCTACACGACCGGCTTCTGGCTGCTCGCGGGTTCCGGCGTGCTGCTGTTCCTGGTCGCGCCGCTGGTGCAGCGCCTGATGCACGGCATCAAGTAAGCGCGGTACGTGACACGAAAAAGGCGGCCTCCGGGCCGCCTTTTTCTTTGCGCGATCGGGCTGCGTCAGCGCGTCCCGAGATCCGCTTCCGCGCGCAGCTCCAGTTCGTCGAGGCGGTCGAGCAAACGGAATAGCACGTCGCGTTCGTCCGCGGCCATGCCGTCGAGCAGGCGCTTTTCGAATTCGATTGCCAGTGGCGCGACCTGGTCGTGGATGGCGACGCCTTCGGCGGACAGACGCAGCACCGAGCGGCGGCGATCGTCGTCGTGGATCTCGCGCTCGACCCGGCCCGCCTCGACCAGCCCGGCGACCGCGCGACTCACCGCCACCTTGTCCATTGCCGTGCGCTGCGCGACCTCGCCGGCCGACAGGTCCGGGTAGCGACCGAGCACCGCCATCACCCGCCATTCGGTGACGCCGAGGCCGAAGCGCTCGGAATACATATGCGCGATCGCGCCGCTGACGCGGTTGCTCAGCACCGACAGCCGGTAGGGCAGGAAGTGCTCGAGGTCGAGGGTGGCGGCGTCCCGGTTCAGGCTCATGCTGCGTCGCGCCTTGCAAGTAGTTTCATCTGAAACTATAAAGCTTCGACCCCGCGCCGCAAGCCCGGCGCCCCATTTCTTTCGCGAGGACTCCCCCATGAGCGCCCAGCCCAATCTCGGCATGCAGGTCACCACGTTCGAGAACCCGATGGGCATCAACGGGTTCGAGTTCGTCGAATTCGCCGCGCCGGAAGGCCAGGGTGGCGCGATGTGCGACTACCTCGAGCGCCTCGGCTTCACGGCGGTCGCCAAGCACAAGAGCCGCGCGATCACCCTGTTCCGGCAGGGCGGCGTCAACTTCCTGTTGAACGAAGAGCCGAACTCGTTCGCCTCGAAGTTCGCGGAAGCGCACGGCCCGTCCGCGTGCGGCTTCGCGATCCGCTTCACCAAGCCGACTACCGAGGTGCTGGCGCACGCAACCTCGAACGGCGGTGAGGAAATCAATGGCGTCGGTGCGGTCGATGCGCTCAAGATCAACGGCATCGGCGACTGCATGCTGTACCTGATCGACGACGGCGCGAACGTCTACGAGGACTACGTCGCGATCCCGGGCGTCGATCAGAACCCGCGCGGTTTCGGCCTGACCTTCATCGACCACCTCACGCACAACCTGTTCCTCGGGAACATGCAGAAGTGGTCGGACTACTACGAGCGCCTGTTCAACTTCCGCGAGATCCGCTACTTCGACATCAAGGGCGCCAAGACCGGCCTGCTGTCGAAGGCGATGACCGCGCCGGACGGCGTCGTGCGCATCCCGCTCAACGAATCGAGCGACGAGAAGAGCCAGATCAACGAATACCTGCGCGCTTACAACGGCGAAGGCATCCAGCACATCGCGCTGTTCACCGACGACATCTATTCGACCATCGAAGCGATGCGCGAAAAGAACATCGCCTTCCTCGACACGCCGGACACCTATTTCGACGTGATCGATGCGCGCGTGCCGAACCACGGCGAGGACGTCGAGCGCCTGCGTCGCAACGCGATCCTGATCGACGCCGATCTCGAAACGAAGCAGCGCAAGCTGCTGCAGATCTTCACCCAGAACGCGTTCGGCCCGATCTTCTTCGAGATCATCCAGCGCAAGGGCAACGAAGGGTTTGGCGAAGGCAACTTCCAAGCGCTGTTCGAGAGCATCGAGCGCGACCAGATGAAGCGCGGCGTGCTGTAACCGACACGATCCACCGGCCCCTGCTCGCAGGGGCCTTTCGTATCCGCGACGGAACATTCCGATGACGATTGAATCCACCGGCTACCAGTCCGGCTTCGGCAACGAATTCGCCACCGAGGCGCGCGCCGGCACGCTGCCGGAAGGCCGCAACTCGCCGCAGCGCGTCGCGCACGGGCTCTACGCCGAGCAGATCTCCGGCACCGCGTTCACCGCGCCGCGCCACGCCAACCGTCGCAGCTGGCTGTATCGCATCCGGCCCGCGGCGATGCATGGCCCGTTTGCGCGATACGAAGGTCGCGCGTCGGAAACGTTCCACAACGATTTCGACACCGGCCCGGTCAGTCCCGACCAGATGCGCTGGAGCCCGATGCCGTTGCCGACGGATGCGTCGGTCGATTTCCTCGATGGCCTGTTCACCATGGCCGGCAATGGCTGCGCCGCATCGCAGTCGGGCATCGGCGTGCATATGTACGCGGCGAATGGCGACATGCAGGGCCGCTGGTTCTACGACGCCGACGGCGAGCTGCTGATCGTGCCGCAGCAGGGCCGCCTGCACATCGAAACCGAACTCGGCGTGCTCGACGTGGAGCCACAGCAGGTCGCGGTGATTCCGCGCGGCATCCGCTTCGCGGTGAAGCTGCCCGACGGCGCGTCGCGCGGCTACGTCTGCGAGAACTTCGGCGCGTTCCTGCGCATTCCGGACCTCGGCCCCATCGGTTCCAACGGCCTCGCCAATCCGCGCGATTTCCTCACGCCTAACGCCGCGTTCGAGGATGTCGAAGGCGACTACGAGCTGGTCGCCAAATTCCAAGGGCACCTCTGGCGCGCGGCCATCGGTCATTCGCCCATCGACGTCGTCGGCTGGCACGGCAACCACGTGCCGTACCTGTACGACCTGCGCCGCTTCAACACTATCGGGTCGATCAGCTTCGACCACCCAGACCCGTCGATCTTCCTGGTGCTCACCAGCCCGAGCGATACACCAGGCGTCGGCAACATGGACTTCGTGATCTTCCCGCCGCGCTGGCTGGTGGCGCAGGACACGTTCCGTCCGCCGTGGTTCCACCGCAACATCGCCAGCGAATTCATGGGGCTGATCCATGGCGCGTACGACGCCAAGGCCGAAGGCTTCTCGCCCGGCGGCGCGTCGCTGCACAACTGCATGACCGGCCACGGCCCCGACGCCGCGACATTCGACAAGGCCAGCAATGCCGACCTGTCGAAGCCGGACGTCGTCAAGGGCACGATGGCCTTCATGTTCGAGGCGCGCATGGTGATTCGCCCGACGCAGCAGGCCATCGACGCCGCGCACCGCCAGCGCGACTACCAGGCCTGCTGGTCCGGACTGAAGAAGAACTTCGACGCGCGCTGAGCCGACGCGGCATGACGCGAGGCGCGCGCCGGGATCGGGCCATCGCACGTGCGCGTCGTGACGCCGAGCGCCGCTTCGCGAGGGATTCACGGCCGCCGGCTAGGCTGCCGCGAACCCCTGCGTGGAGCGCTCCATGAAGCATGCCGTGTCGCTGATCCTGGTCGCCGGACTGTGCGCCTGCTCGGGCCGCCCCGCGGACGACCGCGCGGCGACGTCCCCGACGTCGACCCCCGCAGCGCCGTCAACCGATGCGTCCTCGGAAGCCGACCATGCCGCCGCCGACGCGGCGGTGCGCAACGAGCCCGCCGCGCCGACGCCGGACAGCATATCGTCCGCGCCGCCCGCGGGCGCGCAGGGCATCGCCGTCGGCGAACCGAATCCCAGCGCGCCGGGCGGCTTCCATCCGGCCGACGAAACGCCCCCGGCCAGCGGCCTCGCGCATTTCGACGGCTACGGCGACATGAAGTTCGGCATGAACGTCGAACAGGCGAAGAAGGCCTGGGGCGGTGACCTCAACGGCAAGGTCAACGGCAACGCCTGCACCTACCTCAACCCGGTCGGCAACAAGTCCCCGTCGTATTTCGCCTTCATGTTCGAGGGCGGCAAGTTCGTCCGCTACGACGTCGGCAACGACAAGGAAGTGGCGCCGGGCGGCGGTCGTCGTGGCATGAGCGCCGACGACATCAAGCGCCTCTACGCGGGTCGCGTCACCGAAACGCCGCACAAGTACGTCGACGGCGGCAAGTATCTGAAGGTGACCGGCGACGGCGGTGCGGTGGTGTTCGAGACCGATGCGAAGGGCAAGGTCACCGAATGGCATGCGGGCGTCGCACCGCAGGTCGACTACGTTGAAGGCTGTTCCTGAGGATCGCCCATGCCCAGCCTTTCCTATTCCGCGTCGTGGTTCCTGCTCGCCCTCGTACTGCTGGCGATCGGCGGCGACATCGTCGTCCGCGGCGCGGCGGGCCTGGCGCGACGGCTCGGTTGGCCGCCATTCGCGGTCGGCATCGCGATCGTCGCGCTGGCGACGTCCATTCCCGAACTGGTCGTCAATTTCTATGCCGTGGCCAAAGGGCAGGGCGAGCTCGCGCTGGGTAACGCGGTGGGCAGCAACGTCGTCAACGTCGGGCTGACGCTCGCGGTCGCCGCGATGGTGACGCCGGTGCTGGTGCGCTGGCGCGCGCTCGCGCATTTGCTGGTGGTGTTGCTCGCGGCGACGGCGCTGGTGCTATTGATGTCGCTCGACGGGCGTCTCTCGATGCTCGACGGCGTGATCCTGGTGGTCGCGTTCGTGGTGGTGTTCGTCGCCAAGCTGATGCGCGGTGGTAGCGAGGCACCCGAAGTGCATGGGCAGATCGAGAATGCGGCGCCGGCCGGCGGTTCGCTCGGCCTCAATCTTCTCTTCGTCGTACTCGCCGCGGTGTTCCTCGGTTGCGGCGCGGTGATCCTGGTAGCGCACGCGCCCGCGCTCGGCCAGGCGATCGGCCTGACGCCGCTGGTGACCGGCCTGTTGCCGGTCGCGATCGGCACCGCACTGCCGGAGATGGCGGGCGCGGTGCGTGCCGCGCGTCGCGGCCACGGCGACCTTGTCGCCGGCCACGTGATCGGCTCGAGTCTGGTCAACATCCTGCTGGTGCTGGGCGGCATGGCGCTGCTCGCGCACGGCCTGACGATCCCGGCGTCGTTCGTGCGTTACGAGCTGCCGGCGGCGTTCGTGTTCTGCGCGCTGATGCTGCCGATCGTGCGCGGCGACATGCGCGTGTCGCGCGGCGAAGGCGCGGTGCTCGCCGTCGCGCTGCTCGGCTGGATCGTCTTCGAGATCCTCCTGCTGCACCGCTGACGCACCAAACGCGGTCGATATACTCGCCGCATGGGTGGAATGCGCAGTCCTTCGGCCATCGGGCCGCGCGCGGTGCGCGCGCTCGCCGACTTCTTCCGGTTGGAAGCGGCCGGCGGCATCGTGCTCATCGCCGCCGCGGTGGTCGCGATGGTCTGCGCGAATTCAGCGCTTGCGGGCGCCTACGATGCGTTCCGGCGCATGCCGTTCGCCGTGCACATCGGGGACATCGGCCTCGCCAAGCCGTTGCTGCTGTGGATCAACGACGGCCTGATGGCGATCTTCTTCCTGCTCGTCGCGCTGGAGATCAAGCGCGAGGCCATCAGCGGGCAGCTCGCAGAGCGTAGCCAGCTCATGTTGCCGCTGGCGTGCGCGGTCGCCGGCGTCGCGGTGCCGGCATTGATCTTCGTCGCGTTCAACCACGGGGATGCCGGTGCGATGCGCGGCTGGGCGGTGCCCACCGCGACCGACATCGCGTTCGCACTCGGCGTGCTCGCACTGCTGGGCCCGCGCGTGCCGGTCGGCATGAAGCTCCTGCTGTCGACAATCGCAGTGGTCGACGACCTGATCGCGATCCTGATCATCGCGGTCTTCTATTCGCATGGAATGTCGCTGCTCGCGCTCGGTTTCGCGGCGCTCGCGCTGCTCGCGATGTTCGTGCTGAACCGCCTGCGCGTGACCGCACTTACGCCGTACCTGGTGCTGGGCGTGGTGCTTTGGGTCTGCGTGCTGAAGTCCGGCGTGCACGCGACGCTGGCCGGCGTCGCGACGGGCCTGATGATCCCGCACGTGGACAAGCGCAATGCGATCGACGACGAAGTCGAGCATTCGGCGCTCGAGACGCTGGAACACGCGCTGCACCCCTGGGTGGCGTACGCGATCCTGCCGCTGTTCGCGTTCGCGAACGCCGGCCTGGCGGTGCGTGGCCTCGCCATCGGTGACATGTTCGACGCGTTGCCGCTCGGCATCGTGTTGGGACTCGTGGTCGGCAAGCCGATCGGTATCGCCGGTGCGGCGCTCGGCCTGCGCGCGCTCGGCGTGGTGCGCTTGCCGGAGGGCATGGATGTGCGCTCCACGCTGGGCCTCGGCTTGCTGTGCGGCATTGGGTTCACGATGAGCCTGTTCATCGCATCGCTCGCCTATGACGACGCGCTGCGCTACGAGGAGGCTGTGCTGGGCGTGCTTGCGGCATCGGTGCTGTCGGCGTTGCTCGGATACGCATGGCTGCGGCCGGCGTTGGCGCGAGGCATGCACTGATGCGGCACGCGCTGGTGTTCGGCGGCACCGGGCAGATCGGTGAGCCACTCATCGACCGCCTGCGCAACGCCGGCTGGCGCATCACCGCCGTGTCGCGCAATCCGCAGCGCGACGAGCCCGGGCTGACGTGGCTGCAGGGCGCCTTCGATGCAATGCCGGCGCTGCCGGCTGAAGTCGATGCGATCGTGAGTTGCGGCCCGCTCGATGCGTTCTCCTACTGGTATGCACGCGGCGCGCCGCAGGCATCGCGCGTAATCGCATTCGGGTCGACCAGCGTGGTGGTGAAACAGCATTCGGTCGATGCGGACGAGCGCGATGTCGCGCAACGCCTGCAACTCGCGGAAGACCGGTTGATGACCACCGCACGCGAACGCGCCGCAGCGGTAACCATCCTGCGCCCGACGCTGGTCTACGGCGCCGCGCGTGATGCCACGTTGAGTCGCATCGCGCGCATCGCGCATCGCATGCGCTGGTTTCCGTTGCCCCGCCGAGCGACCGGCCTGCGCCAGCCGGTGCACGTCGGCGATCTCGCGGCCGCCGCGGTCGACTGCATCGGCGCGACGGCCGCGCACGATCGCGCGTTCGACCTGCCCGGCGGCGAGACACTCGCGTATCGCGACATGGTGCGCCGCGTCCTGCGCGTGCTGGAACCGCCCGCACACCTGCTCGAGCTGCCGCTGCCGGTGTTCGAGTTCGCGGTGCGGATGGCGCAGTCGCGCGGCATTGCAACGGGTTTCGGCGACGCCGCGATCGAGCGCATGCGGCGCGACCTCGTGTTCGATGCGACCCCGGCGCGCGAAGCGTTCGGTTATGCGCCGCGCGCATTCGCGCCGAAGGCGTCGATGTTCCCGCGCGCGGGCTGATCAGATTTCGACCGGATCGCGCACGACCTCGCGCGACTTCGCCAGCGTGCGCAGCGCGATGATCAGCACGCCGCCCAGCACCATCGCGCCGCCGACGAGCAGTCGCGGCCCCGGTCGATCGCCCCAGAACAGCACGCCGAGAATCACCGCCAGCACTGGCGAGATCAGCAGCCACGGCGTGACCTGTGCGATCGGATGGCGCTTCACGAGTACGTAGTAGAGGCCGTGTCCGAGCAGCGACGACACGAACGCCGCGTACGCCGCGCCCACCCAGCCGACCCACGACACCTGCGGCAGTTTCGCGATCGCGCCGGGTTCAACGAAGTGGCTGACCACGAGCAACGGCAGCATGCTGATCAGCGCGATCCAGCCCTGCTGGCTGAACACGTCGAGACCTTTCAGGCGCTTCATCAGCACGGTGGCGGTCGCGAGGAACACCGCGGAGATCAGCATCGACACCAGCGACGCCGGATGGTCGAGCACGATCGGATCGAAGCCCAGCACGAGAACGCCGCCGAAACTCACCGCGATCGCGAGCGAGGTGCGCCATCCGAATCGCTCACCAAGCACGAACCAGCCCAGCAGCGCGGTCATCGGCACGTAGCTCTGCATCACGATCGCGGGAGACGACAGGTCGCCCGCGAGCTTGAGCGAGGTGAAGCTCAACCCGAAGTGCAGCACGCCCAGGCACAGCGCGACGGTCAGCAGTCGGGGCCACTGGCCTTCGGCGGGGCGCTTGATGAAGGGCAGCAACGCGAATCCGAGGATCGCGAAACGCAGGGCCGTAAACAGGAACGGCGGAATCTCCCGCAGCGCGAGCGCGGACGTGAGGAAGTTGCCTGCCCACGCCAGGCAGATCAGCAGGACGAGCGCCAGGTCGCGGCCGCCGAGGCCGGCGCTGCGCGTCATCAGTAGCCGATGCCCATGCGGCGATAGAGCTTGGCCAGCACCCAGGCCGGACCGATCAGCAGGTAGGTGATATCGGTGAGGAAGCTGGGCTTGCGCCCTTCGATCTTGTGGCCGACGAACTGCCCGATCCACGCGACGACGAACACCGCGAACGCGAGCGTCAGCAGGCCTTTCGCGCCCAGCACCATGAACAGCACGCGCGTGAGCAGGCCGAGCGCCACGAACACGATCGCCATGCCGAGCCCGAGGCTGCGCGAATGACGGTAGTAGAACAGCGCCGCCAGCAGCATCGCCGCGCCGGCGAACACGCCATCGTTGAACATCGACGACGGCGACGGGATGCACCACAGCAACGCGATCACGCTCCACAGGATCGCCGGCACACACAGCACGTGGATGTGCTGGTTGGTGTGGTTGCGGTGGTCGTCGCTGTAGCTCGCGAACCAGCGGTCGATGGGGCGGTCGGCGGTGGCGTTCATGGCGCGGTCCCGGGTTGAGCGTTGATGATGCCGCAGCGGCGCACGCGCCGGCGTTGCAGCAATGGGACAGCCGCTACGGAACCGCGACGCCTCAGTCGACCGAAATACCCGCCAGCCGATCGAGCGCTTCGGCGTACTTCGCACGCGTCTTCTCGATGACCTCGGCCGGCAGCGTCGGCCCCGGCGGCGTCTTGTCCCAGCCGACCGCTTCCAGGTAGTCGCGCACGAACTGCTTGTCGTAGCTCGGCGGGCTGGTGCCGACCTCGTACGAATCCGCCGGCCAGTAGCGCGACGAATCCGGCGTCAGCATTTCGTCCATGACGTAGAGGCGGCCGTCGGCATCGGTGCCGAACTCGAACTTGGTGTCGGCGAGGAGGATGCCGCGCTGCGCCGCGTAGTCGGCCGCATACGCGTACAGGCGCAGCGTCGCGTCGCGCACGGCTTCGGCGAGCTCGGCGCCACACAGGCGCACCGCGGCGTCGAAGTCGATGTTCTCGTCGTGGTCGCCGACCGCGGCCTTCGTCGACGGCGTAAAGATCGGCTCGGGCAACTTCTCGGCCTGGCGCAGGCCGTCGGGCAGTGCAATGCCGGACACGCGACCGGTGCGCTGGTAGTCCTTCCAGCCGCTGCCGATGAGATAGCCGCGCGCGATGCATTCGATCGGTACGGGCTTCAGGCGGCGGGTCACCACTGCGCGCTTCGAGTACAGCGCCGCGTCGACACCCTCGGGCAGCACGCTCGCCACGTCGATGCCGGTGAGGTGATTGGGGACGATGTGCGCGGTCTTGCCGAACCAGAAGTTGCTGATTTGGCAGAGCATCTCGCCCTTGCCGGGAATCGGGTCGGGCAGCACCACGTCGAACGCGCTGAGGCGGTCGGTCGCGACGATGAGCAGGTGGTCGCCATCACGCGCTTCGGTCGGCAGGCGCTCGGCCGGCACGTCGAACACGTCGCGGACCTTGCCGCGGTGGCGCAGGTGGAGCCCGGGAAGATCGGACGTCAGCAACGAATGGCGCATGGGCCTGTCGAGCACGGCCGCCTGACGGCGGCGGGCCGGGCAGTGTACGCCGGCCGCCGTCGTGCTGCAGGTACACTGCCGGCCCGATCCCCGACCCTGCAGGCAGGGCCCGCCGCGTGCGAACGACCCGGTGGTACGGCAAATTGCTGGGCTTCTTCGCGGGTGCCGCGCTGCTGCGCGCCGAACCGCCGCTGGGCGCGCTGCTCGGCCTGTTGATCGGCCACGCCTTCGACGCGGACTGGTTTCGCCTGCGCGACGACCCCTACCGCGTGCTCCGCGTACCGGACGACGCCAGCGACGCCGACATCGACCAGGCCTATCGCCGGATGATGTCGCAGTACCACCCCGACAAGTTCGCCACGGCCGCACCCGAGCTGCGCCGTCGCGCCGAGACCAAGGCGCGCGAGATCAATGGCGCCTACGACCGCATCCAGGCGCTGCGCAAGCCGCGTCGCTGACCTCCGAGATCGCCATGCAATCGACCGTCATCGCCCCGTCCATCCTGTCCGCGAACTTCGCGAAGCTCGGCGAGGAAGTCGACAACGTGCTGAAGGCGGGCGCCGACTGGGTGCACTTCGACGTGATGGACAACCATTACGTACCCAACCTCACCATCGGCCCGCTGGTCTGCGAGGCGCTGCGCAAGCACGGCGTCACCGCGCCGATCGACGTGCACCTGATGGTCGAGCCGGTCGATCGCATCGTCCCCGACTTTGCCAAGGCCGGCGCGTCGATGATCACGTTCCATCCGGAAGCGAGCCGGCACGTGCATCGCACCGTGCAGCTGATCAAGTCGCTCGGCTGCCAGGCCGGGATCGTGCTGAATCCGGCAACGCCGGTCGACGTGCTCGATTACGTGCTGTCGGACATCGACATGGTGCTGCTGATGTCGGTGAACCCCGGCTTCGGCGGGCAGGCCTTCATTCCGTCCGCGCTCGACAAGCTGCGCCGCGTGCGTTCGATGATCGATGCGAGCGGCCGCCACGTGCGGCTGGAGATCGACGGTGGCGTCAAGGCCGACAACATCGCCGAGATCGCCGCGGCGGGTGCGGATACGTTCGTCGCCGGCTCGGCGATCTTCAACTCGCCGGACTACGCCGATGTCATCACACGCATGAAGTCCGCGGTGGACGACGCGCGCCGTCGCTGACCGACCAAGAAAAAGCCGGCGCGCGAACGCACCGGCCGGGGAAGTGGAGGCATCCTGCCTCGGCGATCGTCCCTGCAATGGCCTTCCATGCTCCGCGTCGGCGGTGACAGCGTGATGACACGCGCGGCTCAGGCGCGTTGCAGGCGGCTGGTGTCGAGCGTCTGCATTCCGACGAGGCGGTGGCGACGTCGCGCCAGCGCGATCGTCGCCAGCATGATGACGGCCGTTCCCGGCAAGCTGGCTTCCAGCCCGAATGCACCGCCGGTCCACCACGTCGGACCGGCGAGGTGCGGCGTCAGCAAGCCCGTCGATGCGTTGCCACTCACGCCGAAGCCCAGCAGCACGCCCTGCGTCGCGTTGAGCGCGAAATGCAGGGCGATCGGCAGCGCGAGTCCGCGCGTGCGCAACCGAACCAGGCCGAACAGCAGTGACGCGGCGAAAATGTCGACGGTGGCGATGACGCGCGTCACGCCGGTCATGCCCGGGTTGTTCCAGTGGTTGAGCACGAAGTAGGCGCCCATGAGCAGTTGCGCCGGCCATGCGCCCAGTCCGTCGACCAGGCGTTGGAATACGAAGCCGCGGAAAATCAGTTCTTCGGTGATGGCAGTCGCCGCGCAACCCAGCAGGGCGGGTGCGATGACGGCGAAGGCATCCGGATTCGCCGACCAGCGGACGCAGCCTGTCATCCACAGCATGGACGCGGTGAGCGACCACAGGGCGAAGCCCGCCACCACACCGTACGTGACGTTGCGCGGAACGCCGCGTGCGCGGCCGAACACTGCGGACATCGGCTCGCGTCGCATCGCAGTGCAGGCGGCCGTTGCGAACAGTGCCATCAACGCCTGCGCCGGCAACGGAACCTGCGCGCCGCGCGGCGTCGCCCACAGCTGAGCCGGGATCACAAATGCGGCGAGTACCACGAAGAACAGCAACGCCCACCATCCATTGCGCAGGCGGTGTTTCGGGTCGAACAGCGGATTGATCAAGGCCACGCTCCCTGTGCGCCAACGGCGCGATCCTCAACAGTGTGGCGCCGGGCTGCACGGCGATCAGCGGTCACACGGCACCCTGACCAATGGCGGATCGCCCTGACCCGGCCGCGGATCGCGCGTTGCAGGGCGAGCCGCTATAGTCGCGCCCATGAACCGTCACGCGCACCTGCATGTCCTCGCCACGGGTTGGCGATGGTGGCCTTGAGCCACCGTCGTCCATCGCACCCGTCGTCTCTCCGAGGAAGCACCGCGTGACATCGTCCGAGTCGTTCCAGCAGCTGGCCGCACAGGGCCACAACCGCATCCCCGTCGTGCGCGAAGTGCCGAGTGATCTCGACACGCCGCTGTCGGTCTACCTCAAGCTCGCCGACGGGCCGCATACCTACCTGTTCGAGTCGGTGGAAGGTGGCGAACGGTTCGGTCGCTATTCGATCATCGGCCTGCCCGCGCGCCGCGTTTATGCGTTTGCCGGGAACATGTTGTTCGTTACGGAAGACGGTGAACTGATCGACTCGCGCGAAGTCGGCGACCCGTTCGCGGAAGTCGAAGCGCTGCGCGCGCAGTTCTCGGTGCCCAAGCTCGACGGCCTGCCGGAATTCACCGGTGGCCTGGTCGGCTGGTTCGGCTTCGAATGCATCCAGTACATCGAGCCGCGCTTCGCCCGGCCGCAATTGCACGACGAACTCGGCACGCCCGACATCCTGCTGATGCTCAGCGAGGAAGTCGCGGTGTTCGACAACCTCAAGGGCCGGCTGTACCTGATCGTGCATGCCGACCCGTCGCAGCCGCATGCATTCGCGCGCGCGAACCGGCGTCTCGATGAGCTGACGCATCGCCTGCGCCAGGGCGGCCCCGGCTATCCGGAAACGCTGCATGCCGCGGCGCTCGACGAAAGCGATTTCGTCTCGGGTTTCACCCGCGACGGCTTCATCGCCGCGGTCGAGAAGTCGAAGGAGTACATCCGCGCCGGCGACATCTTCCAGGTGGTGCTGAGCCAGCGCCTGTCGGTGCCATTCACCGCGCGGCCGGTCGATGTCTACCGCGCACTGCGTGCGCTCAACCCGTCGCCGTACATGTATTTCCTCGACGTCGGCGACATGCAGGTGGTTGGCAGTTCGCCCGAAATCCTCGTTCGGCTAGAAGACGGCAACGTCACCGTGCGCCCTATCGCCGGCACGCGCCGCCGTGGCGCGACGCCCGAGGAAGACACCGCGCTCGAGGCTGAGCTGCTGGCCGATCCCAAGGAGCGCGCCGAGCACCTGATGCTGATCGACCTCGGCCGCAACGATGTCGGTCGCGTCAGCGAAGCGGGTACCGTCGAAGTCGGCGAGCAGTTCGTGATCGAACGCTACAGCCACGTCATGCACATCGTCAGTGAAGTCACGGGGCGTTTGAAGGACGGCCTGAGTTACGCCGACGTCCTGCGCGCGACGTTCCCCGCCGGCACCGTGAGCGGCGCACCGAAGATCCGCGCGTTGGAAGTCATCCGCGAACTCGAACCGATCAAGCGCAACGTCTACGCCGGCAGCATCGGCTACATCGGCTGGCACGGCGACGCCGACACCGCGATCGCGATCCGCACCGCCGTCATCCAGGACGGCCGACTGCACGTGCAGGCCGGCGCCGGCATCGTCCACGACTCCGATCCCGCCGCCGAGTGGGAAGAGACGATGAGCAAGGGGCGCGCGTTGTTCCGCGCGGTGGCACAGGCGGCGAAGGGGCTGTAAGGCAATCGGCCCGTGCGCCGCGTCGCGGTCCATGATCGGCTGATGTCCGTTTCCGACCCGGGACAGTCATTGCAGTCTGTCGATGCCGCGCTGCTTCTGGAGAAGTGTTCGAAAGGCGCCTCCGACGTGCTCAGCCCGCGCGGATGACCTTCGTCTTCGCGATCGAGTCGTGCCAGCCGCGGCCTTCTTCGGAGAAGAGCACCGAGAACGGCTCGAACGGAATCATCCGCGAAATCGTTCGACCCAGAGCCTGACCGAACGAAGGCGCCGCGCCATGCTCGGTGACCACGCGCGTGCCGCAGATGAACTTGCCCGGCGTGCGGCCGAACAGCGCTTCGAATCCGCTGTAGTAGAGGACGAACATCGGGAGGGTGACGGCGTAGACGCGCGCGCCGTTGATCGCGTCTGCGCCGGCAAAGGTCATCACGACGATCACCGCTGCGACGCAGGCTGCGTAGTAGAGGATGTTGTCGACCAGCATGGTCAGGAAGCGTCGCCCCTTGCCTGCCATCTCTCCTGTGTATTGCGCGCGCGGCGCGGCAGCGATGGCGGCGTCGCCGGCGCTGTACGGATTCTGCAATTCCATCGTTTCCCCTGAATGGTCGGTCGACGCGCTGGTGCGTCGAGCAGGCCGTACCCCTACGGCGCTGAAAGCTTGCCATCGCGAGGCATTGCAGGCCAGTTGGAAGACACTGCTGTACCTACACGTCGCGGTACGGAATCTTGGTCCCTCCTGGGCCTGGATGCCGGCGTCTTGCGCGGCGAAGTGGCCGGGTCCGCTTCTGGCCGAAAGGGGTCATTCGGCCAGTTACGCTGTGGTCGGGCTTGTCAGTGCTGTTCTTCTTTTCATCGTGGCCGTCTCCGGCGTGGTGCTACCAGCCGCTGCGATCAAGCTGAAAAGTTCGCGGCAGTGTCCGATCGTCGCGGGCGTCGTACTGTCGGTGGCAACGGCGTTCTGCTGTCGGCAGCGCCGCTGATTGCTGTCCGAGTGCTTGGCCGGTTGTTGGTACGCCTTGCATGCTCGACGTCGGCAAGCCGTCACCTCGGCCGCGGGCGGGCGGGCGCATAGTCGTCCGTGTTCGGTGTCGCACTGCTGGCCTTGGTATTTCGGCTGAGGAAACGGCGCGATGAGGATCAGCCCGCCGCAATGGCTCCGGCACCTCTTGAGGACACGACATGTCGACGATTCTTGGCCCCGGCGTCCAGGCGCCAGATTTCAAGCTCCACGTGACTCCCGACCAGTGGCTCTCGCTGGACGAGATGCGTGGCAAACGCATCGTGCTTGCTTTCTACCCCGCGGACTGGAGTCCGGTCTGCGGCGACCAGATGGCGCTGTACAACCAGGTGCTTCCGGAATTCCGCAGTCGGGGTGCCGAGATCTTTGGCATCTCGGTCGACGGTGCGTGGTGCCATCAGGCATTCGCGCAGGCCAGGAACCTGCATTTTCCGCTGCTCGCGGATTTCGAGCCAAAGGGCGAGATGGCGCGTGCCTATGGCGCCTACCGGGCGTCGGAAGGCGTTTGCGAACGTGCCCTGTTCGTGATCGACGAGAAGCAGACAATCGTTTGGAGTTACTGCTCGCCGATCGCAGTGAACCCGGGCGCAGATGGAATTCTTGACGCGCTCGACGCGATGCCGAAGCCGGGAGAATGACGATGGCCGTCCTCAAAGTTCCGGTGACGAGTTCCGATCACATCCTTGGTGCATCCACGGCGCCGGTGACGTTGGTCGAGTATGGCGACTATCAATGTCCCCACTGCGCCGCCGCCCAACTGCCGGTCAAACAAATCCTGATGCACTACGGCAGCACGGTTTGTCTCGTATTCCGGCATTTTCCGTTGACCGAGGTACACCCGATGGCGCGCATGGCGGCCGAGACGGCCGAATTCGCTGGCAGTCACGGTCGTTTCTGGGATGTGCATGAGGCCATCTTCGTCAACCAGCCGCGTCTCAGTCCCGAGTTGCTGTTGACGCTGGTCAGCGCGCTCGAGCTGTCACCCCTGGAATTTCAGGACGCGCTGGCTTCGGGGTTGCATGCGCAGAAGGTGCAAGCCGATTTTCTGGGCGGCGTACGCAGTGGAGTCAATGGCACGCCCGCGTTCTTCGTCAATGGTGTCCGCCACGACGCCGATCACTCGTTCACCGATCTCGCCGCCAGCATCGACGATGCAATGCTGGCCCTGACGAGGTGAGCGGGGTGCTTCGCCGCAAGTGACGACGATCATCCCGGACTGCCAGGCAAGCCGCGAAAATCGCGACGTCCGCCGTGATGCCGACCACTCTCGCGGGAGAGTGGTTTCGTCCACCGCCAGGTAGTTGCGCACGCTACGCGGGATGCTGGCCTTGCATCTCAGCAACGTGCTCGCATTCGATTGCAGCGCCGGTTCTGGTCGCCGCTGCGGACCGTGGGCGGACGTCATCGGCAGAAATGGATGGACGGGTTCCGTCCGCTGTCACGGCCCATCCGTCTGGACGGCTCCCGTTCAAACCGTCGTTGCATGTACCGGAGGCGTAGTCAGCGCGCCGGACGGGTTCGACCCCACACCATGCGGCTTGATGTAGCCCGTCGAGATACCCGCGCAAACGAGAAGGATCAGCACGACCGACAACACGATGCGCTTGGTCAGTGCATTGACCGTGCGTTTGCTGCTGCCCTTGTCGGTCAGCATGTAATACAGGCCTGCACCGAGGTTGTAGATGATCAGGCCAAGGAAGCCGACGACCAGAAGCGTTTTCATGAGTTCACCTGCGGAAGGTTAGGCGTGATGTCGTTCTGCGATCGCCTGTCATAGGGCCGAATGATCCAGGCCCGGCGCAGATAGAACGCTGCGGTCATGGCGGCGAGGAATACGCCGTAGCAGACGGACGTCGCGAGGATCTGCTTCCACATCGGCCCGGCCGAGACATCGGCGTGCAGGTAGCCCCACTGCATGCTCGCGGCCGACAGCAGCGTGGTGGCCGTCAGCGCTGCCACGTCGAACGACCAGCGGGTCAGCGTGCGCGGCTGCCGGGGGTAGAACCAGTACAGGCCGGCGAGGATCGAGTACCAGGGCAGGAACAGGATCAGCGCGAGATTGAGCTGGACGTCAGCGTTCATGGCTTGGCCTTCGAAGCACCGTTTTGGCAGGTGCTAGGCTAGTCCGACCGGATCAGTTTTTTCAGTGGCAGATTTACTGAAAAAAACCGGATCAGTCCGGGTTTTGGATGGCCTGAGTGCGAGCCTCGAATGAAGCGCTACGAAGCATTGGCGGCCGACATTGCGGCGTCGATCCACAACGGACTGCTGAAGTCCGGCGCGCGGCTGACGTCGGTGCGCGAGATGAGCGCCACCCGGCACGTCAGCCCGGCGACCGTCTTCGAGGCCTACTACCTGCTCGAGGCGCAGGGGCTGATCCAGTCCCGACCGCGCTCCGGCTACTACGTCGTCGACAAGCCCAAGCGGCTGCCAGCCCAGCCGGAGACCGCGTCCACGCCGGATAGCGAGGCGCGACCGGTCGAGATCAGCGCGATGGTGTTCGACATCCTGCGCTCGGCCATGACCCGGGACGTGGTGCCACTGGGATCGGCCTTTCCCAGCCCATTGTTGTTCCCGCTGGAGAAACTCGGCCGCGTCCTGGCGAACTCGGCGACGCACATGGACCCGTGGAGCACGGTCGACGACCTCACGCCGGGGAGCCTCGAGCTTCGACGGCAGATCGCACTGCGCTACATGCTCGATGGGGTCCGGGTGGGACCGGACGAAATCGTCGTCACGAACGGCGCGATGGAGGCGCTAAATCTGTGCCTGTCGGCCGTGTGCAACCCGGGCGACGCCGTAATCGTCGAGTCGCCGTGCTTCTACGTATGCCTGCAGGCGCTGGAGCGCTTGGGCCTGCACGCGATCGAAGTCGCGACGGATCCGCGCGAAGGCATCGACCTCGCAGCCCTGGAACTGGCATTCGAGCGCCACCAGCCGAAGGCATGCTGGGTGATGACGAACTTTCAGAACCCGCTCGGAAGCGCCATGTCGGACGACAAGAAGCGCGCGCTCGTCGAGCTGGTCACCAGGTACCAGGTGCCGCTGATCGAGGACGACGTTTACAACGAGCTCTACTTCGGTAGCCGGCGACCTGCCGTCACCAAGGCGTTCGACACCGACGGATGGGTGCTCCACTGCAGCTCGTTCTCGAAGACGCTCGCGCCCGGATATCGCGTTGGCTGGGTGACGCCCGGGCGCTTCGGAGCGCGTATCGCGCAGCACAAGCTCACGCTGTCCCTCGCCACGTCGATCCCGGTGCAATTGGCCTTGGCCCGGTATCTCGAACGCGGGAGCTACGAACGGCATCTGCGCCAGCTTCGGGCAACGCTGGAAGCGCAGCGCGACGAGTACACCGAAGCGATCGCGCAGGCCTTTCCCGCCGGGACACGGGTCAGCCGCCCATGCGGAGGCTATTTCCTTTGGGTCGAGCTACCGGAAGCTACGGATGCGCTCGACCTGCGTCAGGCCGCGATGGCCTTCGGCGTCAGCCTGGCGCCGGGGCCGATGTTCTCCGCCTCGGGCGGATTCAAGAACTTTGTTCGCGTGAATTTTGGCCATCCGCTCAACAAGCGCGCGTTGGAGGGCATCAGGCAGGTAGGTCGTCTGGCGCGTCGTGGCTGAGCAGGCCGATGACGTCCTAACCGTGTTCGCCACGCTTGGAGCGGCGCGCGCTTCCCGGGCCGCGCTCGCGCAAGCGCCAATAACGAAGCGTTAACGGACGAGGCGCACTCTCCCACTGAGCACTGATACGGCCGGGGAGTGCGTCGCACATGTCCGCGGACATTCTTATCGTCGCGAATGCCGAGTCGACGACCGCGATCTCGAATGCGCTGCGTAGCGCACCGCAACAATTCCGGCTGCTGAGCGCGGGCAGCGAACGCGAAATACGGCAGCAACTAGGCGGTGCAAATCCGGTCGCCGTACTGTTCGACGATGTCGCGCCGGTCATGGAGCGCAAGCGTGCGATGGAACTTGTCGCGGAGCTTTGCGCGGGCGTGCCTTTGGTCGTGATTGGCCGGTCGGCTGACGTAGAAGACGCGATACACGCGTTGGACGAGGGGGTCGCGGACTACGTTGCGCAACAGAACCTCGTGCGTTTGCCGTGGACGATTGAACGCGCCGTCCGAACCGAAGCCGAACGGCGCAGACACATCGAAGCTCTGCAGAACGAGCTTTCGACAAGCAAGGAACGCTTCCGGGCGTTGGCCGAGACGAGCAAGGACTGGGTCTGGGAGATCGACCGGAACATCAAACTGACGTATTCCAATCAGGCGGTCAAAGGCATCCTCGGGTATGACCCCGCGTTCCTGCTTGGCGTCTATGTGCCGGAATTCCTCGGCGAGGAAAGCCGTAAGGAAGTCGAGACGGAGTTCCCGAGGATCGCCGCTGCCGGGGGCACCTTCAGCAACTGGCGCCTCCAGTGGCTGCATCGCGACAAGTACTGGAAAACACTCGAGAGCACGGGCGTCGCGATCTACGACGAACACGGAAAGGTATCGGGCTATCGGGGCGTGAGCCCGGACCTGACTGAAAAGCTCAAGAACATCCAGAAGATCGAGCGTCTCAATCGGATCCATGCCGTCTTGAGCGCAATCAGCAACATTGCGCTCAGAGCAAGTAGCCGCGATGAACTTCTGAACGGTGCCTGCGATGCGGCCGTGGGCGAGGCAGGCTTCAAGGCGGCCGTGGTGGCAGAGCGCGTCGGCGACAGCACCGCGTTTACGGTCGTCGCACGCAGCGGCCCGGACGAGTTGCTGGAGTCGGTTGCTCGCGGCCCGCTCATCTATTCGCACTCGAAGGCGCGTGAGGAAGGCCCGCCAAGCGCGATCGCTTTCGAACATTGCAGGGCCGTAGCGGTCTTCGATTACACCGACCGTGACCTGCAATCGGGCGTTGCCAAGGACATGATCGCGCAGGGCATCCGCTCGCAGGTCTCGTTACCCCTCGGCGAAAGACCTTGGGGATTGTTGAGCCTGTATTCGGACAAGCAGCTCGATTACGACATCGACGAGATCGGATTGCTGCGCCGGTTGGCCGATGAAATCGACTTCGCCCTGGAATTTCTTGCCAAGCGCGAGCAGTTGAGGTTTCTCGCGCTTCATCATCCAGTGTCGGGCCTGCCAAATCGGCATGCATTCCTCGATCATCTTGGTGGCCATGCCGCGGACACGCCCATCTTCATCGCGGCGGTCAAGATCGCTCGCCTGGGAAGCATTGCCAGCGCACGTGGTCGGGCTTTCACGGATGAGCTTGTCTCGCGGGTGGGCAGGAGCCTCGACGCCGTGGGTGGATTCACCGCCCACGTTGAAGGTTCGTTTCTTCTGACCTGGCAGCAGGAGCAAGGCCTTCAGGCGGAGGCAGCCAAACTTGATGTGCGCCTCGAAGATCTGGAAAAGCGCGGCTTGATCGTTGGCGAGGAGCTGATTCACATCACCCTCCGGGCGGGCATCGCGGCCGGAGCTGCGGGAAGCCCTGAAGAGCTTGAACGTGATGCCAATTCCGCCTTGTCGTCTGCGATCAAGGGCGATCAGCGCCTCGCAGAGTTCGACAAGGCGCTCCGAGTGCGGATTGCCCGCGCCGTGGATTTGGAGCGCGACCTGCGGCAAGCCCTGGAGCACGAGCAATTCGAGCTGCACTACCAGCCCAAGTTCGACGCAAGAACCCGACGACTTGCAGGTGCCGAGGCGCTGCTGCGCTGGCGTCATCCGCGCGAGGGCATGATCTCCCCGCTGCATTTCATTGCCGCCCTGGAAGAGACTGGATTGATCGTGCCGGTCGGGGCCTGGGTCATGGCGCAGGCTCTCCGAACCTCGCTGCATTGGCGACGCACGTACTCGCCTGGCATACCGATCGCCGTCAACGTGTCGGCGCGCGAACTGCGACACAAGGATTTTCTCGAGGAAGCGACACGCCTGCTGGAGCCTTATGCCAGTAGTCGGCCGTTGGACATCGAGGTGACCGAAAGCGTCCTGATGGACGACATCAACCGGAATATTTCGACGCTGGAAGCGCTACGCCAACTGGGCTGCAGAATCGACATAGACGATTTTGGAACCGGCTATTCCTCTCTCAACTACCTCGCGAAGCTTCCAGTCGACGCGATCAAGATCGATCGCAGCTTTGTCAGCGGTCTGACGCGGAACCCGCATGCGTTGTCGATCTGCAACGCGATCATCGAGCTTGCGCATGCGTTAGGCATGCAAGTGACCGCCGAAGGCGTTGAGACCGAGGACGAGGACCGCGCGCTGCAGCTGCTGGGTTGCGACACCCTCCAAGGGTTTCTGCTCGGCAGGCCGATGGATGCCGAAGCCTTTGCGTCGCAGGTGCTGTCGGGTTTCGCCCGGGCAAGCACTACCGATTGACCGTCGACGTTCGCGAATCTCGTATCCCGTCGGCCACCAACCTGGCCCGAAGCAGCCGACTGGAGAACTGCTGATCATGAATCGCCCGGTCGCGTGACGCTGAATTGATGACGGCGGTCCGTTCTTGGCCGAAAGCGGACATTGGCGTACTCGCCGCACACGGGGCCTGCGGCATGCTGGCAACATGACGACCAAGCCTTTCGCGCCCGCCTGCGAGCGCAATCGCGATCCAATCCTCGATGTGCTGCGTACCCGCTTCATAGACCGCCGCAGCGTGCTCGAGGTCGGCAGCGGCACCGGCCAACATGCCGTGCATTTCGCTGCCGCGATGCCATGGTTGTCGTGGCAATGCGCCGATCTCCCTTCGCAGTTGCCTGGTATCCGGCAATGGTTGGACGAGGCGAAACTTTCCAATACGCCCACGCCGATCCCGCTCGATGTATTGGGGCATTGGCCGACCGGGCCGTACGACGCTGTGTTCAGCGCTAACACGCTGCACATCGTCGACTGGCCAGGCGTCGAGAAGTTCTTCGACGGCGTCGGACGCGTACTCGGCGATGGGGGTGTGCTCGTCGTGTACGGCCCCTTCAACGAAGACGGCATCTACACGAGCCCAAGTAACCGCGACTTCGATGCTTGGCTAAAAGCGCGTGATCCGCGCTCAGGGATCCGAGATGTTGAGTCGGTGCGGATCCTTGCGGGGAACGCTGGTCTGCGGCTTGTCGACGACGTGGCAATGCCGGCGAACAACCGCTGCCTTGTCTGGCAGCGCGCCTGATGTCTTTCCAACGCTGGTTTCGGCCCAGATGTTCGGGGGATCGCCTCTAGCCGTCCGCTCTCTTATAGCGCCGCTGCCTGTGGCATGCCGACGTCCGCTTCCGACCCGAAGCGGACGTTCGGCTGAACGTGTGAGTTGAGCCGGTCGCGAAGCGGCGCCGGCTTGGGAGAATTGTCAGGCAGACCTTATGCACGCCGGCGTATGCCACGATGACTGTGCCCGACGAGCTACGGTGGCCGCATGAAGGAACTCAAGTATTTCGATGCGCACCGGCGCGCGACCTGGCTGGAGCTGTTCTTCGACCTGATCTTCGTCGTCGCCCTGACCGATGTCAGCGAACTCCTGAGCGAAGCGCACGAACGCCACGTCACGGCGCAGCAGTTCCTGTACTTCGTGCTGATGTTCCTGCCGCTTTGGTGGATCTGGGCAGGCCACACCATCTACGCCAATCGCTTCGACACCGACAGCCGCCAGCATCGCCTGTCGACACTGCTGATCATGTTCCTGCTGATCGTGATCTCCGCGCTGTTCTCGGCCGGCGTGCAAGGCCATTACGCGCTGGCCGTGGCGTGCTACTGCGGGGCACGGCTGATCATCGCCGGGATGTATTTCGCCTCCAAGCGTAAGCACCACGACCGGGGTGGGATCGCGACAACGGTGGGCAGCGTATTCGCCGTCGGCGCGGTGATCAGCTTTTCCTCGGTCCTGCTGGAGCCGCCGTGGAGCTACCTGATCTTCCAAGCCGGGATTGTGTTCGACATGGCGGCCCTGGTGCTGCTGAACCGGCGGCTGCATGTCGTACCGGCGCACACGCCGCACCTGATCGAGCGCGTCGGCCTGCTTACCATCATCATGCTCGGCGAATCGGTGATCGGTATCTCCGCGGCGCTGGCGGGCATCGCTTGGGACCGGTCCAGCGTCATCGCTGCCGTCAGCGGCTTCGTCATGGTATCGGCCATCTGGTGGATCTACTACGACAGCTTCCACCTGCTGGAACATCGCAAGCTGGCGACCGGGCACTCGATCCTCTATTCGCACTTCTTCCTGTTCATCGGCCTCGCGATCCTGGCTTCGCTGATCCGGCACGCGATCCTCGACGACCTCGACCCGGGCGACTTCCGCCAGCTGGCCGCCGCAGGCACGGTGCTGTTCTTCATGGGCAAGCAGTACGGCTACTACATAGAGGTGCCCGAGCTGCGGCCTTACCTGCTGACCAACACCGCGGCCGTGTTCGCCCTCACGGCTCTGGTGCTGATGTTGCCGCTCGGGCTCGACGGCATGCTGGTGGGGCTGACAGCGACGATGATCTGTTATGTGCTGCTCAACTTGCGCTACCGCCACCTCGTGCGCGGCGGGCACGCACCGACCTGAGCCGCTGGCTGCGATCTCGTCAGATGCGGTTGTCGCCGCCGCTGACGTCCCAGAGATGGTTAACCAGTGCGCCAACGGTCCAAGCCCCGTTTTGCTTGAGCACAACCGCCGTCGGGCCGACCGAAAGTAGACCTCGCGCAACTCTCAATCGTTGCGGTCGGCTAGGCGCAGTCGAGCCGCGCGTCCGCATTAAAAAAGATTCATGGACGGGCCATCTCCCGCGCAAACGCGCGGAGGCACCTTGGGTTGGCGGACGGATGGTCCGCCCGGTCGATCCCACCCAGTTCCAGGAGCCCACCATGAAGCTGCGTACCGCTCTGCTTACCGTTGCCCTGACCACCGTCGCCGGCGCCGCGTTCGCCGCCCCGCAGGCGACCCCTGCCACTCCGGCGACGCCCGCCACGCCGGCGGCGCCGATGAAGTCAGGCACGCACCACGCCAAGCACCATGCGAAGCATCACCACCACCACGCCGCTGCGAAGAAGACCGAGGCGTCGAACAAGGGCTGATCGCCCGATGCCGGAAAAGCCCCGCTTCGGCGGGGTTTTTTCTTGCGCGGCTTCATTACCGAACTTTCATCCACAGGCCATCGCCCGGCCAACCGCCGCGGCGCACCGTGTCCACCAAGGCGGCACCGCACCGCCGGCACTCCGCACCATCACTCGTCGTGAGGACACCACCATGAACTTCCGCACCGCTCTGCTTGCTGTCGCCGCCGTCGCGTTCACCGGTTCCGCGTTCGCCGCCGCCCCGGCTCCGGCCAAGGCCGAAGCGCCGAAGACCGCCGCCGCCGCGCCGGCCAAGGCTGCTCCGGCCAAGACCACGGCCAAGGCCGCGCCGGCCAAGGCGACCACCAAGGCCGCTCCGGCCAAGACCACCGCGGCCGCCAAGGACGCGAAGAAGGCCGCCCCGAAGAAGGACGAGAAGAAGACGGGCTGAGTACGGCGTCCCCCGGACCCGAAACCCCCGGGTCCGCGATACCCCGCCGGTCCCCGCCGGCGGGGTATCTTTTTTCACCGGACGCAAAGTCGTACTGCTCATGCGCATCCTGCTCGTCGAAGACGATCCGCACACCGCCGCGTTCATCGCCAAGGGCCTGCGCGAGGACGGCCACGCCGTCGACCAGGCCGACAACGGTCGCGACGGCCTGTTCATGGCCACCACCGAGCCTTACGACGCGCTGGTGCTCGACCGCATGTTGCCCGGCGTCGACGGGCTGACCGTGCTCAAGACCGTGCGCGGCGCGGGCAGCAAGGTGCCGGTGCTGCTGCTCACGGCACTCGGCGACGTCGACCATCGCGTCGAAGGCCTGCGCGCCGGTGCCGACGACTATCTGGTCAAGCCATTCGCGTATTCGGAACTGAGTGCGCGACTGGATTCCATCGCACGTCGCGGCGGCGCGGGCGGCAGCGAACCGACGAAGTTGCGCGTCGCCGATCTCGAACTCGACCTGCTGAGCCGCGAAGCACGTCGCGGCGACAAACGCATCGAACTGCAGCCGCGCGAATTCCGCCTGCTCGAATACCTGATGAAGCAGGCCGAACGCGTCGTCACCCGCACGATGCTGCTCGAAGCCGTGTGGGACTACCACTTCGATCCGCAGACCAACGTCATCGACGTGCACATCAGCCGGTTGCGGCAGAAGATCGATGCGGGCTTTCCGAAACCGCTGCTGCACACCGTGCGCGGCGCGGGCTACCGGCTCGGTACCTGACGCGTGATCGTCTCGCTGCGATCGACCAGCGCACGGCTCGCCATCGCGGTCACGCTGTCGTTCCTCGTTGCGTTCGTGGTGCTCGGCGTGGGCGTGCGTTTCACCGTGTCCACGCTGCTGGATGGGGACACGCGCGACGTCGTGCGAGCCGACGAAGCCGGCCTGCTCGAGATCGCGCGCGACGATGGTCGCAAGGAATTCATCGACGAAGTCCGCAATCGCGTCGACTCCGACGACGACGCGGCGGTGTATGGCCTGTTCGACGCCGCGGGCCGCCGCATCGCCGGTCCACTCGCACGCATGCCCGCGCCGCGCGACCCGCGCGGCTGGCTCGAATTCGCGCAACGCGACGACACCGGCCGCGTGCGCGTGATCGCGCGCGTGCACCGCTTCAACGACGGCTGGACGCTGCTCACCGGCCAGCGCACGCGCTCACAGGATCGCTTCCTCGCGCTGATGCTGCGCACCGCGCTCGCCGCCGCGCTGGTCGCAGCGACATTGGGTGCGCTTACCGGCGCGCTGACGTCGCGATGGGTGTCGCGCCGCCTGCGCGACCTCGACGACACCGCCGCGCGCGTCGGCGACGGACAGCTCGGCCTGCGCGCGCCGGTCGACGGCAGCGACGACGCGTTCGATCGCCTGTCGCGACGCTTCAACGCGATGCTCGATCGCATTGAGGATCTGCTGGGCGGTGTGCGCCATGCCACCGACCACATCGCGCACGACCTGCGCACGCCGCTCACGCGCCTCCGGAATCGGCTCGAGGAAGCGCGCCATCGTGACGACGATGCACGCACCCGCGCGCTCGACGCCGCGCTGGTCGAAACCGACCAGCTGCTGCAGGCGTTCGGCGCGTTGCTGCGGCTGGCGCGCATCGAAGCGCAGCCGGCGGTCGCCGATGAGCCGGTGCTCGACCTCGCCGAACTCGTCGCCGATGCCGCGGAGCTCTACACACCGAGCGCCTTCGAGCGTGGGCTGGATCTCGAGTCGCAGGCGGTGTCGTGCCTCGTGCGCGGCGATCGCGACCAGCTGTTCCAGGTCATCGTCAACCTGCTCGACAACGCGCTGAAGTACGCACCGGAAAACAGCCGCGTGCGCATCGGCCTGCTGCGTGACGACCGCATGGCGCTGCTCTCCGTCGACGACGAGGGACCGGGTGTTCCCGAGCCCGAACGCGAGCGGGTGTTCGACCGTTTCCAGCGCCTGGAAACGCATCGCGGCTCGCCGGGCATCGGGCTGGGGCTGAGCCTGGTGCGCGCGATCGTGGTTCGGCATGGCGGGCAGGTGCGGCTGGTCGATCGCGGGCCGGGCCTCGGCGTTCGCGTGGCGCTGCCGTTGGCTGAGTGAGTCAGCCGTTGGGCTCTGCGACGCGCGGTCTCAGTCGTCCAGTCGCCAGGCGTGCGAATACACGTTCATCTGCGCGCCGCGTGCGAATGCCACCAGCGTGACGTTGCAACGTTCGGCCAGCGCGATCGCCAATGTCGTCGGCGCGGAGATCACGGCGACCACGCCGATGCCCGCGCACGCCGCCTTGTGCACGAGCTCGTACGACGCACGCGAACTCAGCGCCAGAAACCCGTGCGGACGCGGGTCGCGCGCCAACGCACCGATCAACTTGTCGAGCGCATTGTGACGACCGACGTCCTCGCGCACGCACAGCGAACCAGTGGCGATCCAGCCGGCGGCGTGAACGCCACCGCTTCCGCGATTGAGCGGCTGGGCGGCCTCGAGGCGATGCATGCCGTCGACGATGTCGCCGACGCGAACGTGTCGTTCGTCGCCAACCGTGGGCGCAGGCCGCAACGTCTGCTCGATGGACTCGAGTCCGCACAGGCCGCATCCGCTTGCACCCGCCAATTGTCGGCTGCGCGACGCGAGGCGATCGAAGCACGCCTGGGGGACCGCAAGTTCCAGCGCGATCCCCTGTACGCCATGCCGCACTTCGACGATCTGCAGCTGCGTCGCATCGTCGATGATGCCTTCGCCCAGCGAAAAGCCCAGCGCGAAGTCCTCGAGGTCGGTCGGCGTGGCCAGCATCACCGCATGCGCGATGCCGTTGTAGGCGAAGCCCACCGGTGTTTCGACGACGGCTTGGTCATCGAACTCGTGGCGCGTGCCGGCGTCGATGCGCAACGCGCGCAGCGTGCGTAATCCAGCCGCGGTGTTCACGACGCGGTAGTGCCTGGGGCGCTCGGCGCGAGCCGCACATCGATCGATTTCGACGTCGGCGTGCCCGCGCGTTCGGCCACGCTGTCGAGCGGCACCAACGGATTCGTCTCGGGGAAATAGCTGGCTAGGCAGCCGTCCGGAATGTCGTACTCGACCAGCGTGAAACCGTGCACCGTCCGCTCGCCGTCGTGCCATACGGACGTGATATCGACGAGTTGCCCGTCGCTCCAGCCGTTGCGCGCGAGGTCGGCCGCATTGATGAAACACACGCGGCGCAAGCCGAGCACACCGCGGTAGCGGTCATCCAGGCCATAGATCGTGGTGTTGTACTGGTCGTGCGAGCGCACCGTCATCAGCTTGAACGGCGCGACGTTCGCGTCGTCCTGCAACGGATGCACGAAGAAGCCCGCACGCCCGGTCGTGGTCGGGAACACGCGATCGCGTGCCGGATGCTGCAGGTGGAAACCGCCGGGATGTCGCACGCGCTGGTTGAAACCTTCGAAGCCCGGCACCACGCGCTCGATGCGTTCGCGGATGCGGTCGTAGTGCGAGACCAGCTCCATCCACGGCACGCGACTCGTCGGCAGGGTCGCCGTGGCCAGTCGCGCGACGATCGCCGGCTCCGACAACAGGTGCTGCGACGCCGGCGTTTTCATGCCCGACGACAGATGCACCATGCTCATCGAATCCTCGACGCTGACCGCCTGCCGTCCGTCCGCCTGTTCGTCGATCTCACTGCGCCCCAGGCACGGCAGGATCAATGCATCGTCGCCGTGCACCAGATGCGATCGATTGAGTTTGGTCGACACGTGCACGGTGAGCGCGCAATTGCGCAGCGCGCGCGCCGTGCGTTGGGTATCGGGCGTCGCGGCGGCGAAGTTGCCGCCCATCGCGAACAGCACCGTCGCCCGACCATCGAGCATGGCTTCGATGCCGGACACGACGTCGTGCCCGGGCGCACGCGGCGGCGCGAAGCCGAACTCCGCGGCGATCGCGTCCAGGAACGCGTCCGACGGTTTTTCGTAGATGCCCATCGTGCGGTCGCCCTGCACGTTGGAGTGCCCGCGCACCGGGCACGGGCCGGCGCCGGGTCGGCCGACATTGCCTTTGAGCAGCAACAGCGCCATCAGCATCTGAATCGTCGCCACGCTGCGCCGGTGCTGGGTGATGCCCATGCCCCAGCAGAAGATGGTCGCCGGGCTGGCGTCGTAGATCGCCGCCGCTTCCTCGAGCTGTGCGCGCGTCAGCCCCGACTGCGTCTCGATGGCGATCCAGTCCTGCGCGGCGAGATGCGCGGCAAAGGCTTCGAAGCCGATCGTGTACGCGTCGATGAACGCGGTATCCAGCGTGCCGCGTTCCAGCAGCGCCTTCGCGATGCCGGTGAGCGCTGCGAGATCACCGCCGATGCGGGGCGTGTAGTAGTCGGTCGCGATCTTCGTGCTGCCGCCGGTGAGCATCTCGGTCGGGCTCTGCGGATGCGCGAAGCGCTCCAGCCCGCGCTCGCGCAGGGGGTTGAACACGACGATGCGACAGCCGCGCTTCGCCGCCGCACGCAACTCGCCGAGCATGCGCGGGTGATTGGTTCCGGGGTTCTGCCCGAAGATGAAGATGGCATCCGCGTGCTCGAAGTCCTCGAGCGTCACCGATCCCTTGCCGCTGCCGATCTGCTCGGTCAATGCGACGCCCGACGCCTCGTGGCACAGGTTGGAGCAGTCGGGCAGGTTGTTGGTGCCGAACTCGCGAACGAACAGTTGGTAGAGGAACGCCGCTTCGTTCGATGTGCGGCCCGACGTGTAGAACAGTGCTTCGTCGGGGCTCGCGAGTGCGTTGAGATGCCGTGCGACCAACGCGAACGCGGCGTCCCAGTCGATGGGCACATAGCGATCGCTCGCCGCGTCATACCGCATGGGCTCGGTCAGCCTGCCCTGCGCTTCCAGCCAGTGGTCGGTCTGCGCCGCCAACTCGGTGACCGTGTGCTGCGCGAACAACTCGCGCGTCACGCGATGCGCCGTCGCTTCGGCGGCCACCGCCTTGACCCCGTTCTCGCAGAACTCGAACGTCGAATTCGGATTGCGGTCCGGCCATGCGCAACCGGGGCAGTCGAAGCCGTGGTCCTGGTTGGTGCGCAGCAGCGCACGCGTGCCGCCGGCGACGATCCCCTCGTCGCGCAATGCCTGCCATGAGCGGCGCAGCGAATCCCAGCCGCCAGCAGGGCGCGTATACGGTTTGACGGTGCGGTCGGTCATGGGCGATGGCGGGGGAGCGGACGGTGATTTAAGCACCGCGGGACGGCACGCCGACATCCTGCGCGCCGTCGGGGTGCGGTCGACGTGACGCGACGGCCATGCGGTCGCGCCGTCCGGCCCGAGCCGCTACAGTAGGCCCATGCACCGCACCGCGCCCGTTCCGTTCCCGCATGCCGACGCCGGTTGGCGATGGTGGCCCCGCGCCATCGTCCGCCCCGCCCCGTCGCCATCCGAGGAACCCGCGCGTGCCGTCTGCCCCACGTCCTGATCCAACCCTGTTCAGCCTCCTCGCAACCGACCGCCGCAAGGCAGTCGGCCACGCCGTGGCTGTCCGATCGTTTCCTGCCGCGGCTCGCGCCGCGACCACCCCGCGACCCAAGGAGAGATCGATGCGCCGATTGTTCGCCACGTTCGCCCTGCTGCTCATGGCCACGGTTGTGCACGCGCAGGTCAACGCGCTGCCACCGACGCGCCACATCCTCGTCTACGGCGATGCGCAGGCGCGAGCGGTGCCGGATCGTTTCAAGATCGACGTCAACTTCAGCGCGATCGATGTCGATGCGGGCGCCGCACGCCAGCGAGTCGAGGACGGATTGGCCAGCGTGGTGGCGAAGTTGCGAAAGTCCGGCCTGGAAGATGGCGACATCGTGGCGACCGCATTGTCCATCGCGCCCGAGACGCGGTACGACGACAAGACGCGGAGCCAGATGTTCGTCGGCACGCGAGTTCGCCGTTCGCTGACCGCGACGTTCGACCGCAAAGAGGCGCTCGAGTCATTTCTCTCCGGCTTGCGCACGTCGCAGGAACTGTCGGTGTCCGACGTACGCACCGAACTGTCATCGGAAGCGAAAATGCGGGCGGCGCTTCGCGCCGGAGCAATCGCATCGACGAAGGAAAAGGCCGACACGATCGCGAAGGCGTATGGCGCGAAGATTGCCTCGATCTACAGCGTTTCCGACGTGGCGCCGCAGTTCGACTACGGCGTGAATGAAGGCGACTGGCCGGCACTGTACGAATGGAACCGAGAACGCGAACAGCTCGACCGGGTCGAGGTCACTGGTTCACGCGTTGCAAGCCCCAACAGCCGCATGTCGCTCCAAGCCGGCTACGTCACCTACACCGACCGCATCTACGCGGTCTTCCTGCTGGCGGATTGACCCATGCTGTTGATGATCGACAACTACGACAGCTTCACCTGGAACCTCGTGCAGTACCTGCAGTCACTCGGGGCCGAGGTGAAGGTGGTGCGCAATGACGAGCTGTCGGTCGCACAGATCGATGCCCTGGCACCGGAGCGCATCGTCATTTCGCCAGGGCCATGCACGCCGAACGAAGCGGGCGTTTGCGTCGACGTGATCCGGGAGCTGGGTACGCGCGTTCCGACGCTCGGCGTCTGCCTCGGCCACCAGTCGATCGGGCAGGCCTACGGCGGCGACGTGGTGCGCGCAAAGACGATCATGCACGGCAAGACGTCGCGCATCCGCCACGAAGGGCAGGGTGTGTTCGCCGGTCTGCCGGATGCGTACGAAGCGACGCGCTATCACTCGCTGGTGGTGGCACGCGACACGTTGCCCGCATCGCTCGAGATCACCGCATGGACCGAGGACACCGACGGCGGCTTCGACGAGATCATGGGGCTGCGCCATCGCGAGCATCCGGTCGAAGGCGTGCAGTTCCATCCCGAATCCATCCTCACGCAGCACGGCCACGCGCTGCTGAAGAACTTCCTGGAGCGCTGAGATGCCGCTTACGCCGCAACAGGCGCTGCAGCGCACGATCGAGCATCGCGAGATCTTCCACGACGAAATGGTCGACCTGATGCGCATGATCATGCGCGGCGAGGTGAGTCCGACCATGACGTCGGCCATCCTTACCGGCCTGCGGGTGAAGAAGGAAACGGTTGGCGAGATCGCCGGCGCGGCGCAGGTGATGCGCGAGTTCGCGACGCCGGTCCATGTCGCCGATCGCACGCACATGATCGACATCGTCGGCACCGGCGGCGACGGGGCGAGCACGTTCAACATATCGACGGCGAGCATGTTCGTGGTCGCCGCGGCCGGTGGGAAGGTCGCCAAGCACGGCGGACGCAGCGTGTCGTCGAGCTCGGGGAGTGCCGACGTGCTCGAGTCGCTGGGCGCGCGCATCGAGCTTTCGCCGGAAAAAGTGGCGCGTTGTATCGAGCGCACCGGAATCGGCTTCATGTACGCGCCGTTGCACCATCCGGCGATGAAGCAGGTCGCGCCAGTGCGTCGCGAGATGGGCGTGCGCACGCTGTTCAACATCCTCGGCCCGCTGACCAACCCGGCCGGCGCGCCGAATATCCTGATGGGCGTGTTCCATCCGGACCTCGTCGGCATCCAGGTGCGCGTGCTGCAGGAACTCGGTGCCGAGCGCGCGATGGTGGTCTGGGGGCGCGACGGCATGGACGAGCTGTCGCTGGGCGCCGCGACGCTTGTTGGCGAACTGCGCGACGGCGTGGTGCACGAGTACGAAGTGCATCCCGAGGACTTCGGCATCTCGATGGCCGCCAGCCGTAACCTGCGTGTCGCTGACGCGGGCGAATCACGCGCGATGCTGATGCTCGCACTCGACGATTCGCCCGGCCTGCCGCGCGAGATCGTGGCGCTCAATGCAGGCGCCGCGCTGTACGTCGCCGGTCTTTCCGAGTCGATCGCCGACGGCATCGTGCTGGCGCGTCGCACGATCGCCTCCGGCGCTGCGCGCGACAAGCTGCACGAATTCGTCGCGACGACGAAGGAGCTGGCCGCATGAGCACAGGATTCGCCAAGACGCCCGCGCCGCCGTACTGGATGGTGACGTTCACCTCGCAGCGCAACGATGTCGGTATGCAGGAATACGCCGAAGCGGCCGATCGCATGATCACGCTCGCCGCGACCCAGCCCGGCTTCCTGGGCGTCGAATCGGTACGCGGCGATGACGGCTTCGGTATCACGCTGTCGTACTGGACCGACGAAGCGGCCATCGCCGCGTGGCGTCGACACGCGGAACACACGCCGGTGCGCGAGTACGGACGCACGCACTGGTACGAACATTTCGAAGTGCGCGTCGCGCGGGTCGAGCGCGCCTACGGTTTCGGGAAGCATTGATGAGCGACATCCTCACCACCATCCTCGCGCGCAAGGCGGAAGAGATCGAGCAGCGCAGTCGCGTTCGTTCGCTGGCCGACCTCAAGGCGCGCGCCGCCGACATGCCGCCGGCGCGCGGTTTCGTCGATGCGATCCGCGCGAAACATGCGGCCGGCATGCCGGCGGTGATCGCGGAGGCGAAGAAGGCGAGTCCGTCGAAAGGCCTGATCCGCGCGGACTTCGATCCCGCCGAGATCGCGCGCAGTTACGAAGCCGGCGGCGCGGCCTGCCTGTCGGTGCTGACCGACGTCGACTTCTTCCAGGGCAGCAATCTCTATCTCGGCCTCGCGCATCGCGCGTGCACGCTGCCGATCCTGCGCAAGGATTTCACGATCGATCCTTACCAGGTGTACGAAGCACGGATGATCGGCGCCGACGCGATCCTGTTGATCGTCGCCGCGCTGGACGATGGCCCGCTCGTGGAGATGGGCAACCTCGCCAGCGAGCTCGGCATGGATGTGCTGGTCGAAGTGCACGACATCGACGAGCTCGAACGTGCATTGCAGACCGACTGCCCGCTCATAGGCGTCAACAATCGCAACTTGCGCACGTTCGAGGTGTCGCTCGACACCACGCTGGACCTCAAGCGCGCGGTGCCGACCGACCGCATCCTCGTCACCGAAAGCGGCATCGCGACGCCGGCCGACGTCGCCAAGATGCGTGGCGCGGGCGTCGAGACGTTCCTCGTCGGCGAGAGTTTCATGCGCGAGAAGGATCCCGGCGCGGCGCTGCAGCGGTTGTTCGCATGACGCTCGATGCGCCGCGCTATCCGCCGGTGGCCGACACGGCGCCGCTGGTGGTGTTCGATTTCGACCACACGCTGTACGACGGCGATTCGGGCAGCCATCTGTTCGCGTGGCTGATCCGTCGCAGCGCGTGGCGCATGCTGCTCGCGCTGCTGATCGCGCCGATAGCCGGCCCGATGATCGCGTTCCTGCCGACACGCCGACACGGCATCGGTGCGTTCGTGTGGGCAGGCACCGTGTTCGAACGCGAGTCGTTCGATGCGTTGATCGACCGCTACGTCGCCGAAAACGTCGATGGCATCCGCGCGCGCCTGCTACCGGTCGCGCTCGAGGTTTTCCATCGGCACCGTGCGGCGGCCGACCGCGTCGTGGTGGCGACCGGCGCGCCACCGCGGCTGGCGCGTTCGATCCTCGCGTTCGTCGAACACGACGACGTGCCGGTGATCGGTACCGAGGTCAGGCGCGTGCTGGGCGGCATTCGCGCAGCGCGCCACTGCCACCACGCGATGAAGATGACGATGCTGCGCGACGCCGGTTTCGTCGGCGACGTCGCGGCTGCGTATTCGGACAGCACCGCGGATCTGCCGTTGCTGCAGGCGGCGCGGCATCCGGTGGTGGTGAATCCCAAGCCCAAGGGCGTCGCGTTCTTCCGCGAACGCCTGCCGGCCGGTACGCCGATGCTCAACTGGGGCTGCCCGGGCCGGGCCGGCGACGCGGTGCGCGCGGACGCCTGAGTCGCCTCAGCGCGATCGGCCGTCGAACGGCACGCGCTCGATCGTCTCGAGGTCGACGTCCTCGAGGCAGCGCGCGTTGATCGCCGCCATCGGCTTGCCGTCCGGGCCGGTACCGCGTCCGAACGGCTGGCAGCCGCAGGTCGGGCAGAACAGGTGCTGGATGACGTGCTTGTTGAAGCGGTACTCGGTCAACACATCTTCGCCGCGTTCGATGTGCAGCGCGTCGCGCGGGGCGAACCAGAGCAGCATGCCCTTGCGACTGCAGTGCGAGCAGTTGCACTCGATGACGCGCTCGATCGTCCCGTCGACGCGAAAGGCCACCGCGCCGCAATGACAGCTTCCCGTGTACATGCCGCCTCCTGGTGCGACGCGCGTGGTGTCGCGTCGAATCCAATGTCCGGTGTCAGTCGCCCAGCAGTTTGGCGAAATGCAGTGAGGTGTCGGTATAGCCGCAGCCGCGATAGAAGGCGTGCGCGGTGTCGCGGCTCGATGCCGCCGTGACCTCGATCCGCGCCGCGCCGGCCTGGCGCGCGATCGATTCGACCTCGCGCAGCAGACGACGGCCGACGCCCTGTCGCTCGCATTCGGGCATCACCACGAGCGCGGTGATGCGCGCCTGTTCGGCGCCGCGGGCGAGTGAATAGCGCAATTCCACTCCGACCAGCCCGCAGGCGTGGCCGCCGATCTCGGCGAGCAGCAGCCGCTGGCGGGGGTCGGACAGCACCACCGCGATGCGCTCGGAGGCGTCGTCGCGGCTGCAGGGGTAGCCGAGGAGTTCGAGGAGGCGGGCGACGTCGCTGGCGTCGCCGATCCGCGCGTCACGCACGCGGATCCCGTCGGGCGCTTCCTCGAAGCGGGTCATCGCTCAGCGTGTGCCGTAGAGGACGACCGTCTTGCCGCGTGCGTGGAGCAGGCCGTCGGCCTGGAGCTTCTTGAGGACGCGGCCGGCCATCTCGCGCGAGCAGCCCACCAGCCGCGACAGCTCCTGGCGCGACACCCGGATCTGGGTGCCCTGCGGGTGGCTCATCGCCTCCGGCTCCTTGGACAGGTCGTGCAGGGTGCGGACGATGCGGTCGGTGACGTCGAGGAAGGCCAGGCGGCCGGCCTTGCGGCTGGTGTCGAGCAGGCGACGGGAAATCTGCGCGCCGATCGAATACAGCAGCTTGGGCGCGTCGGTCGACAGCCGGGTCATCAGCAGGTCGTAGAAGCGCTCGTGGCCGATCTCGGCCAGCTCGGTCGCGGTGCGGGTGCGCAGGGTCACCTCGCGACGGTCGCTTTCGATGAACAGGCCCATTTCGCCGACGAACTGCCCCGGGCCGAAATAACCCAGCACCAGCTCGCGACCGTCCTCTTCCTCGTTGATGATGCTCACCGAGCCGGAGATCACGTAGTACAGGGTGGTCGCCGAGTCGCCCGGGCGGAACACGTCCGTGCGGGACGGGTAGCGACGGCGGTGACAGTGGGCGAGGAACCGGTCGATCGCCGCGTTGTCGGGCATCAACGGGCTCTGTGGGCGACGCGGAACGTGCGGGGTTGCCAGGTCGGGGGACATGGGCCGGGCTCTATGGGAATTAACCGACTATATAGACGATTGGGCGCAAAGGGCCAATCCCGTCACTCTTCGTTTTTGCCCGCGGTTCCAAGCCTGATGGCATGGCGTTGGGCGCCATTCGTTCCCCCATCACCCCAGTTGCCCCATAATCCCGCGCCTTCGTTCATTCACCGGGATCCACGCACGTGGTCAAGCCACTGCCGCGCCTGCGGCTACAGGGATTCAACAACCTGACCAAGGCGCTGTCGTTCAACATCTACGACATCTCCTACGCCGCATCGGAGGATGAGCGCCAGCGCTACATCCAGTACATCGACGAGGCGTACAACGCGGACCGCCTCACGCAGATCCTGACGGACGTCGCCGAGATCATCGGCGCCAACATCCTCAACATCGCGCGCCAGGACTACGACCCGCAGGGTGCGTCGGTGACGATCCTGATCTCGGAAGAACCGGTGATCGAGCGCAAGGACGCCGGCAAGGAGCTGATCTCCGACGCGGTCGTCGCGCACATGGACAAGTCGCACATCACGGTGCACACGTATCCGGAGACGCATCCGGACAATGGCATCGCGACGTTCCGCGCCGACATCGATGTGGCCACCTGCGGCGTGATCTCGCCGCTGAAGGCGTTGAACTACCTGATCGAGAGCTTCGAGTCCGACATCGTCGTGCTCGACTACCGCGTGCGCGGCTTCACCCGCGACATCAAGGGCAAGAAGCACTACATCGACCACAAGATCAATTCGATCCAGGATTACCTGGCGAAGAACATCAAGAACCGCTACGAGATGCTCGACGTCAACGTCTACCAGGAAAACATCTTCCACACGAAGATGCACCTGAAGGAATTCGACCTCGACACGTATCTCTTCGAGGAGAAGGCGAAGAACCTGTCGTTCAAGGATCGCCTGAAGATCGAAGCGCGCCTGAAGCGCGAGATCGAAGAGCTCTACCACGGCCGCAACCTCGTCGACTGATCGAGGTTCGCGACGTAAAGAAAAGGCCGGCGCTCGCCGGCCTTTTTCGTTGCGGCGGTTGCCCGGTCAGATGCGGTAGGCGACCGTCTTCATCAGCTTCGACGCCGCAGCCATCACCTGCGGAATCGGGATCGGCAGCACGCGCGCGCCGGCGGCTTCGGCATTGTCGGCGTGGCGGATCTCGTCGTCCTTCATCACCTCGAGGATCGCGCGGCTGCGCACGTCGGCAGGCGGCAGCGAGGCGAGGTGCTCGTCGATGTGCGCTTCGACCTGGCGCTCGGTCTCGACCACGAAACCGAGGTTCCAACCGTCGCCGCGCAGGCCGGCGGCGAGCCCGATCGCGTACGAACCCGCGTACCACAGGGGATTCAGCAGGCTCGGCCGGCTATCGAGTTCGCGCAGGCGCTCGGCACACCAGGCGAGGTGGTCGGTTTCCTCCTGCGCCGCGTGCAAAAGGTGATCGCGCGTGCGCGAATCGCGCGCGACCGACGCCTGGCCGACGTACAGCGCCTGCGCGCAGACCTCGCCGACGTGGTTGATGCGCATGAGGCCGGCGGCGTGGCGACGCTCGGCGTCGTCGAGCACCAGGTCGCCCTGCGTGGCGGCGGGATTCGCGCGCATCGCGGGCGGATCACCGGCCACGGTTTCCAGCGCGCGCTGCGCGGTGTCGATCCAGCGATCGAGCGGCGAAAGACGTCGGGTCTGCATGCGCGCAGTCTACTGCGGTGATGCGCGCGCGCTGTCGAGATGGTCGGCGAGGAATTCGAGCGGATGGCGCACCGGCAACGCGGTGCCGTTCGCGAGGTGCAACCGGCAACCGATGTTCGCGCTCAGCACCTCGCTCACGCCGGCGGCATGGGCGTGCGCGACAAGCGGCGCGCGGAACGACGCAGCGCGGTCGGCATCGGTCAACATCGCCGTTCCAGCGGCGCCGCAGCAGCCGAAGCCGGCATCGAGGTCGACGATGTCCAGATCCGGCACGCGTGCAAGCAGCCGTCGCAATGCCGGCGCGCTACGCACGACATTGCGCTGCGTGCACGGCAGGTGCAGCGCGACGCGATGGCGCGCCTGGCGGAAATGCAGGCGATCGGCGTGGCGCGCGAGAAACTCGATCGCGTCGAGCGTTTCGCTCGACGCCGGCATTGCCTCGGCAACCGCTTCATGGCAACCGCTGGCGAGCGTCAGCACCAGCGGTGCATCAGCGAACGCGTTCGCATTCGTGCGGGCGAGGGCATTCGCGGCCTCGCTCGCACCGGCATGCGCGTGCAGGGCGCCGCAGCAGGTCTGCGCGTCGGGCGCGACGAGTTCGACGTCGCATGCCACGAGCAGGCGGCTCAGGGCGTCGCGGGCGGCTGGCTCGTACGCCCGTGCGACGCAGCCGACGAACAACGCGGCGCGTGTCGCCGCTTCGTTTACGACAGTGCGGGACTGCTTCGGCTGCGGCGGCCTCGGCAGCGGCTGCCAAGCGGCCGGAAGCAGCGGATGCAGACCGCGGTAAAGCGTCATGAGGGCGGCGAGCAGTCGCGGTCGAGCGGCGAGGGTTTCGAGCACGGCCTGTCGCCAGCCGACCCTGCGTCGATCGCGCTGTCGCTCGCGCGCGGCTTGCAGGAGCGTGCCGTAGCGCACCCCGGCCGGGCAGATGGCCTCGCAGCTGCGGCAGGCGAGGCAGTGGTCCAGATGCGTGTCGCCGGCGCCGGTCGGCTCCAGCGCGTCGAGCGCCCAGCCGCGCACCAGGGCGATCCGTCCGCGCGGGGATTCGGTCTCAAGCCGGTCGCGCCGGTAGGTCGGGCAGGCCGGCAGGCACAGGCCGCACTGCACGCACTGGTCGGCCAGCGCGACCAGCGGGTCGGCCGAGGGCGGTCGGGGCAGGGGCATGGCGGCCGATCCTAGCGCGGTCTTGGCGCGGCTTGCACGAAGCCGGCCCGGGCGGCTAGAATTCCGCTTCTTTGTTCGCGGGACCCCGGTCCCCACAACGCGCGGCGAAGTTCGGACGCCATCCGGCGCTCCCAATCAGCCCGACCATGCACCCACCAAGAGTTTTGTCATGAAGACCTTTATCGCCAAGTCCGAGACCGTCCAGCGCGACTGGTACCTCGTCGACGCCAATGGCAAGACCCTGGGCCGCCTGGCCTCGGAGCTCGCCCGCCGCCTGCGCGGCAAGCACAAGCCCGTCTATACCCCGCACGTCGACACCGGCGACTATCTCGTCGTCGTCAACGCCGACAAGATCGCGGTCACGGGCAACAAGCTGCAGGACAAGAAGTACCACCGCTTCACCGGCTACGTCGGCAACCTCAAGACCGAATCGCTCGCCCAGGCGCTTGAGCGCCATCCGGAGCGCGTGATCGAGATCGCGGTGAAGGGCATGCTGCCGAAGGGCCCGCTGGGCCGCGCGATGTACCGCAAGCTCAAGGTCTACAAGGGTGCCGAGCACCCGCACGCCGCGCAGCAGCCGCAGCCGCTCGACATCTAAGGTCAGACGAACATGGCAACCCAGCAGAATTACGGCACCGGCCGCCGCAAGTCCTCCACCGCCCGCGTGTTCCTGCGCAAGGGCTCGGGGCAGATCACCGTCAACCAGCGTCCGCTGGACGAGTTCTTCGGCCGTGAGACGGCGCGCATGATCGTGCGTCAGCCGCTCGAGCTGACGAAGTCGACCGAGCAGTTCGACGTCGTCGTGACCGTCGCCGGCGGCGGCATCACCGGCCAGGCCGGTGCAATCCGCCTCGGCATCGCACGCGCACTGGTCGAATACGACGAAGCGCTGAAGGGTGACCTGCGCCGCGCCGGCTTCATGACGCGCGACGCCCGTGAGGTCGAGCGCAAGAAGGTCGGCCTGCACAAGGCTCGCCGCGCCACGCAGTTCTCGAAGCGCTAATCGCGTTTCACTGGATGCTGTCGGGCTTGCCGTCAGCATCCATCGCGGTAAAATTCGTTACATAGCCCCGTCGCCAAGCGGTAAGGCACCTGACTCTGACTCAGGCATTCGGTGGTTCGAATCCATCCGGGGCTGCCATACATGGCTGAACAAGCCAACCGAAGACCCGCCGCGTGCGGGTCTTCGCGTTTTCGGGATCAGGAGCCGCCATGGTCGCCCGCTTTCCGCCGCCAGTCGTGCCACTCGATGTCGCCGGCGAACGATTGCGCGAGCGCGGGTACGCAGTGGTCGATGCCGCTTCGATCGCGACACTCGCGGCATCCGCCGTCGAGGCGCTCGACGCGCTCGCGCCAAGCTGGGACGCACTCCCGCCGGACACCTACCTGCGCGACGGCGGCCGCTACCGGCATCGTCGGCATTCGTGCTTCGTCGTCGACGGCGATTCGATCGCGCAGGCGCCGCACCGCGCGCACTGGCAGCCACTCGACTACAACGCACTGCACGGCGGCATGCACCGGTGGTTCGACCCGATCGACGATGGCGTCATCGCCGCGCCGGGTTTCGCCGGCCTGCTGCGTGGGCTGGGCGCGATGTTCGCCTCCATCCGTCCTCAGCCACGCTGGTTCGTCGAAGCGCACCAGTTCCGCATCGACACCGCCGGCGGACTCGGCCGGCCGACGCCGGAAGGCGCGCATCGTGACGGCGTCGATTTCGTCGCGGTGGTGTTGGTCGGCCGGCACGGCATCAAGGGCGGCGAGACGCGCGTGTTCGACGCCAACGGCCCGGCTGGCGAGCGCTTCACGCTCGAGGAGCCGTGGTCGGCGCTGTTGCTCGACGACACCCGCGTAATCCACGAATCGACGCCGATCCAGCCCGACGACGGCGATGACGCCGGACATCGCGACACGCTGGTGCTCACCTACCGCGCGCAGGCGTTCCAGGGCGACGACTGATCCCGCGTCGCGCGTTCCGGGGCGACCGTTACAATTGAAACCATCGCGCCGCGGGCGCCCGACTCTGGAGCATGCGATGAAGCTGGGATCCCTCAAGGAAGGCGGCCGCGACGGCACGCTGATCGTCGTCTCGAGCGACCTCGCACGCGGCGTGCGCGCGAACGGCATCGCGCCGACGATGCAGCGCGCGCTCGAGGACTGGTCGAACACCGCGCCGCGCCTCAACGCGCTCTACGAGTCCTTGAACGCGGGCACCGCCGACGGCGCGTTCGACGTCGACATGGCCGAGCTCGCCGCGCCGCTGCCGCGCGCCTACGAGTTCGTCGACGGCTCCGCCTACCTGCCGCACGTCGAGCGTGTGCGCCGCGCGCGTGGCGCCGAGGTGCCGCAGAGCTTCTACGTCGATCCGCTGATGTACCAGGCCACCAGCGCCGGCTTCTACGGACCGCGCGACGCCGTGCGCGTGCCGAGCGAGACCTACGGCATTGACCTCGAAGCCGAAGTCGTGGTGATCACCGACGACGTGCCGATGGCGGCGACGCCCGAGGAAACCGCCGGACACATCCAGCTGATCGGCCTGGTCAACGACGTCTCCCTGCGCAACCTGATTCCGGACGAGCTCGCCAAGGGCTTCGGCTTCCTGCAAAGCAAGCCCCGCTCGGCGCTGAGCCCGGTATTCGTGACGCCGGATGAGCTCGGTGACGCATGGCAGGGCAACAAGGTGCACCTGCCGATGACGACGCACATCAACGGCGCGTGGTTCGGTGCGCCGGAAGCTGGCGTCGACATGCAGTTCGACTTCGCGCAGCTGGTTGCGCACGCGGCGAAGACGCGCCCGCTGTCGGCCGGCACGATCGTCGGCTCGGGCACCGTGGCGAACGAAGACACGTCGCTCGGGGCATCGTGCTTCGCCGAGAAGCGCGTGGTCGAAACGCTGGAGCAGGGCAAGCCGTCCACGCCGTTCATGTCGTTCGGCGACACCGTGCGCATCGAGATGTTCGGCCGTGACGGCGCGAGCATCTTCGGTGCGATCGAGCAGCGCATCGAAGCGCACACGCGCTGACCGGCAGCGACGACGGACGGCGCATGGCCGGCACGCGGTCTTCGCGCCGGCCGGTTAATGTGACTGCCTTCCTTCGCGGAGACGTGTCGTGAGCGAGCCGCTGCGCCTGTACTCCTACTGGCGGTCGAGCGCCGCCTATCGCGTGCGCATCGGCCTGGCGCTCAAGGAGCTGCCGTACGAGACCGTGCCGGTGCACCTGCTGCGCGACGGCGGCGAGCAGCACGCGGCGGATTTCCACGAGACCAATCCGCAGGAACTGGTGCCGGTGCTGCAGCACGGCAACCGGCTGTACCGCCAGTCGATGGCGATCCTCGAATACCTCGATGAGACGTGGCCGGAGTCGCCGCTGCTGCCTTCGCTGGCGCGCGATCGCGCGCGTGCACGCGGGCTTGCGCAGCTGGTCGCCTGCGACGTACATCCGCTCAACAACCTGCGCGTGCTGCAGTACTTCGAGCGCGAGTGGAACGTGCCGCAAGCCGAACGCGACGAGTGGGTGCGGCACTGGATCGTGAAGGGCCTCGAGGCGATGGAGATGTCGCTCGTCGACCATCCCGCCACGGGTGAATTCTGCGAAGGCGATGCGCCGACGCTGGCCGACTGCTGCCTCGTGCCGCAGCTCTACAACGCGCGGCGTTTCGGCGTCGACATCGAGCGCTGGGCGACCATCGCGCGCATCGAGAAAGCCTGCCTCGCGCTGCCGGCGTTCGACATCGCGCGGCCGGAGAACCAGCCGGACTGTCCGGAAACCCAGCGCGCCTGAAACACGGCAGCATCGCGCAAACAGAAACGGCGGCCACGAAGGCCGCCGTTTTGGCGTCGAACGTTGCGCTTACAACGCCGGGTTGTACATCTCCGCGTAGGGATCGTGCTCGGTGCCCGCACCTTCGGAGAGGCGGAACTTGAGCGCGAGGCCATCACGCGAGTCGGCGGCGCGCAGCGCGCTTTCCATGTCGATGCGGCCTTCCTTGTAGAGCCGGAACAGGCACTGGTCGAACGTCTCCATGCCGTCTTCCAGCGACTCTTCCATCGCCTGCTTGATCTCGTGCACCTGTCCGCGGCGCATGAGGTCGCGAACGTGCGGCGTGTTGATCAGCACTTCGGTCGCCGGCAGGCGGCGACCGTCGACGCCGACGACGAGGCGCTGGCTCACCACCGCCTTGAGGTTCAGCGCGAGGTTCATCAGCACGTTCTTGTGCGCCGGTTCCGGGAAGAAGTTGAGGATGCGCTCGAGCGTCTGGTCGGCGTTGTTGGAGTGCAGCGTCGCCAGGCAGAGGTGGCCGGTTTCCGCGAACGAAATCGCCGCTTCCATGGTCGTCGCGTCCAGGATCTCGCCGATCAGGATGACGTCCGGTGCTTCGCGCATCGCGTTCTTCAGCGCGGCGTGGAAGCTGTGCGTATCCAGGCCGACTTCGCGCTGGTTGACGATCGATTTCTTGTGCTTGTGCAGGAACTCGATCGGATCCTCGATGGTGAGGATGTGGCCCGCCATGTTGCTGTTGCGATGATCGATCATCGACGCGAGCGTGGTCGACTTGCCGGAGCCCGTGCTGCCGACGATGAGCACCAGCCCGCGCGGCGAGGTGATGATTTCCTTCAGCACCTGCGGGAGCTGCAGTTCCTCGATCGACGGGATCACGTTCTTGATCGCGCGGATCACCATGCCGACTTCGCCGCGCTGCTTGAACACGTTGACGCGGAAGCGGCCCGAGTCGGGAATCGCATAGGCCATGTTGAGTTCGAGATTGGTCTCGAATTCCGGCACCTGGCCTTCGTCCATCAGCGAATAAGCAATTTTCTTGACCATGCCCGACGGCAGGCCCGTATTGCCCAGCGGCTGAAGCTTGCCTTCCACCTTGATATAGACCGGAGCCCCCGTCGTCAGAAACATGTCCGACGCGTTCTTCTCCGTCATCAGCTTCAGGAAGTAGCCGATGTCCATGCAGTCTCCTCGTATGGCAATGCAGGTTTGCGCCGGTACAGCCGGCATGGCCACAATGACCGCGCGTCCCCCAACGCCACGATCCGGGTCCCCAATGCGTCCAAGCTTCGCATATCCGCGCAACGCGCTTCTTGCTGCCGTTCTCACCGCGACACTCGGAGGCTGCGCGACGCTGCCACCGCCGACCGGCGAGCTGACCGCGGCACAGCAGGCGGTGGCGCGGGCCGCGCAGGTCGATGCGGACCAGTACGCTGGCGCCGAGCTGGCGGCCGCGCAGCGGGAGCTATCGCAGGCACAGGCCGCGATGTCGGCCGGCAAGGATGACGACGCCCGCCGGCTCGCGCTGATGGCGTCGGCCGATGCGGATCTCGCTGCCGCGCGCAGCCGTGCGTCGGTGGTCGCGGCGGCCCGGGCGCAGCGCCAGACGGAGGTCGCCGAACTGCAGGCGACGCTCGGTATCGAGGCCGACGCCGCCGTCCGGCTTCCCACCGCGCCAGCCGACGCTGCCGGCAATTACGCCGGCCGCCTGCAGGTACTGGCCGCCGACCCGCGTCTCGCCGACGCCGCACCGCTGGAACGCGCGCAGGCGCAGCAGGCGGTCGATGCGCTGGCGACGGTCAAGGGCAAGCAGCGCCCGGCCGCCGAAGCGCTGGCCGAGCGTCGCGTCCGCGCCGCCGAACTCGCGGCCTACGCGCAGGCCATGCAGCGCGACAACGACCGCCTCGAACGCACGTATTCCGAACTGCAGCTGGAATCGACCCGCCGCGACGCCGCCGCCGCCCGCGCCGAGGCCGACCGCCTGCGCATGGAAGCCCAGATGCAGGCGGAAGAGGCCGAGCGCCTGCGCCAGCAGGCCGCCGAAACCGAGCAGGCCCGCGTCGACGCCGAAACCGCACTGCAGGGCGCGACCACCGCGCAGGCCGCCAAGCTTTCCGCCGCCCGCGAGAAGGAGCTGAAGCTCGCCCGCGAGGAAGCCGAACTCGTCGCCGACGCCAAGCTTCCGCCGATGAAGCGCGATCCGCGCGGCGAGGTGTTCACGCTGGCCGGCGACGCGTTCGCGTCCGGCCAGGCGACCCTCACCGCCGCCGCGACCGGCAGCCTCAAGGCGCTCGCGCATTACATCGATGTCTCGCGCGCAACGGCCGTCCGCATCGACGGCTTCACCGACAACCAGGGCGACGCCGCGGCCAACCAGCAGTTGTCGCAGCGGCGCGCCGCTGCGGTCCGTCAGGCACTCGCCGCGGCCGGCGCCGGCAATGTCCGCATCGACGCCGCCGGTCACGGTGCGGCCCAGCCGGTCGCGGACAACGGCAGTGCCGCGGGTCGCGCGAAGAACCGGCGCGTCGAAGTGGTCCTCACGCAGAAATAGCGCGTTTTTAGCGGCTTTAACGGCGTTTTGTCGCCACCTTCAGGCATGTGACGACCGGCTGTCGGCACCGGGTTAGCGCCGCTTGCTGCGCGCCCGGAAGGGGGAGTACGGTCGATTCGTCGGGGCCGTTCCGCCCCGTCGCGACGCCGGGTCGCGCATCGCGTCAACTCCGCGGTCGTGCGACGCGGCCATCACCGTCTCCGGCGGTCGATGCCGCCGGAAGCATGTGCCGAGGAGGTTTGCATGTTCGAAGACCGATCCGCGAACGAGCTCGATGGGCTCATCAAGGCCAATTCCGAGTTCAAACAGCTGTACCAGCGACACCAGGATCTCGACCGTCGGGTCATGAACGCCGAACTCGGCATCAGTCCCGTCGATGACCTCGAACTCACGCGGATGAAGCGCGAAAAGCTCCACGCCAAGGACCGGCTGGTCCGAATGGCGGACACGCTGCTTCACTGAGGACATCCAAAGCGCCGTCGCCAGCCGCGGGTTGGCGACGGCTGCCGGCCGCCGACGTGGCGGCCGGTAGAATGGCGCGCTTCCCGGCAGCACGGATCCGCCATGCCTTTACACCAGTCCGTTCTCGAGCTGATCGGCGCAACGCCGGTCATCAAGGCCCAGCGCCTCGATACCGGCGTCTGCGAGCTCTATCTGAAGCTCGAGAGCCAGAACCCCGGCGGATCGATCAAGGACCGCATCGGTCTGAAGATGATCGAGGCCGCGGAAGCACGCGGCGATATCAAGCCTGGCGACACGCTCGTCGAAGGCACCGCTGGCAACACCGGTATCGGCCTCGCACTGGTCGCGCAGCAGAAGGGCTACAAGCTCATTCTTGTCGTGCCCGACAAGATGAGCCGCGAGAAGATCTTCAACCTCAAGGCGATGGGTGCGCAGGTCGTGCTGACGCGCAGCGATGTCGCCAAGGGCCATCCGGATTACTACCAGGACATGGCCGCGCGCATCGCCGCGGAAACGCCGGGCGCGTACTTCATCAACCAGTTCGGCAATCCGGACAATCCATCCGCGCACGAGTTCGGCACCGGCCCGGAAATCCTCGCGCAGATGGCGGATGTCGGTGGCGTCGACGCGATCGTGTTCGGTTGCGGAAGCTCGGGCACGATGACCGGCCTGTCGCGTTGCTTCGCCGAGAAGTCGCCGCATACCGAGCTCGTGCTCGCCGATCCGGTCGGCTCGATCCTGGAGGAATACATCAACCGCGGCACGCTGTCGGAGAAGTCCGGCAGCTGGATGGTGGAAGGCATCGGCGAGGATTTCCTGCCGCCGATTTCCGACTTCACCCGCGTCAGGAAGGCGTACGCGATTTCGGATCGCGAGAGCTTCCTCACCGCTCGCGAACTGCTGGAAAAAGAGGGGATTCTGGGCGGTTCGTCGACCGGCACGCTGCTCGCCGCCGCGCTCAAGTACTGCCGCGAACAGACAACGCCGAAAAAGGTGCTGGTGTTCGTCTGCGACACCGGCAACAAGTACCTGTCGAAGATGTACAACGACTACTGGATGCTCGACAACGGCTTCATCCAGCGTGAGCAGCACGGCGACCTGCGCGACCTCATCCTGCGTCCGTTCTCGCAGCGCGACACGGTCGTCGTCGGCCCCAAGGATCTGCTCGTCACTGCCTACCAGCGCATGAAGCTGTACGACGTCTCGCAGCTGCCCGTGATGGATGGCGACGAGCTCGTCGGCATCGTCGACGAATCCGACGTGCTGCTGCATGTGTATGGCGACGAGCAACGCTTCCGTGATCCGGTGTCGACCGCGATGGTCAGCAAGCTCGACAAGATCGACGTGCGTTCCCCGATCGAATCGCTGCTGCCCGTGTTCGACCGCGGGCATGTCGCGATCATTTCCGACGGGCCGCGTTTCCTCGGCCTGATCACTCGCATCGACCTGCTGAACTACCTGCGTCGCCGCGTGCAGTGACGTCGTTCGCGCTGCCGCCGACCGCGCAGCCCGGTGATCGCCTGCCGGACGTGTGGTTGCGGTTCGGGGACGGCGAACGCGTCAGGCTGCACAAGGTGTTCGGTGGCCGGGCCATGGTGCTGGCGGTGGGCATCGAGGCTGAGGCGTTGCGCGGTCTCGCCGTTGCACCGGCTGCGGACGCTCTCGCGGTGAACGTTCGCGGCGAGGTGCCTGACGGGTGGCGTCTCGCCGCGGCCGACTCCGACTGGTGCGCGCTGTTTGCGACGACGATCTTCGACGTCGACGCCAACTTGCGTGTCATCGGCCCTCACGCCGGGGGTGGGCACGCAGCTCGTCAAGATGAGCATCCCGCGACACCGAACGCGCCTGTCCTGCAGTTGCCGCGTGTGCTTGAACCGGAGTTGTGCGTCGCGCTCATCGAGCATTTCGAACGCGACTGCGAGGGCGGCGATTCATCACACGTGCTCGTGATCGAGAACGGCGTCCGGACGCCGCATCTGGCGCCCGACATCAAGGCGCGCCGGGAAAGCCCGATCCGCGATCCGGCGCTGGAGGCGGCCGTCCAGGCCCGTCTGCTGCGCCGCGTGGTTCCGGAAATCGCGCGCGTATTCCAGTTCCAGGTGGCGCGGCGCGATCCGTTCAAGCTGCTCGCCTATGCGGAAGGCGCGGGCTACTTCCACGCCCATCGGGACAACGACACGCCCGATGTCGCGTACCGGCGCTTCGCGATATCGGTAAACCTCGACGCCGGTGCCTACTCGGGCGGAGAGTTCCGCTTTCCTGAATTCGGCCCGGCGCCGTACAGCCCGGCGACCGGCGCGGCCCTGGTCTTCTCGTGCTCGCTGCTCCACGAGGTGACGCCGATCACGCAGGGCACGCGCCACGCGCTGACCACCTTCGTCGCCTGAACGGCGCCGTTGGGCGCCAAACCGGCGGTGGTAGAATCGTCGGTCGCCGTAAGGACCTCGCGACCGCATGCACAACGACCGCTCCACGCCTGGACTGGGCACGCTCGCCATTCACGCGGGCCAGTCGCCCGACCCGAGCACCGGCGCCGTGATGACGCCGATCTACGCGACGTCGACCTACGTGCAGAGCAGCCCGGGCGAGCACCAGGGCTTCGAGTATTCGCGCAGCCACAACCCGACGCGTTTCGCCTACGAGCGCTGCGTTGCCGCGCTCGAAGGCGGCACCCGCGGGTTCGCGTTCGCCTCCGGCCTGGCTGCGACGTCGACGATCCTTGAGCTGCTGGATGCCGGCAGCCACGTCATCGCCATGGACGACGTCTACGGCGGTACGTATCGCCTGTTCGAACGCGTGCGTCGTCGCAGCGCGGCGCTCGACTTCAGCTGGGTCGACCTCACCGATCCTGCCGTGTTCGAGGCAGCGATCCGCCCCGAAACACGCATGGTGTGGATCGAGACGCCGACCAACCCGCTGCTCAAGCTGGTCGACATCGAAAAGATCGCGACCATTGCCCGCAAGCGCGGCCTGATCGTCGTCGTCGACAACACGTTCTGCTCGCCGATGCTGCAGCGCCCGCTCTCGCTCGGGGCGCACATCGTCATGCATTCCGCGACGAAGTACCTCAACGGGCACTCCGACATCGTCGGCGGCATGGCGGTGGTGGGCGACGACACCGAGCTCGCCGAGCAGATGGCGTTCCTGCAGAACGCCGTCGGTGGCGTGCAGGGGCCTTTCGACAGCTTCCTCGCATTGCGTGGCCTCAAGACGCTCCACCTGCGCATGAAGGCGCATTGCGAGAACGCCATGGCGCTGGCGGAGTGGCTGCAGTCGCATCCTGCGATCGAGCGCGTGATCTATCCGGGCCTTGCGTCGCACCCGCAGCACGAACTCGCGAAGCGCCAGATGGATGGCTTTGGCGGGATGGTGACGATTTTCGTGAAGGGCGGGCTCGATGCCGCAAAGCGTTTCTGCGAACGCACGGAGTTGTTCGCGCTGGCGGAGTCACTTGGTGGCGTCGAAAGCCTCGTCAACCATCCGGCGATCATGACGCATGCATCCGTGCCGCCGGAACGGCGGGCGCAGCTGGGGTTGTTGGACAACCTCGTGCGGTTGAGTGTGGGCGTGGAAGACGCGGCGGACCTCAGGTCCGACGTGCAATCAGCGCTCGCGCATCGTGGTTGAGTCGATCCGTACCCTATGCAATTTCTAGACGCGTCACGTTTGGCCGGCCCTGCTCGCGGCTGGCTCCAAAGCCGAGAACTCATCGTCGCGCTCACTCGGCGCGAGGTGATCGGTCGTTATCGCGGATCGGTCATGGGTGTTATGTGGTCGTTCCTGCATCCGCTATTGATGCTCGCGGTCTACACGTTCGTGTTTTCCGTCGTGTTCAAATCGAGGTGGCCAGGCGGATCCGGAAACCGCGTTGAATTCGCGTTGATGCTCTTCACTGGCTTGGTCGTATTCAGTGTGTTTTCCGAATGCATAAACCGCGCGCCAAACCTAGTCCTCGGTAACGTGAATTACGTTAAGAAGGTCGTCTTCCCCTTGGAAGTGCTGCCGATCGTATCAATGCTATCGGCGCTGTTCCACGCGGCAGTTAGCCTGTCCGTCTGGTACGTATTCCATTTGCTCTATTTCGGTCTGCCGCCCGTTACCGGACTGCTTCTGCCACTCGTATTGCTTCCCCTAATACTTTTCACTCTTGGCGTCAGCTGGTTTTTGGCTTCGCTTGGTGTTTATGTGCGGGACGTTGCTCAGGTGGTCGGTATCGTTACCACCGTCTTGCTCTTCTTGTCCCCCGTTTTTTACTCGGTGGGCGTGCTACCCACCCACCTTCAGACATTGATGCACCTCAACCCCCTGACTGATGTCATTGAGCAGGCGCGCGCGGTCCTGGTGGCCGGAGCGGGCTTGGATGTTCAACGTTGGCTAGTCAGCGTTGCTATTGGCTTGCTCGTGGCATGGGCGGGTCTGGCGTGGTTCCGAGCGACTCGACGGGGCTTCGCAGATGTGCTCTGACACCGTTATCTCGGTTGAGCGAGTGCGAAAGTCGTATCTCCTTTTCCCCAAGCCACACGATCGCCTCAAGCAGTTCATTCTGCCGCGCGTGCGAAAACTGCTGGGACTTTCCGCGCGTCGCTATTACCACCCGTTCGAGGCTTTGCAGGGCGTCTCGTTTGAGGTCAAACGGGGAGAAACAGTGGGAATCATCGGCCGTAACGGCTCGGGGAAATCCACTCTTTTGCAGATACTGTGCGGCACGCTATCCCCCACATCGGGCACCGTGCGTACGCGCGGCCGCATTGCCGCGTTGCTCGAACTCGGGTCGGGCTTCAATCCCGAATTCAGCGGCCGTGAAAATGTCTATCTCAATGCGGCGATTCTTGGTCTGGCTGCACGCGAGATCGACGCCGTGTTCGACGATATCGTCAGGTTTGCCGATATAGGAGACTTCCTCGATCAACCCATCAAGACCTATTCCAGTGGCATGGTTGTTCGGTTGGCATTCGCAACCGCGATTCACGTCGATCCGGACATTCTCGTTGTAGATGAGGCGCTTGCCGTTGGCGACGTCGCGTTTCAGCAGAAGTGTTTGGATCGGATTCGCGCGTTGCAGAAGCGTGGTGTCTCAATTCTCTTGGTTACACATTCGACCAACGCACTGATCGAATATTGCGACCGCGGGCTGTTCCTGAAGCGAGGTCGCCTCGTTCTGGATGGGCCGTGCCGCGACGTAGTGAAGGCATATGCGGACGATCTGGTCCTGGACGAAGGCGGTGATGTAGCTGTCCCCGAGCTTGCCGAAGCAGACGTCATCGAGTCCGCGTGTCGTGACGGCGGCGCTTGCGAACCGATTGCCTCTGGTGGAGACGACAAGCAGGACGCGGCGCTCGTCGTTCAAACGATCACGTTCGTCGATGCGCTCGGGAACCCTTGCAGTGCGGTAATGCACGGCACCGAATTCAAGATCCGTCTACGAATGCTGGCCAATCGCGACATCGCTTACCCGTGCTTTGGGATGCAGATATCGAGTGTCGATGGAATTTCTCTGTGGAGCGCGACGACGCAATCGACTGGGTTTGAGGTCGCGCCGATCGAAGCTGGGCTATGCGAGGTCGAATGGACCTTGCGCGCTGACTTTGGCGGAAGCCGCTACGTTGTAGCGGTAGGGGTCGGCGAAATAGTGAACGGCGAATATCGAAGGAGTCACCGAGTCGGCTACGCGGGTCATTTCGACGTGCTGGTGCCGCCTCATTCGGGTGACGGCTGGCTGGCGCCGCAGCCGAGCTTTGGCCGACGCGCAATTGCAGACGGGGTCCGCGAATGACCGCTACGGTCCGTCTGTTCGTGCACGGATGGTATGGCGCCGGAAACGTCGGCGACGAGCTGCTGCTTGCAACGATTGCGCGGTGGGCCTCGGAGGTCGGCGGCGAAGTCTGCGTAGCTAGCGTAAACCCTGAGCACACGCGCCACACCCACGGCTTGGACGCGGTCAACGCGCGGGACCTTCCTGCCATCGCGCAACGGATGGCGAGCTGCGATCTGGTTGTCATCGGCGGAGGCGGCTTATTCCAGACACACCATTCCTTTACCGTGCCGGGGCTCTTTCGCTTCAACTCTGGGGACATTGCGGCATACGCTCGCCCCGCCCTGATGGCGGAGCAGCTCGGTGTTCCCTATATCGTCTGGGCGAATGGCATCGGCCCGTTGGAGGGTGACGGTCCCCGCGAGATTGTTAGGCACGTCGTCGAGCGCGCGCTGGCTGTAAGCGTGCGGGACGACGAGTCGGCCGCGCTCGTTCGCACGATCGGTGTGGAGCGGCGGGTCGATGTCGGTGCGGATCCTGTGTGGGCAAACCCGATCCCAGATTTCGTGACAGCGCCATCTTCCGGTCTTCGTAGTCGTCTAGGGATTGCTGTCCGGCCTTGGGCGCCAGCGAGCTGGGAGCACTCGCTGTCCAACGCAATTCGTTGCTCAGTTGATCCTGCGTCCACCACGCTCGTCTGGCTCGGCTTTCAGGCGACTGAGGGCTTCGAAGCTGACTGTCTCGTCATGGAACGCCTGCAGGCCGCTTTGCCCGAATTTCTGCACGAAACGGTGCGGATTCGCCGGCCTGATGATGCGTGGTCGCAACTCGCTTCTTGTGACGCGCTTATTTGCATGCGGCTTCATGCTCAGATTCTCGCATTGCGTTTGCAAAAACCTTTGTTGTGTCTGGAATACGACGAGAAGATGGTCGTGACCTCGCAGATGGCGGGGTTGGCCGATCATGTTCGTTTAAAGCTTGATGCCGCGCCTCACGTTTGGGCTGAAAAGGTTCGACACCTTTTGGTTGCGAAGCACACGGTCGACCCAGAGCGCGTGCGGACGCTTGAGGAGACTGCACTTGTGCATCGCGCCGTGTTGCATCGCGCGATCAACGAGGTGCGAGGTGCAACCCGCGCGCAACATTGGCGCGAGAATCAGTTTGACTGGATCAATACTTGGTCGACGGATGAAGCGAATCAACTGGTTTCCGAGCGTGAAGGGCGTATAGCGGCTCTTCGTGAGATGTGCGAGCAACAAGGCGGGCAGCTGGCAGAATTGCACGGCAAACTTGGCGTCGCCGATAAACTCGTTCACCAGTTGCGCTCGCAGGTGGAAGGTGACCGGATCGAGCTCGAACGTTTGGCGCCGATAGCGTTGGCGTATCAGGATCTCCGACCTAGGGCCGAACATGATCGGCTTGAATGTGAGCGCCTGGCGACGGTCGAGCGCGACCTCTCGGAGGCTCGGGAGGAACTCGCCCAATTGCAGTTCGAACTCGCAACCGAGCAGCAGAACGCGCGCGCGCTTAGCGACCACCTCGATCAAGAACGCCGCTTGGTAGCCGCTGGCGGTGTGGCGTTGGAGGAGTTGGCTGCTGCGCGCGACGTGTTGGTCGATCGTCTTGCTGCGGCGCGGGCCGAGGCTGCGACCGCGTCTTATGGTCTATTGGTCGCGCAGCGAGACCTGGCGGGTGTAACTAGTGAACTCAAGACGATAGTGTCGAGCTTGTCGTGGCGCGCCACGCATCCGATTCGAGTCTTGCGTGGCCTTCTCGTTCTACGGGGTGATGCGCGGAGGAAATTGGCGGCTTCCGCACTTCGCTCGATGTATTGGTCCATGCCGAGCGCACTCCGAAAGATTATCGGACACACGCGCCGCCTGCCTACTCGGCCTGTCGATTCGTTTGGCACACCATCGCATTTCGATTGGCCCGCGCTTGCGAACGACGCTGTTCGGGTCGCCATCGTGCCTTCCGCATTCGAGTTTGATGAGCTGGTCAATCAGCGACCGATCAACCTCGCCAAATATCTAGCGTCGCGCGGCTACTGCGTGATTTTTGCGGCGTGGCAGTGGAGTCGAGAAGAGCGACTGCAGAGGTCGAACCAAGAGGTGTATCCCGGCGTAGTGCAGGTCGATCTGTATTCTCTTCTGGATCGACTGGAGCAAGTTGATGTTCGTTCCGACCGCGACTCGCTCTTCGTTTTCACGCTTCCCGCCCCGGAACTCGTCAGCCTCCACACCGTTGCGCGGGCGAGAGGTTTTAGCATCGTGTACGACATCCTCGACGACTGGCGCGGGTTTCATGAAGTCGGGCAAGCGCCTTGGTACGACGGTGCGGCCGAGGCCGAAATGGTGCTCGCCGCTGATGTAGTGGCGGCCGTGTCTCCTGCTCTTGCCGATCGATTCGCTGGTCTGCGGCGCGATATCGCTGTCATCGGTAACGGCTATACGCCCGAAGTGCTAGGGGTGGAAAATAGGTTCGCTGCTCGTCGTACCCGTGACGGTGCGGTTCGACGCTGTGTCGGCTACTTCGGGCACCTCACGGACGCTTGGTTCGACTGGCAAGTAGTGCTCGAGACGGCGCGACTGCTCCCGCAATTCGACTTCGAATTCATCGGTTACGGCGAGCCGGCGTGGGTGCGGCAGGAGGTCGAGCAGCTCGAAAACGTTCGTATGGTCGGCAAGGTGCCGCCCAAGGATCTGTGGCAGTTCGCAAATGCATGGAGCGTGGCGATCGCGCCGTTCCGGCCTGGCTTGCTGGCTGAGGCGATCGACCCGATCAAGGTGTATGAATACCTCTATTTTGGTCTGCCAGTGGTTTGCACCGGCATCCCCCATCTGCGTGACTATCCCGGTGTCCGGGTCGTCGAAGGCGCGGATGCGCTGTCCTCGGCCTGTATCGAACTTGCCGACTCGGCGTCCAGCGAGGAAGAGCTCGAAGCGTTTCTCGGCTCGACAACGTGGCAGGCGCGCTTTGACCGCCTAACGGAGCTGTCGAGCCAGGCAAGCGTGAGGGACATCTATGTCCGTTAGGGTTTGTTTTGCATATCGATGGGCGACCTACGGCGGGGTCGAGCGAGTATTTCTCAATCGCGCGCAGGCCTTTCGGGACGCGGGGCTTGACGTCTCGGTCGATGTTTACTACGGAGCCGACGCCGGCGGGCTGTCGCCGTTCCGGCGCGCGATTTCAACGCTCGGCCTGGACGGTCAACTAAACATCGTCGATCAGCTTGAAGCGAGCAGATATGACGCGGTATTCGTCATCGATTCGCCGGAACTCATCAGCGAGAGCGAACGGCCGACGACGCGATGGATCATCGAGTGCCACACACCGTACGCGCAGAATCGCGTTTACCTTGATGCGCTGGCCCCGATTGTCCACCGTGTCGTCGTTCCATCCGAAACGTTCCGCCGAACCGTCGTGGCGGAGCGCCCTGCACTCGATGCTCGCTTGAAGTTGTTGCGGAACTGCGTGTCGCCGCGTCCGGATTCGGGGCGCGTCATGCTGCCGGCGTGGCGCCCTCAAGCTGCTCTCTATTTCGGCCGGCTTGACGAGCTGAAGAATCCGCAGGGCCTTCTCGATCTCGTTCAGGAGCATGACAAGCTCGGCACCGAACGATGTGCAGCCGTCTTCCTCGGCCCCGAGTTGGCTGGTTATGGCATGCGCGAGCGCATTGAGGGCGCGGGCCTCCGTGGCCGGGCGTTTCAGATGCCGCCGCTCGACTTCCTGAATACCGGCGATTTTCTTGCCGCCTGGCGACGGGCGCGCGGGATCATGGTGTCACCTTCGTGGGGCGAATCGTTCGGTTTGGCAGCGGCCGAAAGCATCGCCGCCGGGGTTCCTGTCCTGCTATCCAGACTGCCGGAACACATGGAGCTCGTGGGTGGCGACGAGCGGCATCTTTACGATCTCAATGACGCCTCCGGCGGCGCGCGAAAGCTGCAGGCGCTTTTCGAAGGCTACGACGAAGCCTCCGCGCGCATGACTACCACCGCAAAACGCTTTGACACCTCCGCTTTTCTGGAGGACTGGCGCGTCCTACTCGAAGATTCGTGTGAGAAGACGGTTGCAGCATGAAGTCCAAGAAAATTCTCGCGGTAGTCGGCACACGCCCCGAAGCCATCAAGATGGCACCCCTCATCCTGGCCCTTCGGGAGCAACCATGGGCGGACGTCACGGTGCTTGCAACGGCGCAGCACCGACAGATGCTCGATCAGGTTCTTTCGGCCTTTAGCATCGTGCCCGACGTCGACCTTGATCTCATGCGCCCGAATCAGTCGCTCAACCAGTTGAGTGCCCGGATACTCGCGCGGATCGATGAAGTGCTGGTGCAGCGTCGCTACGATGCAGTTCTGGTGCAGGGCGATACCACTACTGTTATGACAGTGGCGCTTGCAGCTTTCCATCATGGTATTCCGGTGGGTCACGTTGAAGCTGGGCTTCGCACGGGCGATCTACGCAATCCTTTTCCAGAAGAGATGAACCGCGTGCTTGCCGGTCGTCTCGCGCGATGGCACTTTGCGCCGACGAACTCCGCGCGCGAAAATCTTGAGCGCGAAGGCGTCGCCGCGGACGCTATCGCTGTCACGGGTAACACCGTGATTGATGCGCTCAAGCAGGTCGCATCCCGTCCCAACGAAATTGGCGTTCCGATTCCGGACGGAAAGCGTGTAGTGCTCGTCACCGCGCATCGACGTGAGAACTTTGGTGCTCCGCTGGAGGAGATCTGCGTGGCGCTGCTCCGACTCGTGGACGCGCATCCTGATGTCGAGATTCTGTTTCCCGTCCATCCCAACCCCAATGTTCGCCGCGTCACGGACGCGATGTTGCGCGACCGCCCAGGTATCACGCTTTGCGAGCCGTTGGACTATCTACCGTTCGTCGCGGCCATGCAGCGCGCCACTCTGATTCTTTCCGACTCCGGTGGGGTGCAGGAAGAGGCCCCGGCGCTGGGCAAGCCCGTGCTGGTGCTGCGACGCGAGACCGAACGGCCCGAGGCGGTGCGTGAAGGTGTGGTGCGGCTTGTGGGGCTGAATGCGGATGACATTGTGCAAGCGGCTTCATCGTTGCTGACCGATGCCGACGCGTATCGCGCGATGGCACGTGGCGTGTCGCCGTACGGCGACGGCCATGCGTCGGAGCGGATTGTGCGCATTCTGAAGCGCGATCTGTGCGTGTGCGAATCGGCCGCTGACGTAGACCCGGTGGCGACGTGAGTTCGCCGTCACCACATCGCGCGCAGGCGCCGCGCTGGCGCCGCGTCGTGATTGCGCTCGGCAAGCTGGCGTTGTCGGCGGGCCTCGTGGTCGCGTTGGCGTGGTGGGCCGACTGGCGCGCTGTTGGTGCGACGGTGCGAGGAGCAAACCGCGCGCTCTTGGCTGCGGCATTCCTGGTCGTCCTGCCGACCGTGCCGCTGTCAGCGTGGCGGTGGAGCCGGTGCGCGCGCGCCTCCGGGATGGAGCTTCCCTTGGGATTCTTCATGCGGGCGACCTATGCCGGAACGTTCGCTGGCCAATTTCTTCCCGCCGGGGTTGGCACAGACGCCGTTAGACTCGGTTTCGTCCTGCATCGGCAGGCGAGGCTGGGCGCGGCGCTTCAGTCCTTGTTGTTGGATCGCCTTGTTGGCGTGTTGACTGTGGTGGCCGTGATGGCTGCGGGGCTTCCCCACATCTGGTCGTTGCTTCCCCACGTGCTGCGGCTATTCGCCGTGGCCCTGATCATCGGCGCTGTCGGCGGCTTGGGTTGCATGTGGGGACTGCGCCACTTGAATTGGTTGCGCGATCTCGCTGGGCACGGCAAGCGGCGAAAGCTGATCGAGCTCGTCTTCGCAGTACGCGGAAGCCTTCTGTCCCGCCACGTCCTGATCGCGTTCGTCGTGAGCGCCGCGATCTACCTGTCCGGAAACGGAGCCGTTACATTGATCGCCGAGGCTCTGGGCATGCGGGTCAGCTATGTCGATGTACTAGCCGTGGTTTCGATGGCGGTATTCGCTTCGATGTTGCCGATCTCCGTCAATGGATGGGGTGTTCGGGAAGGCGCGATGGTCCTAGGTCTTTCCGTTCTCGGCGTGCCGAAGGCGACCGCGCTCGCGATCTCGATCCTGTTTGGTTTCGGTAGCGCGCTGGCCACGCTACCGGGAGCCTTCACGTGGCTCGTAGGTCGGTATCAGGTCGCGGACGGGACGTCGCTGCAAGATCTTTGATCGCCGCGGGCGATCGTTCGAAAAAAGCTGAGGGGAGACGCGCGTGAGGAAGTATCTGTATCGATTGCTGGGACGCTACGTCGGCATGTATGCCCGCCCGTCCGATAACGTCGTGGAGATCGACGCGATGTCCGACGACCTCGGCAACGCGCTGTCCCACATCGCACGCGTCTCGCAATCGCTCGACGGCGTAGATGCAGCGACGCTCGATTACGCGGTACTGAATGGCAACCTCCACTACGAAAAGGACGTTCAGGCATATCTCGGGCGTCTTCGCGAACGTCTGAATCCGCGCACGCGTCTCGTCGTCGTAACCTACAGCGCCTTGTGGCGTCCGTTCATTTCGCTCGCGACGGCGCTGGGTTTGCGTCGCAAGACGCTCGAGTCGAATTGGTTGGACGACACCGACCTCGAGAACTTCTTTCGTCTTACGGATTTCGAGCTTGTGCGCAAGGACGAGCGCGTGCTGATACCCGTTTGGATTCCTCTGATATCCGATCTCGTAAATCGCTATCTGGCGCCGCTGCCCGGCATCCGCGCGTTAACGCTGGTGAACCTGTTCGTTGCTCGCCCGCGCCCTGTTGGAGCTCTGCAGGAGCTTCCGTCCGTGTCTGTCGTGGTTCCCGCACGAAACGAAGCGGGCAATATCGACGATATCGTTCGTCGCGTTCCGCAGATGGGGCCGAACGACGAACTCATCTTCATTGAAGGCAATTCGACCGACGACACCTGGCAGCGCATTTTGACGGCGCAAGCGGCCAATCCCGAACGGCGAATACTCGTAGGCCAGCAAGCCGGAAAAGGCAAAGGCGACGCGGTGCGCAAGGGATACGGCATGGCAACGTGCGAGATCCTGATGATCCTCGACGCCGACCTCACCGTGCCGCCCGAAGATCTCCCGAAGTTTTACGACGCCATCGCATCCGGAAAGGGCGAGTTCATTAACGGCTCGCGACTCGTTTACCCCATGGAGAAAGAAGCGATGCGCTTTCTCAACATCCTGGGGAACCATTTCTTCGCTGCAGCCTTTTCGTTTGTCCTGGGTCAGCGCTTCAAGGACACACTTTGCGGTACCAAGGTCCTCACGAGGGAAAACTACCTTCGACTGGCGGCCAATCGCGCGTATTTCGGCGAGTTCGATCCGTTCGGTGACTTCGATCTGATCTTCGGAGCTTCGCGAATGGGGCTACGCGTGATCGAAGTTCCGATCACTTATCGCGAGCGTACTTACGGGACGACCAACATTTCGCGTTGGCGGCACGGCGCGCTGCTACTGGCAATGCTCGTGTTCTCGAGCCGCCGTTTGAAATTCACGTGAGATCAGCGATGGCCGACAACTCGAGAATCGAAACGTTGTGGACATGCGTGGGCGGCGTAGTCGTCGCTCTTGGTTTGGCCCTGCGCGCTACTTTGATGTTGCGCTATCCGACGATTCCTGTGTCCGATTTTCTGCGTGTGGTCGATTTTGCGACGATGCTGTCGCGCGACTTCGGCGCGCCCACGTGGCATTGGCTGCTGCTGAGCCCGGGAACATCGACGCTCCTGGGGGTCATCCTCCGCGTCGTACCGGGTGACCCAGTTGCTGTAGCGCGCACTGCAACGATGCTACTGATGTCGGCGTTACCGTTGCTGCCCTTGGTGGTATTGCGCGGTGTAGTCCCGACGTGGGCTCGGGTGCTCGTCGCGGCGCTAATCGCTCTCCAACCGGCGCAAGTCATCTTCTCGGGGGTCGTGGCCCAGGACAACTGGGTGCAGTTGCCCGTCCTCGCGCTCGCTTGCATCGGTGTTCGAAACGCATTTGGCGCGAAGCGCGGCTTTGCGGCTTCCGCTTCGGTACTGTGGGTACTGTCCGGATACATTCGCCAGGAAATGTGGCTCGCCGCATTTCCTCTGGTTCTGCTCGCTGTCTTTCCTTGGGGCGAGCCTCGCGAATGGCGTCGGCGAGCGTACGTATTCGGTGGGATAGGTGCCATTCTTCTTTCTCTAGTCGCGTGGCAACGGCACGCAGCAACCGACCGGTTTGCGTTGACGACCGCACACGGTGGCGCCGCGATGCTCGGCTCGTATATGCCTGGCGCCGGGTTTGGTTGGCTGCAATACGACGCATTCGTGGCCGCGAAGCACCCGGAGTTGCAGGATGACACGCAGAAGTTGATGGCGGTGGCTGGGCCGATGGCGTGGAACGAGATCAAGCGTCGACCTGGTTTTCATTTGCAACGGCGCGTCGGTGCCCTGTTTGCGTCGTCCGTGAACGCTGACGGCACCCTCGTCTACTGGTCACTCTTGGACGAGGCACAAAAGCCCAGCCGCCGAGCTGATGCGCTTTTGCTCGCGCAGCGTCTCGGGCCGTGGGTCCTCGCCGGTCTCTGTCTGCTTCACGCTGCGTTTTTCGCTGCAGTCGCGGTCGCGGTCAGAACGCGCAACCGAGCCGTTCTCGCAATCGCCGCGGCGATTGCGCTGAAGGCGGCACTGCACGTCCTGTTCGCCACGCAGGCGCGTTTCATGCTGGTCGCGAACACCCTTGAGGCGCTTGCCGTAGGCCTGGCTGCTGTGGATGTCGCGCATGCGAAGGTGTCGCGGGCGTGGGCGTTGACCGCTGCGGCGGTTTCCGCGACAGCCGTGTTCGCGGTGGTGCATGTGCTACCGCGGTGGGAAGCTGCAGTGAAGGCAGCCGACCCTGCGATGCACATCGATACATTCCTACTGCGACTGGAGCACGCGCGCGCGAGTTGCTCGCTCGCTTCCGGAGTACTGGTCGACAGCGCGGCGTCTACATTTCGCTTCAAGGTCGCACATCCGGACCCGGCACCCGGCGAGCGTGCAGAAGTGCGCTGCTTGGTACGCGCCGCTGGCGGCGCAGATGCTTCGATACTTCTCGGCGTCGAAGACGCATACGCGCCCGGAGGTTTCCCGGACCGTTTGCGCCAAGAGGTCCGCATCGGTGGCAATAACGTGCTTTCGCACGACATCTCGGCTGAAGCGGGCGCCGGCTGGTGGGAGACGCCACTGTCGCTGTCGGCGACGCGCGACACGGAAATCATTTTCCGCATCCAAGCGGTACGGCCGGATGCGGGCCCGGCGTGGGGCGAGGCGGCTACAACGCGGGTTCGGCTCAGAGAGCCGACGCCATAGCCGCCTTCTTTTCAAGCACGACTAGCATCCGCGTGGCGAAGAGCGCCGGGCAGGTGTCCAGGATCCGATCAAGGCGGCGCATTATGCCGTAGGCGGACTCCGGATAAAGCTGTGGCTTGGAATAGCCGCCGGACGCGACATACGAGAAAAGGGCAGAGCGGCTGATCGATTGAACGTGCAGTTTTTCAAACGTCGCCCCGACCCGACGAAATAGGCGAGACGCATTGCCTTGCGCTGCGTAATAGTCCACGTTGGCCGGAGACCAATGTTCAGGCGCGTTCCAAGCAATCGGCTGCTTGAGCGCGATCGGCTCATGATGGAAAACGCCAAATACAAGACGGCCGAGAGCGCTCATCGCTGGCTCGAATACCAACACACGACCGCCGGGAGCGAGCACGCGATGGAATTCGCGAAGCGCGTTTCCAGGGTATCGAAGGTGATGGAATACGTCGAAGAGGATTAGATTGGCGACGCTCTCATCGTCAAACGATAACGTGTATGCGTTTTCAGTCTGGTCGAGCCACGGGTTAGGGAAGAGATCCGTCCGCAGACAACCGGGCAGCACTTCGCGGATGTTGCCGATGCCCGATCCGAGCTCCGCCGCAATCCCGGGAACATGCGCACATTTCGCCGCGATAGACAAATGCATGTCGCGGTAGATGCGACGCAGTAACGGCTTGCGCTCCCATGCGCGCAGATTTTCGGCGATCTCGACGTTGTGTTGTTCGACCGTTACACCGGACGTGGGTAGTTCGTTTTGCAGCATGCTTGGACGTCCTCTGGTATCGCCCAGTCAATGTGGCCGGACTTAAAGCGGGTGTTCTTGCCCGCGGTCAAGCGACTCTCATTGCCGAAACAGTCCAGGTAGGCGCCACAAAGCGGCGTGCGAATGCGCGCTCGTCGCCTGAGAAATTTGCCTCGCACCATGCCGTCATAAACTCGTTCACGTACCGCGCAAAGGCCTCAGCCAGAGCCCGTTTTGTGAACCACGACAATGTCGAGTCCGATTGGACCTCTTCCATTTTTTTCAATGCTTCTCCAAGTCGTTCCAGCGCGCCCTCGCGCTTCGCGATCCAGTGAGCGACCTCAGTACCAACTTCCAGTCCCGTCTCACGAAGCCGGCTTTCGTAGTACGGCAGCGGGAGAAGTTGCCCCATATGGTGATAGGGGTCATCCCATTTCTGGCGTTGGCGCTTGAGCTCACGGCCTTCCTGACGTCCCAGCAACGTGAAGCCAAACAGGCAGAAGTGCTCGTCAGAAAGAACCTGGTGGATGCTGTCCTTGTTGGGGACGTGCATGACAAACGTGCCCCCTGGCGCGAGAAGGCGCGGCACGGCGCGAAGGAGCGTGTCCGGGTCGCTCACGTGCTCTATCACGTCGCTGCAGAAGATCAGGTCGAACTCACCGAGCGTGGTCGGGTCCGCCGCCATGACGTCTGCACAGCGCACCTCGGCGCCTGGAAGATCCTCCACGTTCAGCGCTGCGTACTCGGCAAGTTGCGGGTCGATCTCGAGTCCGAGCGCTACGTCACCCGCGTCTGCAAACGCTCGTACCGTTCCGCCGTATCCGCATCCGATATCGAGCACCCGCCGCGGCGCACCTTCATCGCGCGGATGGCGCGCCAACGCTGCTGCGCCACGTTGGTTCGTCGCGAACGCGTACTCGAGGTAAAGCTTTTCGGTCGGACCCAGCGACGCGTCGAAATCCGTCGGATCAAGTCCGACGCGATCAACGTATCGATCCCGCAGGTAGCGTTCGCAGAATCCGGCGGCGACGCCGTAACGGGCCGCATATTCAGCGGCGAGAGTCTCGAGCGACATACTGGGACGGCCATTTCCGGGCGGATCCGAGATGTTGCCAGAGTTGGCCATTGTTGGCACCCGCTGTGGCGCGCCGTTTTCCCACGAGAATGATAGGCTGTCGGGCTCTCCGGGCCGTGCCCGTTCATCAAAACCTGACACGCATGAAGCGCGCTCTCATCACCGGCGTCACCGGCCAGGACGGTGCATACCTCGCGGAACTTCTACTCGAGAAGGGCTACGAGGTTCACGGAATCAAGCGGCGATCCTCGCTGTTCAACACCGATCGCATCGATCATCTCTATCAGGACCCGCACGAAGATGCGGTCAGGTTCGTGCTGCACTACGGCGACCTGACGGATGCGACGAATCTGATTCGAATCGTGCAGCAGGTGCAGCCGGACGAGATATACAACCTCGGCGCGCAGAGTCACGTGGCGGTCTCGTTCGAAAGTCCCGAGTACACGGCGAACAGTGATGCCATCGGCACGCTTCGCTTGCTGGAGGCTATCCGCATCCTGGGGCTCGAAAAGAAGACGAAGTTCTACCAGGCGTCGACATCCGAGCTCTACGGCAAGGTCCAGGAAATCCCTCAGCGCGAAACGACACCGTTCTACCCGCGTTCGCCGTACGCGGTCGCCAAGCTGTACGCGTATTGGATCACGGTTAACTACCGCGAGTCGTATGGCATGTACGCGTGCAACGGGATTTTGTTCAACCACGAATCACCACTGCGCGGCGAAACGTTTGTTACTCGCAAGATTACGCGTGCGCTCGCGCGTCTCCACCTGGGTCTTCAGGGCTGCCTCTATTTAGGCAACCTCGACGCGCGGCGCGACTGGGGCCATGCGAAGGACTATGTGGAAATGCAGTGGCTGATGTTGCAGCAAGAAGTTGCCGAGGATTTCGTCATCGCGACGGGGTATCAGGTGTCTGTCCGTGAGTTTGTCTCGCGCGCGGCGGCGGAGCTTGGCATCGCGATTGAGTGGCGGGGAGCCGGGGTCGATGAATATGGCGTGGTCGCCGCAGCACCGGAGGGTTCGGCCGTGAGCGTCGGTCAGCGCGTCGTCGCAGTCGACCCGAGATATTTCCGTCCGTCCGAGGTGGACACACTGTTGGGTGATCCGACGCGCGCGCGCGAAAAACTGGGTTGGACGCCGAAGATCACGTTCGATGAGCTCGTTTCCGAAATGGTTCGCGAGGACCTCGCGTTGGCTCAACGTGATGCGCTCGTGAGGGAGGCCGGTTTCCGGGCGTACCATCACTATGAGTAGCACGTCGGTGGTTACCGAGCTTCCGCTCGACGCTCGTATTTTTGTTGCCGGTCACCGCGGACTAGTCGGTAGTGCGATCGTTCGCCGCCTAGAACGCGACGGATATTCGAATTTGCTCGTGCGATCCCGGAAAGAGCTGGACCTTACCGAACAGGCGGAGGTGCGGGCGTTCTTCGATCTCGAGCGTCCGGACTTCGTTTTTCTCGCCGCGGCAAAGGTCGGCGGTATTCACGCCAACGCGACTCGTCCAGCGGAATTCCTGCACGAGAACCTCATGATCCAGTCCAACGTCATCGACGCTGCCCGGCGCAGCGGTGTTCGGAAGTTGGCGTTTCTCGGGTCGTCGTGTATCTATCCCCGCCTTGCACCGCAGCCGATCAGCGAGGAGGCACTTCTCACGGGTCCGCTCGAGCCAACGAACGAGTGGTACGCAATTGCGAAGATCGCGGGCATCAAGCAATGCCAGGCCTACCGGCAGCAATACGGTTTTGACGCGATCTCGCTGATGCCGACCAATCTCTACGGGCCCGGCGACAACTTCGACCTGCAGAGTTCGCATGTGTTGCCCGCGCTCATCCGCAAGTTCCACGAGGCGCATGTGCGCGGCGACGAGTGCGTCGTTCTGTGGGGGACTGGAACACCGCGACGTGAGTTCCTTCACGTGGACGATATGGCCGACGCGACGCTGTACCTGATGCGCCACTACGACGGTAGCGATCCCGTGAACATTGGTGTGGGCTCCGATGTCAGTATTTTGGAGCTAGCGAATCTTGTAAGCGAAGTCGTCGGATACCGTGGGAAAATTGCGCACGATCTATCCAAGCCGGATGGCACGCCGCGCAAGCTCCTCGATGTCACCCGTCTTGCATCGCTTGGCTGGCACGCGCGGACGTCCCTTGATGTAGGAATTCGCGACACCTATTCGTGGTTTCTCGCGCATCAGGCCGAGCTGCGGCTATGAACCCGGCGTGCGCGGAACCACAGCTGGCCGCGCACTGCCGGCTCCAAAATGGGGCTACAGGCGCTGCTCGCAAGCCAGTCCGCCATTGCGTTTTGAGGCGACCATAGCGCGGGCACGGTCGCTACCTAGCTGTGCCGCCGCGCAGTAGAGCTTCATGGCCTGCGAGCCATCCTTCGCTACGCTCTCGCCGTTCGCATACATGGTCCCCAGCATGTACGTCGCTTCAGCGTGTCCGGCCGCGCTGGCGCGTTCAAACCACTCGCGTGCGTTCGCCAAGTTGCGCTGCACGCCGACGCCGTCGAAATACGCGTAGCCGACGGCGTTCATCGCTTCGGCATTTCCTTGAGTTGCAGCCTTCTGCAGCCATTCGACCGCTTCGGCCTGATGCGCGCCCTCGCGAGAAGACTGCAATGAACGACCGAATTCATATTGCGCCGGACCGTAACCTGCGTTCGCCGATCGCTCGATATAGTGGGCTGCCGCGGCGCTGTCGCGCATGCGTCCGACGCCGTCGCGAAGCATGATGCCGTAGTCGAATAGCGCCGGCGCGTAGCCGGCGTCAGCTGCTTTCGACATCCAATCTGCGCCGGCTGCGAGATCTTTTGCCATGCCCTTGCCGGCCAAGAGAGACGTAGCAAGGTCATATTGAGCCTTAGGAAATCCGGATCGCGCGGCCGTGCTCAGTGCTGACGTTTGTCGCCCACCCGGAATACGATTCCCGGGGTCGCGCATGACAGCCAGCTGGTACACGGCGTCGGGCTCACCGTTTTTTGCCGCGCGCACGAACCAAAATGTCGCCTTCTTCCGGTCGCGCGTTACGCCGCTACCCGTGAGGTACAAGCGTCCGAGAAGAAACTGCGCACGCGGATGGTTCTTTGCCGCCGCACTCGTCAGCCACTTTCGCGAGAGCTCGAGATTCTGCGCGACGTCTTCCATCCCGTCGCCGTACAACAGGCCGAGCGCATACTGCGCGTCGGCGTAGCCACCCATAGCGGACTGCTTCAACCACCGCAGTGCTTCACGCGGCGACGATGGTACTCCGTCACCCTTGAGGTAGGTCACGCCGAGATTGTATTGCGCGCGCACTTGACCGGCTTCCGCCGACTTGCGATAGAGGTCCATTGCAAGTAGGGGGTCACGCGCCACGCCCTTGCCCTCCGCGTACGCGGTAGCCAGAAAAAATTCGGCATCGGCGTTTCCAGCGGAGGCGAGTGGCTGCCAGACAGCGACGGCTTCCTTGGCGCGGCCGGAACCGTAAAGATCGATCCCCTGCGCGATTCGATGCCGATCCGAACATGCGGATGCTATCGCCCCGGCTGCAAGTATCGCTACCCAGCGGAGCGCTGCCCTCGTGTGCCGCGATTGCAATCTCATCCTGTCCCCACCCGCTCGTCGGCAGACAAATTTTTAACGGTCGAATTGAGCTTAAGAAACCGTGACGAAAGTCTACCATTCGGTTTCGGACCTGCACCTCGCGGGCCCTTCAGGGGAGAGATCCTATGTCATTCAGAAAGTGGGTAGTGGCTAGCGCATGTGCGTCCGCGCTGGTGGGCGCGCCTGTAGTCCAGGCGGAAGAATCGTATGGCCTGCAGCAGCAAGGGCACTACATTCCGGCCTACATGTTCTCGCCTGACGATCCGGCCTGCCCGTTGACGTACGACGCCAACTACTTCTACACGGCAACGGGAAGTGGTGGCTCCTACTGCCATTGGTATGAGGCACCGCTTGGCTTGCCCGAAGGCGCGAAGATCATTAGCTATGCCGTCTATTATTATGACAATGACGCGTCCAACGATCTGACCGTCACGGTCAATCGCAATTACCAGCTGTACGGCGGGACGGTGGGCACAGCCTCGTATGCAAGCCTTACGAATTCGACTTATACGTCCGCGGGCGCGCAGGTGTACAACCAGACGGGCTTCGCCCCAACCTTCAACGGCGTAGTTGATACCTACATATCCTCCGGACAGCACCAGGACTACGCGGTTCGCCTAGCGATGCCCGTAAGTGCAAACCTGCGTTTTAGAGGAGTATGGGTGTTTTGGCAGCGTCAGATCGCTCCCGCTCCGGCGAGTGCGAGCTTCAATGACGTTCCGACATCCCACCCGTTCTTCAACGAGATCGGCCAGCTGGCTAAGTCCGGAGTCACCGCCGGTTGCGGCGGAGGGAACTACTGCCCCGATTCGGCGGTGACGCGCGCTCAGATGGCGGCGTTCCTTACTCGCGCTTTGGGCCTGCAGTGGGACTATTACACCGACGCCCCTTAGCTGATCGTCGCCCCCGTGACCTACTCGGCGCGGGGGTGAATTGGAGGCGCAAATGAAGAGCGTGCTAAAAGTGGTCGCCGTTACTGTGGCGATCTTGGGGCTGGTTGTCGTTTACCGCAGATCGGACGAGAATTTCGGTGTGTACGACACGCCTGGTATGGAAACGAACGGTGGCTATGAGCAGCCGCCTCTCAATGCTTCAACACGCGTCACCGCCGATGGTAGGCAAGGATTCGTGTCCACGCAGCACTTGGCTCCTGGAACGCGCGCCCCGGTGCCCAACGCGGCGTTGGCGCGCGAACAGCATGCTTGGGACGTAGAGCAGGCCAATTCGTATGGCGGCCCGCCGTTGCCTGATGCCATGCGCCAATCGATGACTCGCTCGGGAAAACCGCTGGGCCCGCTGCCGCAGGAGCGGGCTCGCTAGGGTCGCAAGGCCCCGCCAGTGATCGGCTACGGTACGGGATGAGAGGCGGTCTGCGTGGTTGCGCCCCGCTCGCTCTTGCGGCCGATAGGCCGCCGACGCGTTGCGATTTGTCGCATAACAAACGCCGAAGCTAGGCGATTAAAGCGCCCAGCTCGGGCAGGATCTGAAACAGATCTCCTACTAGCCCGATATCTGCGATTTCAAAAATCGCCGCGTCGGCATCCTTATTGATCGCGACGATGGTGCCGGCATCCTTGATGCCGGTGAGGTGCTGGATCGCTCCGGAAATACCTATTGCGACGTAGAGCTCGGGGGCGATGATCTTACCCGTCTGACCGACCTGCATCTCGTTCGGGCAGTAGCCCGCATCAACCGCCGCACGCGACGCACCAACCGCCGCGCCGAGCTTGTCGGCGAGGTCGTAGATGATCTTGAAGTTCTCGGCCGAGCCGACGCCGCGGCCGCCGGAAACCACGCGTTTGGCGCTCTGCAGGTCCGGACGATCGCTCGAGCCGGCGGCGAGACCGACGAAGCGTGTATGCGTCGGCAACGAGGCGTCGACAGTGATCGCTTCGACCGGCGCATTGCCATCGCGCGCGGTTTCCGCGAACGACGCAGTACGGATCGTCGCGACGACAACCACGCCTTCCGGTACCTCGACGGTCACGATCGCGTTGCCGGCGTAGATGGGGCGCTTGAACGTACGCGGCCCTTCAACAGCCATCGCGTCCGACACCTGCGGTGCGTTCAGCAGCGCGGCGACGCACGGCATCACATCCTTGCCGAACGTCGTGCTCGGGCCAAACACGTGCGTGTAGCCCGCGGCGATCTTCGCGACCTGTGGCGCAAGTACCTGGGCGATCGGGTTGGCGTTCGCGGTGTTGGACACCGCCAACACGCGCGTGACGCCAACGAGCTTCGCAGCTTCGGCCGCGACGGCTGACGCATCATCCGCCAGCACCAGCACATCGATCGCCTCGGGCGACAGCGCCTTCGCCGCGGTGACGCACTTGGCGGTCGACGCATTGAGGTGGCCGCCTAGGTGTTCGGCGACGATCAGGACCTTCGACATCGTGAGTTCCTCGGATTCCGTTGTCCCGGCAATCCGGGACCGACATGTCAGGCGGTCGCGCGATGCGCGGGCCGCCTGGCCTGGTGTTACAGCAGGCCGCGCTGCTTGAGCGTCGCGACGAGCTCGGCCGCATCCTTGACCATGATGCCCTTCGAGCGCTTGGCCGGCGGCGCGTAGGACGTGGTCTTCAGTCCCGCACCCGCATCGACGCCGAGCTCGGTGAACTGCAGCGTCTCGAGCGGCTTGCTCTTGGCTTTCATGATGTCCGGCAGCTTGATGAAGCGCGGCTCGTTGAGGCGCAGGTCGGTGGTGACGACCGCCGGCAGATCGACTTCCAGCGTCTCGAGGCCGGCGTCGACTTCGCGCGTCACGGTCGCCTTGCCGTCGGCGACGTCTAGCTTCGATGCGAACGTCGCCTGCGGGCGGCCCCAGAGCGTGGCCAGCATCTGGCCAGTCTGGCTGGCGTCGTCGTCGATCGCCTGCTTGCCGAGGATGACGAGGTCCGGCTGCTCGCGCTCGACGAGCTTGAGCAGGGCGCGCGCCGCCGTGAGGGGCTGCACGTCGGTGCCGGCGTCGACCACCACATGGATCGCGCGGCTGGCGCCCATCGCGAGGCCGTTGCGCAGGTGCGGCTGGGCGTCGGCCGGGGCGATCGTGGCGACCACGACTTCGGTCGCGACGCCCTTGTCGCGCAGGCGCAGCGCCTCTTCGAGCGCGATCTCGTCGAACGGGTTGGGCGACAGCTTGACGCCCTCGGTGACGACGCCGCTGCCGTCGGGCTTGACCTGGATGCGGACGTTGTAGTCCACCACGCGCTTGTAGGCGACGAGGATTTTCATCGGGCGGATTCCTAGTAACGGTCGGGCCGGTCGGCCCAGGATCGGAATTCTAGCCGACCCTTGTAATCGCCACGCTCTGTCCAGCAGTCACACCAAATCGATCGGGTACCCTGTAGGGCCAAGGAAGTTGGACCTCCCATGCTCCATCCCGTCATCCTGAGCGGCGGTAGCGGCTCCCGACTCTGGCCGCTGTCGCGCCAGAACCAGCCCAAGCAGTTCCTCGCCCTCATAGGTGACCGGTCGCTATTCCAGGAAACGGTGCTGCGCGCGAGCAGGCTCGACGGCATGCAGGCGCCGGTAACGGTGTGCAGCGAGGACCATCGGTTCATGGTGGGGGAGCAGCTTCAGGAAATCGACGTTGCCAACGGCGGCATCCTTCTCGAGCCCGAGGCCCGTAATACGGCCCCGGCGATCGCTGTGGCTGCGCTGCATCTCAACGCCCGTGATTCCGACGCGGTCATGCTTGTGATGCCGGCAGACCACCTGATTGAAGACGAGGCTGCGTTCCGGGCCGCCGTCGAACAGGCCGCCAGCGTGGCGGATCAGGGGTGGTTGGTCACGTTCGGCATACGTCCTGACTACCCCGAAACAGGCTACGGATACATACGCCGGGGCAGCGCGATCACACGCGACGTCTATAGCGTGGAACGTTTCGTGGAAAAGCCTGATTTGGCGACCGCCGAGGGTTACGTCGCTGATGGCGAATACGCTTGGAACTCGGGGATGTTCATGTTCCGCGCAGACCGCTATCTCGAAGAATTGGGCCGACTGCGCCCCGAGATCCTAGCGACGTGCAAGCAGGCGTGCGCCGCCGCAAAGCGCGATCTCGATTTTGTGCGCGTTGACCCAGTTGCGTTTGCTGCGAGTCCGAGCGACTCCATCGACTACGCGGTCATGGAAAAGACCGATCGCGCCGCGGTCGTTCCAGTAAGTTGCGGTTGGAGCGACATCGGTTCGTGGTCTTCGTTGTGGGCGGCTGCCCCGCGCGATGCCGACGGCAATCGTCATGAGGGCGACGTACTGGCGATCGACACCCGCAACAATCTCGTTCGAGCCTCGGAGCGCCGCATGATCGCGACGATCGGTGTCGAGGATCTGGTGATCGTCGACACGCCTGACGCCACGCTGGTAGCACGCAAGGATCGCGTGCAGGACGTCAAGAAAGTCGTCGACCAGATCAAGAGCGCCGGACGTCAGGAACACCTGTTCCATCGAAAGGTGTACCGGCCATGGGGCAATTACGACTCGATCGATATGGGCGAGCGCTTTCAGGTAAAGCGGATCGTCGTCAAGCCGGGCGCTGCCTTGAGTTTGCAAAAGCATCACAAGCGTGCCGAGCACTGGATCGTGGTGTCGGGCGTTGCCGAAGTGACCTGCGATGACCGCGTGTTCGATCTGCACGAAAACGAGAGCACGTTCATCCCACTCGGCAGCGTGCATCGGCTGCGCAACAACGGCGTGGAACCTGTCGAGCTGATCGAGGTGCAGTCCGGGCACTACCTCGGCGAGGACGACATCGTGCGGCTCGAGGACGTCTACGGACGCTCTTGATCCACGGCGTACGACGTCCGCGGTGCGGCATCGGCCGAAGGTACGGTGCGGCTCGGGAGCGCGATCGCTAGAATCCGCAAGTCCAGAACACGGAGTGTCCGCATGGCCGCGCGAAGCAAGGTCTACCCCGACGCGAAGACGGCGCTCACCGATCTCGTGGCCGACAACCAGACGCTCGCAGTGGGCGGGTTCGGCCTGTGCGGGATTCCCGAAGCGCTGATCGCGGCCCTGCGCGACTCCGGAGCGAAGGGGCTGACCGCGATCTCCAACAACGCGGGCGTCGACGGCTTCGGCCTCGGCCTGCTCCTGGAGACGCGGCAGATCCGCAAGATGATTTCCTCGTACGTCGGTGAGAACAAGGAGTTCGAGCGCCAGTTCCTCTCCGGAGAACTCGAACTCGAATTCAATCCGCAGGGCACGCTCGCCGAGCGTTTGCGCGCCGGCGGCGCGGGCATTCCGGCGTTCTTTACGCGCACCGGTTACGGCACCGTGGTGGCTGACGGCAAGGAAACGCGCGAGTTCGACGGGCAGATGTATGTGATGGAGACGGCGTTGCACGCCGACGTTTCGCTGGTGAAGGCGTGGAAAGCCGACAAGGCCGGCAACCTCGTGTTCCGTAAGACGGCGCGCAATTTCAATCCGGCCTGCGCGATGGCGGGCAAGGTGTGCGTGGCGGAGGTGGAGCAGCTCGTCGAGATCGGCGACATCGATCCTGATCACGTGCACCTGCCCGGCATCTATGTCGACCGCATCGTCGTCAATGCAACGCCCGAGAAGCGCATCGAACAGCGCACCGTGCGCCAGGGAGGAGTTTGAGATGGCCTGGACCCGCGACGAGATGGCGCAGCGCGCCGCACGCGAACTCAGCGATGGCGCATACGTGAACCTGGGCATCGGCTTGCCGACGCTGGTGGCGAATTACATTCCCGACGGTATGGACGTCTGGTTGCAGAGCGAAAACGGCCTGCTCGGCATTGGCCCGTTCCCGACCGAAGCCGAACTCGACGCAGACCTCATCAACGCCGGTAAGCAAACCGTCACCACGCAACCGGGCGCGAGCTTCTTCGGCAGCCACGACTCGTTCGCGATGATCCGTGGCGGGCACATCGACCTCGCGATTCTCGGCGCGATGCAGGTCACCGATAAGGGCGATCTCGCCAACTGGATGGTGCCCGGCAAGATGGTGAAGGGCATGGGCGGCGCGATGGACCTGGTGGCCGGCGTCAAGCGCGTGGTCGTGCTGATGGAACACACCGCGAAGAACGGCGAGCATAAGATCCTGCCCGAGTGCACGTTGCCGCTGACCGGCGTCGGCGTCGTCAACCGGATCATCACGGACCTAGCTGTGATGGACGTCACGCCACAGGGTTTGAAGCTCGTGGAACTGGCCCCCGGCGTTTCTGCGGACGAGTTGGCGGAACGGACCGGTGTGGCTGTCGGGCCGCTTAGCGGCTGACGGAATCGCCTTGTAGGGGTGCGCGGGCAGACTTAGGGTAGGCGCATAACGTGCGCTCTCCGGGAGCGCCGCTGCCTACCGCCAATAGGGCTTCCGTCATGCGCAAGCTTCTGCCTCTCGCCGCCTTGGTCATTCTGCTGGCCGGCTGCGTCCGCTCGGATGATTCACGACAGGTGGCGCACGCGGCGGCTAGCACCGCCGTCGCCGGACGCTCCGCAGGAGGTTCCGCGTCGGCGCTCGCGGCGATCCGTGGTCATGTCGTCAAAGGGCAGCGCTATGCGTCGCTACCGGACCGGGGCGAGTTGCTCGCCTACACGGTGGGCGCGGCGGAGCTGCGCACACGCGCTTACACATGGAAGCAAGTCTTCCTAAGCGAGGAGCATGCGCTCAACGCCATTGGCGGCACGATGTCGATCGAAGCGCCTGACGGACACGTGATCCGACTTCGCTACGATCATCACGTAGAGCATCCGAATGGCGACTGGACGTGGGTGGGCCGCCCTGCAGGGACTAAGCCTGGCACCGAAGCGATTATTACCTTCGGCGAGAAAGCAGTATTCGGCACCATCCCCGACGGCGGCGGGCCGAGCCTCAAGATAACGTCTCTGGGCGGTGTTAGCTATGTCATCGCCACGGATTCGAGTGTCGTGGCGGCGCTTCCGGGCGCCAATCCGCAGATTACCGATGCGCTGTCCCCGCCACGGTCCAGCGCGCTCGTTAGCGCGCGAATTTCGACAACCACACAGTCTGCAGTTGCCGAAGCCGTGCCTATCGCGGCGCCGACAGTGGTCGATCTCGTGCTCGGATACACGACCGGATTCGCATCGCGTCTAGGCGGCGATTCGCAGGCGAACACGCGTCTTACCAACATCGTCGACATCGCGAATCAGGCCTACCTCAACAGCAATATCAACTCGCGTGTGCGGCTTGTAAAGACAGTTCCAGTGAACTACCCGGATAACACTAGCAATGATCAGACGCTGTACGACCTGACTGGCTACACGTGCGGCCCATCAAGCTGCAGCTCCACGAACATCAACCCGGCGCTTGAGCCGTTGCACCTTGCCCGCAATCAGTACGGCGCGGATCTTGTGTCGCTGGTTAGAAATTTTTACGACTCCGAGAACGGCAGCTGTGGCGTGGCATGGATTCTCGGTCAAGGACAACGGGCTATCACGTCCGGCGACGTCGAGTTCGGAATGTCGGTCGTAAGCGACAGTAACGGCACAGGAGAGCCCGGAACATTTCCCAGCAACGGTTACATCTGTCGAGATGAAACGCTAGCCCACGAGTTGGGTCATAACATGGGTTCGGCTCACGATGTAGCGACCGCCAAGGGCAGCAATGGCACGCTCGAGGCCGGCGAATACGGTCGCTACCCTTATTCGTTTGGTTACAAGACCGGCGCGGGAAGCGGCAATTTCTATACCGTCATGGCGTACGGCGATAGCGGTCAGAACCGGTACCGTGTGTTCTCGTCGCCAGATATTACCGCGTGCGGCGGTTTTTCCTGCGGCGTGGCCAATCAGGCGGACAACGCGCGCAGCCTCCGGCAGACGATGCCTGTTGTCGCGACATTCGCGCCGAGCGTCGTGGTTTTTTCGGATGTCCCACCGGACTACTGGGCATACGACCAGATCAAACGACTCAACGTGTCCGGAATCACGAGTGGTTGCGGGGATAACTCGCCTTGGGCGCCCGTGTTCTGCCCATCCCAACCGGTGCTGCGCGATCAGATGGCCGTGTTCCTGCTGCGCGCAAAGTATGGCTCGGGATTCGCTCCGGCCTCGGTCGCATCCTCCAGATTCACGGATGTCCCAGCCGGCTATTGGGCGATCAATTGGATCGAGAAGCTTGCAGCGGATCAAATTACCGCCGGATGCTCAGCATCCCCTCCGCTCTACTGCCCCTCGGGCAACGTCACGCGCGCGGAAATGGCAGTGTTCATTCTTCGCGCGAAGTACGGCGCGTCTTATTCGCCGCCGGCTGCAGCTGGAGTGTTTCAGGATGTCCCGGCGGGAAGCTGGGCAGCGCCGTGGATTGAGAAGCTCGCGAGCGACGGCATCACGTCGGGTTGCTCGACGACACCGAAGCTCTACTGTCCCAACAACGCAGTTTTGCGCGACCAGATGGCCGTTTTTTTGGTCAGGGCATACGGTCTGTAGTCCAGAAGCGCGCATCGCTGTTGCGCGGTGCGCGCCACTTCGTTGCTATCAAAGCATCTGGTAATTCGGACCCGAACCACCTTCCGGGGTCACCCAGTTGATGATCTCGTACGGGTCCTTGATGTCGCAGGTCTTGCAGTGCACGCAGTTGGCGGCGTTGATCTGCAGGCGCTTGCCGGCGGCTTTGTCCTCGACGATCTCGTAGACACCGGCGGGGCAGAAACGCGTGCACGGGTTGCCGTATTCGACGGTGCAGCGGGTGACGCAGATCGAGGTGTCGAGCACCTTGAGGTGCACGGGCTGGTCTTCGTCGTGTTCGGTCGCGGCGAAGTAGACGCCGGCGAGGCGGTCGCGCGGGGCGAGCGTGCGTTCCACGTAGTCGCGCTTGGGTGATTCGTGCGCGGCAAGTTTCTCGAGCTGCGACCAGTCCGGTTTGTTGCGCAGGGTCCACGGCGACTTGCCGCGCGTGACGGTCTCCCACGCCGCGTTGAGCAGGCCGAACCACAGGCCACGCTTGAATGCGGGCTTGATGTTGCGCACTTCGCGCAATTCGGCCATCGCGTCGGACGCACGCAACTTCGCGTCCCAGCCCTGCGGCGAAAGTTGCGTCGATGCGAGATGTTCGGCGGCGAGCATGCCCGAGCGGATCGCCTGGTGCGTGCCCTTGATCTTCGGCACGTTGAGTAGACCCGCGGTGTCGCCAATCAGGATCGCGCCCGGCATTTCGCAGGTCGGCAACGACTGCCAGCCGCCGGTGACGATCGCGCGCGCGCCGGCGGACACGATGTTGCCGCCTTCCAGCAGCGGCTTCACCGAAGGGTGGTTCTTCCACTGCTGGAAGGCTTCCCACGGCTTGTACTCCGGGTCCTTGTAATCGAGACCGCTGACGTAGCCGAGCGCGATGCGGCCCTTTTCGAGGTGATACAGGAAGCTGCCGCCGTAGATGTCATTGGAGGCCGGCCAGCCGAGCGTGTGCACGATCTTGCCGGGCGTGACGCGCTCTTCCGGCACCTGCCACAACTCCTTGATGCCGATGGAATACGTCTGCGGGTCGTGGCCTTCGTCGAGCTTGAACTGGCGCACGAGTCGCTTGGTGAGATGGCCGCGCGCACCTTCGGCGAGCACCGTGACCTTCGCGCGGATGTCGATGCCCGGCGTATAGCCCGGCTTGTGCGAACCATCCTTCGCGACGCCCATGTCGCCGATGCGCACGCCGACCACCGCGCCCGCTTCGTCATGCAACGTTTCGCTCGCGGCGAAGCCCGGATAGATCTCGACGCCCAGCGCCTCGGCCTGCGGCGCGAGCCACGCGCACATCGCGCTCAGGCTGACGATGACGTTGCCATGGTTGTTCATGCCGGGCGGCACCGGCAGCTTGCGCGCGCCGGTCTTGGACAGCAGCCAGAACTCGTCGTCGGTCGCGGGCACGCACACGGGCGGCGGGTTGTCACGCCAATTCGGCAGCAACGCGTCGAGCGGGCCGGTTTCGATGACGGCGCCGGAGAGGATGTGCGCGCCGATGGTCGACGCCTTCTCGATCACGCAGACCGAGATCTCGGGATTCAGCTGCTTCAGGCGGATCGCGAACGCCAGGCCCGACGGCCCCGCGCCGACGGTGACGACGTCGTACTCCATCACGTCGCGTTCGATCTCGGGCATATCAGCCATCGTGCGTCTCCGCGGATAAGGCGTCATTGTCGCCTTTTGGCACCGCGCCGCAACGGCGCGGTGCCACTCGGGTAGACTCCCGCGCTTGCAATCGCCTGGGGAGGCGCGCGATGGTTGCTATGCGTTTGATTCGTGGGCTTGGGGAGCTCGCGGCGACAGGTGCGGTCGGCTCTGTTGCATTGATTGTCCTGCTCGCCGCTAGTGCCGGCGGGTCGGCTCATCTGTCTCCGTCCGCTAGCGAAGGCCTCGCTTCTGCCCCTCTCACGCAGAAGTCGACGAACGCCCAGCGAACGCCTTCGGCGGCGCAAGCGGACAGCATCGGTGGCTGGACGTATCTCGGCCCGGACGACATCGGCGTCCCGACATCCGCCATTTCGACCAGCCGAGTGGATTCCGGTTTCGTCTTGACGGCGACAGACTTGGGTGCGGTGTTCAAGTCCGTGGATGGCGGCGACAACTGGACGTTTGTCGTCCAACTGCCGTTTGCCTCGCCCCGCTTTGAACAGGACGCAAATGACCCGGCTACTTGGTATGCCTGGTCCGGAAGCGACTATCTGGCGCTCCAGGACGTCATGCAAACGCACGACAACGGCGCGCACTGGACCCGGTTGGGCGTGGCCAACGACTCGCTAGTTCGAGGCTACGTGCTAACTGGGCGCGCTACGCAGATTAGATCGGTTGCCCAGACTCCGGGACTGCTTTTCGCGACGCTGCCAAGTGCTTCTGGAAGCGGGCTGATACGCAGCGCCGACGGAGGTGCCCACTGGACGGAAGTCGGCAATTACCTGACACCGGGCAGCTCGTGCGGAGACGTTATCGCTGTCGCTGCGCGCGGGCGTGTCATCGCTTCCTGTGGCGGCACGGTCGTCTCCGCACCGCTCAATGGCTCCACAGTGACAGTCCTGAACAACGTCCATGCAGATGATTTCGCGAAGCTCAAGATCGCAGTCGCTCCGTCGAATCCGGATGTGATCTATGCCGCCTCGACGTACTGGAACGACGGCGGCGGCGGCTCGCGCATCAATCGGATATATCGTTCCATCGACGGGGGCAACGCGTGGGAGATTCGCTTCGATCGACCAGCCACGACGAATCCCTTCAACATTGCGCTGCCCGCGGACTTCGATAAGGGCTGCGATGGCATCCATAGCGACGGCTACCAAGTTTTCCAATTGGCGGTGGATCCGCTTAATCAGGAAACCCTGTGGGTAGGCGGCCGAGAAATCTATCGGTCCGACGATGGTGGGCGCACCATGGGGCGCGCGTCGCTGCTGGATGGAATCGGCGAGAGTGCGATCTCGTTCTCGCCCACTTATTCAGTCGATTCCACTCTGTATGCGGCAGGCCCCTCGGGTCTGATGCGGACGCTGAATGCTCGACAGGCCGTCCAGACCTACCCTTCCTCGACCTGCAAGGGGACGAATAATCCCGCACCGGCTGTTGCGTGGACAACGTTGCACCATGGGCTGTCCACCGGCCGTGTCCTGGACGGTGAGGCCGATGGCAATGGCGCACTTTTTGCGGCTGTGCTGGAGCGCGGCACTTACATGGGATCTGAAGGCAGCCCGTCGTGGGCCCTTCTCGATGCCAGCGTAGGCCGAGTTGTCCTTCCCTCCCTTGGTGGCGTGGACAGGTTGTTGCTCGCGTCAGATCCCTACGCTTATCGTCTGGACCGATCCGGCGGCAGCTGGACGAAAACGTTTGCGACGATGGGCTATTCCAACACGCTGGGATACGTCTATTCAGCGCATGACAACGAGGTTGGTCGCGGCGCGTCCTTCCCACATCCCGCGCAAAATCCTTCACGACCTTCCCAGCTCGCGGTCGTCAGCCAATATGGGGTAAATCGTTCGGACGATGCCGGGGTTACCTGGCGTCGCACCAGCACGGTGACGAACGCGACCCGCGTGATCTTCCGGGCGGACGGTCGTCTCCTCATGGTGCGCTCGGGCGGGACGTTGCTGATGGAGACCGCACCGGACAGCGACAGCTGGACGGAACGCGATTTGACGGGGTGCTTGATCACCAGCGGAACTTGCAACGGGGACAGGCCGGCGATCGATGACCTCGTGGCTAGCCCGGTAGCTGGCAGCACGGATGTCTACGCTGTTACCTCCAAGTCCGATGTGTCGTCAGACACACCGGGGATCTACCGATCAGCGGATGGCGTCACTTGGACACCCCTAGCAGGGGTCGAGCGCGATCTGCCGCACGGGCGTAGCAGCATGCGACTCGCGGTCGATCCGGATAATTCCGCTTGGCTCTACGCGGGTACAGGGCGGGGCGTCTTCGCCAGCCAAGATGGTGGCGCGACGTGGGTACCGTACGCCACGCCTTTTGGTCCAATACCCGTGAGTCAGTTGGTTGTCCGCAAGAGTGCAACTGGGCAGCGGCTGCTATACGTGTTCACCGTGGGACGCGGTGCTTGGTCGCAATGGCTCCCGTACTCGACGCTGTTTGCGGACGTGCCCGCGAACCATTGGGCGTACGATTACATCGGTCGCCTGTTTGCCGCCGGCATCACTTCGGGCTGCGGCACATCGCCGCTCATCTACTGTCCTGATCAGACGGTCACGCGCGATCAGATGGCGGTATTTCTCATCCGGGCCGTGCACGGCCAAAGCTATACACCCCCGGCTGCTGCAGGCGTTTTCGCAGATGTTCCGTCCACCAACTGGGCCGCGAGTTGGATCGAGCAACTCGCGCGGGACGGCGTTACGACCGGCTGCTCCGTCCAACCCGCGCTCTATTGCCCTGCTGCGACGTTGACTCGAGACCAGTTGGCAGTGTTTCTGCTGCGCGCAAAGCACGGCGCGGGCTATCAGCCTCCCGCGGCTTCTGGCGTATTTCAGGACGTTTCCGCCGACTTCTGGGCAGCTCCCTGGATCGAGCAGTTGGCGCGCGAAGGCGTGACTTCGGGCTGCTCCGCACAGCCGAAACTCTTCTGTCCTTCCGGAGCGGTAACACGCGATCAGATGGCTGTTTTTCTTGTCAGGAACTTCAATCTCTAGCGGCTCGCGCGCCGCGAAGAAAACAAGCCCGTTCTCCGAGGCTGCGGACCAGTGCGCCCCGGTGGTCGGTCGACAGCGAAGTCGGTCGGATATCGCGTTACCAGTCTAGCGGGATGCGTCCCCCGATCACGTTGAAGCGCGTGCAGGGTCGATAGAGCAGAGCCGTCGAGCCCGTGCGCTGGGCGCTCTGGTGGCGCCATCTCCTTGCATTTGGGATGATGCGCGTCCACTTGGGGAGGTGGTATGGCGCTTTTGGAGAAGGGCACGCGCGTTCGACGCGTGGTAGGGACGGCTGTCGTGGCCTTCGGCGGCGTGGCGTTTGCGTCTGCCATCGCTGTGTATGGCCTCACGATATTCGGCTCATCGGCCAATGGATGGGGACAGCCGACAGAAGCTACGGGGGCGCGTACACACACGGCGGCAACGGCCAGCCTCTCATCTTCCCAGCTGCAGCCGGAGTCGGGCTGGACGTACCTGGGCCCCAACGGCGTTGGTGGCCCGACGTCGAGTATGGTTGTCGACCCGTTTCGCCCATCGCGGCTGTATGCCCTCAGCACCATGGGCGGCGTGTTTCGCACAGACGACGCGGGGGGCCGCTGGACGTTCGTGAGCCAGCTCGCCATGCAGCTGGGCCGTCTGGAGATTTCCGCGACCGATGCGGACACGCTATACGCCTACTCGAACGCGGATCGCGACGAAACGTATCCCACGTCGGGCATCTTCAAGTCGACCGACGCCGGCGCAACGTGGTCCCAGGTGATTCCGGGCCCGGCCAGCCCGAAGGATGCCGCAGCGCTTCAGCGAGTCGACCGTGTGCGCACCGTTGCGGGACGAAGCGGTCTGCTGCTCGCCGCATCGCGCGATGCCGGCATACTTCGCAGCGTCGATGGCGGTTCCACATGGTCGGCGGTTCTCAAAGGCAACGGCCAGCCCGCCAATGACTGCAGCGCGCTGGAACTCGCACCGGACCGAAATCGCTTCTACGCCGTCTGTGCCACGCAGGTGCTGTGGTCTCCGATCGACAGCCCGCTGCTGGCGCCGTTGACGTCGTCCGGCCTTGCGGATACCAGCGATCGTCTGAAGCTCGCCGTGGCGCCGACCGATGGAAATGTCCTTTACGTTGCGGCGACCAAGACTCCCCAAGGCCATAGTCGACTGATCGATCGAATCTACCGTTCGACGGACGGCGGTGTGCAGTGGCAAACGGTTTTCCAGCGTGCCTTGGCGGGGGAAAACACGCCGCCTGTCAACTCGAATAACCCGTTCAATATCGCGCTTCCCGGCATTTTCGGTCGTGACTGCGCCAACCCGTCCCCGTACAACTATTTCGAGGAATATCAACTCGCGGTCGATCCCCGCAACGCAAACGTTGTTTGGATTGCAGGAGGCCAGATCTACCGCTCCGACGACGGTGCCGCCACGTTCGGCTTGGCTGGCACTGCCGTCGAGTCGAACGCCGCCATTGCGTTTGCAACAGGCTACGCGAGCGGCGCGAATAATCGCGTGTTCACTGCGGGTGCAGACGGAGTGAAACGCACGGACAATGCGCGCGATGCGCTGCAGGCCTATCCAGCGAGCACCTGCGACCAGCCTGGCGCTGGCCCATCGGTCACTTGGGCAGACATGGTCGACGGTTACTCCGCCGGCGAGATAATCGACGGGTCCACACGGGACTATCAAAGCTACGCAGCTGTCTCTTACAACCCGAGCACCTATTACGGAGAGACGATCGTAGGGAATGACGGTTCGGCGAACTCGTGGTCGCACGTCAACGTCGGTGAAGGCTCGGTGCTCTTCGGTCGAGAGTCCGCACCGACGGTTTACATGGGCGGCGGCAACTACGTGCAGCAATCGCAGCTGATTGACCTTCCACCACCGGTCTGGGCGTCAGGAGACTACTGGTTCCCGGGGAGCATAGCGGCCGGCGGGTTCGTGTTTCCCAGCCTTGAAAACTCAAACGTCGTCTACACCCGCAACAGCTATCCTGTCGCTCAACATCCTGCGACTACCTCGAAGCTGGCCATTCCCACCGCCGGTGGAGCGATGGTCTCAACGGATGGCGGCGAGACGTGGGAAGGCGTCGGACTTTCTGTGTCGCTGGCGGCGGTTGCGTTCAGGAGCGATGGCAGTCTCTTGGGCGTCACCAGTGACGGCCGCATCATGAGCGAAGCAGTTCCGGGACAGGGTGCTTGGGAGCAGCGCGATTTGAATGGCTGCGTGATCGGCTCAGGTAGCTCCTGCGCGCCGGAGCGCGCACGGATGCAGAATCTGGTGCGCGATCCCGTACCGGGCAGTAACGGGCTCTACGGCGCGGGGAACGATCGCGCTGCTGCCAAGGTCTATTACTCCGCTGATGGGCGCGTATGGCAGGCCCTTGATCACCCCGGGCAGGCTGGAAGTCTGCCGAACTACGTGGGCATGACCAGCATCGCCGTCGACCCCAACAATTCGGCTGTCCTGTACGCGGGTACTCCAGCGGGTCTCTACGTCACGACTGATCGGGGCAACACATGGACACTCGCTAATTCTCCGTTTGGCGGTGTTCCGGTGAGCAAGGTCACCTTGGAGCGCAACGGTGATGGCGGCGCACGACTGTTCGCCTTCACCTATGGTCGTGGCATATGGATGCGCGAGCTTCCCCAATCGACCGATTTCGCGGATGTCCCGACCTATCACTGGGCCTACAACTTCATTGGCCGCCTTTACCGGGCCGGCGTGACCTCGGGCTGCGGCGCGTCGCCGAGGAGGTACTGCCCCGACTCTCCGGTGTCGCGCGACCAGATGGCCGTGTTCCTCGAGCGGGCGACGCGTGGCACTTCGTTCGTGCCTTCCGCGGCAATTGGGACCTTTCAGGACGTTCCGACCACCCATTGGGCTGCGCCATGGATTGAGCAATTGGCACGCGACGGGATTACAACTGGTTGTTCCGCCGCGCCGCGTCTCTATTGCCCCGACTCGGCGGTCACGCGCGACCAGATGGCGGTCTTCATCCTGCGCGCAGTGCACGGTCCTTCTTATCAGCCTCCTGCCGCCATCGGAGTGTTCGAAGATGTGCCCGTGGAGTATTGGGCTGCTCCATGGATTGAACAGTTGGCGAGGGAGGGTGTGACCTCAGGATGTTCCGCCGCGCCAAAACTGTACTGCCCGGGCTCAGTGGTCACCCGTGATCAAATGGCGGTTTTCCTCGTGCGCGGCTTCAACCTCTGACGCGTCGCTGATCCAGTCGTGTCTCTCCCAACACGCCTGGATCACGTTACCGGCCGCCGCTCATCGTCACCAGGGTCCAGCCCACGACGTCGCGATCGAGCTTGATCATCGCGCGATCGAACGCGTCGACCACCTGCGGTACCGCGGTGCTGGACACCGGTTCGGCGACGCTGAACGTGCGGGACGCGATGACATCCGTGGCATCGGGGCGCAACAGCTTGGCGCTGACTTCAATCGTCGCGTTCGGCGTCGCGCCACCCGCGTAATCCGCCTCGAAACGGCGCACGTCGATCAGCAGCCGGTAATCCCCGTTGACGCCGCTGCCCGCGCGCGCGACCGCGCGCAGCTTCCCGGATTCCTCGAACGTGCGCAGCAGCGAATTGGTGAGCATGTCCGACGGGCGCTGCGCCCATACGCTGCCCTTGTAGACCTGCAGTTCCTGCGGCGTGGGGCGCACGGCGATGCGCAGGCTGTCGTACGGGCGAGCGATCTGCACCGGTGCGATAGTCAGTTGCGCGTCGACGCGCGGCCATGCGGCGTCCGGCGTTACCTGCGCCATGGGTGCGAACTGCTGCGGCGGCTCCTTGCTGCCGCCCAGAAGCGAGCACGCCGGTAGCGCGAACACGGCCGCGATCATTGCGACGCGGGCGAAGGACGTCTTGGTCGGCATGCGCGCACTCATTTGGGTTCGAATTCCTTCGGGCGATCGCGGCCGAGCAGATAGCTGGTCGGGCCGTTGTCGAGGCGGTCGCTGACCTGGCGCAGGTCGCGCACCAGCGCACGCAGTTCGGTCAGCGTCGGGCCGACCTGGCCGAGGCCGTCGTTGGCGAAGCTGTGGATCGCCGCGCGGTTCTCGTTGACGATGCCGTTCGCGCCGTTCGCCGCCGACTGCAGCTTGTCGAGCGTGCCGTCGAGCTTGTTCACCAGCCCCGGCAGCTTCTGCGCGAGATCGCGATCGACGCCGTTCACCACGCCGTGCGCCTGCACCAGCGTCGCGTTGAGTTCGGCGCTCGATGCGCGTGCGTTGGCGATGACCGCGCGCAGGTCCTCGCGCTCGGACGCCAGCGAGGCGGTGAGCGCGTCGATGTTGTTGAGCGTGTTCGACACGTGCTGGACGTTCTTCTCGCTCAGCACCTGGTCCAGCCGGGCGACGAGGCGGTTCGCGGTGTCGGCGATGTTCTGCAGCGCCGATGATTCGGTGACGATCACCGGCGTGTCGCGATGATCGACGCTGACCAGCAGCGGCGCGCGCGGGCTGCCGCCGGTGAGCTGGATGAACGGCGGGCCGGTGATGCCGCTCTGCGACATCTTGGCGCGCGTATCGGTCTTGATCGGCGTGTCGGACTGGATCTTCAGCGTGGCGAGCACGCGGCGCGGGTCTTCCGGCGCAAGCCGCAGGCTTTCCACCGTGCCGACGGAAATGCCGTTGTATTGCACCGAGCTGCCTTCGGACAGGCCGGTCACCGGTTCGTTGAAGACGACCGAATATTCCTGCCAGTCCTTCTCCGACGAGTACTTCGCGGCCCACAGCGCGAACAGCAGCAGCACCGCCGTCACGATGATGGTGAAGGCACCGATGAGGACGTAGTTGGCCTTGGTTTCCATGGGCGCGGTCCTGTCGTGCGGTCAGTCGTTGTGGGTGCGTTCGCGGCCGGCCTGCGCGGCGCGCGCGCGGGGGCCGTGGAAATACTCGCGCACCCAGGGATGGTCGAGCTGTTCGATCTCTTCGATGGGCGCCGCCGCGATCAGCTTGTGGTCGGCGAGCACCGCTACCCGGTCGCAGATAGCGTAAAGCGTGTCCAGATCGTGTGTGATCAGGAACACCGTGAGCCCAAGAGCCTGTTGCAGCGTGCGGATCAGGTGATCGAACGCGGCGGCGCCGATCGGGTCGAGGCCGGCGGTGGGCTCGTCCAGGAACAGCAGCGGCGGGTCCAGCGCGAGTGCACGCGACAGGCCGGCGCGCTTGCGCATGCCGCCGGACAGTTGTGAGGGCAGCTTGTCGATCGCGTCGGCCGGAAGGCCGGCGAGCTTCACCTTCAGCAGCGCGATCTCGTGGCGCAGCGAGTCGGGCAGGTCGCGGTGGTATTCCTTCAGCGGCACCTCGACGTTCTCGCCGACGGTGAGCGACGAGAACAGCGCACCGTCCTGGAACAGTACGCCGGTATTGCGTTCGATCTGGCGGCGCGCGCTCGGGTCGCTGCTGCGCGCATCGACGCCGAGCACTTCGATCTCGCCTTCGTCCGGCGTGCGCAGGGCGAGGATGGAGCGCATCAGCACCGACTTGCCGGTACCCGAGCCGCCGACCACGCCAAGGATCTCGCCCGGCATGACGTCGAGATCCAGCCCGTCGTGCACGACCTGTTCGCCGAAACGATTGACCAGGCCGCGCACGCGGATGATCGGCGAGGGCGCGTCGTGCGCATCGGGCGCGTCGTCCGTGGTCGCCATCAGACGTCCATCACCATGAACCACAGCGCGGCGACCGCGTCGAGGATGATCACCAGCGAGATCGCCTGCACGACGGCCGACGTCGTGCGTTCGCCGACCGACTGCGCCGTGCCTTCCACCTGCAGGCCTTCGAGGCAGCCGACCAGCGCGATGATCATCGCGAACACCGGCGCCTTGGACAGGCCCACCCACAGATGCCGTACTTCGATCGTGTCCTGCATGCGCGCCAGGTACTGCTGCGGAGGAATGTCGAGCGCGTACGCCCCGACGGTGAGGCCGCCGAGCAGGCCCGCGATCATCGCGACGAACGTCAGCAGCGGAAGCATCGCGAGCAGGGCGAGCACGCGCGGGATCACCAGCAGATCGATCGGGTCCATGCCCAGCGTGCGGATCGCGTCGACTTCCTCGCGGCTCTTCATCGCGCCGATCTGTGCGGTGAATGCACTGGCGGTGCGGCCGGCGAGGATGATCGACGTCAGCAGTACCGCGAACTCGCGCAGGAACGACACGTTCACCAGTTCGACGACGTAGATCTCCGCGCCGAAGTCACGCAGCACGTTCGCGCCGAGGAACGCCACCACCGCGCCGACGAGGAACGACAGCAACGCCACCAGCGGCGTCGCATCGAGGCCGACCTGCTCCATGTGGTGCACGAGCGCGATGGGCCGGAACCGCGACGGCTCCTTCACCGTGCGCACCATCTTGACCAGCACCTCGCCCAGGAACGCGACCAGCGCGACCGCTTCCTTCGCGTTGTCGAGCACGGCGAAGCCGAGTCGCCCGAGCGCGGCGACCAGGCCGTATTCCTTCTTGCGCTTCGGACGGTCGTCGGCGACGTCCTCGATCGCCGCGACCAGCGCGCGGTGCTGGTCGCGGAAGTCGAATGACTCGAACTCGACGCCGCAACGTCGCGACCAGCGCAGCAGTTGCAGCACTCCCAGCGAATCCAGACGGGTGATCCCGCGCGCGTCGACCTGCTGCACCGGGCACGGCGCGGCGGCGAGCACGTCGCCGATCAGCTCGGCGTGTTCAAGCGTCCACTGTCCGCCCAGACGCACGGCGCCGTCATCGGCGTTGGTGTCGAGGGTGGGTGGGGCGGAGGTCGGGTCTGTCATGCGCGTGACGGAGCATACCGGCTCGGCTGTGCGCGGAAGGCATGCGATCCTTCACCCATGACCGCGCCCCTCAGCGAAGCCGCCTACGTCGCGCGAATCGACTTCATGGTCGAGCTGGCGTCGCGCCTGCACCGCTACGGCACCACGGCCGAACGCCTCGAGGGCGCGCTGATCGCCGTGGCGTCGCGGCTGGGGCTGGGCTGCGAGCCGTGGTCGAACCCCACGGGCCTGATCCTGACCTTCAGCGACCCCGGGCGCGCGACCGGCCTGCGCGACATCACCCGCGTGCTGCGCCTGTCGCCCGGCGACGTCGACCTGCATCGACTGTCCGAGACCGATCGCATCGCCGAGGACGTGCTCGCGGGCCGGCTCGACCTGGCCGACGCCGGCGTGCAACTCCGCGCGCTCGATGCGCCGGCGACGCCGTTCATGCGGTACGCGGAAGTCGTCGCGTTCGGGCTCGCGGCCGCGGCGGTCGCGGGCCTGTTGCGTTTGCCGTGGCTGGACATCGGCGTCGCGGGTTTGACCGGCCTGCTGATCGGCGTGCTCGACGTGCTCGCCGAAACGCATCCGCGCGTGCGCGCCGGCTTCGAGGCGCTGTCGGGAATGCTGGCGGGCACGATCGCGGTGCTGGTGGGCAGTTTCATCGCGCCGCTCAACCAGAACACCGTGATCATCGTGTCGCTGATCGTGCTGTTGCCGGGCCTCACGCTCACCAACGCGGTCAACGAACTCACCGGCCAGCAGCTGGTGTCGGGTACCGCGCGTTTCGCGGGTGCGCTGACGACGGTGCTCAAGCTCGCGATTGGCGTGCTTGTCGCGATCTACGCGCTCGAGGTGATCGGGCTGGATCCGGTTGCGCATGCGTCGCGGCCGCAGCCGGCGTGGATGGAATGGGTCGCGCTGGCGGTGGCGTCGTTCGCGTTCGCCGTGCTGTTCCGGGCGAGTACGCGCGATTACCTGCGCGTGATGGGCGCCGCGGCGGCGGGTTACCTGATCTCGCGTTTCGTGGGTTCGACGGTGGGCAGCCCCGCTGGCGTGTTCATCGCCGCGCTGTCGATCACCGCGATGGGCAACGCCTACGCGCGCTGGTGGCATCGCCCCGGCGCGATCATCCGCGTGCCGGGCATCATCACCCTGGTGCCAGGCAGTACGAGCATGCGTGGGCTGTTGAGCCTGATCCAGAGCCAGGACGTCGGCGCGGGGCAGAGTGCGATGCTGGCGGTGATGAACGCGCTCGCGGCGCTCGTCGCCGGCCTGCTGTTCGGCAACCTGTTGCTGCCGCCGCGACGCAACCTCTGACTCAGGCGCGATGCGCGCGCCAGATGCCGTAACCCCACGTCGCGACCAACGCGATCGCGGCGATCCAGATCGCGCCGATCACCATCGCCATGCCGCGGCTTGTCGGGCGTTCCGCCATCGCCGCGGCACGCGCGTGCGCATCGGCCTTTATCCCGGCGGGCAGCCAACGCATCACCAGCGCGATGCCGAGCGGGACGATCAGCAGGTCGTCGAGATAACCGAGCACCGGGATGAAGTCCGGTATCAGGTCGATCGGGCTCAACGCATACGCGGCGACGCCCAGTGCGAGCAACCGGACGCCCCACGGTGTGCGTGGGTCGCGCGCGGCGAAGTACACGACCAGCGTGTCCCGTTTGAGCGCGCGGGCCCAGCCGCGCAGGCGCGATGTCATCGACATGGCCGCAAGCCTCGCCGCGGACGGGTGAGCATTCGATGAGCCGGAAACGACGACGCCGGCACGGGGCCGGCGTCGTTGCGAATCAAGGGCGATCAGCGGATCAGGAACTCGTCGAGCGCGCGGCCCTTGTCGGTATGCGCCTGCAGCCAGCGCGGCTGCTTGCCGCGACCGCTCCAGGTTTCGCTCGCATTGTCCGGGTTGCGGTACTTCGGTGCGACCTTGATGCCCGCCATCTTCGACGGCTTGCGCGTGCCCTTCGCACCTGGGGCCGCGGGGTCGGCCGACGAGGCGGTACCGCGCGCGCCGAACAGCTCGGCGATCGAATAGCCCTCGGCGCGTGCGATCTGTTCGAGGCGGCTGCGCACGGTCGCGATGGGCTTGCGCTTGCTCAGCACGGTGCGCCGCTTCTTGGCCTGGTTGATCAGGGCCTCGAGTTCCTTCGCGGACATGCTGTTCAGATCGACTGCCATGGTGCTGCCTCCAATAACCGGAAATAAAATGGGCCGCCCGATCGCGGACGGCCCATCGTAACCATCGTTATTAATCGCGTAAACGCGCGCAGATAATCAGGCGCCGGCCACGCGTGCGATCGCGGCGTCGCGATCGAGCTGCTCGGCCTCGCTGGCGCGGCGATGGCGGTATTCGTACGTGCCCGCCTGCAGGCCGCGTTCGGATACCACGATCCGGTGCGGGATACCGATCAGCTCGATATCCGCGAACATCTGGCCCGCACGCAGGCCGCGATCATCGAGCGCGACGTCCACGCCGGCCTTCTGCAGGTCGCGATACAGCGCGAGCGCAGCGTCGTCCACCGCCTCGACGTTCTTCGGATTGATCACGCAGACCACCGCCTGCCACGGTGCGATCGCGTCTGGCCAGATGATCCCGTTGCCGTCGTGGTTCTGTTCGATCGCGGCGGCGACGATGCGCGACACGCCGATGCCGTAGCAGCCCATCGCCGGCGTGGTCGCCTTGCCGGTCTCGTCCAGCACCGTGCACTTCATCGCCTCGGCGTACTTGCGGCCGAGCTGGAACACATGGCCGACCTCGATGCCGCGGGCGATGCCGAGCGTGCCAGCGCCGTCCGGCGATGCATCGCCTTCGACCACGTTGCGGATGTCGGCGACCAGCGCGGGTTCGGGCAGGTCGCGGCCCCAGTTCACGCCGGCGATGTGGAAGCCGTCGGCATTCGCACCGACGACGAAGTCCGCCATCGCGGCCACCTCGCGGTCGGCGACGACGAAGATGTCCTTGGCCGGCGAGATCGGGCCAAGAAAGCCCGGCGATGCATTTAGGTGCGCGCGGATCTCGTCCTCGGTCGCGAGGCGGTATTCGCTCATGCCCGGCAGCTTGGCGAGCTTGATCTCGTTGACCGCGTGGTCGCCACGCACCAGTGCGAGCATGAAGCGCGGATTGTTTTCCGCGTCGACGCCCATCGCGGCGATCGACTTCACCGTGCGCGGGAGCGGAATGCCCATCAGCGCGGCGACGTCCTCGCAGGTCTTCTGCGTCGGCGTGTCGACGCGACGCATCGCTTCGGTCGCAGCGGGACGCGGGCCCGGCGCCGCGGCTTCGGCGCGCTCGACGTTCGCCGCGTAGTCCGAGCCGGTGGAGAACGCGAGCGCGTCCTCGCCCGAATCGGCCAGCACGTGGAACTCGTGTGACACCGCGCCGCCGATCGCGCCGGTGTCGGCGACCACCGCGCGGAACTTCAGGCCCAGCCGCGTGAAGATGCGGCCGTAGGTGTCGTACATGTTCCGGTATTCGCGCGTCAGGTCCTCGTCGTTCGCGTGGAACGAATAGGCGTCCTTCATCAGGAACTCGCGCGCGCGCATCACGCCGAAGCGCGGGCGGATCTCGTCGCGGAACTTGGTCTGGATCTGGAAGAAGTTGACCGGCAGCTGCTTGTACGACGACAGCTCCTGGCGCGCGAAGTCGGTGATGACTTCCTCGTGCGTCGGGCCGTAGCAGTACCAGGCGTCCTTGCGGTCCTTGATCTTGAGCAGCTGGCCGCCGAACTTCTCCCAGCGGCCGGTTTCTTCCCACAGCTCGCGCGGCTGCACCGACGGCATCAGCATCTCGATCGCGCCCGCATTCGTCATCTCGTCGCGGACGATGCGCTCGACCTTGCGCAGCACGCGCAGCCCCAGCGGGCTCCACGTGTACAGGCCGACGGCCAGCTTGCGGATCATGCCCGCGCGCAGCATCAACTGCTGGCTGACGACATCCGCGTCGGCGGGCGTTTCCTTCGTGGTGTGGAGATGAAACTGCGACAGGCGCATCGGCGGTTTTTCGGGCGCGGAAAGACCGGCATTCTGCCACGCGATGCGTGGCAGCCGCCCCGAAACGTCGATCGCGTGGCGCGTCGCGAAGCGCGACGCGCGCGGATCAGGTCTGCTTGGTCGTCACCGCATTGGCGGCCGGCCCGGCGCAGTACAGCTCGACCTGGCCTTCGGCCACCTTCAGGCGCGCGGCGCGCTCGGCGGCGGTGAGCTCGCGGTCGGCCTTGCCGTCCTTGTTCTCGTCGACGCCGACCTTGCCGGTGCCCTGAAGCAGCGTGAGGTTGCCGCGCGCGTTGCTGCAGTCGGCGTTGGCGACGGCCTTCGGCGCGGCCGGGGTCACCGGATGGTCGCCGTAATTGCGCGGCGCCATCTTCTGGCCGGCGGGCGGCGCGTCGGCGTAGTGGGTCACGCCCTTGGCGTCTTTCCACGTATAGACCTGACCGGCCACGGCGGGCAGGGCGGCAAGCAGGGCAAGCGGCAGGGTGAGGCGGGCAAGGGTCGAGAGCCGGCGCATGTCGGCAGTTCCAGAAAGACGGGGGATCCCGACCCGATTGCAGCACCGCCGGGGCGGCGGGGCAAGCGATACACTGAACAAATGGAATCCATGCCACCGCCCGCGACGGCCCGACCGCGCGCCCGCGGCATCTACCTGCTGCCGAACCTCTTCACCACCGGCGGTATGTTCGCCGGCTTCTTCGCCATCATTTCGGCCGCGCAGGGCCGCTTCCCGGACGCCTGCGTGGCGATCTTCGTGGCGGCGATCCTGGACGGGCTCGATGGCCGCGTCGCCCGGCTGACCAATACCCAGAGCGAGTTCGGCGTGCAGTACGACTCGCTGGCCGACCTGATCAGCTTCGGCCTGGCGCCGTCGCTGGTGATGTACCACTGGGCGCTCTCGTCGATGCGGATGGACGGCGCGACCCCCGGCAAGCTGGGCTGGATCGTGGCCTTCCTCTACGCGGCCTGTGCCGCGCTGCGCCTGGCGCGGTTCAACGCGCAGGTCGGGCAGGTCGACAAGCGCTGGTTCATCGGCCTGGCGAGCCCGGCGGCCGCGGGGCTGGTGTCCAGCTTCGTCTGGACCTGCGACAAGTTCGAATTCGCGGGGCGCGACCTGCGCTACGTTGCGCTCGGCGTGACCGTCGTGGCGGCGCTGCTGATGGTCAGCCGCATGCGCTACTCCAGCTTCAAGGGCGGCGGTCCGCGCAATGACCGCGTGCCCTTCCTCGCCATCGTGATCGTCGTGGCGGTGCTGGTCGCGGTGGCGATCGACCCGCCGACGGTGCTGCTCGGTGTATTCGCCCTCTACGCGCTGTCGGGCCCCGCGTACTGGGTGTGGCGACGCACGCGGCGGCCGGCGGAGGTGGCGGTGTGAGCCTGCCGTGGAGCGCGCAGCAGATCGAATGGCTGCAGGCGATGGGCCTTGAGGTGCTGCAGCGCCCGGTCAACGCCGGCGCGTCAGTGTCGCCGTCAACGGTGTCCGCGCCCGGCAGCGTGCCGGCTGCGTTCGCACGTGCCGCGCGCGGGGCCGATATCGCATCGTTGCTGGCATCGACCGGCACGCCGCGGGACGTGACGACGCGCCGCGCGTTCTGGCGCGCACTGCGCCCGCTGCGAAAGGCCGCGCGTAACGCATGAGCGCGCAGCCGTCCGCGAGCAGTCGTCCCGCATCGCTGCGGCCGATGCGCGATCAGGACGTCGACGCCGTGTTCGACGTCGAGCGCCGCGCCTACGAATTCCCGTGGACCGCCGGCATCTTCCGCGACTGCCTGCGCGCGGATTACCTCGCATGGGTGCTCGACGTCGGCGGCTCGATCGCCGGCTATTTCCTGATGAGCCTCGCGGCCGGCGAAGCGCACGTGCTGAACATCTGCGTCGCACCGGAATTCCAGGGGCAGGGCCATGGACGCCGCTTGTTGCGTTCGCTCGTGCAACTTGGCCGCTCGCGCGGCGCACAGCGCATCTTCCTCGAGGTGCGGCCGTCGAACCGTGGCGCGATCGCGCTGTACGACGAGGAAGGCTTCAACGAGATCGGCCGCCGTCCGCGCTACTACCCGGCGCGCGATGGGCGCGAGGACGCGATCGTGATGGCGATGGAGTTGCTGCCGCCGGAGACGTAGGATCGCGACGGGCCAGCCAGGATACGGACATGCGCGTTGCAACCTTCGCTTCCATCGCCGTGTTGGCGCTGGCCGCATTACCGATCGCCGCACGCGAGCCCGGGTCGTCCGTCCCGGTGCTGTCGTCGATGCCCCTGTGTCCGCTGCAACGTGTGAGCAGCGTGGAGGGGCGCGATGGCCGCGAGCCGGTCGCGAACGCGCGCGAAATCGCCATGGGCACCGCGAGCTACGAACGCGCGCTGCGCGAGATGTCCGAGGCCGGCGCCGCGAAGGGCGCGAATGCCGTGGTGCTGACCGCACACAACGCGAGCTTCTACACGCGCGGCAACGTGCCGTCGCCGCGGCCGGTCTACATCGTGCTCAACGGCGTCGCGGTGCGGCTCGCCGATCCCGGGCATTGCACGGTGCGCGTGCAGGACCCGGAGGAGTTGCAGAAGCGCGCGGTCCGCGGTCGCGGCGCGCCGGTTCCGATGGAAGGCACCGCGACGAACTGATCGCGGACGCGATCAGCCCAGCTTCGCGTGCTGCGCCGCCAGCGCCTCGCGCTGCGACGTCCAGTCGACCAGTCGCTTGCGCTCCTGCTCGACGACCGCGGGCGGTGCATTGCTGACGAAGGTGTCGCTGGCCAGCTTGCCCTTCGCCTTGGCGATCTCGCCGTCCACGCGCTTGATCTCCTTGTCCAGGCGCGCACGTTCGGCGCCGAGGTCGACCAAGCCTTCGAGCGGGACCAGCAACTTCAATTCGCCGACGACACCGGCCGCCGAGGCCGGCGCAGCGTCCGCATCGGCGATGCGCTCGATCGACTCGAGCTTGCAGAGAAAGCGCAATTGCGAGGCGAAGCGCGTCGCGCGCGCTGCATCGTCGGCGTCGCCGCCCGCGAGTAGCAGCGGTACCTGCTTCGACGGCGCCACGTTGAGCTCGCTGCGGATGCGGCGGACGTTCGAGATCACCGACTTCAACCATTCGACCGCGGTTTCCGCCTGTGCATCGCCTGCGGGCAGTTCGGCGGCGCGCGGATAAGGCCGCAGCATGATCGTCGTTTCCGCGATGCCGAGCTTCGGCGCCACGGCCTGCCACAGCTCTTCCGTCACGAACGGAATCAGCGGGTGCAGTAGCGACAGGAGGCGCTCGAGCACGAACAGCAACGTGTGGCGCGTGCTGTTGGCGTCGTCGTCGTCGCCGTTGAGCGCGGGCTTGGCGAGTTCGACGAACCAGTCGCAGAACTGGTTCCACGCGAATTCGTACAGCGCCTGCGCGAGCAGGTCGAAGCGGTAGTCGGCGAAGTGCTGTTCGGCTTCGGCGGCGACGCGCGCGAGCTGCGCGAGGATCCAGCGCTCGGCATCCGTCTTCGGCTGTGGCACGCCCGAAGCGGTGAAGCCTTCGGTGTTCATCAGCACGAAGCGCGTCGCGTTCCACAGCTTGTTGCAGAAATTCTTGTAGCCCTCGGCGCGGCCGAGGTCGAACTTGATGTCGCGGCCGTGCGTCGCGAGCGCGGAGATGGTGAAGCGCAGCGCGTCGGCACCGAACGCCGGAATGCCGTCCGGGAATTCCTTGCGCGTGGCCTTCTCGATCTTCTCCGCCATCTTCGGCTGCATCAGGCCGCTCGTGCGCTTGGCCACGAGATCGTCGAGCGAGATGCCGTCGATGAGGTCGAGCGGGTCGAGGATGTTGCCCTTGGACTTGGACATCTTCTGGCCGTGCGAATCGCGCACGAGGCCGGTGATGTAGACGTCCTTGAACGGCACGTCGCCGGTGAAGTGGTCGGTCATCATGATCATCCGGGCGACCCAGAAGAAGATGATGTCGAAGCCGGTGACGAGCACGCTCGACGGCACGTAGCGGCCGAAGCCGCGCTCGCGCATCAGGTCGTCGTTCGGCCAGCCCTGCGTGCTGAACGGCCACATCGCCGACGAGAACCACGTCTCCAGCACGTCGGTGTCCTGCGTGAGCGGCATCGACGCGTCGATGCCGTGCTTCGCGCGCACTTCGGCTTCGTCGCGGCCGACGTAGACGCGACCGTGCGCGTCGTACCACGCCGGGATGCGATGGCCCCACCACAGCTGGCGGCTGATGCACCAGTCCTGGATGTTCTCCATCCAGTGGCGGTAGGTGTTGATCCAGTTCGACGGGACGAACTTCACCGCGCCGGTTTCCGCGAGCTCAAGACCGCGCGCGCCGAGCGTTTCCATCTTCACGAACCACTGGTCCGTGAGATAGGGCTCGATCACCTGACCCGTGCGATCTCCACGCGGCACCTGCAGCTTGTGCGGCTTCGTTTCGACCAGGAGACCCTGCGCTTCGAGGTCGGCAAGCACGGCCTTGCGTGCGTCGAAGCGATCGAGCCCGCGGTACGCAGCCGCAATGCCCATCTCGTCAGCGAGCACGCCGTCGAGGATCTTCGCGTCAGGCGTAAAGATGTTGAGCATCGGCAGCGAATGGCGCTGGCCGACCGCGTAGTCGTTGAAATCGTGCGCAGGCGTCACCTTGACCACGCCGGTACCGAACGCGCGGTCGACGTAGTCGTCGGTAATCACCGGAATGCGGCGCCCGGTCAGCGGAAGCTCGACGAACTTGCCGTGCAGCGCGGTGTAGCGCTCATCCTCCGGATGCACCATCGCCGCCGTGTCGCCGAGCATGGTTTCCGGGCGCGTGGTCGCGACGACGAGGTAGTCGCGCATCTCGCGCAGCACCTCGTTGCCGTCCTCGTCGCGCTCGACGTATTCGTAGGTGGCGCCATCGGCCAGCGGATAGCGGATCGACCACAACGAGCCGTCCTCTTCCTCGTTGACCACCTCGAGGTCGGAGATCGCGGTCTTCAGCACCGGATCCCAGTTGACCAGGCGCTGGCCGCGATAGATCAGGCCCTGCTCGTGCAGGCGCACGAAGGCTTCGCGCACCGCGTCGGCGGCCATGGGGTCCATGGTGAAGACGCTGCGCGTCCAGTCACCCGACGTGCCCAGGCGGCGCATCTGTCGTTCGATGGTGTCGCCCGACTTCTGCTTCCACTCCCAAACCTTGGCGATGAAACCTTCGCGGCCGAGGGAATCGCGCGTTTCGCCGTTGCCTTCGAGCGCGAGGTTGCGCGACACCACCATCTCGGTCGCGATGCCCGCGTGGTCGGTGCCCATCTGCCACAGCACGTCGAAGCCGCGCATGCGGTGGTAGCGGATCAGCGCGTCCTGCAGCGTGTGCTGGAACGCGTGGCCCATGTGCAGCGTACCGGTGACGTTCGGCGGTGGCAGCAGGATCGAATACGGCTCGCCGGTACCGCGCGGCTTGAACACGCCGCTGGCCTCCCACTGCTGGTAGAGGCGCGTTTCGAACTGCGTGGGGTCGTAACCGGGGGCGAGGGACATGGCGGCGAACGGTCGGCGCTCCGCGGAGGCGGAACTGTGCAGAAGGGGACGTGCGACGCGTTGCGCCGCGCGGACTGCGCAGGATACCGGACGGGCTTGCGCGGGCGCGGCGTCAGTCGGTCAGGTAGCCCTGCGCGTAGGGCGGGCCGCAGCGTTGGACGGCGTCGGGATCCGCACTGTCCGGGGAGCCGCTGCCCAGACCGCCGCCGCCGAACTCGATGTAGCTGCCGATGCGATACCGCCGGTCGCTACCGATCCGGGTGAGGAAATAGCCCGCCTCGTCGTGGCCGAGCCGCGTGTTCCGCATCCAGATGACCGTGTGGAGCTTCCGGCCATTCTTGACGCGTACGCAGCCGTGATCGACCACCAGGACGCCGAATGACGCCGCCGTCAGCGCAACCACGCCCACGCCGGGTGGTGGCGGGGCTTCCAGCGGCAGGTATGGCGCGACCGACGCGGCATGCGTGGCGCATCCGTTCAACAGCAACGCAACCGCGAAGGCGGCAGCGAGACGTGACTCCATGTCGTGTCTCCGGTGATCGGTGATTCGTAGGGGGCCGGAGGCCCGCCGTCACATGTCGTGCTTCTTCAACTCCAGCCCGCGCGACTGGTACTGCTTCCAGCGTTCGCGCAGCGGGCCGCGGGCGGATTCGTCGGCGGGGACGACTTCGAGCACGCGATCGAACGCGCCGTCGACCGCGGCATCGCGAAGGTTGATGACCAGCGGGCGCAGCGCGGCGTCGGTGTCGGGCGAGGCGATCAGCACCTCGGCTTCGTCGTCGTCCTCTTCCGCGCCCGCGATCTGGTGCGGGATGTAGACCTCGTCGCCCATGTCCCAGAGCAGGTCGTCCAGCGCTTCGGCCTGGTCCTGCGAACGCGCTAGCACCAGCGTGGGCAGGCCTGCGTCGTACGCCTTGCGGGCGAGTTCGCAGACCAGGCGCAGCGGCTCCGAGCGGAACCGCGGCGTGGTGATCAGGTAGAAATCGGCGCGGGCCATCCGGCGGGGGCTTCCGCGATCAGGCCTGCGCGGCCCGATCCATCAGCCACTGCGACAGCAGGCCGACCGGGCGGCCCGTCGCCAGGCCGCGCTTGCCCTCGTCGTTGGCGACGCCGGCGATGTCCAGGTGCGCCCAGCGCTGGCCCTCGGTGAAGCGCGCGAGGAAGCAGCCCGCGGTGATCGCGCCGGCCCAGCGGCCGCCGATGTTGTAGACGTCGGCGAAGGTCGATTCGAGCTGCGTCTGGTACTCGTCCCACAGGGGCAGGCGCCAGGCGCGGTCGAACACGTTCTCGCCCGCGTCGACCAGCTCGGCGGAGAGGTCGTCGTCCTTGGTCATCAGGCCGGTGGCGTACTTGCCGAGCGCGATCACGCAGGCGCCGGTGAGCGTGGCGACGTCCACCAGCGCGGCCGGCTCGAAGCGCTGCGCGTAGGTGAGCGCGTCGCAGAGGATCAGGCGGCCCTCGGCGTCGGTGTTGCCGACTTCGATGGTCTTGCCCGACATCGACGTCAGCACGTCGGACGGGCGATACGCGTTGGCGTCCGGCATGTTCTCGACCGCGGGCACCACGACGGTGAGGTTGATCGGCAGCTTCAGCCCGACTGCGGACACGAACGTGCCCATGACCGTCGCCGCGCCGCACATGTCGAACTTCATCTCCTCGACGCCGCCCTGCACCTTGAGGTTGATGCCGCCGGTGTCGAAGGTGATGCCCTTGCCGACCAGCACGTAAGGCTTCGCATCGCCCGCGCCGGTGTACTTGAGGACGATGAGCTTGGGCGGGTTCGCCGAACCGCGCGCGACGGCGAGCAGCGAGCCCATGCCGAGCTCTTCCATCTGCTCGCGGTCGAGCACGTCGCACGAGCACTCGGCGAAGCGCGACGCGAACTCCTGCGCCTGCTGCGCGAGGTAGGCCGGGTTGCAGATGTTCGGCGGCAGGTTGCCGAGCTCACGGGCGAACTGCACGCCGGCTGCGATGGCGCGACCCTGCGCGAGCGCCTGCGCGTCGTCGGTGGCGACGGTGAGGCGGGTCAGGCCCGACTCGATCTTGGCGCGCGACTTCTCGCCCAGCGTCGCGGTGTAGCGGTAGACGACGTGGTCGGTGCAGGCGACGGCCTGGCGTACGGCCCAGGCGGTGTCTCGCCCCTTCACCGGGACCTGCGGCAGCGTGGTGACGGCGTGGGAGATCGGTCCGACCTTGAGCGCGCGGGCGGCGTCGCCGATCGCCTTGATGTACTGCGGGACGCCGAACTTGGCGGCGTCGCCTAGGCCGACGACCAGCACGCGCGGCGCCTTCACGTCGGTGAGGTCATGCAGCAGCGCGGTCTTGCCCGCCTTGCCGCTGACGTCCCCGCGTTCGATCAGCGCCGACAGGCGTCCGCCGCAGGCGCGGTCGATCGCCGCTCCGGCCTCGGTCAGGGACTTGTCGGCGAACACGCCGACGACGATGCAGTCCGCGATGACGGAAGCAGGCGCGTCGGAGGTGAGATCGAATTCGAGGGCCATCCAGGGTTCCCGGGGGTGTGAAAAGGGATTTACGTACAATCGCCGACCCTTGTGGGCCGAAGACGCCGGCGACTGCCGGGCCACGAACCCGACCGCGCCATCTGGCGACGCGTCGGGCCGTTGAACGAACGACGAGTCTAAAACAGCCCCCGCGAATGCTGAAATTCGATCGCTACCTGCTCTCCGAATTCGTCCAGGCCGTGCTGGCGACCACCCTCGTGCTGCTGATGGTGGCGTTCGGTGCGGTCTTCGCCGACGTGCTGCGCGACATCGCCGAGGGCCGCTTCCCCGCCGACATGCTGCTGCCGCAGCTGGGCCTGCTGTTCCTCAACTGGCTGCCGATCATCCTCCCGCTGGCGCTGATGCTGGGCCTGATGCTCGCGCTGGGGCGCCTTTATCGCGATTCCGAGATGCCGGTGCTGGCGTCGGTCGGCATCGGCCCGAAGCGCATGCTGCGGCCGCTGTTCGGGCTGGTCGCGCCGATCGCGCTGATCATCGCCGTGTGCTCGCTGTGGCTGGCGCCGTGGGCCGAGCGCACCTCCAAGGAAATGGTCAACGCGGCCACGCGCAACCTCCTGGTCGCCGGGCTCGAACCCGGCCGCTTCACGCCGATCGGCAACGGCGGCGTGGTGTTCGTGAGCCGCATGTCGACCGACGGCACCCGGTTCGAACGCGTCTTCATCTATCGCCACAAGAACGACCGCCTCGACGTGACGACCGCCAAGACCGGCCATCTCGAGGTGGACAACGACGGCCACCGCATCCTGGTGCTCGACAACGGTTTCGAGGTCGAAGGCCCGCGCCAGGGGCCGAACCAGGACTACCGGTTGATGAGCTACCGCGCGAACGAGGCCGAGATGCCGGCATCGAAGGGCCGCTACGACGCCAACGACCCGCGCATGCTGTCGACGCCGCGGCTGCTCGTCGACGCGCGCCCCGCGGCGAAGGCGGAACTGCATTCGCGCATCGCGCCACCGTTGCTGGCGATCGCGTTCGCGCTGCTTGCCGTGCCGCTCGCGCGCAGCTCGCCGCGTGAGGGCCGGTTCGGCCGCATCGCCGTCGGCTTCCTCATCTACCTCGTCGCCACGATGCTCTCGCTGGCCAGCGTCAACTGGATCACCAAGGGCAAGATTCCGGTCGCGCTCGGCCAGTGGTGGCTGGTGCTGCCTCTGCTCGCCTTGGGGACATGGATGTACCTGACGGATGGACGCGTGCGTGCGCCGCGCCGTAGCGGAGTCGCGCGATGAAGCCGTTCCCGAAGATCCACGACCTCTACGTCGCCCGCGCGGTGCTTGGCACGGTGCTGCTGACGTGGATGGTGCTGCTCGGCCTCGACGTGATGCTGGCGCTGGTCAACGAGATCGGCGAGATCGGCAAGGGCGACTACGGCTTCGGCAAGGCCGTCGCGCATGTTGCGTACACCGCGCCGCGTCGTGCCTACACGTTGTTCCCGACTGCCGCGGTGATCGGCGCGCTCATGGCGCTGGGTCAGCTCGCGTCGTCGTCCGAACTCACCGCGCTGCGCGCACTCGGCCTATCGCGTCGACGCCTCGGCATCAGCGTCGCCGGCGCCGTGGCGTTCCTGACGTTGCTGATGGTGGTGGACGGCGAGACGCTCGGCCCGTGGGGCGACCGCATGTCGAACATCGTCAAGCAGACCGCGACGAATCGCGACACGGTGATCGCGCGCTACTCGGGCCTTTGGGCACGCGAGGGCGAAGTCATCCTCAACGCGCAGGGCGGGCAGGAACGCAGCGAGAACGGCAAGCAGTGGCTGGAGTTGCGCGACGTCCGCCTCTACGAATTCGAGACCGATGGACGACTGAAGTCGATCTCGCACGCCGCGGTCGCCGAGCACCGTCCGGGCAGCTGGCTGCTGCGCAACGTCGAACGCACGATGTTCGACGCGAAGTCCGTGCGCACCCAGACGATTCCGGAACAGCAATGGGTGTCGCGCCTCGATACCGCGGCACTGACCGCCGACCTCGACAGCCCGCGCTATCTCGCGTCCAACGAATTGCGCCAAGCGATGGAATATCGCGAACGCAACGGCCTGGACGCCAACGAGTTCGAGGAACACTACTGGGGCCGCTGGTTCTATCCATTCAACGCACTCGCGCTGTGCCTGGCCGCAGTGCCGTTCGCGTTCGGCACGCTGCGCAGCGGCGGCATGGGCCGTCGCCTGTTCCTCGGCATCGTGTTCTCGCTGGGCTTCTGGCTGGTGCAGGAAACGTTCGTGCGCGCCGCCCGTGCGTTCCAGATGGACTACCGCGTTGCCTACGTCGCCCCCACGATCCTGATGCTGGTGCTCTCGTCCGTCCTGTTCCGCCGACGATCGGGGTAGTCAGGACCGTTTGCGCGCTGCCGCGCGGTCTTTGCGACAAGCCGCAGCGCGCTGCCGCGCAGGCGTTGCGAGCCCACGTCGCATTGACCACGTAGCTCATCGATCGGGCGGGTGGACGACCGATACACGGCGCCAAACGGCGCGCGCCGCGGAATGCCGGTCGACTGGATGACGCCACCCACGACATCAACCAGACACGTCGTCGCAACGACGTTCGAAATCAACCGTGCTTCGCCATCCGCTCAACCCGCGTGCGGCTGACGCGGTCATGCCACGTCATGCGGTCGCGGTCGAACCACGCCCACCAGAAGCCGATGCCGCCGAGCAGCAGCGAGAGCGTGCCGACTGCGTAGCGTCGAATCAGCGCGCGTCTATCCGGTGCCCCGTCGATGCCGACCACGCGAAGGCGCCACGGCCGCATGCCGAGCGTCTGTCCGCCGCGCGACCAGCTCGCCACCGCATACACGCCGGCAATGAGCCAGCAGACGATCCACAACAACAGCGCCGTCCACGATACGGGTCGGACGTATGCGCGCTCGGCATGCATCGCGATCGAATAGACGATGTTGAATAGCAGCGACGCGACCATCCACAGCGCCGCGACCGGCCAGAAGTCGTACGCCAGTGCGAACAGGCGCCAGCCGATGTAGGGGCGCGTGGAGGAAGTCGTCGATGCCATGCGATCAGGATAATGGCTAAGCTGCCGCGCATGGATGCAGACCGCGGAACGCGACGCGCCGGCGCGGTGGCCGCGCGCCGACAGGCAGCGAGGGCGATGCCGGAACTCGGCGCGTCGGATGCACAGCTGATCGATCGCCATCTTGATGCGGTCTGGGCGGAAACCGGGCTGTCGATGGCATCGCGTGACAGCTACCGGCGCGACCTCGGGGGCTTCGCGCGATGGCGCAATTGCGACGGCGCGCTCGCCGCCGCCACGCCCGCCGACCTGTCCGAATACCTCGCGCGACGCGCACGCGACGGCTACTCGCCGCGCAGCAACGCGCGCCTGTTGTCCGCCTTGCGCGGCTTCTTCGCCTGGTGCATACGCCAGCGCCTGCGCGCGGACGATCCGACCGCGCTGCTCGGTACGCCGATGCTGCCGCGCCTCCTGCCCAAGGCGCTGACCGAATCGCAGATCACCGCGTTGCTGGCCGCGCCGGACGTCGAAGCGCCGACAGGATTGCGCGACAAGGCAATGCTCGAACTGATGTACGCCACCGGACTTCGCGTGAGCGAGCTCGTCGGACTGGTCGCGCAGTCGGTGAACCTGCGGCAGGGCGCGTTGCGCGTCACCGGAAAGGGCAGTCGCGAGCGCCTCGTACCGATGGGCGAGGAAGCGCAGCACTGGCTGGAGCGCTACGCCGCGACGGCACGTCCCGTATTCGTCGGCAAAGGCCGCACATCGCCGTTCCTGTTCCTCGATGCGCACGGCGAGCCGCTCACGCGGCAACAGTTCTGGTTGACGGTGAAGCGCATGGCCGCGGTCGCCGGCATCGATCCGTCGCGCATTTCGCCGCACGGCCTGCGCCATAGCTTCGCGACGCATCTGCTCAACCATGGCGCCGACCTGCGCGCACTGCAGATGCTGCTCGGCCACAGCTCGCTGTCGACCACGCAGATCTACACGCTGGTGGCGCGCGAGAAGCTCAAGCAACTCCATCGCACACATCACCCGAGGGGGTGACGGCAGGCCGCTTACGCGGCACCGCCGCGTGGCCTGCCGGAACGCCCGCCGCGCTGCGGCGGGCAGGGCGTTCGTGGAGACCGGGTCGCGCCAAGTAAATCGATCGCGACGGCGGCACCGCCGCGTGGCCTGCCGGAACGCCCGCCGCGCTGCGGCGGGCCGGGCGTTCGTGGAGACCGGGTCGCGCCAAGTAAATCGATCGCGACGGCGGCACCGCCGCGTGGCCTGCCGGAACGCCCGCCGCGCTGCGGCGGGCCGGGCGTTCGCGGAGATCGGGTCGCGCCAAGTAAATCGATCGCGACGGCGGCACTGCCGCGTGGCCTGCCGGAACGCCCGCCGCGGCGCCGCGGGAAGGGTGTTCGTGGGGATCGGGTCGCGACGAGCAAATCGATCGCTACGGGCGGCACTGCCGCGTGACCTGCCGGAGCGCTCGGCACTACGCCTCGTTTCCTCACTGAAGCCCCGCCAACCCCGCCTCACGGCCGCTCGCCACCTGCGTGCCACAATCCGGGCTCCTGTCGCAGCCCCGGTTTCCGATGCGTCCTTTCCGCTCCTCGCTCGTCATCGCCGCGCTCGGCATCGCCAGCCTCGCCGCCTGCGCCAAGGTTCCGTCCGACAAGGCCGCGCAAGCGCCGAACGCCGCGACGCCGCTCGCGCGCACCGCCGGCTCGACGGTCGAAGTGAAACCGGCCGCCGGTACGCCGGAGGCCCGGGCCGTCGACGCGATTCACGTGCTGGAGCCGCGCGCGGTGGTCGAACACGTCGGCACCGCGCCGCTGCCGGGCTTCCGCGAGGTCGTGGTGGGTGGCCAGGTCGCCTACGTGACCGACGACGGCCACTACATGTTCATTCCCGGCGCCGGCGGCGCGCTGTACGACACGGTCAAGCAGGACAACCTCACCGAGGCGTCGCTCGGCCACCTGCGCCAGAAGCTGCTGCAGCAGATCCCCGTCAGCGACCGTATCGTGTTCGCGCCGCCGAATCCGAAGCACCGCGTCACGGTGTTCACCGACATCAGCTGCGGCTTCTGCCGCAAGTTCCACAGCGAGATCGCCGAGTACAACCGCCAGGGCATCGCGGTCGAATACGTGGCGTTTCCTCGCGCCGGCATCGGCAGCGAGGACTACCGCCAGATGGTGTCGGTCTGGTGCGCGCCCGACCGCAAGAAGGCGCTCACCGACGCCAAGAACGACCGCCTGCCGCCGATGCGCAGCTGCAGGAACCCGGTCGACATGGAGTACGACATCGGCCAGCGCGCCGGCCTGACCGGCACGCCGATGGTGATCGCCGACGACGGCACGCAGCTCGGCGGCTACGTCCCGCCGGACAAGCTGCGCGAGATCCTCGACAAGATGGAGCCGGCCAAGCCGGCCGGCTGAAGCCGGGCCGGCCAGCGGCCACGGGCGGGTACAATTGCGGGCCCTGCCGTCGCACGGTCCGTCGGACATGATCGTCCTCGAGGGCGCACCCGCCCTGTCGCCGTTTCGCCTGGAGCGGCTCCAAGCCCGTCTCCGCAGTCTCCACCCCGACGTTCGCCTGCTCGGCACCCGGCACACCTACTGGGTGCTGCCGGAGCCCGGCGCGCAGCCGGACGCCGCCAAGCTCGGCCAGATCCTCGAAGCCGGCGATGCGTTCGCCGACCGCGATGACGCTGCCGTCTCGCGCTACGTGACGCCGCGGCTCGGCACGCGTTCGCCGTGGTCGAGCAAGGCCACCGAACTGCTGCAGGGCGCCGGGCTGCCGGTGCAGCGCGTCGAGCGCGGCATGCGCATCGACGTCGCCGGCTGGCCGACCGACGCGACCACGCAGGGCGCGCTCGCCAAGGTGCTGCACGACCCGATGACGCAGTCGCTGCTCGACGCGCGCGAGGATGCCGTCGCGTTGTTCGAAGCGCCGTCGCGCGGCGATCTCGAACGCATCGCGCTGGACGACCTCGAAAACGCGAACACGCGACTCGGCCTGGCACTCGCCGACGACGAAATCGCGTATCTCCGCGACCGATACTCCGCGCTCGGCCGCGCACCGGCCGACGTCGAGCTGATGATGTTCGCGCAGGCGAACTCCGAGCACTGCCGCCACAAGATCTTCAACGCGACGTGGACGATCGACGGCGTCGACCGCCCGAAGTCGCTGTTCGGCATGATCCGCCACACGCACGCGACCACGCCTGCGCACACGTTGAGCGCGTACAGCGACAACGCCGCGGTGGTCGAAGGCTATCGCGCCAGGCGCTTCCGTCCGTCCGGCCCGAACTTCACCTATCGCAGCGAAGGCGAGGTCGAGTCGGCGTTCTGCATCAAGGTCGAGACGCATAACCATCCGACCGCGATCGCGCCGTTCCCCGGCGCGTCGACCGGTGCCGGCGGCGAGATCCGCGACGAAGGCGCGACCGGTCGCGGTGGCAAGCCGAAGGCCGGCCTCGCGGGTTTCTCGGTGTCGCACCTGCGCATTCCGACACTGCCGCAGCCGTGGGAAGCGCCGCGCGCGCTCAACCCGCGCATGGCGCCCGCACTCGAGATCATGCTCGACGGCCCGATCGGCGCCGCGGCGTTCAACAACGAATTCGGCCGTCCGAACCTGCTCGGCTACTTCCGCAGCTTCGAACTTGCCGAAGGCGACATCGCGCGCGCCTACGACAAGCCGATCATGCTCGCCGGCGGCCTCGGTGCGATCGATCGCATCCAGGTGCAGAAGCACGGCCTGCGCGACGGCGATGCCGTCGTCGTGCTCGGCGGCCCGGCGATGCTGATCGGTCTCGGCGGTGGCGCCGCGAGCTCGGTGGCGTCGGGTGAGAGCCAGGAAGCGCTCGATTTCGCCAGCGTGCAGCGCGACAACCCGGAGATGGAGCGTCGCTGCCAGGAAGTGATCGACCGCTGCGTCGGCCTCGGCGACAACAACCCCATCGCGACCGCGCACGACGTCGGTGCGGGCGGCCTGTCGAATGCCATTCCCGAACTGCTGCACGACAGCGACCTCGGCGGCGTGATCGATCTCGATCGCGTGCCGAGCGACGATCCGTCGCTGTCGCCGATGCAGCTGTGGAGCAACGAATCGCAGGAGCGTTACGTGCTCGGCCTGCCGCCGGAGCGCGTCGACGAATTCGCGGCCATCTGCGAACGCGAGCGTTGCCCGTTCGCGGTGGTCGGCTACGCGACGTCGGACGAGCGACTCGTCGTCGGGCATGGCGCGACGCGCGAGCGCGTCGCGGCCGGCGAAACCGGTTGGGCGATCGACATCCCGATGGACGTGCTGTTCGGCAAGCCGCCGAAGATGCATCGCGACACCGCGCACGCGGCGCCGGCGAAGTGGCCGTCGCTGAAATGGGGCGGGCTCGACCTGCGCGACGCCGGCCTGCGCGTGCTCGCGCATCCCACCGTTGCCTGCAAGAACTTCCTCGTCACGATCGGCGATCGCAGCGTCGGCGGACTTACCGCGCGCGACCAGATGGTCGGTCCGTGGCAGTTGCCGGTGGCCGACTGCGCGATCACGTTCAGCGGCTTCGACACCTACGTCGGCGAAGCGATGGCGCTCGGGGAGCGCACGCCGCTGGCACTGCTCGACTCCGCGGCCGCCGCGCGCATGGCGGTGGGCGAAGCGCTCACCAATCTGTGCGCCGCGCCGGTCGAATCACTGGACCGCATCAAGCTGTCGGCGAACTGGATGGCCGCCTGCGGTCACCCCGGCGAGGACGCGCTGCTGTTCGACGCGGTCAAGGCGATCGCGATGGAGCTGTGCCCCGCGCTCGAACTCGCGATCCCGGTCGGCAAGGATTCGCTGTCGATGCAGGCGCAGTGGCATGCCGACGGCGCGCCGCAGAAGTCGGTGTCGCCGGTGTCGCTGGTCGTCACCGCGTTCGCGCCGGTGACCGACGTGCGCCTGCAGTCCACGCCGCTGCTCGACCGCGAGGTCGACAGCGACCTGTGGCTGATCGGCCTCGGTGCGGGCAAGCAGCGCCTCGGTGGTTCGGTGCTCGCGCAATGCCATCCGCAGTCCGGTGGCGACGCCGCGTTCCCCGCGTTCGCCGGTGCCTCCGGGCACGATGATTTCGGCGTGCCCGATGTCGACGATCCGCAGCGCCTCGTCGAGTTCTTCGAGCTCATCCGCGCCGCGCGCCAGGCCGGCCTGATCCGCGCGTACCACGACCGCTCCGACGGCGGCGCGTTCGCCGCGTTCGCGGAGATGGCGTTCTGCTCGCGTACCGGCCTCGACATTTCGCTCGACGCCTGGGGCGACGATCCGTTCCGTTGCCTGTTCAACGAAGAACTCGGTGCGATCGTGCAGGTCGCAGTGGAGGATCGCGCGGAGTTCGCCGACCTCGTTGCGCAGCACGGTCTGATCGACTGCGCGCAGCGCGTTGCCAAGCCCACCACTTCGGCGCAGATCCGCGTGCGTCGCGAGGGCGAGACGATTGCCGAGTGGAGCTGGCAGGAGCTGTTCGACGCATGGTGGTCGGTGACGCACGCCATGCAGCGCCTGCGCGACAACCCCGACTGCGCGGACGAAGAGCGCGAGATCGCGCGCGACTTCGAGGCGAAGGGCCTGGTGCCGAAGCTGACGTTCGACCCGGCCGACGACGTCGCCGCACCGTACGTGAGCACCGGCGCGCGGCCGAAGGTGGCGATCCTGCGCGAGCAGGGCGTCAACGGCCAGATCGAAATGGCGTGGGCGTTCGACAAGGCGGGTTTCAGCGCAGTCGACGTGCACATGAGCGATCTGATCGCAGGGCGCGTGAACCTCGCTGATTTTGCCGGTCTCGCGGCGTGCGGTGGTTTCAGCTACGGCGACGTGCTCGGTGCGGGCCGCGGCTGGGCGACCAGTGCGCTGGAACGTGCCACGGTGCGTGATGCCTTCACCGCCTTCTTCGGTCGCGAGGACACGTTCGCCCTCGGCGTCTGCAACGGTTGCCAGATGATGTCGACACTCGCGCCGATGATTCCGGGTGCCGAGCATTTCCCGCGCCTGCTGCGCAATCGCAGCGAGCAGTTCGAAGCGCGCCTCGCGTTGCTGCAGATCAACGAGTCGCCGTCGATCTTCCTCAAGGGCATGGAAGGTTCGCGCATTCCCGTTGCCGTCTCGCATGGCGAAGGCCGCGTGCATTTCGACGACCCGGCCGCGCGCACGGCGATCGCCGTGTCGGCGCGTTACGTCGACGGCCGTGGCGAGCAGGCGTCGCAGTACCCGCTCAACCCGAATGGCGCGCACGATGCGATCGCCGGCTTCACGAGCCGCGATGGTCGCGTCACCCTGCTGATGCCGCACCCCGAACGCACGCTGCGCACGGCGAACCTGAGCTGGGCGCCGCGCGACTGGCCGGCCGACTCGCCGTGGCTGCGGATGTTCCGCAACGCGCGCGTGTGGGTCGGCGCGCACTGACCAAAAGGAAACGACATGGACGTCAACGCCGCACCGCCCACCGATTTCGACTTTGCCGTCGGCGAATGGACCGTCGTCCATCGCCGCCTCGCCGCACGCCTGCAAGGCAGCACCGAGTGGGTCGAATTCCCCGGCACGATGTCCACCCGCAAGGTGCTTGGCGGCTTCGGCAACGTCGAGGACAACCTGCTCGAACTTCCCGGCGACGCCTACCGCGCGGTCGCGTTGCGCTCGTTCGACCGCGATCGCGGTGTGTGGTCGATCTGGTGGCTCGACGGGCGTGCGCCGGGCGAGCTGGACGTGCCCGTCGTCGGCCGATTCGACGCCGGCATCGGCACGTTCTTCGCGGAAGCTGAACTGGACGGTCGACCGATCCGCATCCGCTTCATCTGGACGACGGTCGACGCCGACCATCCACGCTGGGAGCAGGCGTTTTCCGCGGATGGCGGTGCCACGTGGGAGACCAACTGGACCATGGACTTCACGCGCGTGAACAGCGCGCGGCAAGGCTGAGCGTGCGGCCGGCCTGCTACAGTCCGGCCGTCGTCAGGGAGGTGCGGGTGAACGCGGTCGTCGACTCCATCGAGGAACCCATCGGCGGTGATCCCGTCGAGGCGCGCATCGTCGCGCTGCTGATCGAGCGCGGCCGCCTGAAGGACGCCGACCTCGCACGCGCGCGTCGCCTGGAAGCCGAAACCGGCGGCTCGCTGCTCGCGTTGCTGGGTCGCCTTGGCCTGGTGTCCGAGCGCGACCACGCCGAAGCCGTCGCGGCAGTACTCGACCTGCCGATCATCGCCACGAAGGACCTGCCCGACCTGCCGCCCGAGAACCTCGTGCTGTCGCCGAAGTTCATGCGGCAATTCCATCTGTGCGCGATCCGCGAAGGCGACACCGCGATCGATGTATTGATGGCGGATCCGCAGGATGCGTACCAGCTCGATGCGCTGCGGCTTGCACTGGCACGTCCGCTGAATCCGGTTGTCGGACTGCGCTCGGAAATCGACGCGCTGGTCGAGCGCTGGCACGGCCAGGGCCGCAGTGCGATGGGTGCGATCGTCGACACCGCGGAAGGCGAGGGCGAACTCGACGACGTCGAACACCTGCGCGATCTCGCATCCGAAGCGCCCGTCATCCGCCTGGTGAACCTGGTGATCCAGCGCGCGGTCGAACTTCGCGCGTCGGACATCCATATCGAGCCGTTCGAAAACCAGCTGAAGGTGCGTTATCGCGTCGACGGCGTGTTGCACGAAGGCGAAAGCCCGCCGTCCAACCTCACCGCGGCGGTGATCAGTCGCATCAAGATCATGGCGCGGCTCAACATCGCCGAGCGCCGCCTGCCGCAGGACGGCCGCATCCAGATGCGCGTGCAGGGTCGCGAACTCGACCTGCGCGTCAGCACCGTGCCGACCTCGCATGGCGAGAGCGTGGTGATGCGACTGCTCGATCGCGAGTCGATCGTGCTGAGCTTCGAGAAGCTGGGTTTCACCGACAACTTCCTGTCCGAATTCCAGCGCGTGCTCGACCAGCCGCACGGCATCCTGCTGGTCACCGGCCCGACCGGTTCGGGCAAGACGACGACGCTGTACACGGCGCTCAGCAAGCTCAACACGCCGGACGTCAAGATCATCACGGTCGAAGACCCGGTCGAATACCAGATCGAGGGCATCAACCAGATCCAGGTGAAACCACAGATCGGCCTCGATTTCGCGAACGCGCTGCGATCGATCGTCCGCCAGGATCCGGATATCATCATGATCGGCGAAATGCGCGACCTCGAGACTGCGCGCATCGCGATCCAGTCCGCGCTCACCGGCCATCTGGTGCTGTCGACGCTGCACACGAACAACGCGGCCGGCGGCATCACGCGGCTGCTCGACATGGGCGTCGAGGACTACCTGCTCACGTCGACGATCAACGGCATCCTCGCGCAGCGCCTGGTGCGTCGCCTCGAGCCGACACATGCCGAGCGCTATCCCGCATCGCCGGAAGAGATCGAGAAGTTCGGCCTGCGCCGGCTGCAGCCGCAGGGCGACATCTACCTGTATCGACCGAAGCCGTCGCCGCTGGCGCCGACCGGTTATGCGGGCCGCACGACGATCATGGAATTCCTCGTCATGAACGACGAGTTGCGTCGTGCGGTGATGCGCCACGCGGGCATGGGCGAGATCGAACAGATCGCACGCGCCGCTGGCATGCGCACCATGTACGAGGATGGCATCGCCAAGGCGCTCGCGGGGCTGACGACCATCGAGGAAGTGCTGCGCGTGACGGAAGAGGCCTGAGCGACGCATGGCGCTGTATCGCTACAAGGCGCTCAACCCGCGCGGCGAAATGCTCGACGGGCAGATGGAGGCCGCGAGCGTCGACGAGGTCGTGCAGCGCCTGCAGGGGCAGGGGCACCTTCCCGTAGAAGCGAAACCGGCGAGCGAAGGCGGCGGACCTGCGTTCTGGCAGGGCCTGTTCAAGCCCAAGCCGTTCGGCGGTGCGCGGCTCGTGCAGTTCACGCAGCAGTTGTCGACGCTGCTCGGCGCAGGCCAACCGCTCGATCGCGCGCTGTCGATCCTCCTTGAACTGCCCGACGACGAAGCCGCGCGTCGCACCATCGCCGACATCCGCGAATCGGTGCGCGGTGGCGCGGCGCTGTCGACCGCGCTCGACCGTCAGCACGGCACGTTCTCGCGCCTGTACATCAACATGGTTCGCGCGGGCGAGGCGGGCGGCAACATGTCCGACACGCTTGCGCGCCTGGCGGACTACCTCGAACGCGCGCGCGCGCTGCAGGGCCGCGTCATCAACGCGATGATCTATCCGGCGATCCTGATGGTGATGGTCACGCTGAGCCTGCTGTTCCTGCTCGGCTACGTGGTGCCGCAGTTCGCGCAGATGTACGAAAGCCTGGGCGCGCAGCTTCCGTTGTTCACCAAGATCATCCTCGGCGTCGGCAATTTCGTTCGCGATTTCTGGATCGTCATCGTGGCCGCGCCCGCGGCGCTGCTGTGGTGGATCGAACGCAAGCGTCGTGATCCGGCATTCCGCTTCGCGTTCGACGGCTGGTTGCTGCGCCGCAAGTTCGCCGGGCTGCTGGTCGCGCGCATCGAGGTCGCGCGCCTCGCACGAACGCTCGGCACGCTTGTGCGCAACGGCGTGCCGCTGATCACCGCGCTCGGCATCGGCCGCAACGTGCTCGGCAACCGCGTGCTTGCCGACGATGTGGAGAAAGCGGCCGACGAAGTGAAGAATGGCGTCGCGCTGTCGACCGCGCTCGGTCGCGGCAAGCGCTTCCCGCGACTCGCGCTGCAGATGATCCAGGTCGGCGAGGAATCCGGCGCGCTCGACGCGATGCTGCTGCGCACGGCCGAAACCTTCGAGCATGAAACGGGGCTGGCGCTGGACCGCATGCTCGCGGCGCTGGTGCCGATCGTGACGATGGTGCTCGCGTTCGTGATCGGCACGGTGATCCTCGGCATCCTCGTCCCGATGTACGACCTCACCGGGCAGATCGGGTGAGCGATGCCCGCTTGCGCGGCCACGCCGCGTGGCGTCGCGAACGCCCGGCGCGCTGTGCCGGGCCGGAGTTCGAAGAAGCCGGCGTGCGAGGCGAAACGCGATAGTGATGCGGCACTGCCGCGTGACTGCCGGAACGTCCGGCGCGCTGCGCCGGGCCGGAGTTCGAAGAAGCCGGCGTGCGATGAACCCGGCAGTGCGATGCCGGCACCACAGCGCGACTCCGCGCTCGTGACTCCATCCGCCCCCGCATTGCGACGTCGGGAACCGACGACCTCCGCGCAGGTCCATCCACAGAGCGGTTGCGCCACGCGAAAACCTGAACAGCCCGGCCAGAATTCCCGCTTCACGTCACGAATTTGGTAAACAGTCGCCCTTCCCCACGAATCCACCCGCCATGCGCAATCGCCGTTCCCTGACCCGATCGCCCTCCCCGCGCGCCATGCAGCGCGGCATGAGCCTCATCGAGATCATCATCGTCATCGTGCTGATCGGCGTGGTGCTGACGTTCGTCGGCAGCCGCATCCTCGGCGGCGCGGATCGCGCGAAGGCCAATCTCGCGAAGTCCGAAGTGCAGACGCTCGCGCAGAAGATCGAGCAGTACAAGGAAGACGTGGGTCGTTATCCGACGGCACTGTCCGACCTCGCCGCGGCGCCGCAGGGCGCGACCGGCTGGCTCGGTCCGTATGCGAAGGAAGGCGAGCTGAAAGATCCGTGGGGCAATGCGATCAGCTACAAGGCGCCGGGCGACGATGGCCACGCGTTCGACGTGATCATCCTCGGCAAGGACGGCAAGCCCGGCGGCTCGAGCTACGACACCGACCTGCGCAACGAATGATCCGCATCGCGCCACGACGGACGGCAGCACCCGCCGCCCGACGTGCGCGCGGCATGTCGCTGATCGAGATCATCATCGTCATCGTGCTGATCGCGGTGATGAGCGTGCTCGCCGCCACCGCGATGACCGGCGGTTTCAAAGGCATGCAGTTGCGTTCGACGGCGAAGCAGATCGCCTCGCAGCTGCGTTTCACCCGCACGCGCGCGATCGCGACCGGGCAGACGCAGCGCTTCGTTATCCAGCCGAGCACGCACGCGTGGCAGGCGCCGGAAGGCCGCCACGGCGAGATTCCATCGACGCTGCGCGTATCGTTCGTCGGCGCGCGGCAGACGCGGCCGTCACCCGACGAAGGCGCGATCCTGTTCTTCGCCGACGGCGCGTCGACCGGCGGCCGCGTGCAGGTCGCGCGCGACGCTGCGGCATGGAACATCGATGTCGCATGGCTCACCGGCGAAGTGAAGCTGGTGCAGGCGGAGGCGCGATGATGCGACGCGAACGCGGCTACACGTTGATCGAAGTCGTCGTCGCATTCGGCGTGCTCGCCATCGCGTTGACGCTGCTGCTCGGCACGCTGACCAATTCGAGCCGCCAGGTGCGCTGGTCCGCCGATGCCGGTCGCGCGGCGCTGCTCGCGCAGTCCGTGCTCGACCAGGTCGACACCGACGGCCCGCTTCACGAAGGCGATCGCGACGGCGAACTCGAGGATGGCCGCTACCACTGGCAGCTGCATGTGCACCGCTACGAAGCGAACACGCCGGCGATGCAGCAACCCGTCGATCCGAACGCGCCGGTGCTGCTCGCGCTGGACCTGACCATGCGATGGGGCGACGGCGGCCCGCGCGAGCGGCTCGAACTGCATTCATTGCGGCTGGTGCCGGCCAATCTCGGCGGAGCACCGTCGACGTGAAGCACGCGCGCGGTTTCACCTTGGTCGAGATCCTGATCGCGACGGTGCTGCTCGCGCTCGGGCTTACGCTCGCCTTCGCCACGATCACCGGCGCGACCAGCGCCGCGCGTCGTGGCGAAGCGATGGCATCGAGCAGCGAACACATCCGCGCGGTGCAGGGCTTCCTGCGTCGACGCATCGCGAGCGCGCGCGCCGTGCCGTTCCAGATCGATTCGGCGACGGGGCAACCGATGCGTTTCGCCGGCGATCGCGAGCGCATGCGCTTCGTTTCCGACCTGCCGGACTACATCGGCCGCGGCGGCCCGAGCGTGCACGACCTGCGCGTCGAGCGCATGCCGTCGGGCGACGGCGTGCGGCTGACGCTCGGTCTCGCCGTCGTGCAGCCGGGCGATGCGGCGGCGACGGTCCCCGATCGCGCGCCCGAGCTTCTCGCCGAAAACCTGCGCAGCGTGGAGTTCCGCTATCGCGGTGTCGCCGAGGACGGCAAGCCCGCCGAATGGCAGGACGACTGGACGACCACCGAGCAACTTCCGCTGCTCGTCGAAATCCGCGTCACCGGCGCTGACGGCAAGCCGTGGCCGGTGCTCGACGTCGCGCCACGCCTGGCCGCCGCGTACGCCACGGGGATTACGCGATGACGCGTCAGTCGCGCGGCGCCGCACTGCTGTTGGTGCTGTGGCTGATGGTGCTGCTGATCGCGCTGGTCGGCGCGTTCTCGCTTACCGCGCGCACCGAAGGCATGCAGGGGCGCGCGCTGGTCGACGGCGTGCAGGGGGACGAGATCGCGCGTGCGGGACTTGAATACGCGCTCACCCGCGTATCGCAACCTGACCCGCGCCAGCAGTGGCGTCCCGATGGGCGCGCCTACAAATGGACCTTCGACGACGCCGACGTCGAGATCCGCATCGTCGACGAGGACGCGAAGGTCGATCTCAACCACGCCGATCCGCCGTTGCTGGTCGGGCTGTTCACCGCGGTGGGCATCGAGCGCCCGCGGGCCGAGAAACTCGCCGGTGCCGTGGTCGACTGGCGCGATGTCGACCAGCTCACGCAGCCGTCGGGCGGCGCGGAGGACCAGGACTACGCGTCCGCCGGCCTCGACTACGGTGCGAAGGACGCCGACTTCGAGAGCAGCGCCGAACTGCTGCAGGTGCTGGGCTTCACCGGCGACGATTTCCGCAAGCTCGCGCCTTACGTGACGGTGTTCAGTGGCCGTGGACGCCCGGAACCCGCATTCGCCGCGGCCCCGGTGCTCACCGCGATGGGCATGGACGGCAAAGCGATCGTCCAGCAACGCGAGGCGTGGGATCCGTCCAGCGGGCAACCCCTGCCGGGTATTCCGGGCGGCGAAAGCTCGCAGGCGTTCGGAAGCGGAACGTATAGTATCGAGAGCCGGGCCCGGCTTCGTGGCGGACGCATCGCCACGCTGGGCGCGGTAGTACGCACCGGGGGCAGCGCCATTCCGGGGATGGCCTACACACCGTTGCGTTGGGAGGAGGGGGTTCCGTCACCATGACCTCGGTTCTCGAGGGCCGGATGCGCGGCCTCGGGCGGTTCGCCGCCCGCCTGGGCCCGCAGGCCACCAGCCTGCGCGGGTTGCTCGCCTGGTGGGGCCATGCGCTCGCCGCGTGGCTGCCCGTGCGCGTGCGCCGCGCGTTGGGCGTCGATCGCGGCCGTCTTCTCCTGATGCCGCTCGCCGACGGCGACGTGCGCCTGCAATTGCAGCGCGACGGCGAACTGCGCGAGCTCGGGCGCCTGCCGGCGCTGGCCGATGCGCCGGGCGACGACCCGCTCGCCACGGTCCTCAGCTCCAACGCGGTCGACCTGCCGCGCTGGCTCGTGTTGCCGGCCACCGCCGCGCTCGTGCGTCGACTCGCGCTGCCGTCCGCCGCTAGCGATCGCCTGCGCGACGTCATGCGCTTCGAACTCGACCGCCAGACGCCGTTCGCGGCGGAAGACGTGCTGTACGACGCGCGTCTCGCCGGTCGTCGCCCCGATGGCCAGCTCGACGTGGAACTCGTTGCGGCGCCGCGCGTTCGCGCCGAACCCATGCTCGCAGCACTCGGCCCGCTTGCCGGACGACTCGCTGGCGTGGACGTGCTGGATGTCGACGGCACGCCGCGCGGCGTCAACCTGCTCGATCCCGCGGCGCGTCGTCGCCAGCGCGATCCGTGGCAGGTGTGGAATCGCGTGCTCGCCGGTGTCGGCGTCATCGCGATCGCCTTCATGCTGGTGACGGTGCTCGACAACCGTCGCCGCGCCGCCGACGAACTCGAACACGACGTGCGCGCCCACGGCGCGCCGGCACGCATGGCTGCGCAGCAACGCGAGGCGCTGGTCGAGCTCGTCGCCGGCCAGGCCTTCCTCGACAAGCGCCGCGCGGAACAGCCGACCGCGATCGAGGTGATGGACGAAGTGAGCCGTCGCCTGCCGGACGGCACCTATCTCGAAAAGCTCGCCATGGAAGGGGATCGCTTGACGCTGATCGGCCTGAGCAACCAGGCGCCGTCGCTGGTGAACAACCTGGAAGGCGCGCCGCTGTGGCGTTCGCCCGCGCTGGCGGGCGCGCTGCAGCCCGATCCCGCGACCAACCGCGATCGCTTCACGCTGACCGCCGAACTCGGTCGCGGCGCCGCGAAAAAGACGGAGGCGTCGAAGTGACGCCGGTCGTGACCGATCGCGAACGCTGGCTGGCGCTCGGCCTGCTCGTCGCCGCGTTGCTGATCGCGTACGGCGTGCTGATCCATCCATGGTGGACGGTGCCGATGCGCGAGGTCGGCGCACGCATCGAGCAGTTGCAGGAACGCGACGCGCGGCTTCGCGCCGAACTCGCGCAGGCGCCCGCCGTGCAGCGTCGACTGCAGGAAGCGCAGCAGCGCCTCGCGACGCGCCCCGGTTTCCTGCCCGAAGCGACGCCGGAACTCGCCGTCGCCGGGCTCGTGCAGCGGCTCGAAACGGTCGTCGCGCAGGCGAGTCCGGGCAATCGCAGCTGCCAGATCAGCAATCGCTCACCGTTGCAGAACGAATCCGGCGAGACGTACACACGCGTCGCCGTGCAGGTGCGCCTGCGTTGCGGCACCCCGGAACTCGCCGCGGTGCTGCACGCGCTGGAAGCCGGCACGCCGCGACTGTTCGTCGAGAACCTCAACATCCTCGCGCAGCGTTTCTTCGGTGGCATGGAAGCGAACGCGCGCGACGGCGGGCTCGACGTGAGCTTCGACCTCGTCGGCTACCTGCGTCCCGCCGGCGCGATCGTTGACGGTGCCGTTTCGCCATCATCCGCGGCGATGCCGGTGACCACGCCGGCACCTGCACCGATGTCGGCCGGCCCGGTTCCCGCGCCCGCGGCGACGACGATGCCGCCTCCCAATCCCGCCGACGTTGCCGCACCGCCGCGCTCGATGATCACCGGGCCGTCGTTGCCGCCGCCCGCGCCGTTGCCGGTGCCGGCCGCGCCGCAGGGCGCACCAACGCCTGCCAACCCGCCCGATGCGACTCCGCCGTCAGGAGGCCCCGGTGCGCCTTGATCACGTCGCCCCGCGCACGCTCCTGCTCGGCGCATTCGCCGGTTGGGCGCTGCTCGCCTGGGTGCTGGCGCTGGCCGGCATGGGCGCGCACCTGCCCGAGGGCAAGGGCGGTGCGATCGAGGGCAGCCGCATCCCCACGCTGCCGGCGGACAACGCGTCGCCCGCACTCGGCCCGATCGCCCAGTACGGCGAGATCGCCGCGCGACCACTGTTCGCGACCGATCGCCGCCCGCATCCGTTCTCGCTGGTCGCCGAAAACGGCGCCGCCGACACGCCGACCGAGTTCGACCTGGTGCTGACCAGCGTGCTGATCACGCCGCAGACGAGCATGGCGATCGTGCAGAAACCGGACGGCAGCGAGTCGTGGCGGGTGAAGATCGGCGATGCGCCGGATTCGCGCCCGGCATGGCGTCTGGTATCGCTGCACCCGCGTAGCGCCGTGTTCGAAGGCCCCGAGGGGCAGAAGGAACTCACGCTGCGCGTGTATGACGGCAAGGGCGGCGCGTCGCCGACGTCGCCGATGACCGCGCCGCCGATCAATCCGGTGCAGATGCCCGGGCCGGTCGCCGCCGCACCCGCGCCGCCGACCGACGCCACCTCCGCGCCCGATCCCGCGCAGATCGAGCAGATCCGCCAGCGCATCGAAGCCCGCCGCGAGGAAATGCGCCGGCAGGCACAGCACGCCAACCCGCCCGCGACGGCCGCACCGCCGCCGTCGACCCGCTGAGTCCCGCGATGACCTTCCTGCCTGCCACCTCCGTCCTCCGCCCGGCGTTGCGCCATTCGACCGTCGCGCTCGCGATCGTGTCGATCCTCGCCGGCTGCACCACGGTCACGCCGCCGGTCGTGCGTCGCGACGGCCGACTCGACGGCCCCGTCGCCGGTACGTCGTCCGCGCCGACCGACGCGGTCGTGACCTCGCACGACGGCGTCACCACCGCGCCGCTGGAGACGCACGACGAGGGCCCGCGCGCACAGATCCGTCGCGGCACGGGAACCGTCATCAACAACCGCGTCGCCAGTGCGCCACCGTCGCGCCTGGGCGGCAGCAGCGGCGCGGCGACGTTCAACTTCGAGGGCGAGTCGGTGCAGGCGGTGGTCAAGGCCATCCTCGGCGACATGCTCGGCCAGAACTACGTGATCGCGCCGGGCGTGCAGGGCACGGTGACGCTCGCAACGCCCAAGCCGGTGAGCCCGGCCGAAGCGCTGAACCTGCTCGAGATGGTGCTGGGCTGGAACAACGCGCGCATGGTCTACAGCGGTGGCCGCTACAACATCGTGCCGGCCGACCAGGCACTGGCCGGTACCGTCGCGCCGCGCACCGGCCCCGCGTCGACCGCACGTGGCTTCGAAGCGCGCACCGTGCCGCTGAAGTTCGTGTCGGCGACGGAGATGGAGAAGATCCTCAAGCCGTATGCGCGGCCGAACTCCATCGTCAATGTCGACAACGCGCGCAACGTGATCACCGTGGCTGGCACGCGCGCGGAACTCGAGAACTACCTGCGTACGATCGAGACGTTCGACGTCGACTGGCTGGCCGGCATGTCGGTCGGCGTTTTCCCGCTGCAGTCGGGCCGCGCGTCGCGCGTGGTCGCCGATCTCGAGAAGGTATTCGGCGAGACCAGCAAGTCGCCGGTGTCCGGCATGTTCCGCTTCATGCCGCTGGAAGGCGCGAACGCGATCCTGGTCATCACGCCGCAGGCCGCGTATCTCGACGACATCCAGCAGTGGCTGGAACGCATCGATGGCGCCGGCAGCGAACCGCGCCTGTATTCGTACGAACTGAAATACATCAAGGCGAAGGACTTGGCCGATCGCCTGTCGGAAGTATTCGGCGGTGGCGCGCGCGGCAACGGTGGCGACACCGGTGCGCAGCCGACGCTGATGCCCGGGCTGGATTCGACTGAATTGCGCGACACAGACGGCGGTTCCAGCGCCAGCATCGGCCAGACGCCGACGTCGTCCGACACCAGCGGTACCGGTTCCACGGGCGGCGGAATGTCGTCGTCGCTTTCGCTCGATCCACGCCAGAACGGCAATGGCTCGGTGACGTTCGACGTCGACGGCCAGCACGTCGGCGTGTCCGCGGTCGACGAAACCAATTCGCTGCTGGTGCGCAGCACGCCGCAGGCGTGGGCGTCGATGCGCGACGTGATCGAACGCCTCGACGTCATGCCGATGCAGGTGCAGATCGAAGCGCAGGTGGTCGAAGTGCAGTTGAGCGGCGCGCTGCAGTACGGCGTCAACTGGTTCTTCGAACAGGCGGTGAGCGATCCGGTATCGTCCGGCGGCGCGGGCCTGCCGAATGCCGCCGGACGCAACATCTGGGGCGATCTCAAGGGCAGCATCCGCCCCGCCGACGTCACCAATCCCGGCCTGGCGTGGACGTTCCTCGGCAAGAACGCCGCGGCCGTCATCAACGCGCTCGACCAGGTCACCGACCTGCAGCTGCTGCAGACGCCGTCGGTGTTCGTGCGCAACAACGCCGAAGCCACGCTCAACGTCGGCAGTCGCATCCCGATCTCGTCGGTGACGGTCGATCCGGGCACCGGCACCGGCGGCGTGACCTACAGCCAGGTGCAGTACCTCGACACCGGCATCATCCTCAAGGTGCGTCCGCGCATCACGCGCGACGGCATGGTGTTCCTCGACATCGTGCAGGAAGTGAGCTCGCCCGGCACCGTCGCCGACCGCAACGGCAACGTGCGCATCGACACCCGCAAGGTGAAGACGGAAACCGCGGTGCAGAGCGGCGACACGGTGATGCTCGCCGGCCTCATCAGCGATGGCGTGCAGCGCGGTTCGTCGGGCTTCCCGGGGCTGAGCCGCATCCCGGTGGTGGGTGGCCTGTTCGGTCGACAGAACTCGCGCACCGATCGCAACGAAGTCATCGTGCTGCTGACGCCGACCGTCGTGCGCAATCCGCAGGAAGTGCGCGACCTCACCGACGACTACACCCGACGCTTCCGCGCGATGGAGCCGCTGCACCGCAAGCAGAAGGTGCGCGGCGGCATCGAGGTGCGCTGACACGGTGACCGACATGGCCGCGGCGGCGCACGGCGACGCCCTGCCCATCGTGGTGATCCCGGTGGGCGTCGACGATGCCGCGCTCGACGGTTGCCTCGCCGCGCTCGAAGCCACCACGCCTGCCGGAACGCGGGTGTGGCTCGCCGATGATGCATGCGGTGGACCGCGCGTGCGGGCCGTCATCGATGCATGGCGAGCGACGACACGCATGAGCGCCGACTACAGCCGACGCGCGCGACCACTCGGCGAAGCCGCGCATCTCGCCGAGATCCTGCGTGCATGCGGCGACGCCGATGTCGTGGTCCTCGCCGACGACGCACGGCCCGCGCCCGGCTGGCTGACGCGCATGGCGCGCTGCCTGCACGACAACCCGAAGGCGTCGACGGTCACACCGTGGAGCAACGCGGGCGAGACCGCGGCATGGCCGCGCCTGGGCGATGTCGCGCCGCTCCCCGACGATTCAGCGCGGCTGGCCGACGTGCTTGTCGAAGCTGCACTCGAACCGGCGCCACTGCCGGCCGCGGTGGGACATGCCGTACTGATCCGCGGTGGCGCGTCCCGCTCCGTCGGCGGCATCGACGCCACCAGCTACGCATCGTGGTACGCGGCGCTGATCGATCTCTGCCTGCGCCTGCAGGCGTTCGGTGGCGTCGACCTGCTGTGCATGCAGGCCTACGTCGGTCGCGTGGACGAAGGCCGCCCGTCGGACGGCGATCTCGATCGCGTCGCCGCGCGATGGCCACACTGGAACACGCGGCTCGCGGAATTCCTGATGGACGATCCGTTGCGCGGACAACGCGACCACATCGTCGAAGCGCTCGCGCAACGTGCCAGCGGCGATGCGCAAGCCGATCTGTTCGGTGTCGTGCCATGAGCGGTGATGGCATCGCCGTCGTGGTCGTCACCTACCGCAGCGCGGAGACGATCGAACTCTGCCTGCAACGCCTGCGCACGGCCGACGGTGTCACCGCGATCCGCGTGGTCGACAACGCATCGGACGACGGGACGCTCGGAATCGTGCAGCGCTTCGCGGCGCGCGAGTCGCGCCTGAAGTTCGTCGCCAATCCCGACAACCCGGGCTTCGCCGTCGCCTGCAACCAGGGCGCGCGCGATACGGATGCGCCGTGGATCGCCTTCGTCAATCCCGACTGCCTGGTCGAACGTGACACGCTCGCGCGCATGCGCACCGTCGCCGGCAGCATCGCGCCCGCGTTGCTGGGCTGCGAGCTCGTCGATGAAGACGGCGTCCCCGATGCCGCGGCGCGGCGTCGCGATCCCGACTTCGCGCGCATGCTGGCGGGCGAGGGCACGGACCTGTCGATACCGTCGACCGGCGAACCTGTGCAGCGCGTCGACGCCGTGTCCGGCGCGCTGATGCTGGTGCCGCGTTCGCTGTTCGACGCCGTGCACGGCTTCGACGAAGGCTACCGCCTGCACGCCGAGGATCTCGACCTGTGCCGACGCGTGCGCGATGCCGGCGCAACCGTCGCCGTCGCCAATGGCGTGCGCGTGGTGCACCTGCGCGGCGTGTCGAGTCGCTCGCGGCCGTTCTTCGTCGAATGGCACAAGCATCGCGGCCTGTGGCGCTACTTCTCGCGCTTCGAGGCCCCGCATCGCAGCGCGCCGTTGCGCATCGTCATCGCGATGGTGATCGCGGCGCGCTTCGTCGTGGCGTCGCTGCGCGCATGGTGGCGCAGCGTCAGCTGATCACGGGCTCAGCTTGAACTTGAGCTGCAGGCCGAGCGTGTTCGGCGTCGAACCGGGAATGCGTGGCAGGTAGATCAGGTTCAAGCCGACACGGCGGTATTCGGCCTTGGCCACCAGCGCGCCCGCCGGCGCCGCATTGCCGTTGTTGTACCCGGGATAGCCGCTGACCAGGCCCACCATCGCGCCGAGTCGCACGTGCCGGCCCAGCGACAGCGGCGTGTAGTGGTAAAGCGCGTACCACGAGTCCTCGTACACCGAGTTGCGGAAATAGCCGACCGACGCCGCGTGCCGCGGCTGCCACTGCACTTCCACGCCCGCGCCGTAATTGTTCTGGTTGAAGTGCGTGCCCGGCCCGAGATAGTCGTCGGCACTCTCGAAGTGATGCGAGGCGACGTTGACGTCCACCCACCACTCGGGGCGCGACGCGGAGCTAGCCTCCTGCGCCAGTGCAGGCGACGCGATGGCAAGAAGTAGCAGCGCGGGTGCGACGCGGTTCGTCATGGCGGTCTCCGTCGTTCGACGGAACGCTAGCAGCCGGTCGTGCCGCGCGACCTCACGCCGACGCCGCGAAGCTGAATCAGCCCAGCGGGTGCTCGTAGCGGATGAACCCACGATTCATCGCGACGCGGTCGTACAGCGCGCGTGCCGTGGCGTTGTGCGCCTGCGTCATCCAGTACAGGCGGGACGCGCCGTTCGCGCGGGTGGCGTCGGCGACGGCATCGATCAGCGCACGCGCGACACCGCGGCCGCGAGCGGATTCGTCGGTGAAAAGATCCTGCAGGTAGCAGACGCGATCGGCCCACGTACTCGCATGGAAGATGAAGTGGACGATACCGACGAGTCGGCCGTCGAGCCGCGCACCGAATCCGCGCACGGTGTCGGAGGCCATCAGTCGCGCCCACGCGGCGTTGTAGTCCGCCGGTGTGGTCGGCGTCGCGTAGAACGCCTTGTAACCTTCGGCAAGGCGCTGCCAGTCGGCGCGATCGCTGGACGTCAGTGGTGCGACGACGACCGCCTCGCCCACGTCAGCGGCTCGCGTTGATGGTGTCGCGCAGCTCGCGCGCGGCGGCCGCGGCCGCGTCTGCGTAATTCTCGCCGGACGACGCATAGAGGACCGCGCGCGACGAGCTGATCATCAGGCCGGTACCATCCGGCGTCTTCGCGTTGTCGACCACCGCTGCGGCATCGCCGCCCTGCGCACCCACGCCCGGCACCAGCAATGGCACGGCCTTCACCAGCGCGCGCACCTCCGCCAACTGTTCCGGCCAGGTGGCGCCGACGACAAGCGCGACATTGCCGTTCGTATTCCACTCCAGCGCGGCCTTCTCGGCGACGTGCTGGTACAGCGGGCGCCCGCCGACCAGCATGTCCTGCAGCTCGCCCGCGCCGGGGTTCGACGTGCGACACAGGATGATCACGCCGCGATCGGCGCGATCCAGGAACGGCTGCAGCGCGTCGCGTCCGAGATACGGATTCACAGTCACCGCGTCCGCGCCGTAGCGATCGAACGCTTCCGTCGCGTAATGCTGCGCGGTGCTGCCAATGTCGCCGCGCTTGCTGTCGAGGATCACCGGAACGTCCGGATGCGCGGACTTGAGGTGCGCGATCAAACGTTCCAGCGCGTTCTCCGCACCGATCGCGGCGAAGTGCGCGATCTGCGGCTTGAACGCGCAGGCGTAATCGGCAGTGGCGTCTGCGATGTCACGGCAGAACGCGAACACCGCGTCGGGATCGTTCGCGAACTTTGCGGGGAACTTCGCGGGTTCTGGATCGAGGCCGACGCACACCAGCGTGTTCGCCTGCTGCCAGCGCGCGCGCAGCGCGGTCATGAAGCTCATCGAGGATCTCCCATGGTCCGAATCAGAGTCGCTTCCACACCTGCCAGAGTCCGATCGCGTGCACGGCGCCGATCGCGAGGCAGATCGCGGAACTCCAGAGGTTGAACGGAGTTCGCAATGCGGGCATCGCAGCGGCGGGCACGATCGCGAGCCCGCGCAGCGCGTAGATGCCGGTGATGACGACGAGCGCTGCGGCGGTCAGCGGCAGCGGCCGGATGAGCCCTGCACCGGACGCTGCGTACGCCGCCCACACCGCCAGCACCGACGCGATGCCGAGCGTCACGATCGTCGGCACCGGGCTGCGCACTTCGGCGAGTCGCGCCATCCGTTCGCCCGCGCCGAAGAAGCGGTACCAGTCGGGGCCGCCCGCGATCACCGCGACATGCAGCACCGCCGCGAGCGCGCTCAGTGCCGCGGCGACTACGAGCATTCGATTGACGTCCGGTGCCATGTCCGACTCCGCATGCGAGACGCCCGCCATGAAGGCGGGCGTCGGTGTCGCGTTTACTTCAGCGCCTTGAAGCGCAGGCGATGCGGCGCCGCGCCTTCGGCACCCATGCGGCGCTTCTTGTCTTCCTCGTACTCGCGGTAGTTGCCCTGGAAGAACTCCACGTGCGAGTCGCCCTCGAACGCGAGGATGTGCGTCGCGATGCGGTCGAGGAACCAGCGGTCGTGCGAGATCACGAACGTGTTGCCCGGGAATTCGAGCAGCGCGTCTTCGAGCGCGCGCAGGGTTTCGATGTCGAGGTCGTTCGACGGTTCGTCGAGCAGCAGCACGTTGCCGCCCTGCAGCAGCGTCTTCGCCATGTGCAGTCGGCCGCGTTCACCGCCCGACAGCGAGCCGACCATCTTCTGCTGATCCTGGCCCTTGAAGTTGAAGCGCCCGATGTAGGCGCGCGACTGGATCTCGATCCCGTTGATGTTGAGGATGTCGAGGCCGCCCGAGACTTCCTGGAACACGTTGTGGTTGCCGGTCAGCGCGTCGCGGCTCTGGTCGACGTAGGCCAGCTTGACGGTCTGGCCGGTTTCGATCGTGCCGGAATCCGGCTTTTCCTTGCCGATGATCATCTTGAACAGCGTCGACTTGCCGGCGCCGTTCGGGCCGATGATGCCGACGATCGCACCGGGCGGCACCGAGAACGACAGATCATCGATCAGCAGGCGATCGCCGAACTTCTTCGAGACGTTCTTGAACTCGATGACCTTGTTGCCGAGGCGCTCGCCCGGCGGAATGAAGATCTCGTTGGTCTCGTTGCGCTTCTGGTAGTCGACCGACTGCAGCTCCTCGATGCGCGCAAGGCGCGCCTTGCCCTTGGAGCGGCCGCCCTTCGCGTTCTGCCGCGCCCATTCCAGTTCCTTCTGGATCGCCTTCTGGCGCGACTTCTCCTGGTTCTCTTCCTGCTTGAGGCGCTCGTCCTTCTGCACGAGCCACTCGGTGTAGTTGCCCTTCCACGGAATGCCGCGGCCACGGTCGAGTTCCAGGATCCACTCGGCGGCGTTGTCGAGGAAGTAGCGATCGTGCGTCACCGCCACCACGGTGCCGGTGTAGCGCGCGAGGAACTGCTCCAGCCATTCGACCGACTCGGCGTCGAGGTGGTTGGTGGGTTCGTCGAGCAGCAGCATGTCCGGCTTCTGCAGCAGCAGGCGGCACAGCGCGACGCGGCGCTTCTCGCCGCCCGACAGCTTGCCGACGATCGCGTCCCACGGCGGCAGGCGCAGCGCATCCGCGGCGACTTCCAGCTGGTTCTCGAGCGTGTGCGCATCACCGGCGGCGAGGATCGCCTCAAGGCGCTCCTGCTCCTTGGCCAGCGCGTCGAAATCCGCACCTTCCTCGGCGTACGCGGCGTAGACCGCTTCCAGCGCGGCCTGCGCGTTGATGATCTCGCCCAGGCCTTCCTCCACGGCCTGACGCACGGTGTGCTCCGGGTTGAGCTCCGGCTCCTGCGCGAGGTAGCCGACCTTGATGCCCGGCTGCGGCCGCGCTTCGCCGGCGAAATCGGTGTCGACGCCGGCCATGATGCGCAGCACCGTCGACTTGCCGGCGCCGTTCAGGCCGAGCAGGCCGATCTTGGCGCCCGGGAAGAACGACAGCGAGATGTCCTTGATGATCTGGCGCTTCGGAGGAACGGTCTTGCTGACGCCGTTCATCGTGTAGATGTATTGCATGGGGGCTCCGGTGAAGCACGGCGCGCCGGGCGCGGCGTGGGGCAGGCGACGGCCGCCTGCGCAGGGCAGGAGCCGTGGGATTCGGAATAGCCCGAAATTATAAGGCCGGGCGGTCCTTCGCGGGCCCGGGCCGGGGTGTCGCCGGGCTAGAATTCACGTCTGCCCATGTCCCTCCGGAGCCCCTGATGTTCGCTCGCGACGCCCGTATCGAAGGATTCGACCCCGAACTGGCCCAGGCGATCATGGACGAGGCCCGACGCCAGGAAGACCACGTCGAACTGATCGCGTCCGAGAACTACGCCAGCCCGCGCGTGCTGGAAGCGCAGGGTTCCGTTCTCACCAACAAGTACGCCGAGGGGTATCCCGGCAAGCGCTACTACGGCGGTTGCGAGTACGTCGACGTCGCCGAGCAGCTCGCGATCGACCGCTGCAAGCAGCTGTTCGATGCCGACTACGCCAACGTGCAGCCGCATTCGGGTTCGCAGGCGAACCAGGCGGTGTACTTCGCGCTGCTCAATCCCGGCGACACGATCCTCGGCATGTCGCTCGCGCACGGCGGCCACCTTACGCACGGTGCGAAGGTCAACCTGTCCGGCAAGATCTACAACGCCGTGCAGTACGGCGTCGACCAGAACGGCTTCATCGACTACGCCGAGGTCGAGCGCCTCGCGCAGGAACACAAGCCGAAGATGCTGGTCGCCGGTTTCAGCGCGTACTCGCAGGTCGTGGACTGGGCGCGCATGCGCCAGATCGCCGATTCGGTCGGCGCGCTGTTCTTCGTGGACATGGCGCATATCGCCGGCCTGGTCGCCGCGGGCGTGTACCCGTCGCCGCTGCCGCACGCGCATGTCGTGACGTCCACCACGCACAAGACGCTGCGCGGCCCGCGCGGCGGCATCATCGTCGCGAAGGCGCCGTCGGAAGAGTTGACGAAGAAGCTGCAGAGCATCGTGTTTCCCGGTATCCAGGGCGGCCCGCTGATGCACGTGATCGCCGCCAAGGCCGTCGCGTTCAAGGAAGCGCTGGGCGACGACTTCAAGGCCTACCAGCAGCAGGTCGTGAAGAATGCGCAGGCGATGGCGGAGACGCTGATCAAGCGCGGCTACAACATCGTCTCGGGCGGCACGCAGAACCACCTGATGCTGGTCGACATGATCGGCAAGGACGTCAGCGGCAAGGACGCGGAAGCGGCCCTGGGCCGCGCGCATATCACCGTCAACAAGAATGCAGTGCCGAACGATCCGCGTTCGCCGTTCGTGACCTCGGGCCTGCGCCTGGGTACGCCGGCGGTGACCACCCGCGGTTATCGCGAGGCTGAATGCATCGCGCTCGCCAACTGGATCGCCGACGTGCTCGACAACCCGAAGGACGAAGCGGTGATCGCGCGTGTCGCGGATGCGGTGCAGTCGCAGTGCGCGAATTTCCCGGTGTACGGAGCGCACGCATGATCCGCGTCCTGTTGCTTGCCGCCCTTCTGCTTCCGGCAGCGGCATCGGCACAGTCCTACGAGGACATGTCGGATCCGACCGCGGATATCTCCTCGCACCGCGACTACACCGATCCGGCCCAGCGCGATCGTCCGATCGCATGCAAGGACGGCGATCTGGCGCGTCACCCGGGCGAGACGCTGGGTCAGCTGTTCGGTGACGCATGGCCCGCGACGCCGGTCGCCGCGCAACGCGAGCCGGCCGCGGTTGCGCATTGGGCGAACAAACCCGTCATGCCCGCCGGCCTTGCACCGAAGGACGTTCTCGTGGTCGTGGCCACTCTGGTCGACGAGACCGGCAAGCCGCTCCGCGCCGAGCCGATCTGCTCCACCAGCGCCGGCTTCGACGCCGCGGCAGCGCGCACGGTGCTGGCCAGCCGCTTCGCGCCGGCGCGCTTCGACGGCGTCGCGAAGACGAGCGCCGACGTCGTGGTCGTGAAGTACTTCCGGGGCGGTGTGATGCCGCTCACGCGCCGCCGTCCCTGATGCATTGCCCGTTCTGCCAGCACCAGGACACCCGCGTGATCGATTCGCGCGTGTCCGAAGACGGCGCGACGATCCGTCGTCGTCGCGTCTGCGAAGCCTGCGGCGAACGGTGTTCCACGCTGGAGACGATCGAACTCAAGCTGCCGGCGATCGTTAAGAGCGACGGCCGACGCGAGGCATTCGATGCGCGCAAGCTGCGCGTCGGTTTCGACCGTGCGCTGCAGAAGCGCCAGGTTGCCGAGGAACAGATCGAGGCCGCCGTGCGCTCGGTCGTGCACCAGTTGCGCATGACCACCGAACGCGAAGTGCCGTCGCGTCGCATCGGTGAATTCGTGATGGGTGAGTTGCGCAAGCTCGACCACGTCGCTTACGTACGCTTCGCGTCGGTGTACCGCGCGTTCGAGGACGTTGCCGATTTCCGCGAGGAACTCGATCGCCTCGAACGCGATGTCGCACCGGCGGAAGGCCAGTTGCCGCTGCTCGCCGAAGACGAGCCGAAACCCGAGAAGGGTCGACGCCGTTGAGTCCGCGCGCGCCGCGCACGAGGTTCGGCGCGACTGCCGCGCAGCGTTCGACCGACTCCCGCAACCTTCCGGCGACCGCGATACGCCCGCAGGCGTCGCATCGTCCCGACATCGAGCCCATCGCATGACCGACGCCGCGTTCTCCGCCCTCGACCACGCGATGATGGCGCGCGCGCTGCGGCTCGCCGAACGCGGCGCCTACACGACACGACCGAATCCGATGGTCGGCAGCGTGCTGGTGCGCGACGGCGAGGTTGTCGGCGAGGGCTTCCACGAGCGCGCGGGTGGCCCGCATGCCGAAGTGTTCGCGTTGCGCGAGGCTGGCGAGCAGGCGCGCGGCGCGACCGCCTACGTGACGCTCGAGCCGTGTGCGCACACCGGGCGCACCGAGCCCTGCGCGGACAGCCTGATCGCTGCGGGCGTCGTGCGTGTTGTCGCCGCGATGCGCGATCCGTTTCCCAAGGTCGACGGCGCGGGCTTCGAGAAGCTGCGCGCAGCCGGCATCGCGGTGCAGGCCGGCCTGATGGAAGCGCAGGCGCGCGAACTCAATCGCGGTTTCCTGTCGCGTGTCGAGCGCGGCCGCCCGTGGCTTCGCGTCAAGCTCGCGACCAGTCTCGATGGCCGCACCGCCCTGGCCAGCGGCGATTCGAAATGGATCAGCGGTGAAGCGTCGCGTCTCGACGTGCAGCGTTGGCGGGCGCGCGCCTCCGCATTGATGACTGGTGCAGGCACCGTGCTCGCCGACGATCCGCAACTGACCGTGCGACTCGGCGACGACACGCCATTCGTGCCGCCGTTGCGCGTCGTCCTCGATCCGGGCCTGGCGACCATCCGTCGCGGGCACGTGCGCGAAGGCGATGCACCGACGCTGTACATCCACGCGCCGGATGCGCGCGTTCCGAAGGACTGCGGTGCGCAGATGGCCGCGGCACCCGTGCGTGACGGGCGCTTCGACCTGGCCGCGGTGATGAAGCTGCTCGGCGACCGCGGCATCAACGAGGTGCAGCTCGAAGCAGGTGCGACGCTGGCCGGTGCGTTCGTCGCATCCGGGCTCGTCGACGAACTGCTGCTGTACGTCGCGCCCGTGCTGCTCGGCGCGGGCGCGCGTCCACTCTTCGACGGCATCGACGTCCAGCAGATGAGCGAACGCCTCGCGATGCGCATCGTCGACTCGCGCCACACCGGCAACGACCTGCGCCTGTTGATGCGCCCCGCGCAGTGAGCGTGAAGGACCATTTTTCGGGCGTGGCGCAGGCCTATGCGGCGGCGCGTCCGGACTATCCGGCGGCACTGTTCGATGTGATCGCCACGCACGTGCCAGCCACCGCGCACGTCTGGGAACCGGGCTGCGGCAGCGGGCAAGCCACGCGCGACCTCGCGGCGCGGTTCGCGCACGTGCACGCCACCGACCCGAGCGCGCAACAGATCGCACAGCACGCGGCGCATGACGCGAAAAACCACCGTGTCACGCTGACGGTCGAGCCGGCCGAGCGCACATGGCTGTTCGATCACTCGGTGGACCTCGTGGCGGTTGCACAGGCGATGCACTGGTTCGACGTGCCGGCGTTCTTCGCCGAATGCGATCGCGTGCTGCGTCCCGGCGGCGTGCTGGCGGCGTGGGGTTACGACGATTTCGACGTGCCCGACGGCATGGACGGGGCGGTCACGGCGTTCCGCGCGGACATCGAGGGCGATTGGCCGCCGGAGCGCGAGTCCATCAAGCGCCACTACGCCGACTACGACTGGCCATTCGAGCGCATCGACACGCCGCCGATGACGCTCGCCGCCGACTGGCCGTTCGAACGTTTCATCGGCTATCTCTCGAGCTTCTCGGCCGTCGTACAACACCAGGCGCGAACCGGAGGGGATGCCGTCGCATCGCACCTGGACGCCCTGCGCGGAGCATGGGGCGATCCGGCATCGGTCCGTCGCATCACCTGGCCGCTGTTCCTGCACGTGCGCCGCAAGTCGTAGGGGCGCCGTCGTTCCACGTGGCGTGCGGTTGGCGATTTGACGGCCCGGGCGCCGCGCCGCGGTAAACTGCGCGGGCCGGTTCGCCGGCTTCCATGACGTCTTCAGGGCGGGGCGGAACTCCCCACCGGCGGTAGGCGCGACACGCGCGAGCCCGCGAGCGCCTTCGCGATGCGGAGGGTCAGCAGATCCGGTCGAACGCCGGAGCCGACGGTCACAGTCCGGATGAAAGAAGACGGCGTTCGCATGCAGGCTTCGGCCTTGCGTGCGTGCGCCTCATGCCTTGGGTCGTTTTTCGCCACTTCATTCCGCGAGAAACGTTTCATGCCCAGCTATCGCAATACCAGCTTCGCCGCGTCCATGCAGGAGGCCGGCTGATGTTCACCGGCATCATCGAAGGCGTCGGCGCGATCGCCGCCGTCGAGCCACGCGGTGGCGACGTCCGCCTGCGCATCGGCACCGGCACCCTCGCATTCGACGAGGTTCGTCTCGGCGAGAGCATCGCGGTGAACGGCGTCTGCCTCACCGTCGTTGCGTTCGATGCGTCGTCGTTCGAGGCCGACGCGTCGACTGAAACGCTGTCGCTCACGACGCTCGGCCGCCTCGCAGTCGACTCTCCCGTGAACCTCGAACGCGCGATGCGGCCGAGCGATCGCCTCGGCGGTCATCTGGTCAGTGGACACGTCGACGGCGTCGGCGCGGTAGTGTCCGTGCACGAGGACGCGCGCGCGCAACGCTGGCGTTTCTCCGCGCCGCGCGCATTGCTGCGCTACATCGCGAAGAAGGGCTCGATCTGTGTCGACGGCGTGAGCCTTACGGTCAACGAAGTCGACGACGATGGCTTCGAGGTGGCGCTGGTGCCGCATACCGTGGCGCATACCGCGTTTTCTTCGACGAATGTTGGCGATGCGGTGAACCTCGAGATCGACCTAGTCGCCCGTTACGTCGAACGTCTGCTCACCGGAGAGCGCGCATGAGCTTCGCGACGATTCCCGAACTGCTGGACGAGATCCGCGCGGGCCGCATGGTCGTCATCGTCGACGACGAGGATCGCGAGAACGAAGGCGACCTGATCATGGCCGCGGAGCTCGTGCGGCCGCAGGACATCAACTTCATGGTCACGCATGCGCGCGGGCTGGTCTGCATGTCGCTCACGCGCGAGCGCTGCCGCCAGCTCGGCCTGCCGCCGATGGTGCGCGACAACACCTCGCCGCACCACACCAACTTCACCGTGAGCATCGAAGCGGCGGAAGGCGTCACCACCGGCATCTCCGCCTACGACCGCGCGCACACGGTTCGCACCGCGGTGCGCCCGGATGCCGCGCCGCATGACCTCAGCCAACCCGGGCACATCTTCCCGCTGATGGCGCAGCCCGGTGGCGTGCTGAGCCGCGCCGGCCACACGGAAGCAGCGAGCGACCTCGCGTTGCTCGCGGGCATGGAACCGTCCGGCGTGCTGGTCGAAATCCTCAATCCGGACGGCTCGATGGCGCGTCGTCCGGAACTTGAAGTGTTCGCGCGCGAGCACGGCCTGAAGATCGGTTCGATCGAGGAGCTGATCCGCTATCGGCTCGAGAACGAACACACCGTCGAGCGCGTGGAAACGCGTGCGATCGACACCGAGTACGGGCCGTTCGACCTCGCGGTCTATCGCGATCGCGTCAGCCATGCGTTGCATTACGCACTGGTCCGCGGCGAGATCGACCCCGCGACGCCGACGCTGGTGCGCGTGCACATGCTCAACCCGTTGGCCGACGCGCTGCACTGGCGTCGCGCCGATTTCGGGCCGGCGGTGGGCGACGTGCTTGCGCGCATCGCGGCGGAGGGTCGCGGCGCGCTGGTACTGCTGTCCGAGCCGGCCAGCGCCGATGCGCTGCTCGCCCGCATCCGCGAGCAGCCGGCGGGCGAGGCCGATCGCGGCGGGCTGGCCGAATGGCGGCGCAATGGCGCCGGCGCGCAGATCCTCGCCGACCTCGGCCTCGGCCGGCTGCGGGTGATCGGCACGCCGCGCAAGCAGATCGGGCTCGCCGGCTTCGGGCTGGAGGTCGCCGAGTACGTCGACCCGACGCGCTGAGCCGGCGTCTCACCGGCCGGACCGGCCCCACCCGTTAGAATTGCCGACCCTCTCCGGAACCCCGGCCATGCCGCATCTCGAAGGCGACCTGCGCAGCCCCGCCGGCGCGCGCTACGCCATCATCGCCAGCCGCTGGAACCCGCGCATCACCGACACGCTGGTGGCCGGCGCGCGCAAGACGTTCGTCGACCACGGCGTCGACGACGCGGCGGTGGACGTGATCCGCGTGCCGGGTGCGTGGGAGATTCCGATCGCGGCGGCGCGGCTCGCACAGGCGCGCTCGCATGCGGCGATCGTCGCGCTCGGTTGCGTGGTGCGCGGCGACACGCGGCATTACGAACAGGTCGCCGACGGCTGTTCCGACGGGCTGATGCGCGTCGCGCTGGAACATCGCGTGCCGGTCGCGAACGGCGTGCTGGCCGTCGACCGGTTCGAAGATGCGGAAGCACGCGCAGGCGGCAGCCACGGCAACAAGGGCGAAGAAGCGGCGCTGGTCGCCATCGAAATGGCGCACCTGCTGACGCAGCTGCCCGGAGCGAACGAATGAACAAGAGTCCCCGCCGCGACGGCATCGATCCCGTACTGCGTTCGCGCGCGCGTCGCCGCGCCCTGCAGGCCGTGTACGCCTGGCAGCTGTCGGGCGCGCCGGTCCCGGACGTGATCGCCCAGTTCGCGCACGAGCAGGCGCGCGAAATTGCCGACCTCGAATACTTCGAAGACCTCGTGCGCGGCGTCGATGCGAACCACGTGACGCTGGACGAAGCGCTGCAGCCGTTCCTCGATCGCGATGTCGACCAGGTCGACCCGGTGGAGCGCGCGGTGCTGCGTATCGCCGCCTACGAGCTGCGCATGCGTCCGGACGTGCCGTACCGCGTCGTCATCAACGAGGCGATCGAAACCGCGAAGCGCTTCGGCGCCGAGCACGGCCACACCTACATCAATGGCGTGCTCGACCACGCCGCCGCCGAATGGCGCGCGCCGGAAGTGCAGGCCGCGCGTCGACCGCGCTGACCCCGCGCAAGATCGCCGCGACGCGCACATCGACATGAACGCGCCCGGCGAATTCGACCTGATCGATCGCATCCGTCGTCGCGTGTTTGCGCGTGATGACGTGGCACTCGGCATCGGCGACGACGCCGCGTTGCTCCACGTGCCCGCCGGCCGACAGTTGGTCGTCGCGATGGACACGCTGAATGCCGGCGTGCATTTCCCGCTCGACACCGCGCCCGCCGACATCGGCTGGAAAGCGCTCGCAGTGAATCTTTCCGACCTCGCGGCAATGGGCGCCGAACCGGCGTGGTGCACGCTGTCGTTGTCGTTGCCCGAGGCGGATGACGCGTGGCTCGACGCGTTCCTCGACGGATTCGCTGAACTTGCGTCCATGCATCGCGTCGCGCTTGTCGGTGGCGATACCACGCGTGGGCCGTTGTCGATCTGCGTCACCGCGCATGGTTTCGTCGAGCCTGGCGGCGCATTGCGTCGAGACGGCGCGCGCGTCGGCGACGACGTCTGGATCAGCGGTACGCTTGGCGATGCAGCCGGCTCGCTCGCCCTACGCGGCATCGGCCCGATCGCGCCTCCGCTGCACATCGACAAGAAGCACGCGAACGCGCTCGCGCATCGTCTCGACCGACCGGCGCCTCGTGTCGAGCTCGGGCGCGCACTGTCGGGCATCGCGTCCTCGTGCATCGACGTGTCGGACGGGCTGCTTGCCGACCTCGGCCACGTTGCCCGGGCCAGCGGGGTGGCCGTGCGTATTGATGTCGACGCGCTGCCCGCATCCGATGCGCTGCGCGAGATGTTCAATGGCGAGTCGCTGCGACGTCTGCAGGCGACCGGCGGCGACGATTACGAGTTGTGTTTTACCGCGGCTCCGGACAACGCACGGCGCATTGCCGATGTCGCGACGAAGTCAGCGGTCGCAGTTACGCGGATCGGCATCGTAGCTCAGGGACGTCGCGTCGACGCGCTCGATGCGAACGGTCACGAATGGAGCCACGATCGCTCGGGCTTCGACCACTTCGCGGCTCCCGCTCAGCGATAACGCGCGGCGCGTTCCAGTATGGGCGCGAGTGCATCGTGTTCCAGCACATAGACCGGCGGCGCTTTGGTCGGCTGCTGTGTTTCCATCGGAACCTTTGGATCGATCGCGGTCGTAATCGGAAGTAAGGCCACGTCGATTCGCAAGCTACGCGGCGTGGGCGCAACGCCTGTGATCGCGCGGTAGATCTGCGCGGCCATCAGCAGCGTTCCGCCGAGCGAGGGATGCACGCCATCCGGGAACGTCGCAGCGCGCGACGTAGCTCGCGCCTCTGCCTGCAGCGCGTCACCAGCGTGCACGACGGTCGCACCGGTGCGTCCAGCAACGCGCAAGGCACCCGCGTGCTGCGCCGCTTGGCCCTCTTCATTCGTCGACCACGTCTCCAGCAGCAGAACGCGCGTACCGACCTCACGCGCGAGCTTTGCGAACGCGCGATGCGCTGTTAGAGCGTCGCGGCAGTCGACGGACACCCGGTCGACATCCGACTGGACGCAGCCCAGAACGCCACCTCGCTCCTGCAGAACGACTACATCGACGCGGTGATCGCGCAATGCGGCCGCGGCGACGCCATCGGTCCAGCGTTCGTGCAGGGTGCCGCCCGGTGCGACGTACGTGATCGTTTCGATCACGGCGCCGTTTGGCTGTGCACGCGCGAACGCAGCGACAACGCCCGGCAGATTGTTGACGTAGGTCAGGCTGTTTCCAACGAACATCACCCGCATCGGCGTCGGCGTCGGCGTCGGCGTCGGCGTCCGTTCGGCTGAGCGCACCGGAGGAGCGATGAACAGCAGTATGGCTACCAGGCGAGCGACGCGACGCATGACGAAGCCTTGATTCGTTGACGCTACCTTAGCTGCAATTTGTACGCGGCGGATCGCGCCGTAGCGACGAACAAACACGCTCCCGCAGCGTTGGCAGCACCTCGGCCTCGAACCACGGGTTCGCCTTGAACCAAGCGACGTTGCGCGGGCTCGGATGCGGCAGCGGGATGGCGTCCGGTGCGTAGTCGCTCCATGCGCGCACCGTTTCCGTGAGCGTTGCCTTGCGGCGGTCGCCGAGGAAGTAGGCCTGCGCGTACTGGCCGATGACCAGCGTCAGGCCGATGTCCGGTAACAGCGGAAGAAGCTGCGGGTGCCAGGTCGTGCGGCATTCCGGACGCGGCGGTGCGTCGCCGCTGCCTGCGCGTCCGGGATAACAGAACCCCATCGGCACGATCGCCACGCGTGTTTCGTCGTAGAACGTTTCGGTATCGAGTTGCAGCCAGTCGCGCAGTCGCCGGCCGCTGGCGTCATCCCACGGTACGCCGCTGGCATGCACGCGCGTGCCCGGCGCCTGCCCGACGATGAGCAGGCGCGACGTCGGCGATGCGCGCAGAACGGGCCGAGGACCCAACGGAAGGTGCGCTTCGCACAGCCGGCATGCGCGGATGGAGTCGAGCAGTGCGTCGAGCGGCGCCCGCGCGACGTCGGAACGCGCCGGCTTCACGGCAGCAACTTGCCCGGATTGAAGATGCCGTCCGGATCGAACGCGGTTTTCACCGCGCGCATAAGGGCGAGCGTCGCGGGCGACACGGCCTGTGGCATGAACTCGCGCTTCGCCAGGCCGATGCCGTGTTCGCCCGACAGCGTTCCGCCGAGCGATATCGTGAGTGCGAAGACCTTCGACAGCGCGGCGTCGGCGCGCGCGCACTGCGACCCGTCATCCGGCGCGTACAGGATGTTGACGTGCAGGTTGCCGTTGCCGGCGTGGCCGAAGCAGACGATCGGAAGATCGGCGTCGCGCGCGATCAGCTGCACACCGTCGACGAGCGCGGGAATTCGCGATACCGGCACCACGACGTCTTCGTTGATCTTGCCTGCGGCCAGCGTGCGCAGCGACGGCGAGAGCGCCTTGCGCGCGGCCCACAGGCGTTCACGCGATGCTTCGTCGGCCGCGGCATCGAGCGCGAGCAGGCCGTCACCCGAGGCTGCACGCGACAACGCGTCGATCGCGGCGTCGAGCTGCGCACCGTCGCCGTCGGCTTCGATCATCAGCAATGCGCCCGCATCCATCGGCAGGTCCGCGCCACCGACGTCGCGCGCCAGTCGCACGGCGTGCGCGTCCATGAACTCAAGCATGGACGGCGTAACCGGCTGCGCCATGAGTCGTGCGACCGCGGCCGCTGCACTCGCGACATCGCGATAGATCGCGCGCAACGCCCGTCGCGCGGCGGGCTTGGGCACCAGTCGCAACGTCGCTTCGACGATCAACGCGAGCGTCCCCTCGCTGCCGACGAGCAGTCGTTGCAGGTCGTAGCCGGTCGCGCCCTTGGTGGTGGCGCTGCCGCAAACCACGAGCTCGCCAGTGCCGGTGACAGCGGTGAGTGCGAGCACGTTGTCGCGGCTCGCGCCGTACTTCACCGCGCGCGGGCCGCCGGCATTGCAGGCGAGGTTGCCGCCGACCGTGCTGAAGGCGGCGCTGGTGGGATCCGGTGGCCAGAACAGGCGATGCGGTGCGAGCGCCGCCTGCAGGTCGCCGTTGAGCACGCCGGGCTCGACGATCGCGCAACGATCGCCTGGACGGATGTCGAGGATGCGATCCATGCGCTCGAACGAGACCACGACGCCACCCTGGACGGGTACCGCCGCGCCCGTCGTATTCGTACCGCGGCCGCGCGCGACGACCGGCACCCGGTGCGCGCGGCATGCACGCACCAGCTCGACGACCTGGTCGCGATCGCGGGGCAGCGCGACTGCGTCCGGCATCGCCTCGCGTCGCGAGTTGTCGTAGCCGTAGGTCAGGCGCTCGGCGGGGTCGGTGCGCCAGGCATCGCCGAGCAGCGAGGCGAGGTGCGCATCGAGCGCAGCCGGCAAACCGCTCATGACGCCCGCCGCGCGGCGCGGGCGGCAACCGCGAGCAGGAAAGCGGGCGCGACCACCCAGGTGAGTTCCGACAACACGACGTCGAGCCCGCGTGCGCTGAAGAACGCAGCACCGATCGGTGACACCTCGATCGGTCGCCACGGCGCAAAAACGCGGGCTGTCGACAACGGCCAGCCAAGCATCACGCCGGGCCCGCCATTGGTGAATACGTCGAGTAGCGGATGCGACAACGCGCAGGCGAGCACGAACGCGAACGTGGCGCGCGGCGTCGAGCGCAGCCAACGCGCCAGCACGGTAGTCGCAAGTGCGACGATGACCGCGAAGATGATCGAATGCGTGATGCCGCGGTGCGCGAACAGCGTTCCGCGTTCAACGCCGAACAGTGCGCCGACCGTGTCGGCATCGGGCAGCATGGCCGCGACGAATCCCGCGGCGAGCAAACGTGGCGGAATCGTTCGGGCGATTCGCGCGGCGAGCGGAATGGCGAAATGGCCGACGAAGCTCGGCATCAGGCGTCGTCCGCGCGGAACGCGTCGCGCAGCCACGCGAGCGTGGGCCGCTCGACATCGCCGCTGGCGTCGATGACGTCAAACCGGCACGGCGCGTCGGTCCAGCGCGGATGCGATGCGAGGAACGCGCTCGCGGCCTGCACCAGCTTGCGGCGCTTGGCATGCGTGATCGATTGCGCGCCGCCGCCGAAACGATCGTCGGCGCGATAGCGGACCTCGACGAACACCAGCACGACGCCGTCGCGCATCACGAGGTCGAGTTCGCCGAAGCGGTAGTTCGCGTTCGTCGCGACGGGCGCCAGGCCCGCGCGGATCAGATGCTCGCGCGCCGCTGCTTCCACGCGCGCACCGCGCGAGCGCGTGGACGCGGCCGCGGGCACGTCAGCGCGCGGCGTCGGCCAGCGGCGCGGGATCGCCGTTGGCGAACGTGGACCACGCCGGCGTGCGCTGCACGTTGCCGAAGCCGTCGAGGCGCAGCACGCCGGTAGCGCCTTCGACCGCGGCATCGGCCCGGTGGCCGAGCGAGTCGAGATAGGCGGTCAGCAACCAGGCGTCGAAACCGAAGGCGAACAGCCTGCCGGCCGGGCCTTTCGCGCTGGGCAGGCGCTCGCCGGTGGCTTCGGCGGTCGCGAGGCCGTGCACGCCGTGCGTGACCCACGATTCGCTCGGGAACGCGATGCCGTCCAACACGCGATCGTCCTCCGCCTTGCCGGTGCCGGAGAGAATTTGCGACGTCGCCACGCGCGGCTTGTCGCCGAGGTTCGCGATCGACAGGCGCGGCACGACGGCGCGCGCGACGCCGCCCTTGGTCGCGAGGAAGACGGCGTCGACCTGCTTGCCGGCGACGACCGGCGCGAAGTCTGCAGTGTCGTCATTGGCCACCGCGACGACGTTGCCGCCGCGTGCCGTCAGCCGCTCGCGTAGCGCGGCCACCGCGCGGCGCTGGCTGTCGTCGTTCGATGCGATCACCAGCACGTTGTGTGCATTGCGACGCAGCAGGAAGTCGGCGGCGGCGAGGCCTTCGTCTTCCGGGGTCAGCGAGAAGCTCGACTGGCCCTTCGGCGTCGACTGCGTGCCGCGATTGAGCGCGAGCATGGGCACGCCGAGTTCGGCGCGACCGAACAGCGCCGCCACTTCATCGCGGCCGAGCGGGCCGACGACGAAATCGTTTCCATCCGCGGTCGCGCGGTCGTAGGCGGACATCGCGCCGGCCGACGTGCCGACCGTGTCGTAGAAGCGCACGTCGGGGCGACGCCGCGTTTCGCCGTAGTAGCCCGCGAGGAAACCGTCACGCACCGGACGCGCGGCGACCGACAGCGGCCCCGACAGCGGCAGCAGCACAGCGAGCTTGACCGGCGGGCGATAGCCGTCGCTCTCGGCCGGCGGGCGATTGTCGAAATTCCAGCCCCGCGCGAATGCATGCGGCAGCGGCAGGCCGCGACGCAGCAATGCGCGCCCGACATAGCCGTACAGCGGATCTTCTGCGGCCAGGCGCGCGGCTTCGTGCTGCAGCGTGGCGTCGTCAAGCTGGCCGAGCACGCGGTCGATCTGCGCGTCGGTGTCGTGTCGCTGCGTGCCCGTCTGCGCGCCGGCAGCCGCGGCGAGTTCGCTCGCCTGCCGGATCACGTCGCGCGTCGCGGCGTTGGAGGTCTCGACCGGTTGGGCCGGTCGCGTGGGCGACTGCGCGCAGCCGAAGACGAGCACGGTCGCCAGCGTCAGCGTGGCGATACGGGTGATCGAGCGGAGCGAAGCGCGGGGAGCGGCGTTGGGCATGCGCACGGACGTCGTCGGGGACCGGGTACGATTCTACCCGCGCCCCCGTGCAGGACCACGATGCAGACTCCCGGCACGCTCCACGTCGTCGCCACCCCGATCGGCAACCTCGGCGACTTCGGCGCCCGCGCCCAGGACGTGCTCCGCTCGGTCGATGCGATCTGCGCCGAGGACACGCGCCATACGCGCCAGTTGCTGGCCCATTTCGGCATCGACAAGGCGATGGTCGCGCTTCACCAGCACAACGAGGAGGCGCAGGTCGCGCAGCTCGTCGGGCGTCTGCGCGAGGGGCAGTCCCTCGCGCTGGTCAGCGATGCCGGCACCCCGCTGGTCAGCGATCCCGGCTTCCGGCTGGTCCGTGCGGTGCGCGAGGCCGGCTTCCGCGTGTCGCCCGTGCCGGGTGCGTGCGCGGCGATCGCGGCGCTGAGCGTGGCTGGCATCGCGTCCGACCGGTTCGCGTTCGAAGGCTTTTTACCGGCGAAATCCGGTGCGCGACGCGAACGCCTCACGTCGCTGACCGCTGAGCCGCGCACGTTGATTTTCTACGAGGCGTCGCACCGTATCGAGGAAACGCTGGCTGATTTCGCCGACGTCTTCGGTAACCGGCGTGCCGTGCTCGCGCGCGAACTGACCAAACTGTTCGAGACGGTGCTCGACGGCGACCTGGCGGCGCTGCATGCCGCAGTCGTGGCCGATCCCAACCAGCGCAAGGGCGAATTCGTGCTGGTGGTCGAAGGCGCACCCGAGGACGCCGACGCCACGCTCGCCGAAGGCCGCCGCGTCTACGCGACGCTGTGCGCCCATCTCAAGCCCTCGCAGGCCGCCAAGATCGCCGCCGAACTCACCGGCGCGCCGCGCAAGGCGCTGTACGGCGGCGAAGGGTGACCGAGCGCGCGGCGTGGGCAGGTGTGCCGCGCCGGTACACTGTGCGCGGCGGAGTCGGCCAGACAGTCGCGTCATTCGCAAGAATGCCGAGGAAAGTCCGGGCTCCACAGGGCACGGTGCCAGGTAACGCCTGGGCGGCGCGAGCCGACGGAAAGTGCAACAGAGAGAGACCGCCGATGGCCCGCAAGGGCACAGGCAAGGGTGAAACGGTGCGGTAAGAGCGCACCGCGAGTCCGGCAACGGACCGGCACGGCAAACCCCACCGGGAGCAAGACCAAATAGGGAGACGATGCCGCGGCCCGCGGTGTCTCCGGGTAGGTTGCTTGAGCGACGCGGTGACGCGTCGCCTAGAGGAATGACTGTCCACGACAGAACCCGGCTTACCGGCCGGCTCCGCCACTTTCCTTTCCGATCAGTCACTTGAGCCAAGCAGCGCTAGCCGGTGCGTGCCGACCAATGGTCGCCCGCGTGAAGCCGGCTGTGGCGCCTGTGGACACTCGGTGACGATCCACTCGCAAGTGATTGTTGTCTCAACATTTGAGACAAAACAGCAGCTTGTGGATAAAGCTTGAACAAGTCTCTCAAGTACGCCGCAAGTCGTTGACTTCACTTACAAAAATGACCGTCGAGGATTGTTGACAACCCTTTGGGTGGGGCATAAGGTGGCTCCACGTGGGAAAACCGGGTGTTTCGTGGTTTTCCCGTAGCCATCAAGCCCGCGTGAAGACGGGCGACCGGAAGGGGACGGGTCCGTGTTCCAGGGCGAAAGCGCCATCACCATCGATGACAAAGGCCGGCTCGCGGTTCCCACCGCGTACCGGGACGTCATCGCGCGTGAGTGCGGCGGCCGCCTGGTGTTCACGTACAACCCGTTCGAGTCCGGTTCGCTCTACCTCTATCCGCAGCCGATCTGGGAGCGCGTGCGCGACCAGGTCAACGCGCTGCCCAAGACCAAGCGCACCAGCCGCATCTTCCAGCTGAAGCTGGTCGGCGCGGCCACCTTCGTCGAGCCCGACGCCAACGGCCGCATCAGCGTTCCGGCGAGCCACCGCGCCGCGGTCGGCATCGAAAAGCGCGCCGTGCTTCTCGGGATGGGCGACAAATTCGAACTGTGGAGCGAGCAGGCCCACCACGCGCAGATCCGCCAGACGATCTCTGACGACGATCTGAGCGATGGGTTGCTCGATCTGACGCTGTGACGGCCGGTGGCGTGGAGCGCGCCGCGCTCGCAGGCCACCTCCCGGTGATGTACGCGCAGGTCCTGGATGGTCTGCGTGTCGTTGGGGATGGAACGTATCTGGATGGCACGTTCGGTCGCGGCGGGCATGCCCGCGGCGTACTGGAGCGGCTCGGACCCGAAGGTCGCCTGCTCGTGATGGACAAGGATCCCGACGCGATCGCCGTCGCCGAACGTGAGTTCGGCGGTGATCCGCGCGTGTCCATCCATCGCGGCAGCTTCGCCGAGCTGGCGCAGTGGGACGCGACCGCACGTGGTGTCGACGGCATCCTGTTCGACCTCGGCGTGTCGTCGCCACAGCTCGATGTCGCCGAGCGCGGCTTCTCGTTCGGCAAGGACGGCCCGCTCGACATGCGCATGGACCCGGAGTCGGGCATCAGCGCCGCGGAGTGGGTGAACACCGCGACCGATCGCGAGATCGCCGACGTGCTGTGGACGTTCGGCGAAGAGCGCCAGAGCCGCCGCATCGCACGCGCGATCGTTGCACGCCGTGGCGAAACGCCGATCGAGCGGACTGCGCAGCTCGCCGATCTCATCGCATCCGTCGTCCCGCGTGGCGACCAGAAGATCCACCCCGCGACGCGTTCGTTCCAGGCGATCCGCATCCACATCAATCGCGAGCTCGGCGATCTCGAAGATGGTCTCGATGCCGCGATGGCGCGCCTCAAGCCCGGTGGTCGCCTCGCCGTGATCAGTTTCCATTCGCTGGAAGACCGCATCGTCAAGCAGTTCATCGCGCGCCATGCCAAGGCGCCGGCCGGCAATCGCCGCATGCCGGTCGAAGTCGAGTTCACGCCGACGCTGCGCGACATCTCGGGCGCGATGAAAGCGGACGACGCGGAAACCGCGATGAACCCGCGGTCGCGAAGCGCGGTATTGCGCGTCGCAGAAAAATTGCCGGAGGCCGCGTGATCCTGCGCGTCCTCCTTGCCGCATTGATCGTGGCGAACGTCGTGACGGCGCTTGCGATCGTCGAGACGCGGCAGCGCCATCGCCAGCTGTTCATGCAGGTGTCCAAGCTCGAGCGCGCTCGCGACGACCTCAATATCGAATTCGGTCGCCTGCAGCTGGAGCAGGCGACGTGGGCCGAGTCCAATCGCATTGACCAGGTCGCGCGCGATCGCCTCGGCATGAAGTTTCCGGAAGGGAATGACATCGTGGTGATCCGCCCATGAGAAACGTGGGCGATTCCCGGCGCGATCGCAACGAGCGCACGAAGGGCGGCGAATTCGCGCGTCGCGTGCGCGCCCTGCTCGGAGGTGCGGGTGCGTCGCGCGGCGGTCGTTCGCGGATGGATGTGCGCATGCGCCTGCTGTGCCTCGCCGCGGCGATGGGCCTGTGCTCGTTCGCACTCGTCGCGCGCGCGTTCTACATCCAGGTGCTCGACCGCGACTTCTACGTCGCGCAGGGCGAAGCACGTTCGTTGCGCGAGATTCCGATTCCGACGTCGCGCGGCATGATCACCGACCGCAACGGCGAGCCGCTGGCGGTGTCGACGCCGGTGGAATCGGTGTGGGGAAACCCGCAGGAACTGCTGAAGAATCCGGATCGCCTGCCGCAGCTTGCCGACGCGATCGGCGTGCCGGTGGACGTGCTGCAGCGCAAGCTCAGCCAGAAATCCGGCAAGGAATTCCTCTACCTCAAGCGCCGCATCAATCCGGACGAGGCGAAGAAGATCCTCGCGCTCGGCATTCCCGGCGTTGCGAGCCAGCGCGAGTACCGCCGTTTCTACCCGCAGGGTGAAGCGATGGCGCACGTGCTCGGCTTCACCAACGTCGATGACGAAGGCCAGGAAGGACTCGAGCTCGCATTCGACGAATGGTTGCGCGGCAAGCCGGGCGCCAAGCGTGTCCTGCGCGACGGCCACGGTCGCATCATCGAGAACGTCGACCTCGTGCGCGCCACCGAGCCGGGTCGCGATCTCACGCTCACGATCGATCGCCGCGTGCAGTTCCTCGCGTATCGCGAGCTGCGCAACGCGCTGATGGAGCACGGCGCGGCGAGCGGCTCGATCGTCGTGCTCGACGTTGCCACCGGCGAAGTCCTGGCGATGGCCAACCTACCGACGTTCAATCCGAACGCGGTGAATACGAGTGATCGCGAAGCACATCGCAATCGCGCCGTGACCGACGTTTTCGAGCCCGGCTCGACCATGAAGCCGATCACCATCGCCGCGGCGCTGACCGCGCACGTGGTCACGCCGAACACGCCCATCGATCTGTCGCCCGGCTGGCTCAAGCTGGGCCGCTACACGATCCGCGATCACCAGAACTACGGCCTGCAGACGGTGACCGGCGTCATCACCAAGAGCTCGAACATCGGCGCGACCAAGATCTCCGCCAAGCTCAAGGACCAGTACTTCTACGACTTCATCCGTCGCTTCGGCTACGGCGCAAAGCCCGGCAGCGGTTTCCCGGGCGAATCGGCCGGCGTGCTGCCGGCGCCGTCGCGCTGGAGCGGTACGTCGAAGGCGACGATCTCGTACGGTTACGGCCTGTCGGCAACGCCGCTGCAGATTGCCGTCGCATACGCGGCGATCGCCAACAACGGCGTCATGACCACGCCGACCTTCATCAAGGGCGAGCATGGCGCGACGCGCCAGGTGCTCGATCCCGCCGTCGCGCACGAGGTCATGAAGATGATGCAGACGGTCACCGAGAAGGGCGGCACCGCGACGCAGGGCGCGATCCTCGGCTACCACGTCGCCGGCAAGACCGGCACCGCGCGCATGTTCAACGGCCGCGGCGGCTATTCGCTGCGCTACCTCGCGTACTTCGCCGGGATCGTGCCGGTCGACAACCCGCGCTTCGCGACCGTCGTCATCGTCAACGATCCCGATCCGAGCAAGGGCTACTTCGGCGGTCTTGTATCCGCGCCGGTGTTCAAGTCGGTGATGGAAGGCTCGCTGCGCCTCATGGACGTGCCGCCGGACGACATCGAAACGTGGCTGGCCGCGCAGGACAAGAACGCGCACGGTGACCACGCCGTTCCGACACAGGTCGCGACGACGGTTCCAGCCGCATCCGACGACGATGTCGACACGCCACTCGACGCGCTGCCGGTGACGCCATGACGCGCACGATGCGACTGGCCGAGCTGTTTCCCGACGTCGACGGTATCCCCGTCGACTTGGTCGTTTCCGGCCTCGTGCAGGACAGCCGCGAAATCAACGCGGGTGACGCATTCGTCGCCATCGGTGGTTTCGGCGCGCACGGCCTCGGTTTTGTCGATGCAGCGAAAGCGCGCGGCACGTCGGCGATCCTGTTCGAGCCGCCGTCACCGGCCGAACATCCCGCGCCGGCCGATGCGATCGCCGTGCCGGGCCTGCGTTCGCGCCTGGGTGAGATGGCGCATCGCTTCCATGGCCGCGCGACGGAGTCGATGACCGTCGTCGGTGTCACCGGTACCAATGGCAAGACGTCGACGGTGCAGCTCATCGCGCAGGCGTGGACGCTGCGCGGCGTCACCGCGGGCACGGTCGGCACGCTGGGTGTCGGCCTGTACGGCCACGCCGTGCCGACCGGTTTCACGACGCCGCTCGTTCTCAAGCTGCACGCGTCGATCGGCGACATGCGCGACGCTGGCGCCCAAGCGCTGGCGATGGAAGTAAGCTCGCACGCGCTCGACCAGGGTCGCGTCGACGGCGTGCGTTTCGACGTCGCTGCATTCACCAATCTCACCCGCGACCACCTCGACTATCACGGCACCATGGCCGCGTACGGCGCCGCGAAAGCGCGCCTGTTCGGCTGGCCGGGCCTGAAGGCCGGCGTGATCAATCTCGACGACGAGTACGGTGCGCAATTGTTCGATGCCTTGCCGTCGCACGTGCGCGGCATCGGCGTCAGCTCGCGCGGCGCGGCGAATGCGACGCTGCGCGCCGATGACGTGAGGCTCGACGCGGGCGGCATCGCGTTCGATCTCGTCGGCGACGGCGTGCGCGCGCCGGTGCAGTCGTCGCTGCTCGGCCGCTTCAATGTCGACAACCTGTTGACCGTGGCGGGCGTCCTGCATTCGCTCGGTGCGGGCGTGGCCGACGTCGCAGCCACGCTGTCGCGCCTGCAGCCGATCCACGGCCGCATGAACCGGCTCGGCGACGCCGGCCAACCGCTGGTCGTCATCGATTACGCACACACGCCCGATGCGCTCGAACAGGCATTGTCCACGCTGCGCGCGCACACCAAGGGCCGCCTGATCTGCGTGTTCGGTTGCGGTGGCGAGCGCGACACCGGCAAGCGTCCGCAGATGGGCGCGATCGCCGAGCGCCTGGCCGACGTCGCGATCGTTACCGACGACAACCCGCGTGGCGAGGACGGTGATGCGATCGTCGCCGGCATTCTCGCGGGTTTTTCCGATCGCAACCGCGCGATCGTGATGCGCGATCGTCGCGCTGCGATCCACCACGCGGTCGAAGGTGCCGACGCGGACGACGTGGTGCTGATCGCCGGAAAGGGCCACGAGTCCGACCAGGAAATCGCCGGTGTGAAGTATCCGTTCGACGACACCCGCATCGCGCGCGAAGCGCTGGAGGTGCGTGCATGAGGCCGCTACGCCTGTCCGAGATCGCCGCGATGACCGCCGGCCGTGTCGCCGGCGACGATATCGTGGTCGATCGCCTGCTGACCGACACCCGCGGACTGACCTGTGTCGAGCCGTCGGTGTGTGCATCGAGCCTGTTCGTCGCGCTGAAGGGCGCGCGTTTCGACGGACACGACCATGTGGCCGCAGCGGCCGATGCGGGCATTGGCGCTGCGCTGGTGTCGCGCGTCGACGGCGCGCTGCCGCAGGTGCTGGTGGGCGACACGCAGCTCGCGCTTGCCGATATCGCGCGCGGCCTGCAGGCGTCGCGATCGACAAAGGTCGTCGCGATCACCGGCAGCAACGGGAAGACCAGCGTGAAGACGCTGACGCTCGCCATCCTCGAACTCGCCGGTCGCACCTACGGCAACCCGGGCAATCGAAACAACGAGATCGGCCTCCCGCTCGCGGTGATCGACGCACCGGAAGACGCACAGTTCGCCGTCTACGAAATGGGCGCGGGCCAGCCGGGCGACATCGCATATCTCACGGCGATCGCGCGTCCCGATGTCGCCATCGTCAACAACATCGCGCCGGCGCACCTGGAGCGCATGGGCTCGCTGCTCGGTGTCGCCGACACGAAGGCCGCGATCTACGACGCGCTGCCCGCCGATGGCGTCGCAGTGATCAACGCCGACGACAGCTTCGCGCCGTTCTTCGCCGAACGCGCGGCGGGACGTCGCCACATCCGCTTCGGCCTCGAGACCAGCGCCGACGTCACCGCGCGCGACATCGTGCTGACCGAAGCCGGTTCGAGTTTCACGCTCGTCACGCCGGACGGCGAGGCGGCGGTCGAGCTCGCGATGCCGGGCCGTCACAACGTGCGTAATGCACTCGCCGCCGCGTCGCTGGCCATCGGTGCCGGCGTCGGGCTGGCGACGATCGCGAGCGGACTGTCGGCCGCGCGACCGGTCGCCGGCCGCCTCGTCACGCATCGCCTGCGCAGCGGCGCGACGCTCATCGACGACAGCTACAACGCGAACCCGGGCTCGCTCGCCGCGGCCATCGACACGCTGGCATCGACGCCCGGCGAAGCGTGGCTGGTGCTCGGCGACATGCGCGAACTCGGCGACGATGCGGTCGCGTTGCATGCGCAGGCCGGCACGCGCGCGCGCGAAGCGGGCATCGCGAGGCTGTACACGCTAGGACCGCTGAGCGCCGCTGCCGCCGACGCGTTCGGTGCGAGTGCGCGTCATTTCGAAACCCACGAATCGCTCGCCGAGTCGCTGCGTGCGGACCTGTCCGCCGACGTGCGCGTGCTCGTCAAGGGCTCCCGCGGCAGTGCGATGGATCGCATCGTCGCCGCCCTTCTCAACGGACATACGCATGCTGCTTGAACTCACCCGCTGGCTCGAACAGCTGCAGAGCCACTTCGGGCTCTTCAGCTACCTCACGTTCCGCGGCATCCTCAGCGCGCTGACGTCGCTGTTCCTCTCGCTGTGGGTCGGCCCCGGCGTAATCCGCCGCCTCGGCCAGCTCAAGGCCGGCGGCCAGCCGATCCGCACCGACGGCCCGCAGTCGCATTTCTCCAAGGCCGGCACGCCGACCATGGGCGGTGCGCTGATCCTGCTCACCGTGCTCGCGTCGGTATTGCTGTGGGGCGATCTTCGCAACCGCTACGTGTGGCTGGTGCTCGCGGTGATGGTGGCGTTCGGCGCGATCGGCTGGTGGGACGACTGGATCAAGATCGTCCGCCGCGACCCGAACGGCATGCGCTCGCGCACCAAGTATTTCCTGCAGTCGGTGTTCGGCCTCGGCGCCGGCCTGTTCCTCTACTACACCGCCGACCCGAGCGTGCCGGCCGCGACGACGTTCTACATCCCGCTGTTCAAGCAGGTCGCGCTGCCGCTGGTGAGCGTGTCGTTCGTGTTCATCGCGTACCTGTGGATTGTCGGGTTCTCGAATGCGGTGAACCTCACCGACGGCCTCGACGGCCTCGCGATCATGCCGACGGTGCTGGTCGCGTGCGCGCTCGGCGTGTTCGCGTATGCGTCGGGCAACGCGGTGTTCTCGAACTACCTGCAGATCCCGCAGGTGCCCGGCGCCGGTGAACTCATCGTCATCTGCGCGGCGATCGCAGGTGCCGGGCTCGGCTTCCTGTGGTTCAACACCTATCCGGCGATGGTGTTCATGGGCGACATCGGCGCACTCGCGCTGGGTGCTGTGCTCGGTACGATCGCGGTGATCGTCCGCCAGGAGCTGGTGCTGGTGATCATGGGCGGCATCTTCGTCATCGAAACGCTCTCGGTGATGATCCAGGTCGCCAGCTTCAAGCTCACCGGCAAGCGCGTCTTCAAGATGGCGCCGATCCACCACCACTTCGAGCTCAAGGGCTGGCCCGAGCCGCGCGTGATCGTGCGCTTCTGGATCATCTCCGTGGTGCTCGTCCTCATCGGCCTCGCGACGCTGAAGGTGCGCTGATGGACATGTCCCGCCAGGCCACGCGCCTCGACGCGATCACCGGACGCTACGACCCGTGGCTGCTCGGCCTGATCGGCGGGCTGCTGTGCCTGGGCATCGTCATGGTGGGTTCGAGCTCGGTCGCGCAGGCGGCGAGCCCGACGTACTACCTCACCAAGCATCTGTTCTTCCTGCTCGCCGGCTCCATTGCCGCGGCGTGGGTGATGCGGCTCGAGCTCAAGACCGTCGAACGCTATGCGCAGTGGATGCCGATCGTCGGCCTCGTGCTGCTGCTGATGGTGGTGGTGCCGGGCCTCGGCGTGACGGTGAAGGGCGCCAAGCGCTGGGTGAATCTCGGCGTCGTCAACTTCCAGCCGGTCGAGGCCGTGAAGTTGATGATGGTGGTGTGGCTGGCGGCCTACCTCAAGCGCTTCAGCGAAGAGGTCAGTGCCAGCTGGAAGGCGATCATCAAGGTCATCGGCGTCGCGCTCGCGTTCGCGGGTGTGCTGCTCGCGGTGCAGAAGGATTTCGGTTCGTCCGCGCTCATCCTCGCGATGACCGCCGGCATGCTCGTGCTCGGTGGCGCGAATCTGCCGCGCCTGGTCGGCCCGGTGCTCGCGCTGGTGCCGATGGCGGGCGCGATGATCCTGCTCGAGCCGTATCGCGTGCGTCGCCTGACCTCGTTCACCGATCCGTTCGCCGATCCGTTCGGCGATGGCTACCAGCTGGCGAACGCGCTGATGGCGGTGGGACGTGGCGAATGGTTCGGCGCGGGGCTCGGTGCGTCCGTGCACAAGCTGTCGTACCTGCCCGAAGCGCATACCGACTTCATCATGGCGGTCATCGCCGAGGAGCTCGGCTTCGTCGGCGTTTGCTTGGTCATCGCGCTGTATGCAGGCCTCGTCGCGCGTGCGCTGTGGGTGGGCCTTCAGTGCATCGAGATGCGCCGCCATTTCGCCGGCTACTGCGCCTTCGGCATCGCGTTGTGGATCGGCATCCAGAGCACGGTGTCGATCGGCGTCAACCTTGGCCTTCTGCCGACCAAGGGCCTCACGTTGCCGCTCATTTCCTACGGCGGTTCGTCCATCGCGATGACGATGGTGGCGATGGGCCTGCTGCTGCGCATCTCGTATGAACTCGAACGCGCGCGTCGCCAGGTCGCGCTGCGTCGCGACACCGTCGGCGTCGCACCGGGGGCGGCCCAGGCGGATGTCGTCTCGCGCCCAGCCGTTGCGACAGCGTCGACGCCGGCTGCTGCACCGATCGGTCGCGCGGACCCGCGCGGCACCAATCGCCTGCGTCCGCGCATCGAACCGCTGTTCGGGCGCCACAGCGCATGACCGACGCGCGCACCAACGCGAATGCACAGGCCGGCGTGATGATCCTCGCCGGTGGCACGGGCGGGCACATCTTCCCGGGCCTCGCCGTCGCGCATGAGCTGCGCCGTCGTGGCGTCGCAGTGGGCTGGCTCGGCAGCGAAGGTGGCATGGAAACGCGCCTGGTGCCGCAGCACGGCATCGATGTCGACACCATCGCGATCCGTGGCGTGCGCGGCAAGGGCGTCGCGACCTTGCTCGCCGCGCCGTTCAAGTTGATGTCTGCGGTGTCCGCGGCACGTGCCGTGCTCGCACGCCGCCGCCCGAAGGCGGTGATCAGTTTCGGTGGGTTCGCGGCGGGCCCGGGTGGCCTTGCCGCGAAGCTCGCCGGCGTTCCGCTGTTCGTGCACGAGCAGAACCGCGCACCCGGCATGACCAACCGCGTGCTGTCGAAGATGGCGCGTCGCGTGCTCACCGGTTTTCCGGACACGTTCGCCAACGAAGACGTGGTCGGCAATCCGGTGCGCAACGAGATCGCCGACGTCGCGACGCCTTCGGCGCGCTTCGATGGTCGCGAAGGCCCGCTGCGCCTGCTGGTACTCGGCGGCAGCCAGGGCGCCGCGGCGCTCAATCGCGCGGTGCCGGCTGCCATCGCATCGTTGCGCGATCGCACGCGCTGGCAGGTCCGTCACCAGTGCGGGGAAAGGATGCTCGACGCGGCAAACGCCGCATATCGCGACGCAGGCGTCGATGCATCCGTCGAACCCTTCATCGCCGACATGGCCGCGGCCTATGCGTGGGCGGACCTCGTTGTCTGCCGTGCGGGTGCGCTCACCCTCGCGGAAGTCTGCGCGGTCGGCGTCGCCAGCGTGCTGGTGCCGTTCCCGCAGGCGGTGGACGACCACCAGACCAAGAACGCGCAGTTCCTCGTCGACCGCGGCGCCGCGCGCCTTCTGCGTCAGGACGAGCATCTCGCGGCGGCGCTCGCCGACACCCTCGAATCCTTCGACACGCGCAACGCGCTCCGCCCGATGGCTGACGCTGCGCGTTCGCTCGCCAAGCCGGATGCCGCGTCGCGCGTGGCCGACCTCGTAATGGAACAGATCGCCATGGAACGCGCCGCATGATCGCCACGCACCGCCACCGCCTGCTCGACAACGCCGCGGACGGCGGCGCGCGCGTGCACTTCGTCGGCATCGGCGGCGTCGGCATGAGCGGCATCGCGGAAGTGATGTGCACGCTCGGCTACCAGGTGTCGGGCTCGGACAACGCCGACAACGCGGTGACGCGCCGCCTCGCGCGCCTTGGCATCGCGGTGCATCGCGGCCACGACGCGAAGAATGTCGACGGCGTCGAATGCCTCGTGGTGTCGAGCGCGATCAAGGCCGACAACCCCGAGCTGATGGCCGCGCGCGACCAGCGCATCCCGATCGTGCCGCGCGCGGAAATGCTCGCCGAGCTCATGCGCTTCAAGCGTGGCATCGCGATCGCCGGCACGCACGGCAAGACCACCACGACATCGCTCACCGCCAGTGTGCTGGGCGAGGGCGGCATCGATCCGACCTTCGTGATCGGCGGCCAGCTGCTCGCCGCCGGCGCGAACGCGAAGCTCGGTGGTGGCGACTGGCTGGTCGCCGAGGCCGATGAATCCGACGGCAGTTTCCTGCGCCTGAATCCGCAGATCGCCGTCGTCACCAATATCGATGCGGATCACCTCGAGAACTACGGCGGCGACTTCGCCAAGGTGCAGGCCGCATTCGACGAATTCCTGCATCGCCTGCCGTTCTATGGCCTTGCCGTGCTGTGCATCGACGATCCGGAGGTGGCGGCGCTGGCGAAGAACGCCACGCGCCACGTGCTGACCTACGGCTTCGCGGCCGACGCCGACGTGCGCGCCGAGAACGTCGTGCAGCAGGGCGCACGCATGCGTTTCACCCTGTGCATGCCGGACGGCACGCGTTGCGAGACGACGCTCGCGCTGCCCGGCCGCCATAACGTGCAGAACGCGCTTGCCGCCGCTGCGGTCGGCTGGCAGCTCGGTGTCGAGCAGCCGGCGATCTGTCGCGCGCTCGAGAACTTCGCCGGCATCGGTCGTCGCTTCAACCTGCTTGCGCAGGTGCCGGTCGCGGGCGGCACGGTCACGCTGGTCGATGACTACGGCCATCACCCCAAGGAACTCGACGCGGTGTTCAAGGCGGCGCGCGGCGGCTGGCCGGACAAGCGCCTGGTCGTCGCGTTCCAGCCGCATCGCTACAGCCGCACGCGTGATCTGTTCGACGACTTCGCGCAGGTACTGTCGGAGGTCGACGTGCTGGTGCTGACGGATGTCTACGCCGCCGGCGAAGCGCCGATCGCGGGCGCCGACGCCAAATCGCTGGCCCGCGCGATCCGCGCGCGCGGCCGCACCGAACCCGTCGTGGTCTCGCGCGCTGCCGATCTCGCGCGGGTGCTGCCCGACGTCCTCCGTGCCGACGACCTGCTGCTGATGATGGGCGCGGGCGACATCGGCCATGCCGCGCAGCACATCGCGGCGCACGGTTTCGAAGGAGCCGAGTCTTGAGCATCACCATCGTCCCGTCGCGCACGACCGACGCCGCTGCGTTCGGCCGCGTCGCCGTGCTCATGGGTGGCACCAGTTCCGAGCGCGAGGTGTCGCTCGATTCCGGCCGCAACGTACTCGAGGCGCTGCAGTCCAAGGGCGTCGATGCGTTCGGTGTCGACGGCATCGATGCGCTGGTCGACGCGATCCGCGACGGACGCGTCGATCGCGTGTTCAACATCCTCCACGGCAACAAGGGCGGCGGCGAAGATGGCGTGCTGCAGGGGCTGCTCGAGGCGCTGCGCATTCCGTACACCGGTTCGGGCGTGCTCGGCTCCGCGCTGTCGATGGACAAGATCCGTACCAAGCAGGTGTGGCTGAGCGTCGGCCTGCCGACACCGCGTTACGTGCGCCTCGCCAAGGGCGACGATGTGCACGCTGCCGGTCGCGGCCTCGGTCTGCCGGTCATCGTGAAGCCGTCGTGCGAAGGCTCCAGCGTCGGCGTGTCGCGCGTGCACGACGATGCGGGCCTCGACGACGCGGTCGCACTCGCCGCGCATTACCCCGGCGAGATGCTGATGGAGCAGCTCGTCGTCGGCGACGAACTCACCGTCGCGGTGATCGCCAACGGCGACGACTTCGTCGCGCTGCCGTCGATCCGCATCGTGCCCAAGGGCGAGTGGTACGACTACAACGCCAAGTACATCGCCGAGGACACGCAGTACCTGTGTCCGGGGCTCGAGGGCGAGGCCGAAGCGGAGATCCGCCGCATCGCCGTCGCTGCGTTCAAGGCGGCGGGTTGTGAAGGCTGGGGTCGCGTCGACGTCATGCGCGATCGCACGACCGGCAAGTTCTACCTGCTCGAAGTGAACACCGCGCCCGGCATGACCAGCCATTCGCTGGTGCCGAAGGCCGCGCGCCAGGTCGGCATCGAATTCGCCGACCTGTGCTGGCGCGTGCTCGAGTCGAGCCTTGCGCGCGGAGGTGCCGCGGCGTGAACCCCATGCTCCGTCTCGCAGGCTGGCTGATCGCCGTAGCGCTCGTCGCGCTGCCTGTGGTCGCCGTGCTGCGCGGATGGATCGGGGCCGACCGCTGGCCGCTCACGCATCTGCGTGCGACAGGCCCGTTCGAACACGTCGACCCGCAGCTCGTGCAGCGCGCGTTGCTGCCGTACGCGAAGCGCGGCTATTTCGCCGTCGACCTGCAGCAGGCACAGGCCGCCGTCGCTCAGCTGCCGTGGGTCGATCGCGCGCAGGTGCGCAAGCGTTGGCCCGATGTGCTCGAGGTGTCCATCACCGAACATCGCCCGTTCGCACGCTGGGGCAGTGACCGCCTGCTCTCCGACCGCGGTGCGCTGTTCGCAGCGCGCGGTGCCGTCGTGCCGGCCGGCCTGCCCCATTTCGACGGGCCCGACGCGCGCTCGCGCGAGGTCGTCGAGCTGTACCAGCAGGCACGCACGCTGTTCACGCCGATCGGCATGCAGGTCGACACCGTCGTGCTCGATCCGCGCGGCAGCTGGTCGATCGTTCTGCTCGACCGCGCGCACGGTGGCATTCCGACGCAGGTGATGGTCGGCCGCAATGAAGCGCGTGCGCGCATCGGCCGCTTCGTGCGCCTGATGCCGCAACTGCTCGTCAATCCGGACCGCCACATCGAGCGTGCCGACCTTCGCTACACCAACGGTTTCGCGTTGACCTGGAGCGCGCCGCAGGGCGCGGCCCCCGCGAAGCCGACCACGACGCCGGCTGCGCCTGCACCGCGCGCCGCGTTCGCCATTCCCCGACTCCCGACTCCATCTCTCACATGAATCGCAAGGGCGACAAATCGCTGATCGTCGGCCTCGACATCGGCACCTCCAAGGTGACCGCGCTGGTCGGCGAGTACCTGCCGGGCCAGCCGATCGAAGTGATCGGCCTCGGCTCGCACGAATCGCGCGGCATGCGTCGCGGCGTGGTGGTCGATATCGACTCCACCGTGCAGTCGATCCAGCGCGCGATCGAAGAAGCCGAGCTGATGGCCGGCTGCGAGATCCGCTCGGTCTATGCATCGATCTCCGGCAGCCACATCCAGTGCCGCAATTCGCAGGGCATCGCGCCGATCCGCGACGGCGAGGTCACCTACGCCGATCTCGATCGCGTACTCGAAGCCGCGAAGGCGGTGGCGATCCCGGCCGACCAGAAGATCCTGCACGCGATCCCGCGCGACTACGTGCTCGACGATTCGCAGGAAGGCATCCGCAACCCGGTCGGCATGAACGGCGTGCGCCTCGAGGTGCATGCGCACCTGGTGATCTGCGCACAGTCGGCCGCGGCCAACATCTCCAAGTGCGTGCAGAAGTGCGGCCTGCAGGTCGACAACCTCGTGCTTGCGGTGCTTGCGTCGGCGCAGGCGGTGCTGACGCCGGACGAGCGCGAGCTGGGCGTCGTGCTGGTCGACCTCGGCGCCGGCACGACCGACATCGCGGTGTTCGTGCAGGGCGCGATCGCGCATTCGGCGTCGCTGCCGATCGCGGGCGACAAGGTGACCGAGGACATCGCGCACATGCTGCGCACGCCCACGCCGGAAGCCGAGCAGATCAAGGTCCGCTACGCCTGCGCGCTGGCGCAGATGGCGACGGCCGAAGAATCCATCCAGGTACCCAGCGTCGGCGATCGCCCACCGCGTCGCATGCCGCGCGCCTCGCTCGCGCAGGCCGTGCAGGCGCGCTACGAGGAAATCTTCGAGATGGTGCAGGCCGAACTGCGCCGCTCGGGCTTCGAGCAGCACGTCCGCGCCGGCATGGTGCTGACGGGTGGCGCGTCGAAGATGGAAGGCGTCGTCGAACTCGCTGAAGAGATGCTGCAGATGCCGGTGCGCGTGGGCATTCCGCAGCACGTCACCGGCCTGGGCGAGGTGGTGGGCAACCCGGTGCACGCCACCGGCGTCGGCCTTCTGCTGATGGGCAGCCAGATCGAAAACCCGCGTCGGCCGATGCTGCCGACCGGTCGCGCGGGCGGCATGTTGAGTCGATTGAAGAACTGGTATCGCGGCGAGTTCTGAGGGCAGGACGCGTCGTCATTCGAAGCGGGCGAAGAAGCGAAAAAGTTGCAGGAAATTTCGTAGCAACAACACACATCGTTTCAGACATCAGCAACAATACACATCAAATAAAGCGGGCATCGGGGACGCAACGAATGCCCGCACCAACGAGGACAACGGACATGGCTCATTTCGAACTGGTCGAGAAGATGGCTCCCAACGCCGTCATCAAAGTCGTAGGCGTGGGTGGCGGCGGTGGTAACGCCGTCGCGCACATGGTCAACAGCAGCGTGGACGGCGTGGAGTTCATCACCGCCAACACCGATTCGCAGGCCATCAAGAACTGCGGCGCGAAGATGCAGCTGCAGCTCGGTGGCAACGTCACCAAGGGCCTCGGCGCCGGCGCGAATCCCGAAGTCGGCCGCCAGGCCGCGCTCGAGGATCGCGATCGCATCATGGATGCGCTGCAGGGCGCGGACATGGTGTTCATCACCGCCGGCATGGGTGGCGGCACCGGCACGGGCGCCGCGCCGGTCGTCGCGCAGCTCGCGAAGGAGATGGGCATCCTGACCGTCGCCGTCGTCACCAAGCCGTTCCCGTTCGAAGGCCGCCGCCGCATGCAGGTCGCGCTCAAGGGCATCGAGGAGCTGTCGCACCACTGCGACTCGCTGATCACGATCCCGAACGAGAAGCTGATCACCGTGCTCGGTCGCAATGCGACGATGATCCAGGCGTTCCGTGCCGCCAACGACGTGCTGCTCGGCGCCGTGCAGGGCATCGCCGACCTGATCGTCCGCCCGGGCCTGATCAACGTCGACTTCGCCGACGTGCGCACCGTCATGAGCGAGATGGGTCTCGCGATGATGGGCACCGGCGCCGCACGCGGCGACGATCGCGCGCAGGCCGCGGCCGAAGCCGCGATCCAGAACCCGCTGCTCGACGACGTCAACCTGTCGGGCGCGAATGGCATCCTCGTCAACATCACCGCCGGCCCGGACTTCACGATGGCCGAGTTCGACGAAGTCGGTCGCACGGTCGAGCAGTTCGCGTCGGAAGACGCGACCGTCGTGATCGGCACCGTGCTCGATCCGGACATGCAGGACGAAGTGCGCGTCACCGTCGTCGCGACCGGCCTCAATCGCAACGTCGCGCGCGGCACCGATCGCGGCTTCGAGAGCCAGCGTCGTCCGCAGATGCAGGTGGTCGCCACCAAGCGTGACGGCACCACGGGCATGCCGATCGAGGACATCACCAACGCGTATTCGCCGAACGTGCCGAACATGCCGAGCTTCACCAGCAGCCTGCGCACCCGCGTAGACGCCGCGCCGGCTGCACCGGCGTCGCAGCCGGCGGTTGCCGATTTCGGTGGCGACAGCTATCTCGACATCCCGGCCTTCCTGCGTCGCCAGGCCGACTGACGCATCGCGCGCGGCGATCCAACGCCGCGCGATGAACACCGCCACTGGCGTTCGCGCCGGTGCGGACGCGTCACCGCCGGTGTTCCGCAACCGGCCGCAGTCCACGTCGCGCGCTCGCGGCGTCGCATAGCTTCGACCGCCGTCCGTCGGTCGTTGATTGAGGTGGGATGCCCGCGTGGCATCCCACCGTTTTACGTCGCAGGCCACCGGCCGTCGGCGAATGGCGCCGATCCGCGCCGACGTGACTCCGCCTTAACGCGCGGTGCCGCTATGTCCCGTCGGTGCAACATGTCGTCATGGCTTTTCCGTTCAGGTTCAGCCACCCCCGTGTTAACTTTTCCGACCGGCACGTACCAGGCCCGACCGCGCAAACATGCTTCGTCAGCGAACCCTCAAGAACACCATCCGCGCGACCGGCGTCGGTCTGCATAGCGGCGAAAAGGTGTTCATGACGCTGCGGCCCGCGCCCGTCGAGACCGGCATCGTGTTCCGTCGCACCGATCTCGATCCCATCGTCGAAATCCCCGGGCGCGCCGATCTCGTCACCGAGACGATCCTGTGCACCGGCCTGAGCTGTGGCGAAGGCAAGATCCAGACGGTCGAGCACCTGCTGTCCGCGCTCGCCGGCCTCGGCATCGACAACTGCTACATCGAACTGTCCGCGGCCGAAGTGCCGATCATGGACGGCTCGGCGGGCCCGTTCGTATTCCTGCTGCAGTCGGCGGGAATCGCCGAGCAGGAGGCGCCGAAGCGTTTCATCCGCGTGCTGCGCGATGTCGAAGTGCGCGACGGCGACAAGGTCGCGCGTTTCTCGCCGCACGATGGCTTCCGCATCGGTTTCACCGTGCAGTTCGACCATCCGGCCATTCCGGCGGCGCAGTCGCGCGCGGTGGTCGACTTCTCGACCGAGGCCTACATCCGCGAAGTCAGCCGCGCACGTACGTTCGGCTTCATGCGCGACCTCGAGTACATGCGCGAGCGCAACCTCGGGCTCGGCGGTTCGATGGATAACGCGATCGTCCTCGACGAGTTCCGCGTGTTGAACGACGACGGCCTGCGCTACGCCGACGAATTCGTGCGTCACAAGATCCTCGACGCGGTGGGTGACCTGTACCTCGCCGGCCACGCCATCATCGGCGCGTACGAGGGCTACAAGTCGGGCCACGCGCTGAACAACAAGCTGGTGCGGGCGCTGCTGGCGGAGCAGGGCGCCTGGGAAGAAGTCACCTTCACCGGTTCGGCGCCTACGCCTGTCGTGTTCGGCGCTCCCGGCCTGCCGGCGCTCGGCGCCGCCTGAGCGGCCTCGGCCGTTTCGAATCAATTACTTGCATCGTGCAGTGCGGCATTTCGGCCGTGCCGCGCGGCCGTTCCGTGCCCGCTGCACGACCGTTCGTCGTCACACGGGTGAATTTCCGGTGACGAATAACCCGGTCTTAACGAGTTCGTCGCTTCGCTTACCGGGGTGTTAACACCCGGCTGAAAAGGCGCGGGTAGCATCCCGCCACCTCGCCGTCGGCATACCGCGCCGTACGGCAGGGGCATCACGCGTACGGGACCTAATCGACGTCCCTCAGCGATGCCAGCGCCGCCTGCAGCGCCTGCTGCGTCGCGGGCGACATGGGACGAGGTGCCCTGACCGTCTGGCGGTCGGTGGACGTCCCCGGCGATGTCCTGATCACGACATCGCTCGCCGCAAGCCCGATGGACCGGGCCGCATGAAGGAGTTCCGGGATGGCCAGCCGCAGCTTGGCCTGCCAGACCGGAGCGTCGACGACAAACACGAGCCTGCCGCGATCGAAATTCGCGAGCCGCGCATGCGCGGCCAGCCCCTGGGGCAGGCATGGGCGTAATCGACCGTCCAGGTCGTCGAGCCACAGGGCTCGACGCACGGGGTCGCCGCCCGGACCGTCCAGCACCGCATCGAGCGGTGCGCGGGCGGGGCCGGTGGCGGTCTTCCGGGATCTGGGCTTGGAGTCTGACATCGGACCTATGAGCGTTTCGACCATCCTAAATCCCCGCGATCTCATCAGCGACGCAATCGCGTTCCTTGGCGAGCGCGCCGCGCGCCGCCCCGCATTGGCGCTGTCGATGTTCATGGCCGGCGGCCTCGCGCTGCTGGTCGCCGGCGGCGTCGCCGGCTCGGCGATTTCGATCCGCCAGCAGCAGGCTTCGCAGGCGCATCTGACGCCCGGGCAGGCGCAGCGCGAACTCAATGCGCTGGCCGCGCGTGTCGGCGAGCTGCAGGCGCAGGCCAATCGCCTCAACGCGCTCGGCGACCGCCTGACCCGGATGGGCGGGCTGAAGGACGGCGAATTCGACTTCGACCAGCCGGTCGGCGTCGGCGGCGCGGGCCCGGTGCGCGACATGCCGCGTGCGGAGCTGGGCGAGAGCCTCGACCTGCTGTCGCGCCAGCTGCGCAGCTCGGGCGAGCAGCTGACGGTGCTCGACACCCTGCTGACGGACCGCAAGCTCACGCTGGCCGCGGTGCCCTCGCACGCGCCGATCCGCGACAGCTACGTCACCTCGGGTTTCGGCGAACGTGCCGACCCGATCGTCGGCGGCGGCGAGTTCCACAAGGGCATCGACTTCTCGGCCAACACGGGCGACGCGGTGCTGGCGGTGGCGGACGGCGTGGTCAGCTTCGTCGGCCAGCGCTCCGGCTACGGCAACGTGGTGGAGATCGACCACGGCAACGGCTACGTCACGCGCTATGCCCATAACTCGCAGCTCGAACGCCGCATCGGCGAACTCGTCCGTGCGGGCGATGAGATCGCCAAGGCCGGCTCGACCGGTCGCTCGACCGGCGCGCACGTCCACCTGGAAGTCTGGCGCGACGGCCGCGTGGTGAATCCGCGCCCGTTCCTGCAGCAGGACATCGGCCGCGGCTGACTGGCAACCGGCCGGCTTGTAAACGCCGCCGACCGCCTCCAGCTACAATCCGCGATGCCGTAAAAGGGCGCCCAGCGCCCTTTTTTATTGGCGACGACGCTCGAACGTCGCCGCAGCCCCTTTTCCAACCGGTCCGTCATGCTCAACAGCCTGCTCACCCGTGTCTTCGGCAGCCGCAACGAACGTCTCCTGCGCCAGTTGCAGCGCTCCGTCGACAAGATCAACGCCCTCGAACCGCAGATGCAGAAGCTCAGCGACGAGGAGCTGAAGGCGAAGACGCCGGAGTTCCAGCAGCGCATCGCCAACGGCGAGTCGATCGAGAAGCTGCTGCCCGAGGCGTTCGCCGTCTGCCGCGAGGCGTCCGTGCGCGTCATGGGCATGCGCCACTTCGACGTGCAGCTGATCGGCGGCATGGTGTTGCACCTCGGCAAGATCGCCGAAATGCGCACCGGCGAAGGCAAGACGCTGACCGCGACGCTGGCCGTCTACCTCAACGCGCTCGAAGGCAAGGGCGTGCACGTGGTGACGGTCAACGACTACCTGGCCCGCCGCGACGCCGCGCAGATGGGCAAGCTGTACGGCTGGCTCGGCCTGACCACCAGCGTCGTGTATCCGGGCATGCCGCATTCGGACAAGCACGCCGCGTACGCCGCCGACATCACCTACGCGACCAACAACGAGATCGGCTTCGACTACCTGCGCGACAACATGGCGCTGTCGAAGGACGATCGCGTGCAGCGTGGCCTGAACTTCGCGATCGTCGACGAGGTCGACTCGATCCTGATCGACGAAGCGCGCACGCCGCTGATCATTTCCGGCCCGGCCGACGAATCGCCGGAGCTCTACATCAAGGTCAACCGCCTCGTTCCGCAGCTCGTGCGCCAGGCCACCGAAGAAGCCGAAGGCGACTTCTGGGTCGACGAGAAGGGCAAGCAGGTGCACCTGTCGGAAGCCGGCCAGGAACACGCCGAGCAGCTGCTGCGCGGCGCCGGCATCCTCGGCGAGGACGAAGAGCTGTACGACCCGCGTCACCTCAGCGTCGTGCACCACCTCAACGCCGCGATGCGCGCGCATGCGATCTACCAGCGCGACGTCGACTACATCGTGCGCGATGGCGAAGTGGTCATTGTCGACGAGTTCACCGGCCGCACGCTGCCGGGTCGTCGCTGGTCGGACGGCCTGCACCAGGCGGTCGAGGCGAAGGAAGGCGTGCCGGTGCAGCGCGAGAACCAGACGCTCGCGTCGATCACGTTCCAGAACCTGTTCCGCATGTACAGCAAGCTCGCTGGCATGACCGGTACGGCCGATACCGAGGCCTACGAATTCCAGAGCATCTACGGCCTCGAGGTCGTGGTGATCCCGACCAACCGTTCGATGATCCGCAAGGACCATCCGGATGCCGTGTTCCTCAACCGCGCCGGCAAGTACCGGGCGGTGGTCAACGAGATCAAGGCGGCGTACGAGAAGAAGCAGCCGGTGCTCGTCGGCACGACGTCGATCGAAGTCTCGGAAATGCTCAGCGACCAGCTGCGCGAAGCGGGGATCCCGCACGAAGTGCTCAACGCCAAGCAGCACGAGCGCGAAGCGCAGATCGTCGCGCAGGCCGGTCGTCCGGGTGCGATCACGATCGCAACGAACATGGCCGGCCGCGGTACCGACATCGTGCTCGGCGGTTCGCTCGAATCCGAGCTCGCGCAGCTCGAGGCGAACGGCCAGGAAGTCGACGAAGTCACCAAGCAGCGCCTGAAATCCGAATGGCTCGCGCGCCACGAGGCGGTCAAGGCTGCTGGCGGCCTGCACATCGTCGGCACCGAACGCCACGAATCGCGTCGTATCGACAACCAGCTGCGCGGTCGTTCCGGCCGCCAGGGCGATCCGGGTTCGTCGCGCTTCTACCTGTCGCTCGAAGACAACCTGATGCGCATCTTCGCGGCCGACTGGGTGCAGCGCGTCATGGCGCGCATGGGCCTGAAGGAAGACGACATCATCGAGTCGCCGCTGGTCACCAAGCAGATCGCGAACGCGCAGCGCAAAGTCGAGGCGCACAACTTCGACATCCGCAAGAATCTGCTCGAGTTCGACGACGTCAACAACGACCAGCGCAAGGTCATCTACGGCCAGCGCGACGAACTGCTCGAAGCCGAGGATGTCGGCGAGAGCATCGCGGCGATCCGCGCCGACGTGGTCGCCGAGACGGTCGAGCGCTTCGTGCCGCCGAATTCGATCGACGAGCAGTGGGACCTCAAGGGCCTCGAAGCGACGATCGGCGAGGATTTCGGTGTCGCGCTCGACCTCGACGGCCTGGTGAAGTCGGAACCCGAACTCGACGCCGAAGGCATCCTGCGCCATGTCGACGATGCGGTGACGAAGTACTTCGCCGATCGCGAGCAGATGCTGGGGACGGAGACGGCCCGCATGCTCGAAAAGCACATCATGCTCAACGTGCTCGACCAGAGCTGGAAGGAGCACCTCGCGCGCATGGACTACCTGCGCCAGGGCATCCATCTGCGCGGTTACGCACAGAAGCAGCCGAAGCAGGAATACAAGCGCGAAGCGTTCGAGCTGTTCTCCGAGATGCTGGAGAAGGTGAAGCGCGAAGTGGTGACGCTGCTCGCCCGCGTGCGCATCCGCACCGAGGAAGAGATCGCGCAGGAAGAAGCCGCGGCACGCGCGCAGCTCGAAGCGCAGGCCCGCCAGATGCAGTTCCAGCATGCGGATGTCGGCAGCTACGGCACCGAGGACGAAGCCGCGCAGCTGCTGGCCGCGGGTGCGGGCGCGGCTGCCGCGACGGTCGGTCGCAACGACCCCTGCCCCTGCGGCAGCGGCAAGAAGTACAAGCACTGCCACGGACAGCTCGCCTGACCGGGCATCGCCCGCAGCAGCTAACACACCGGCGCGGCCTCACGGTCGCGCCGGTTTCGCTTGCAGCCCATGGCTGACGCGAAGCGATCGATCCACGTCGTCGCCGGCGTCATCCGCGACGTCCGCGGCCGTGTGCTGCTGGCGCGCCGCACCGAAGGCCGTGACCTGGCAGGCCTCTGGGAATTTCCGGGCGGCAAGTGCGAGCCGGGCGAAACGCCCGAGCAGGCGCTGGCGCGCGAGCTGCATGAAGAACTCGGCATCGACGTCCGCGTCGGCGTGCCGCTGATCCGCGTTCCGCAGCAGTACCCCGACAAGTCCCTGGTGCTCGACGTCCGGCTCGTCGACGGCTGGACCGGCGCCGCGCGCGGCCTCGAAGGGCAGGCGCTGGTCTGGGTGCCGCCTGACAAGCTCGCTCGGTACGACATGCCGCCGGCCGATCGCCCGGTCGTGGCCGCGCTCCTGCAGCCGCCGGTTTACGCGGTGACACCCGCGATCCAGGGCGATGACATCGCGTCGTGGCTCGACCTGCTGGAACGTGCGCTCGACGCCGGCATCCGCCGCGTGCAGCTGCGCTCGCCCGGGACGTCGCCCGTCACCTGGGGCCACGTGACCAAGCGCGCCGTGGAGCGCTGTCGGGCGGCGGATGCGGAGGTGCTGGTCAACGGCGACATCGCCATCGCGCGCGAACTCGGCATCGGTGTGCACCTGCGTGCCGCGCAGCTGACGACGCTGACCGCGCGACCTTTGCCGGACGATGCTCCGGTAGCCGCGTCATGTCATACGCCGGATGACCTTATCGCGGCACAGCAGTTGGGCTGCGACTTTGCCGTGCTCGGCCATGTCGTACCGACACCGTCGCATCCGGCTCACGCGCCCATCGGCTGGACCGGGTTCGCCACGATGCGCGAGTCGGTGTCGCTGCCGATCTACGCGATCGGCGGGCTCGATGCGTCGCACGTCGAAGAAGCACGTTCGCACGGCGCGCAGGGCGTCGCCGGCATCCGCGGCTTCTTCGCCGACGCCGACACCGCGGTGGGCTAGGCTGGACGCGGAGGTGCCCATGCAGCCCTACGTCATCGGCCTGACCGGCGGCATCGCCTCGGGCAAGTCGGAAGTCGCGAAGCAGTTCGAGGCCCGCGGCATCGCGGTGGTGGATGCCGATGTGATCGCGCGCGAAGTCGTCGCTGCGGGCACGCCCGGACTCGCGGCGGTCGTCGCGCGGTTCGGCACCGAGATGCTGCAGAGCGACGGTCAGCTCGACCGCGCCGCGCTCCGTCGCCACGTGTTCGACACGCCCGACGCTCGTGGCGCGCTCGAAGCGATCGTCCATCCGCTGGTCCGCCGTGCGATCGAGCAACGCTGCCGCGCGGCGACGTCGCCCTACGTGATCGCGGCCGTTCCGCTGCTCGCCGAAGGCGGCGGACGCGACGCCTACCCCTATCTCGCGCGGATCCTCGTGGTGGATGTGCCGGTCGACGTCCAGCGCAGTCGCTTGATCGCGCGCGATGGAATCGACGCGCATCTCGCCGATCGAATGATCACCGTGCAGGCAACGCGCCAACGGCGTCTTGCGATCGCGGACGATGTGATCGTCAATGCCGGCGGGCGCGAAGCGCTGTCGCCGTTGATCGATGCTTTGGATCGCCGGTACGGAAGCCTGGCGGCCTTGCCGTAAGCGCGGTCGGGCGTCAGTTGAGGTGCGCGAACCGCAGATAGCTGTCGACCAGCGCTCCGCCCCAGAAGAACACGATCCAGCCGCCGACCGCGAGGTAGGGGCCGAAGGGAATGGGCGTCGCGCGGTCGCGGCCTTTCGCCGCGAGCCAGATCGATCCGATCACCGCGCCGGCCAGCGAAGCGATGAGGATCGTCGGCAGGATGCCGCGCAGCCCGGTCCAGGCGCCGATCGCTGCGAGCAGCTTGAAGTCGCCGTGGCCCATGCCTTCCTTGCCGGTGAGCTGCTTGAACAGCCACCACACCGACCACAGGCTCGCGTAGCCGACGGCCGCGCCGAGCAGCGCGGGCTTGGCGGCCATGTAGAGATGGTCCGACGCGGCGATCAGCCCCAGCCACATCAACGGCAACGTAAGCGAGTCCGGCAGCAGCTGCGTGCGCAGGTCGATGCCGGACATGGAAATGAGGAACGCGGTAAACAGCATCGCCCCGAAGCCCTGCCAGCCGAAGCCGAAGCGCGCGACGCATGCCAGGAACAGCAGCATCGTCAGCAATTCGACCGCAGGGTATTGCGCGGAGATCGGCGCCTTGCAGTGCCGGCAACGGCCGCGGAGCGCCAGCCAGCTGAAGAGCGGGATGTTCTCGTACCAGCTGAGCACGTGCTTGCAGTGCGGGCAGTGCGAGCGCTCGACCACGATCCCGGGCGGCGACGGGTCATAGACCTCGTCGAGCCCGAGCACTTCGCGCGAGTCGCGCTTCCAGATCCACTCCAGCCGCGCGGGCAGCCGGAGGATCACCACGTTGAGGAAGCTGCCCACCAGCAGGCCGAAGCCTGCTGCGAGCGGATAACCGAGTTGAGGATTCTGGTCGAGAAACGCCACCGGTCAGCCGCCGACCACCGAGGCCAGCTTGAAGATCGGAAGGTACATGGCCACGACCATGCCGCCGACGACCACGCCGAGGAACACCATGATCAGCGGCTCGAGCAGGCTGGACAGCGCGTCGACCGCGTTGTTGACCTCCTGCTCGTAGAACTCGGCGACCTTGAACAGCATGGTGTCGAGCGCGCCCGCCTCTTCGCCGATCGCGGTCATCTGGATGACCATGTGCGGGAAGAGGTTGGTCTGCTTCATCGCAACATTGACCGGATAGCCAACGGCGACGTCGTCCCGCATGCGCAGTACGGCCGTCTCGTAGACGTTGTTGCCGGTGGCGCCCGCAACGGTGTCCAGAGCTTCCACGAGCGGAACACCCGCACGAAACGTGACCGCCAGCGTTCGCGCGAAACGCGCGATCGACGAGTTGTGCATGATCTGGCCGATCACCGGGAACTTCAGCACGAGCCTGTCGAGGAAATGCTGGAACGCGAGTGAGCGCTTCTTGGCGGCGATGAAGGCCGTGATCGAACCGACGATGCCGAGCAGGATCAACCACCACCACGACACCATGAAGCGGCTGAGGTTGACGACCATCTGCGTGAATGCCGGCAGATCGGCGCCGAAACCCCGGAACACGTCCTCGAACTGTGGGACCACGAAGACCAGGAGAATGCCGCTGACGATCAACGCGACTGCGACGACCATGATCGGATAGAACATCGCCTTCTTGATCTTGCCCTTGAGCGCCTCAAGATTTTCCTTGTAGGTGGCAACGGTATCCAGAACCGTTTCGAGGACGCCGGCGGACTCGCCCGCGCGGACCAGGTTGCGGTAAAGCTCGTCAAACTGGACCGGGTCCCTGGCGAGCGCCTCCGAAAACGACATGCCACCCTGGATGTCGGTGCGGATCGCATTGACCAGGTTCTGCATGCGGACGTTCTTGTTGCCGTTCGCGATGATCTCCAGCGCGCCGACGATCGGAACGCCGGACTTCATCATCGTTGCGATTTGTCGGCTGAAGACCGCGATGTCGCCCGGCTTGATCGGCTTGCCCGCGCCACCGAACAGAGGCTTGGCTTTCGGCTTGACCGTCTGCGGCGTGATGCCCTGACGGCGAAGTTCCGCCTTCACCAGGTTGATGTTCTTGGCGGACTGCTCGCCCTTCATGACGACGCCGCGCTTGTCCTTGCCGACCCAGGTGAAGGTCTGCAGGCCATCACTGGCGCGGGCGGTGGTTTTGACTGTCGATCGGCTCGCGGACATCGTTTAGTCCTTGGTGACGCGGTTGATTTCGGCGAGGCTGGTCACGCCGTTGCGAAGCTTCATCAGGGCCGACTGGCGCAGGTCACGGATGCCCGAACGCTGTGCGGCCTCGGCGATCTGCATGGCGTTGCCGCCTTCGAGGATGATCGCCTGGATCTCCTCGGTCATCGGCATGACCTGATAGATACCCGTGCGCCCCTTGTACCCTTCGGTGCAATCCGGGCAACCGACAGCTTCGTACACCGTGAAGCCCGTCGCGATTTCCTCGGCCGTGAACCCCTCGGCGATGAGGGCGTGCTCGGGCAGCTGGACGGGCCGCTTGCAGTCGTGCAGGCGGCGGGCGAGGCGCTGGGCGATGACCAACGACACCGACGAAATGATGTTGTAGGGCGCGATGCCCATGTTCATCAGGCGCGACACGGTCTGCGGGGCGTCGTTGGTGTGCAGGGTCGACAGCACCATGTGACCGGTCTGGGCCGCCTTGACGGCGATCTCGGCGGTCTCGAGGTCGCGAATTTCGCCGACCATGATCACGTCCGGGTCCTGTCGCAGGAAGCTGCGCAGCGCCGCGGCGAACGTCATGCCGCGCTTCTGGTTCTGCTGGACCTGGTTGATGCCGGGGACGCGGATTTCGACCGGATCCTCGACCGTCGAGATGTTGCGGGTGTCGTCGTTGAGGATGTTGAGCGCGGTGTACAGCGACACCGTCTTGCCCGAGCCCGTCGGGCCGGTGACCAGCACCATGCCGTAGGGCTTGGAGATGGCGCCGAGGAACAGTTCCTTCTGGTCGTCCTCGTAACCGAGCTTGTCGATGCCGAGCTTGGCCGCGCTGCCATCGAGGATACGTAGCACCACCTTCTCGCCGAACAGCGTCGGCAGCGTGCTGGCACGGAAGTCGATCTGTTTGGTCTTGGACAGGTTGAGCTTGATGCGGCCGTCTTGCGGCACCCGCTTTTCGGCGATGTCCAGCTGTGCCATGACCTTCAGGCGCGCCGCGATGCGGGTGCTCAGCTTCTGCGGCGCCTTGGCCACCTGCTTGAGGATGCCGTCGATGCGCAGGCGCACCCGGTAATCGGTCTCGTACGGCTCGAAGTGGATGTCCGACGCGCCGCGACGGATCGCATCGACCAGCACCTTGTTGACGAAGCGCACCACCGGCGTGTCGTCGCCCTTGGCGTCGACGCCCGAGTCCCCCCCGGTGAGGTCGTCGTCCTTGCCGACCTCGAGGTTTTCGAGCCCCTCGCCGTCGTCGCCGCCGCCATCGCCGAGCGTGTCGTTGTTTTCCGCCCAGCGGTCGAGGCAGCGCGCGATGGTGTCGGCGTCGACCAGAATCGCCTCGACGGCCAGGTTGGTCTGGAACTTGATCTCGTCCAGCGCGTGCGAGTTCGTCGGGTCGGTAACGCCGACGAAAAGCCGGTTGCCGCGCTTGAACAGCGGCAGCACCCCGTGCTTGCGCAGGAGTTCGTCGTTGACCAGCTTGATCGCCGACTGGCTGGGATCGAACGCGTTGGCGTCCAGCAGCGGCACGCCGAACTCGACCGAATTGGCGGCCGCCATGCTCGCGGCCGACACCAGCCGGCGATCGGACAGATAGACGGCCAACGGCTTCTTTTCGGCAGTGGCGGCGGCCATGGCCTCGCGGGCCACGCTCTCGTCCAGCGCTCCGTCCAGCACCAGACGACGGGCAATGCCCGTGATCCCCACCAGATTGGCGGCAGCGACGGTATTCATGTTGACCCTTTTTCCAGCCCCTATCGGGACTCTAACGCAAAATCCGGGCCACGCATTGCGGATGGGCGCGCCTTTTTCGACTATCGTCGCGGCAACTTCATCCACCGGCAGGCGGGGAACTTGGATAGCGATGCAGCGCGCCACAGTGGCGAGGCCGAGCGCCGTCCGCATGCGGTGCTCGACTTGGCGTCACGTGGCACGAAGGCGCGCAAGATCGAGCGGCTGCTGGGGCTAGAAGGGCACGGGGGGCGGGTGCGTCTGCTGGAGATCGGCTGCGGCAGCGGCGGCATCGCGGACTACTTTTCCCGCCAGTCCGGGTACGACGTCGTAGCCGTTGACGTGCTCGATCAGCGCCAGATCCGCGGCGGCTACGAGTTCCGCTTGCTCGACGACGTGGATCTGCCGTTTCCGGCGGCCAGCTTCGACGTCGTCATCAGCAATCACGTCGTCGAACACGTTGGCGACGGCCACCGACAGCTCGCCCATCTGCGCGAACTTGCGCGGGTCCTCCGCCCGGACGGGACTGGTTATCTCGCAGTTCCCAACCGGTGGGCCCTGATCGAGCCACATTTCCGCGTGCCCCTGCTCAGCTGGTTGCCACGATCGATGCGCACGCCATACCTCCGATTGGTGAAAGGCACGCACTACGACTGCAATCCGCTTGGCCCCCTTGAACTCGACGCACTGCTGCGTCAAGCGGGGCTGGCGTCCCATCCGATGGAGGCGGCAGCGCTGCAGGCGATGCTCGACCTCGATGAGCTGCCGCGCTGGATCGCTGCATGCGTAAGCTGGTGTCCGGTGGCTGTGCGGCGCGCGGTTCAACCCATGATGCCGACACTGATCCGCAGCCTCAGACCGGCATGACGACCCGTTCCGGCCGCCCGCTCGCGGCGATCATCACCAGGACTCAGATGTCTCTCACGATCGTACTACCGGCCAAGAACGAGGAAGCCGGCCTGGCGCGCACATTGCCGGCGCTGCGCAGTGCGTTCCCCGATGCCGAGGTCATCGTTTCCGATGACGGATCGGCTGATGCAACTGCCTCGATCGCGGTCGAGCACGGCGCGCGCGTCGTTTCGACGCCGTATTCCATGGGAAACGGCGCGGCGATCAAGCGCGGCGCCCGCGCGGCGACGGGCGATCTGATCGTTTTCATGGACGCGGACGGTCAACACGATCCGGCCCATATCAATCGACTACTGGCCAAGCTCGACGAAGGCTACGACATGGTCGTCGGCGCGCGCGATGCAAGTGGTCAGGCCAATCGCAGCCGTGGCGCGGCCAATGCGTTCTACAACCGTCTCGCCAGCTGGATGACCGGCCATGTCGTCGCAGACCTGACATCCGGTTTTCGCGTGGTACGCGCGTCGCGATTTCGCGAGTTTCTGCACCTTCTTCCCAACGGCTTCTCCTATCCGACGACTTCGACGATGGCGTTCTTTCGTAGCGGATATCCGGTCGCATATGTGCCGATTCCAGTCGCTCAACGCATCGGAAGGAGCCACATTCGACCACTTCGCGACGGCCTGCGCTTCCTGCTCATCATTTTCAAGATCGCGACGCTCTATTCGCCACTGAAACTCTTCCTGCCGGTGGCGGTTGGCTTCGGCCTGCTCGGGTGCGGCTACTACGGATACACATACGCGACGGTCGGCCGCTTCACCAACATGAGCGCGCTCCTGTTGAGCGCCTCCGTCATCGTGTTCCTCATTGGACTGGTGTCGGAGCAGATCACGAACCTCACCTACGTTCGTTCGCATGACAACGCGTGAGCGGCCACGTGTTCTGCTGGTGTCACGCAATCTTCCACCGTTGCTCGGGGGCATGGAGCGATTGAATTGGCATGCTGCCGCCGAACTCGCCCGGGTGGCGGACGTGCGTGTCGTTGGTCCGGCCGGTGCAGCGGTGCTGGCACCGCCCGGCGTTGCAGTCCACGAGGTGCCGCTGACACCGCTACCGCGGTTCCTGGTGCAGGCACTGTTCAAGGCTTGCCGCGAGGCTCGTGCTTGGAAACCGGACGTTGTCGTCGCGGGCAGCGGACTGACGGCTCCCATTGCCTATGCGGCGGCACGAGCAGGTGCTGCCAGGAGCGCGGCATACGTCCACGGACTCGACGTCGTCGTACCGAACGTGGTCTACCGCACGTTGTGGTGGCCGATCCTTCGGCGCGTGGATCGCCTGATTGCGAACAGCGGAGCCACGGCGTCCCTGTGCGGGGACATCGGTGTCGACGTTCGTCGGATTGGTATCGTCCATCCCGGCGTGGCGCTGCCGGATGCGCCGCCGGACGAGTCGCTGGTCGATCGTTTTCGCTCGCAGCATGGTCTGGCCGGCCGGCGACTTCTGCTCTCGGTCGGTCGTCTTACGGATCGCAAGGGGCTGCGCGAATTCGTGACGCATGCGTTGCCGCGCATCGTCGCCACCGTGCCCGATGCGACCCTCGTCGTCGTCGGTGACGCGCCTTCGCATGCGCTGCACGCCAAGGGCCAATCCCGCGAGAGCATCGAGACTGCTGCGCTGCAGGCCGGGGTGTCGGATCACGTGCTGTTTACAGGCGTCGTCACCGACAGCGAGCTTGCGATCATCTATGGCGCGGCGAGCGTCCATGTATTCCCGGTGCGCGAGCTCCCCGGTGATCCCGAAGGTTTCGGGATGGTGGCTGTCGAGGCGGCAGCCACTGGGTTACCCACGGTAGCGTTCACAAGTGGCGGCGTTCGCGACGCCGTCGGGCATGAGGCGTCGGGCTATCTGGTCCCCTCCGGGGAGTACGAAGCATTCGCCGACGCGGTGGTACGCGTGTTGACGACGGGCCGGCCGGATCGGAACTCCTGCAAGAGCTTCGCCCGCAAGTTCGCCTGGACTTCGTTCGGCGAACAATTGGCGCGTGAGCTCCGCCTCGCACCGCGCCAGGCGGATGGCGATTCCGATGGCTGACATTGCAGTGTGGTTTCCAGCGGTCAGGACGGGAACGGGCACCGATGTTTTCACCGAGCGACTTGTCACCGCACTCCGCGCACGTGGCGTACGCGCCGAAGTGACGTGGCTATCCCTTTCCGCAGAGTACGCGCCGTGGACCGTGCGTCGGCCGCCACGACCGCCGTGGGCCACTGTCGCGCACGTCAATACGTGGCTGCATCCGCGGTTCGTACCCGCGGACATGCCGATGGTAGCGACGCTTCATCATTCGGTGCACGACCCGGCGCTGCGTCCCTATAAAGGCACGGCGCGTGATCTCTATCATCGGTTCTGGATGGCCACCATCGAGCGCCGCGTGCTCCTGCGCGCCGATGTTGTCGTCGCCGTCAGTCGTTTTGTCGCTGAGTGCGCGCGTTCCGTCCTGCTCGACGTGCCGATGCGCGTCATTCACAACGGTGTCGACACGCGTCGTTTCGCCCCAGTCCATGCGCGCGAGGCTCGGGATGTGTTCCGGCTTCTGTACGTGGGTACGTGGATGGCACGCAAAGGTGTTGATCTGCTCGCGCCGGTGATGAGGCAGCTCGGTGACGGCTATGAGCTTCGCCATACCGGCGGCGGGCGTGTGATCGACCACTTGGACGAACCCGCCAACATGCACAACGTAGGCAGATTGGCAGGCGACGACGTCATCACCGCGATGCGGGAGGCGGACGCGTTGCTTTTCCCGTCCCGCAGCGAAGGTCTGCCGCTCGTGGTCGTCGAAGCGATGGCATGCGGCCTGCCGGTTGTCGCGCGCGCAACGTCGTCCCTTCCGGAAGTCGTCGAGGATGGGGTCACGGGCATGCTTGTTTCGGAGGAGAGCGTTGAGGCAATTGCGGCAACGATCCGACAGCTCGCCGCGGATGAGGACGCGCGCAGATTGATGGGGCAGCGCGCGCGGCAGCGAGCTGAAGACCTCTTCGGTATCGAGCGCATGGTCGATGCATACATCGAGTGCTACCAGGCGGCGATCAGTGCGCGCACGTGACGTCCATCCCGCTGGCGTCACCGCCGTCGTCCTCAACTACCGCACTCCGGAAAAGACGCTAGCTTGCCTCGCGTCACTCGTCGCGGAAGGCATAGAGAAAATTGTTCTGGTCGAAAACTCTGGCGATGGGGGCGCATCGCTCGACGCCATGCGAATTGGTCTGGACGGCCTTATCGCCCGCGGAATCGACCTGGCCACGCTCGATCCTCACTGCAACCTGGGCTTCGCGGCGGGCGTCAATCTCGCGCTCCGGCTCATCGAGGCGCGCGGCGCCACGCCCGTACTGCTGATGAACTCGGACGCGCGTTTGACGCGTGGATCCCTCGTTGCTCTCGTCGAGGCGCTCGGCGACGCGCCGGTTGTATCCCCATGCATCGAAATTGGCGGCGTACCTTCATCGCCGCGGTTGTACTACCAGCGTTTCTTCGCGACGCTTACGGTACGAAGAGTCTGGGGATCCGTGCCCTACATCGCTGCCGCCTGCCTGCTGCTCTCTGACGAGCTGGTGGCGCCCGACCTCTTCGACGAGGACTTCTTCTTCTACGGCGAAGACATCGCCTTGGGTGCGAAGCTGCAGCGCCTGGACAAAGCATGCGTCGTCGTGTCGAACGCCCGCGCGACGCACGAAGGAGCAGGCAGTTCGCGCAGAGGTTCGATGTTCTACGAGTACCACATCAACCGCGGCCACTGGCTCCTGGCACGGAAGTTGACGGTGGACCGATCCCGCTACGCACTCGCGCTGCTGGGCCGCAGTTTTACTTTGACGTTGCGAGCGCTTTATCGATGCGTGCGATTGCGCAGCGTGAACCCGCTTCGGGGCTTCCTGCTGGCAACCCGGGATGCGATGGGCGGGCGCCAATCCAGCGGCATCAAGCCGACGGGCGCTAGTGGATGAACCGCCGCGCACGCCAGCCGAGTCGCCGCCACCCGCGCGTCAAATAACGCGGCAGCAACGCCGCCCACTCCGCCAACGCCACGTGTCGAGCGATCTTAGGGTGGCGCTCGAAGATGGCCTGGAGCGGAGCTGCGCCCGCATCGATCTCACGAGCAGTGCGTATCGCCCGCGTCAGCCGAAGTGGCGCTGCGGGAAACGCTGAGTGTGCGTGGGTGAGCAACGCGCCGGCAACCGCGCGCCGACGCTGCGCTGAATCGCGCGACTGGCGCTGCAGGCTTTCGTACAGAGCGAGTATTGCGGTAATGACCTGTTCGGAGTTCGATCCTGATCGCCGCGCATACGAAAGTCGCTCGTCGAAGTGGTGCATGTAGGCTGCGACCGGCGTCGTCCATCGTTTCCAATTCCACTCGCGATGCTTGGCGACTTCGAGCATCCATATGTAGTCGTCGTAGAGGACCGCGTTCGTGGGCCAGGCGCAGGCGCGAACCAGGTCCGTGCGGAATACGCTGCCTTGGCACATCCCGACAGTAGTGATACGCAGCGCGGCTGTTACGAAGTCCGCTGAATCGGGCACGCCGGTGACGCTGTCGACACTGTTGCCCGGATAGACGTTATTGAGGGGGCCGGTCGAGATGTCCCCGCGCTCGTCGTCGAGCGCCTGCAACTGCTGCGCTGCCGACGGATACAACACGTCGTCGTCGTCGAGGAATCGCACGTATTTTCCCGTTGCCGCAGCCAAGCCGTGGTTGCGTGCGCCGCTCGCACCGCCGGTGGCGAGGTAGTGCCACTTGACGCGACTGTCGCTCGCGTAGCCAGCCGCCGTTCGCTTCCAGGAATCGTCGTGACCGTTGGGAACAACCACAACCTCCAGCTCTCCGTCGGCTACAGCTTCAAATGCGCTATCGATCGCGCGACGAAGCGTCACTGGCCGCTTGAAGGTCGGTATGACAACTGACAGGAGGGGAGCGGTCGCCATTAGATTGCGAGAATGTCTGTATATCCGGTGGCGTACTCTGTCGCTAGACGTTCGATGGATGACGGGGCGTCGGGTGACGCGAGATCGAACACGGTACGCCCGGCGAGTGCGGCGTCGAATGCTTCGCGGCCGCCTTGGTCACCGAGAAACGCGGGATTGAATTCGGCGACGACGGGCGTGCCTGCCTGCAGGAGGCGAGGGGCGCCCCGGAGTGCGTGGCCCTCGTAGCCTTCGATATCCATCCACAAAAGTGATCGGTGCGTGGGCAGGTCGAGGTCGTCGAGGCGTACTGCCTCGACAGCAATGCCGCGGGTGGCGACCGAGTGCCGACCACTATTGAACGCCGATTCCTCGAGGGTCAGAGTCGAGGCAGCGACATCTCCGACGGCGACGCCCAGAGCACGCACGCGGTCATCGACTGCGTTTAGCGCAAGGTTCGCGCGCAGAAGACGCAGGTTCTGAGGGTGCGGCTCGATCGCGGTGGCCGTCTGGAACGCACCGCGTACGACTGCAGGAATGACGATGCTGCCGACGTTCGCGCCCACGTCGACAAGGTGGGTTGGACGAGCGCGTGATTCCCGTTCGAGCAGAGCGAGCGCGACTCGAAGCTTGTCGAAGTCGAACTCGCCGCGCAGGAAGAGCTCGCGGCCGATCACCTTGTCCTTCGTGGACACCACATAGTGCTCGTTCGTACCGGCGATCACGTACGGCACCGGAAGGGCGTCGTAGAACGCGCGTTGGACGATGCCGGTACCGCCGCGGAGCGGGCGCAACAAGCGTCCAACTGCCGCCATCAGCGGGCGTCTGAGGACGGCGTTATTCCGGAGTCTGTCAAGCATGCTCATGATGGGCTTCGCTGCATCGATCATGCCGGCGGACATGCTGTGTCTTAGACAAAGGTTCCGCGGAGCTCGCGATCATTGATCGCCACCGGTGGCAACGTAAACCATTCGAGCGGGGAGAACGCGCGAACCGGCCACGAGCACGATGAGCATGGCGAGCTCGGTCACGTAGCAGGACAAAGCGGCCCCGGTGGCACCCCACCGCGGGATCGACCATGAAACCACGCAGACGTTGACGACGGCGCCTATCGAGGCTGCCCATGCTATCGCCGCGGTGCGGTGACGATGGATCACGTGGAAATTGACGAGCCCGCGGAACGCCTGCAGGACGGGCAAGGCGGCGAGCATCCTGAGCGCATCGGTAGCCGTGTCGAAATCCGACCCGAGCACCCGCGGAAGCAGCGGACCGAGCATCCACAATGCGCAGGCAATCGACAATGCGACGCACATTTGGAGCGCGCCGAGCGTGCGCAGGCCGCGACTGGGATCATTCTGCGAGTAGAGGCGCGGCCACAACGCTTCCTGCAGCGCCGCAAGGGGCAGGCTTGCGACGTCGATCGTACGTTGTGCGGCGCTGAACGTGCCGGTGTGGTCGAAGCCGATGCGTGCGAGGACCGGTTTGTTGAATTCGGCCTGCAGGCGCATCGATAGTGCGTTGATCGCGAACGGCAGGCCGTCGAGCGACAGGGTGCGACGACGCGCCTTATGCGCCTCGCGGGGCCATAGCCATGCGCCGACCAGCGCGCAGTAGGTCGCGCTGGCTGCCGCATACAGAAGGAACCACCCCTGGAGGGTGGGATGAGCCAGTATCGCGTACGGGACAAGCACAGCGAGCCGCGAAAGCGGAAGGCCGGCAGTGATCGCGCCGTATCGCGACATGCGATGTGCGGCTTGCTGGCCCCGCGCGAAAAGCTCGGTGACCGATGCGCTGCCCACCTCGGTGAACACGATCAGGCATACGCCGGCCCAAGGCAGATCATGCGGCAGCAGCAACCATGACGTGCCGATTGCCGCGAGACCGAAGGTCACGCTGGTCCAGCCCCAGGTGCGCAGCGCGTCGAGCATCAGCGTGTCGAGAGATTGCGGTGCGCGCGCTCCGTCGCGCAGGACCACGCCCGACAGACCCAGGCCGGCCAGCGCCGTAAAGAGCGAGGCCACTGCGATAACGGCGACGAAGCGCCCATAGCCCGCGGCGCCCAACAGCCTTGAGAGCGCGACAACGAGCGCTGCCTGCGCAACCGCGCGTACGAGCAGCCACGTCAATACAACGCCCGTGTTGCGCAGATAGCGGCCGGGGCGCCAGGGAAGGGAGCGCACGAACTTCATCGTGTTGACGAGGGCCCGGAGAACTGGCATCGAGAGCTCAAGGCTCCCTTGGCGATAGGGCGGAGCAGCATTGGGGGCCTCGGGGGCAGCCGATCGTGGGACGAATCGATCGGGCGGCGACAAGGTAGCGCGTCTTGAGAAGTTCGGCACTGTCCTGCATGCCGAGCGCGGGCTGGAGGTTTGCGACTGCGCCTCGCAGGCGCGCGCAGGCTGACCAATGGCCACATGGACTCGCTGCACTCGACCACGAGATCACACGACCGATAGATAACGCACGACGTCGCTGTGCGACTGCGGCGACGCACAGGTAGGCTTCCCGGACGGGTGCAACAGCCGACATGCGGGCGTCAGCTGACGCAACAGAACCCAACGTCCCGCGCCTCGCATTCGTTAGCGTGCAGCGGGCGTTACGGCCCTAGCACGCAAGTCGCGTTCGACATGGTGCATACGGCGTGGCGCGTGCCGGGAAATTTGGGCGTGCCCGTGATCGAAAGGCTACTTGCAGCGAAGTTATCGCTTGCGCTGCAGGCGCTCAAAGGCGCGTTCTGCAGCGTGTCACCGGTCGCCAGCGTGGCGGTCGACGTATTGACGTAATTCTTGGTCTCCGCGAGGCATGCACTCTCCGCGGCGCGCGCCTGCTGGCGAATGAGCAGCGGAAGGGCAACGGCCGCGAGGATGGCAATGATCGCCACAACGATCATGAGTTCGATCAGGGTGAATCCGCTGTGGTCGCGACGCATGATGTATCTGCTCCAGGTTCTCCCATTTGCAAGCACGAAGCGTGCCAAGGCTGCGGCGGATACGGGTCACCGAGAATCGCTGTGCGCCCTCGGCAGGGCGCGAAGGCTCGTCACCCAGTCGTCGTGGCCGGCGGCCGAAAGGTCGCTGAAGATTTTGTCGACGAGACGCGAGTTCGGAGGCGAAGACTGCACGGCCTTCTCCAGATACGGCAGGGCTGCATCCGGCTGCGGGCTGTTGTTGTAAACGTAAGCGGCGATCGTTGCGTATTGTTCGGCCGACAGCGGGGCGCGGTCGGCGATGATTTCGAGGGCTTGCAACGTGCCATCGACGTCCATCGGGAAGCCGCGGCTTACGTTCCTCAGGATCGAATCGTAGAGTCCCAGTATTTCGGCGCTTGTCGGCGCGTCCCTCAGGCGCCGAATGAACACGGGCCAGTCGGCGCGCGTCGAGCTTCCCTTGAAGGTCTTGTAAATGATTGCGTCGAAGAGCAGCAGCGGCGATTGCGTGCGCGCCGCGCCCTCTTGGCATGTCGAGATCGCCTTGTCGATGTAGGGGCTACCTTTGACGCCTGCATTGAGGTCGAAATAGTGGGTGCACAGATCCGTCCAGGCGCGCTCGGAATTGGGGGCCAGTTCTACGCTCGATTGGGCGAAGCGAGTGGGATCGCCCCACGTGTAGGCGCGCGTGGCCGTCGCGGACGCGAGGGCCAGAAGCGCGCATGCAATGCATGTGGCCATGTGCACAGGACGAATACGAAAGCGCTCGCAGACGACGAGCAGCAGATCGCCCAGAGCGATCACTGCGCCAACGAGCGGCAAGTGATTGCGGTGCTCGAACGCGAGTTCGAGATTCAGGACCGTGCTGGTCATGAAGTGCGCGGCAAAGAACAGCAGAACGCCGAAGGCGAACAGCGGCCTGCGGGTGCGCAGGCGCCAGGCCAGGATGACCAGCGCGAGTAGTGCGACGATCGCCGGCGCCGTGCCTGGTGGAGACAGAAGGCTGCGTGATACCGCGAGATCGTCGTAATAGAACGGCATGTGCTGTGGGACTGGCAGCAGCACCTGACCGACATACATGACTAGCACGCGCGCTTCCGTCAGTAGCCTTTCATAGCTGGAAAACGTGCGACCCGGGTAGGCGTCCCAGTGCCAGTAATGGGGCACGATTACGAAAAAGTAGGCCAACCCGCCCAGCACGGTCAGCGCCATGTAGGCCCTGCTTAGGCGGCGCCGGATAACCGGACGCGCCGCATCGAACCGCAGCACGGTTAGCTCCAGCAGCAGGGTGTAGACAGGCAGCAGCGCCGAGTCTTCCTTGCTGGCGAAGGCCAAGCCCCAGAAAAGCACGGTCAATACGCCAAACTGCCGGCTGCGCGCGTCGCTTATCTGCGCCTGCCGCATCTTCGCGTAGGCCCATAGCGCCAAAATCAGAAAGAGCGTGCCCAGGGTCTGCATGCGCTGGACGACATAGAGCACCGCGGACACCTGGAGCGGATGCACGGCCCACAGGGCCGCCATGACGAGCGCGCCTATGGCTGCGCGTCGCGGCTGCCAGCCCGCCAGCGAGAGCAGCAACCGCAGAAATACGGCCAGGACGACGGTTGTGACCGCGTGGATGGCAATGTTGGTCGATTTGAATACGGCCGGATCCGCGCCGCCCCGCCAGAAGTCCAGCGCGAACGTGAGCATCGTCAGCGCGCGAGAGCCGTGCCCTGCGTGGTAGCTGTACGCCGCGTACAGGAACGACTGGAGATCGAATGACGCGATGCGCAGGGCATCGTTGTATTGGATGGTCTGCCGATCATCAAAAATGAAGTCGCCGCCAACACCCGGCAGGAACGGCAGGACCACGATTGCTGCAGCCAGCAAGGCGACCTGGGCAAATCGGGTGGACACGTCGAGGCGCATTGATGGGGTCGTCTGATGAAGCGCAAGGATGGCTCGCGTGGATCGCGATGACTACGGCCGGACAAAAAAAACCCCCGGCTTTCGCCGGAGGTTTTTTCAAACGAACGAAGCAGATTACGGGGCGAGCGTGCAGGTGCCGCTGCCGGACTTGCAGGTGGTGTCCTTCACGAGCGAAGCGGTGCCCTTCGTCTTCGGGGTGAACACGACCGACGTGTTGGTCTGGTAGTCGGTCGGGGTCACGGTGTTGCCGTTTTCGCTGGAGCTGCACGCGGCGGCCACGAAGGCCGAGCCCGTACGGCTGTCAGCGGCGTCGGCCACCGCGGTATTCATCCACGCCTTCGCTTCGGCCATGCACGCGCCGTTCGCCGAACGCTGCGTGTAGTTGCGGTACTGCGGCAGCGCGATGGCGGCCAGGATGGCGATGATCGCGACGACGATCATCAGTTCGATGAGGGTAAAGCCCTGCTGCTTCTTCATGGTGTATCCCCTAGGAGTGGATTCGGAATTTCACGGAGTACGACGGACGACTCGCCGGGTCCTTGGTTTGCCGTGCGTGGTGTCCGTGCATCCGGACATACGCATAACCCGTGCCAAGGGGGCGTGCCAATCGGGACTGGACGCTTTCGGGGCGCCGGTCACGTTTGGATTGGTTCAGCTGACGAACGTAGTGCCCCGATTTGTCAGCTTGGGCTGGCGTGTGACGCCCAGCGTCAGATGTCTATTCGATCCCCAGCTTCTTCAGCTTGTAGCGCAGCGCGCGGAACGTGATCCCCAGTGCCGCCGCGGTGCGGGTCTTGTTGTAGCGGTTTTCCTGCAGCGCGTGCTGGATGGCGGCGCGTTCGATTTCTTCGATATAGGACGGTAGCGCGCTGGTCGCCGTGTCGCGCGGGTCCAGGGCGCGCGGATCGGCAGCGGCGGGCGTCGCTGCAGGCTGCGCCGGTACGGGCGCAGGCGCGGCGACGGGCTGGCCGACTTTCGACGCCACCTTCGGCAGGCTCAGGTCGTCGGCGCGGATCACGTCGCCGTCGGCCAGCGCGAGCGATCGCTCGAGGATGTTCTCCAGCTCGCGCACGTTGCCCGGGAACGAATACGCGTGCAGCGCCTCGACGGCGTCGGGCGACAGGTGCGGCGCGCTGCGATCCTGCGCGGCGGACAGCCGGCGAAGGATGACGTCCGCCAGCCCCGGCAGGTCCTCGGGACGCTCGCGCAGCGGCGGGACGCGCAGCTCGATGACGTTGATGCGGTAGTAGAGGTCGTGGCGGAAGCGGCCTTCCTCGACCAGTGCGGCGAGGTCCTTGTGGGTCGCCGACAGGATGCGGACGTCGACCTTGGCCTCGGCATTCGAGCCGACCGGACGCACCGACTTCTCCTGGATCGCGCGCAGCAGCTTGACCTGCATGGGCAGCGGCAGCTCGGCGACCTCGTCGAGGAACAGGGTGCCGCCGTCGGCGGCCTGGAACAGGCCGGGCTTGTCGGCGTGTGCGCCGGTGAACGAGCCCTTCTTATGCCCGAAAAACTCGCTTTCCATCAGCTCGGCCGGGATCGCGCCGCAGTTCACGGGGACGAAAGGCCCGGAGGCGCGCCCGCCCTCGGCGTGGATGGTGCGGGCGACCAGCTCCTTGCCGACGCCGGACTCGCCGGAGATGTAGACCGGCGCCTGGCTGCGGGCGACCTTGGTCAGCGTGGCGCGCAGCGAGGCCATGGCCGGCGACTCGCCGAACAGGCGCGAGGAGATGCCGGCTTCATTGGCCGCCCGGCGACGCTCATGCAGCTCCAGCGCCTGGCGAACCAGATCGCGAAGCACGCCCAGATCGACCGGCTTGCTGACGAAGTCGAACGCGCCGGCCTTCAGCGCTTCGACCGCAGCCTCGACGTTGCCGAAGGCGGTGATCATCGCGACCGGCGTCGTCGGGTGCTTCTGGTTGATCTCGGACACGATCTCCAGCCCCGTGCCGTCCGGCAGGCGCATGTCGGTCAGGCAGAGGTCGTATTTGTTGCGGGAGAGCAGGGCGCGGGCGTCGGTGACATTCGCCGCGGTATCGCAGCGCAGGCCCATACGGCCGAGGGTCATGACCAGCAATTCGCGGATGTCGCGTTCATCGTCGACGACAAGTGCGGTGCGGGCGGGTGCGCTACGGGGTTCGGCCATCGGGTCCTCCGCCGCGCACATTAGCTGAAGTGACCGTCTACGGCCACTTCGGGCCCTTTTCGTCAGCGCCGCGTCACATCAGCGGCCCAGCGCACTCATGCGAATGCGGAAGCAGCCGCCGACGCCCGGGGTCGGCACGTAGTCCAGGCTGGCCTGGTTGGCGCGGCAGAGTTCGCGGGCGATGTAGAGGCCGAGGCCCGTGCCGTGGCTCGATGTCGTGAAGAACGGCTTGAACAGGCGGGCGCGGATCGGTTCGGGGATGCCCGGGCCGCGATCGAGTACGTCGAGCACGGGCTGACCGTTCTCGATCGCCGTGCGCAACGTGACCCGCGCCGGTTCGCCCGGCATGCGCCCGTAATTGAGCGCGTTGGCGACCAGCACCGTCACCGCCTGGTGCAACTGTCGCGGATCGAACAGCGCATTGAGTTCGGGCTGCGTCGACGCGCTGATCAGCGTGTCGCTTTCGATCGGGTGACTCACACGGTAGTCGTCGACGAACTGCTTCGCGAAATGCACGAGTTCGACGACAACAGGCTTCGCCGGTTCGCGTCGCGCAAGACCGAGCACGTTCTCGACGATGCCGTTCATGCGCACCACGTGCTGGTGGATGATCTCGAGCAGGCGACGATCGGCGGGGCGGATGTCGTCCGACTCTTCGAGCAGCTGCACGGCATAACTCATCGCGGCGAGCGGGTTGCGGATCTCGTGCGCGAGGCTCGCGGAAAAGCGGCCGAGCGTGGCCAGCGTGATCGACTCGGCGCGTTGCGACAGCAGTGATGTGTCGTCGAGGAATATCAGCGTCTGGTCGCTGTTGGCCTGCAGGCGAGCGAAGCGCGGAATGACGTCGTTCTGGTCGGCGGCGATGCGAACCGGCGTGTCGTCGGCCGTGCCGGCTTCGCGCCATTTCTCCAGGCGACGCCCGAGTTCCGGCACCGCAACGGCAAGCTCGCGAAAGCCGTGCACGTCGTCACCGACATCACCAAGCAGTGCGGTCGCCGCTTCGTTCGCGAGCCGCATCCGCCCGTTGCCGTCGATCAGGACCACGCCCGTGCGCAGCCGTCGGATGATGAGCTCGTTGACCTGCGCGAGGTGTTCGTTCTCGGTCGTGCGCAGCGCGGCGATCTCGTAGCTGTCGCGCATCTGGCGGCCGAGCACGTTCATCAGCGTGGCGAGCGCGAAATAGCCGATCGCGAACATCAGCGGTTCCGACGACCCGCGTCGCGGCGCGCCGTCGAACAGGCTCCAGACGTATTCGCCGATCAACAGCGAAACCGCCGCAGCGGAAAACGCGAATGCAATGCGCGGTGGCAGCAGCAGCGACGCCGCACCCACGTTGAACATCAGCATCAGGGCGATGCCGGTTCCCGCCGACGGCAACGCGTGCATCGCAAGGATGCCGAAGAACAGGTCGGCGGCGATGCCGACGCCGGCGGACACGCGCACGTCCAGGCGTCGGCCCAGCCCGAGCATCACCAGCGACACGAACAGGTAGGCGATCACCACCGAGCGCGACAGCAGTTCGAAGCGCGGCGGCTCCAGCGTGGAGGCGAACGGCCCGAACACGATGAAGACCAGCAGCGCCGCCTCGAGCGCCCGGTAGAGGTTGAAAAGCCGCAGTTCGCGGTAAAGGACGTGGTCGGCGTCGAGCGGGGTGACGACGGTTCTCAGGGGCACGGCGCGCGTCCAGCGGCAGGTCGGCCGAGTATAGGTGGCTGATTCGGAGAGGTTCGGCCCGGGAACGCGGGTTGGCCCCGCCCGGCCCGATCGGCGACAATACGGCCCCCTCGCGCCCACCCCGGCCGCGCCGTCAGGCGCGCGAGGCCCCACGTCCATCCTTCGGTGACGCATGAATTTCCACGAGTACCAGGCAAAGCAGCTCTTTGCCGATTACGGCATCGCCGTTCCCAAGGGCATCGTTGCCCGCTCGCCCGACGAGGCGGTCGCGGCGGCCAAGCAGATTCCGGGCGACCTGTGGGTCGTCAAGGCGCAAATCCATGCGGGCGGTCGCGGCAAGGCCGGCGGCGTGAAGCTCGCCAAGAACTACGACGCGGTGCGTGAGTACGCCAAGGCGATGCTCGGCACGAAGATGGCCACGTACCAGACGGCGGGCGTCGAACTGCCGATCGACAGCGTGTTGATCTCCGAAGGCACGGACATCGCGAAAGAGCTGTACCTGTCGGTGCTCGTTGACCGTTCGACGAAGACGGTGACGTTCATCGCCTCGGCCGAAGGCGGCATGGACATCGAGCAGGTCGCGCACGAGAAGCCCGAGGCGATCCAGACGCTGCACGTGAACTATGTCGAAGGCCTGCAGCCGTACCAGTGCCGCGACCTCGGCTTCGCGATGGGCCTCAACGCCAAGCAGGTCGGCCAGCTGACCAAGATCATGACCGGCCTGTTCAAGCTGTTCATGGAGAAGGACCTCGCGCTGGTCGAGCTCAACCCGCTCGCCATCCTCACCAACGGCGATCTCGCCGTGCTCGATGGCAAGGTCGATTCCGACGACAACGCGTCGTTCCGTCATCCGGAGCTGGTCGCCATGCGCGACACGCGCCAGGAAGACGAGACCGAAGTGCTCGCGTCGAAGTACGACCTCAACTACGTCACGATGGACGGCGACATCGGTTGCATGGTCAACGGCGCGGGCCTGGCGATGGCGACGATGGACGTGATCTCGCTCAACGGCGGTTCGCCGGCGAACTTCCTCGACGTGGGCGGCGGCGCGACCAAGGAGCGCGTCACCGAGGCGTTCAAGCTGATCCTGTCGAGCGACAAGGTGAAGGCGATCTTCGTGAACATCTTCGGCGGCATCGTCCGCTGCGACATGATCGCCGAGGGCATCATCGCGGCGGTCAAGGAAGTCGACGTCAAGGTGCCGGTGATCGTGCGCCTCGAGGGCACGAACGTCGAAGCGGGCAAGGAGCTGCTGCGCAACTCCGGCCTCGCCATCACCGCGGCCGACGACATCAACGACGGTGCGAAGAAGGCCGTCGCGGCCGTCAAGCAAGCCGCCTGAGACTTCCACGTTGCGCGGCACTGACCGCGCGACCGACACAGGAATAGAAATCCAATGTCCGTTCTGATCAACAAGGACACCAAGGTGATCGTGCAGGGCTTCACCGGCTCGCAGGGCACCTTCCACGCGCAGCAGATGCTCGACTACGGCACCAAGGTTGTCGGCGGCGTCACCCCGGGCAAGGGCGGCACCGAGCACCTCGGCCTGCCCGTGTTCAACACCGTCGCCGAAGCCGTGTCGAAGACCGGCGCCGATGCGTCTGTCATCTACGTGCCGCCGCCGTTCGCGGCTGACGCGATCATGGAAGCCGCGGCCGCCGGCATCCGCGTCATCGTGTGCATCACCGAAGGCATTCCGGTGCTCGACATGCTGCGCGCGAAGAACGTGCTCAACCAGCATCCCGAAACCGTGCTCGTCGGTCCGAACTGCCCGGGCGTGATCACGCCGGGCGAGTGCAAGATCGGCATCATGCCGGGCCACATCCACAAGCCGGGCAAGATCGGCATCGTGTCGCGTTCGGGCACGCTGACGTATGAAGCGGTGAAGCAGACGACCGACGTCGGCCTCGGTCAGTCGACCTGCATCGGTATCGGCGGCGACCCGATCAATGGCACCAACTTCATCGATGCGCTGAAGTGGTTCCAGGACGATCCGCAGACCGAAGGCATCATCATGGTCGGCGAGATCGGCGGTTCGGCCGAGGAAGAAGCGGCCGAGTTCATCGCCAAGCACGTGACCAAGCCGGTCGTGGGCTTCATCGCGGGTGCGTCGGCGCCGAAGGGCAAGCGCATGGGCCACGCGGGCGCCATCGCGTCGGGTGGCTCGGGCACGGCGGAAGGCAAGTTCGCGGCGCTGGAGAAGGCGGGCGTCACCACGGTGAAGTCACCGGGCGATCTGGGTGCGGCGATTGCGAAAAAGCTGGCGGGCTGATTCGATTGCACGCTCAAGAAAAGGCCGCCTCAGGGCGGCCTTTTTGTTTGTGGACTTGCGGAACGTAGCGGGCTGGCAACATCGACATCTTCGACAACGTCAAAGGCGTTTCGTGCGCTGGCGCGCCCGAGTCACTTTTCTTTGCTGGCCCAAAGAAAAGATGACCAAAAGAAAGGGCCTTCCCCGATCAGATCTACAGCCCGCAACCGGCGGGTCTGTCGCGATCGCCACACTCGCCATCCATGGCTCGGGTGGCGACGGCGCACATCCTGTGCGCCGCCCTTCGGGTCTCACGATTTCCACGGCTGTCGAGTGTCTGAAGCGATAGCATCGCGGAGAGCAACCGCAAAATATTGTGTTGACGATCTTCGGTCTGCCGCATATGTTGTGCCCGTCGAAGGTGCCGTGCCCGCCAGGGCCGGCTTAAAAGGGAATCCGGTTTGAAGCCGGAACTGCCCCGCAGCGGTAGGTGGAAACGACCCGCGTCATTGGCACTGGCCTCAAGGCTGGGAAGCGACGCGCAGTAGGTCGGCGAGCGATCGCCGGTGTCCACGAGTCCGAAGACCTGCCTCGATCGGTGGCCATGCGCCGCCGTTGGCCAGGCGTCCTCGTGGGAGGGACGGGTCGGTCCGCGGACGCCGTCCGCCGCCTTCCGTCTCCGTCATGTCGATGCCGGCTCGCCCGAGGGGGCGGGGGCCGGCGCAGGACGACGCGTGCGCCGCTTTCGCTTTCTCTCCATCACCACCGGAGAGGAAACATGACCACCGAAACACTCGTCACCACATCGACGCCCGACGTCGACGACGCGCAGTCCGACTTCGCACTGACCCCACCACACGCGCCGGCGACCATGACCGTGACCAAGCGCGACGGCCGCCGCGAACCGGTCGACGTCGCCAAGATCGTGCGCGCCGTGCAGCGATGCGCGCAGTCGCTCGACGACATCGACCCGATGCGCGTCGCGCTCAAGACCATCGGCGGCATCTACGACGGCGCGACCACGCGCGAGCTCGACGAACTGTCGATTCACACCGCCGCCGCGTTCACGACGGAGGAACCGCAGTACTCGCGACTCGCCGCGCGCCTGCTCGCCGCGTACATCGACAAGGAAGTCGCGGGGCTCGGCGTCTATTCGTTCTCGCAGTCGATTGTGCTGGGCCACGACCTCGGCCTGATAAACGATCGCGTGCGCGAAACCGTCGAAGCCAACGCGCGCAAATTCAACGATGCGATCGACGCAGCGAAGACGCAGCGCTTCGAGTACTTCGGCCTGCGCACGCTCTACGACCGCTACCTGCTGCGCCATCCGCACAAGCGCCAAGTGATCGAGACGCCGCAGCACTTCTTCATGCGCATCGCGGTCGCGTTGACCGACACGCCGTCCGGGGCGCTGCAGCTGTATCGACTGATGGCGTCACTCGACTACATTCCGAGCTCGCCCACGCTGTTCAATTCGGGCACGCGGCACGAGCAGCTGTCGTCATGCTTCCTGCTGGATTCACCGCAGGATTCGCTCACCGACATCTACGCGCGCTACGGCGATGTGGCGCAGCTGTCGAAGTTTTCCGGTGGCATCGGGCAGGCGTACCACCGTGTCCGTTCGCGCGGCTCGCTGATCCGGTCCACCAACGGGCGCAGCAACGGCATCGTGCCGTGGCTGAAGACGCTCGATGCGTCCGTCGCCGCCGTGAACCAGGGCGGCAAGCGCAAGGGCGCGGCGTGCATCTACCTGGAGACCTGGCACGCCGACATCGAGGAGTTCCTCGAACTGCGCGACAACACCGGCGACGAGGCGCGTCGCACGCACAATCTCAACCTCGCCAACTGGATCCCCGACCTGTTCATGCAGCGTGTCGAGCAGGATGGCGACTGGTCGCTGTTCGATCCCAAGGCCGTGCCCGAACTACCCGACCTCTGGGGTGAGGCGTTCGACCGTGCCTACGTGCAGGCCGAGCAACGCGGCCTCGCAACGCGCACGCTCAAGGCGCGCGAGCTGTACGCACGCATGATGAAGACGCTGGGCGAAACCGGAAACGGCTGGATCACGTTCAAGGACGCATCGAACCGCACCTGCAACCAGGTCGGCCCCGGTCGCACCGTGCACCTGTCGAACCTGTGCACCGAGATCCTCGAGGTGACGAGCGGTGACGAAACCGCGGTGTGCAATCTCGGTTCGATCAACCTCGCACAGCATGTCGGCGACGACGGTTTCGACTTCGACAAGCTCGCGGAGACGGTGCATGTCGCGGTGCGTCAGCTCGACCGCGTCATCGACCTCAACTTCTATCCGATCGAATCGGCGCGGCGATCGAACCTGCGCTGGCGTCCGGTCGGTCTCGGTGTGATGGGACTGCAGGACGTCTTCTTCAAGCTCCGGCTGCCGTTCGATTCGGCGGAGGCGCTGGCGCTGTCGACACGCATCGCCGAGCGCATCTACCTGCACGCGCTGGAAGCCTCGTGTGAACTGGCCGAACGCCATGGCGCCCATCCGTCGTTTGCGGAAACGCGCGCGGCGAACGGTGACCTGCAGTTCGACCTGTGGGGCGTCGCGGCGACACACACCCATGCGTGGGACGCGCTCAGGTCGCGCATCGCCGAGCACGGCCTGCGCAACTCGTTGCTCATCGCGATCGCCCCGACCGCGACGATTGCGTCCATCGCCGGATGCTACGAATGCATCGAACCGCAGGTGTCCAACCTGTTCAAGCGCGAGACGCTGTCGGGCGACTTCGTGCAGGTCAACCGCTACCTCGTCGACGAGCTGAAGAAGCTGGGCCTGTGGACGCAGACGGTGCGCGACGCGATCAAGCTTGGCGAGGGTTCGATCCAGTCGATCGACGCGATCCCCGCGATGCTGCGCGATGTCTACCGCACCGCGTGGGAGTTGCCACAGAAGGCGCTGGTCGACCTCGCCGCCGCGCGCGGTGCGTATATCGACCAGTCGCAGTCGCTGAATCTCTTCATGGAGAGCCCGAACATCGGGCGGCTGTCGTCGATGTACATGTATGCGTGGAAGTCGGGGCTCAAGACGACGTACTACCTGCGTTCCCGCCCGGCAACGCGAATCGCCAAGGCCACGGTGAGCGCCGCGTCGCCGCAGGCAGCGATCGCCTGTTCGCTCGAGAACCCGGACGCCTGCGAGGCCTGCCAGTAAGCGATCAATCGTCGTTCCCGCGAACGCCTCGTCGATTCGCGGAACGACGCCACCGCCATGCAGAGGCGATCGGGTGACGGCAGGAGCCGTCGAGGGAACGCCGGCGCAATGGACCGCGCGAACGGATGCGACGCATGGATGTCGCCCGTCGCCCCTGCACCTTCGATGCAACGCGATAGACCGCACACGGATCCGCCATGACCAGCACGCGCCTGCTCGACCCCGGCTTCGCCCTCACGCTTCGCCCGATGCGTTACCCCGGCTTCTACGACATGTATCGCGACGCCGTGCGCAATACATGGACCGTGGAGGAGATCGACTTCGGCATCGACGTCAACGACCTGCGCGACAAGCTGACGCCGGCCGATCGCCACCTCGTCGAACGCCTCGTGGCGTTCTTCGCAACGGGCGATTCGATCGTTTCCAACAACCTAGTGCTCAACCTCTACCAGCACATCAACGCGCCGGAAGCGCGCATGTACCTGTCGCGCCAGCTCTACGAGGAAGCGCTGCATGTGCAGTTCTACCTCACGCTGCTGGATGCGTACGTGCCCGACGTCGAGCGCCGCGCCGCGGCGTTCGACGCGATCGAGAACATTCCGTCGATCCGTGCCAAGGCCGACTTCTGCTTCCGATGGATCGACTCCATCCAGGGCTTGAACCGTCTCGAAACCCGCGGTGACCGCCGCACGTTCCTGCTGAACCTCATCTGCTTCGCCTGCTGCATCGAGGGTCTGTTCTTCTTCGCGGCGTTCGCCTACGTCTGGTTCCTGCGCTCGCGCGGGCTGCTGCCGGGTCTCGCGGCCGGCACCAACTGGGTGTTCCGCGACGAGTCCGGGCACATGGCGTTCGCACTGGAAGTGATCCGCACGGCGCGCGACGAGGAGCCGGACCTGTTCGACGCGGCGATGGAAGGCGACGTGCGCGCGATGCTGCGCGAGGCGGTCGACGTCGAAGCCGCATTCGCGCACGACGTGCTCTCGGGCGGCGTGAACGGGCTGTCGCCGCGCGAGATGCGCCAGTACCTCGAATACGTCGCCGACCTGCGGCTGCAGTCGCTCGGTCTAGCGCCGGAGTTCGGCAGTCGCAACCCGTTCGCCTTCATGGACCTGCAGGACGTGCAGGAGCTGACCAACTTCTTCGAGCGACGCGTGTCGGCCTACCAGGTCGGCGTGAGCGGGCAGGTCGCGTTCGATGCCGCGTTCTGACGCGCCGCGCGAGGCGCGCCTGTGGGAGATCGTGTTCCCGGACCACGCCAACCACCTTGGTACGTTGTTCGGCGGCCAGGCGCTGGCGTGGATGGACAAGGCGGCGTTCGTCGCGGCCACGCGTTACGCGCGCCGCACGGTGGTGACCGCGCGCTCGGAACAGGTCGACTTCCATGTGCCGGTCCGGCAGGGACAGCTGGTCGAACTCGTTGCGCGCGTTGCCGACGTCGGCCGAAGCTCGATGCAGGTCGACGTCGAGCTGCACGCCGAAGACCCGCACGCCGGTACGCGCGAGCTGTGCACGCGGGGCCGCTTCAGCATGATCGCGCTCGACGCCGACGGCCGGCCCGCGCCGGTGGTGCCTCTCGACGACGGAACCGCCGCGCCCGGCGCGTAGAATCGGCGGCTCTCGACAGGAGCGGCCATGGCCCTGCGGATCGCACTCGCACAGTTCGATTTCCCGGTCGGCGACATCGCCGGCAACACCGCGCGCATCGAAGCGATGATCGCGCAGGCGCGCGACGAACATGGCGCCGCGCTGGTCGTGTTTCCGGAACTCGCGGTCAGCGGTTACTCGCCGGAAGACCTGCTGCTGCGTCCGAGCTTCCTCGCCGACTGCGAGCACGCGATCACGCGCATCGCGGCCTCGACGCGCGGCATCACCGCCGTCGTCGGCTGGCCGGAAACGGCAGGCGCGATCGTCTACAACGCCGCCAGCGTGCTGCGCGACGGCGGCATCGAACGCACCTATCGCAAGCGCGAGTTGCCGAATTACCAGGTGTTCGACGAACGCCGCTATTTCTCCGTCGACCCCGACGGCGAGACCTGCGTGGTCGATGTCGACGGCGTGCAGGTCGGCGTGGTGATCTGCGAGGACCTGTGGTTCCCCGAGCCGCTCGCCGCCGCAGTGAAGGACGGCGCGCAGGTGGTCGTCGTGCCGAATGCATCGCCGTACGAACACGACAAGCACCTGACGCGCGACGCGCTGCTCGCCGAGCGGGCGACGGAATCCGGCGCGGCGATCGCATATCTCAACGTGGTCGGCGGACAGGACCACGTGGTGTTCGACGGTGCGTCGGTCGTCGCCGACGGCGATGGCCACGTGCATCCGGCGGCGACGTCGTTCCGCGAGGATTGGCTCCTCGTCGATTTCGACGTCGCCTCGCGGACGTTCACGCTGGTCGACTGGACACCGGAAGACGACGAGAGCCGCGAAGGCCTGGCGTGGCGCGGGATCGTGCTGGGCACGCGCGACTACTGCCGCAAGAACGGTTTCGACAAGGTATGGCTGGGCCTGTCAGGCGGCATCGATTCGGCGCTGGTGCTGGCGATCGCGGTTGACGCACTGGGCGCGGAGAACGTCACCGCGGTGCGCCTGCCGTCGCGCTACACGGCCGACATGTCGAACGATCTCGCCGCCGAGCAATGCCGGCGTCAGGGCGTGCGCCTGCTCACAGTGCCGATCGAGCAGCCGTTCGAAGCCTACCTCGCGGCGCTCGCGCCGGTGTTCGAAGGCCGCGACGTCGATGTCACCGAAGAGAACCTGCAGTCGCGCATCCGCGGCGCCACGCTGATGGCGATGTCGAACAAGTTCGGCGGCCTGCTGCTCACCACGGGTAACAAGAGCGAGTACGCGGTCGGCTACGCGACCATCTACGGCGACATGTGCGGCGGCTACGCGCCGATCAAGGACGTCTACAAGACCGACGTGTTCGCCCTCGCGCGCTGGCGCAATACCGTCGACGCGGTGATCCCGCAGGAGGTCATCGACCGCTCGCCATCGGCCGAGCTGCGCGAGAACCAGAAAGACCAGGATTCGCTGCCGCCGTACGACGTGCTCGACGCGATCCTGCAGCGGCACGTCGACGGCGAACAGTCGCGCGACGAGATCGTCGCCGCGGGCTTCGATCCCGCCATCGTCGACAAAGTGCTTCGACTGGTTCGCATTTCCGAGTGGAAGCGACACCAGGCTGCGCCCGGTCCGAAGATGACGCCGCGCGCGTTCGGCCGCGAGCGTCGGTATCCGATCAGCAACGGCTATCGCTGAAGCGCGTCGTCACTGAAAGGCGGATAGCGGAAACGAAAACGCCGCCCGGAGGCGGCGTTCGTCGAAGCGGTGGCGCGACCGGTCAGTGGCCGACCTTGGAGGTGTCGCCACCGAACGGATTCAGGCGGCGCAGGTGGCTCGGGTAATCCGGCCATTCGCCCTTGAGGTAAGGGTGGTTCGGGTCGGCTTTCTGCAGCTCGGCGCGCGCGTCGGTGGCGAGCGCGGTGTTGCCCAGCGAGGTGTAGGCCGACGCCAGCGTCGCGATCGCGTCGTTCTGGTAGCTCGACTGCGGGTAGTTCTCGAGCACGTACTTGGCGCGGTCGATCGCGGCGACGTCCGCGTGGCGCTCAAGGTAGTACAGCGCCGTTTCCATCTCGTAGCGGGCGAACATGTCGCGCAGCTTGGCCATGCGCTCGCGCGCGTCGGCGGCGTAACGGCTGTTGCCGTAACGCTCGACCACGATGCCGAAGTCGTTGTACGCCTGCTGCGGCGTCGCGAGGTCGCGGCGCGCCGGGTCCAGGTGCCACACGCGCTGCAGGAACACCGCGTCGCGGGAGGAATTCACCAGCCCGCGCAGGTAGTACAGGTACGCGATGTTGCGGTTGGTCGGGTAGGTGCGGATGAAGCGGTCGATGGTGCTGATCGCGTCATCGTGCTTGCCCGCCTTGTACTGCGCGTAGGCGGTCTCGATCAGCGACTGCTCGGTGTACGGACCGTACGGGTACTGCGCGAGAAGGCGCTTGTAGGTTTCCTCGGCCGACGACCAGTTGCCGTTGACCATGGACTTGTGGCCCTTCTGGTACAGCGTCTCGACCGGAACGCCTTCGTTCGAGTCGTCCTTGTGGCGGAAGCGCGAGCAGCCCGCACCGGCGAGAAGCGAAACCGCGAGGACGGCGACCGCCACGCCACGGAAGAGGGACACGGGCGACGGGCGGAAGGCGGTGCGATAGCTCATGGGATCGACGGCTGCCGGATCGGGAGACAGGAAGGCCGGATAATAGCAGGACCGTCTTAACCGACCCGCGCTGGCGGGCCGCAGCGAAAAGGCCCCCCAATGCCCGACACCATCACCCTCGAAGCCCGCGTCCCCGACACCAGCGCCGGGCGCCGCTTCGATGCCGTCCTGGCCGACCTGTTCCCCGAGCACTCGCGCTCGCGGCTGGCCGGCTGGATCAAATCCGGGCAGGCCCGGCTGGACGGCCGCGAGGCCCGGCCGCGCGATCCGGTGCGCGGCGGCGAACACGTCACCGTCGAAGCCGAGATCGGCATGCAGACCGACGCCCCGGCCGAGGACATCGCCCTCGACGTTCTCTACGAGGACGCCGAGGTGATCGTGATCGACAAGCCGGCCGGGCTGGTCGTCCACCCCGGCGCGGGCAATCCCGCGGGAACGCTGGTCAACGCGCTGCTGCACCGGGACCCCACGCTCTCCGCGCTGCCGCGCGCGGGCATCGTGCATCGCCTCGACAAGGACACCTCGGGCGTGATGGTCATCGCACGCACGCTGCAGGCGCATACCGCGCTGGTCGACCAGCTTTCCGCACGACAGGTGCATCGCCAGTACCTCGCGGTGGTCGTCGGCGCGCTGGTGTCCGGCGGCACCGCGAACGCGCCGATCGACCGCCACCCGCGCGATCGCATCCGCATGGCCGTGCGCGAGGACGGCAAGGACGCGGTCACGCACTTCCGCCTGCGCGAACGTTTCCGCGCGCACACGCTGCTGGAATGCCGCCTGGAAACCGGGCGCACGCACCAGATCCGCGTGCACATGGCGCACCTCAAGCATCCGATCGTCGGCGACCCGCTGTACGGCGGCCCGCTGAAGCTGCCACGCGGTTCGTCGCCGGAAACGATCGAGGCGCTGCGTGGCTTCCGCCGCCAGGCACTGCATGCGGAGACCCTCGAATTCGTGCATCCCAGCACCGGCGAGCCCGTGCGCTGCAGCGCGCCGGTTCCGGCCGACCTGCGCGCGCTGGTCGAGGCACTGCGCACCGACCTGCGCGAACACGAAGAACGCGCACGGTGACTGCGTTCCTGCACGCCGACTGGCCCGCGCCGCCTGGCGTGCATGGCGGCACGACGCTGCGCCATGGCGCCGGTCGATCGCTCGCGCCGTTCGACACCTTCAACCTCGGCAACCGCACCGCGGCGGACGGCGATGACGCGGCGACCGTCGATGCGAACCGCGATGAACTCGTCGACATGCTGGCGCTGCCGTCGCGCCCGCGCTGGCTGCGGCAGGTGCATGGCGTCGACGTCGTGCGCTTCAGCGCCGGCGACGCATGGGGCGACGAGCCGCAGGCCGATGCATCGGTGACGTCGGATCCGGGCGTCGTACTTGCGATCCTCACCGCCGACTGCCTGCCGGTGCTGTTCGGCGCATGCGACGGCTCGGAGATCGGCGGTGCGCACGCGGGCTGGCGCGGCCTGGCGGACGGCGTACTCGAGGCGACCGTCGCCGCGATGCGCACGTCGCCGGATCGACTTGTCGCGTGGCTTGGCCCGGCGGCCGGTCCCGCCGACTACGAGATCGGCGTCGACGTCTACGACGCATTCGTCTCTCGCGACTGGGCAAGCGGGTCGGCGTTCACGAGTACGCGTCCGCATCACTGGCGCGTCGACCTGTACGCGCTCGCGCGGCGGCGTCTCGTCGCAGCCGGCATGTCGCCCGACGCCATCCACGGCGGCGGCCTCAGCACGATCGCCGAGCCCGCGCGCTTCTTCTCGCATCGTCGCGATCGACGGAGCGGACGCATGGCGTCGCTGGCGTGGATCGCGACGTGATCCCGGACACGTTGTACGGACGCCTGCTGGGCGATGACTATGCGCGCCTGCAGCCCACCGTCGCTTCGTTGCATGCGTGCAGCGGCTTGCGTCGCTACAGCGGCAATGTCGTCGTCGAACGCGGCAGCACGTTGCTGTCCCGCCTGTGCGCGTGGGCGACGCGCCTTCCTCCGGCGGGGCAGGGACCGATCGACGTCGACATCGACGCCGACGCGGACGGCGAAACGTGGACGCGCCACGTCGCCGGCCACGCGATGCGTTCGCGCCTGCGCGCGCACGATGGCCTGCTTCGCGAGCGACTCGGCCTGGTGACGTTCGACTTCCGGCTGCTCGTCGAGGACGCGGGCCTGCGCTGGCAGGTCGTGCGCGTGCGCGCCTTCGGCATCCCGCTGCCGCGCGACGCGTTCAAGGGCGTGGTCGCGCGCGAGTCCGAACGCGACGGCCGATACACGTTCGACGTGCGCGCTGCATTGCCGCTCGCCGGCCTGCTCGTGCATTACTGCGGCGAACTCGATGTCGGCTGACGGCGCGGTCATCGTGTTCGACGGCGTCTGCGTGCTGTGCAACGGGTGGGTGCGCTTCCTGTTGCGCCACGACCGCGACGCACGCTTCCGTTTCGCCGCGATGCAGTCGGACGCGGGCCGCGCGCTGCTGCAGCGTCACGGGCTCGATCCGGACGATCCCGCATCGTTCCTGCTGATGGACGATGCTGGCGCATCGACCGACACCGATGCGATCGCACGCGTGCTGGCAGCGCTCGGGCTACCGTGGTCGGTACTGGCGACGATGCTGACGTCGATGCCGCGCGCACTGCGCGACCGCGCCTACCGATTCGTCGGCCGCCACCGTTACCGCATCTTCGGCCGCCATGCGGCGTGCGCATTGCCGCCGCCCGATCAGGCCGCGCGATTCATCCGCTGAGGGTTTCGGTCGACGCGTCGATCGGATAATGCGCGAGCGCGGCCATGAAGTCGTCGAGCGTGAACAGATCGAGGCAGGGCCCCGCGCTGGGCCTCGGCCGCCCGGCGCGCCATGCCCGCGCCAGCAGCACGGCGGCGGTGGCCGGAATCTGCGGCCCGCTGCCATCGCGCGCGACGATGCTCCATCGCAAGCGAAGCGGGCGGCCGTTGTGGCCGATGCCGGCTAGGTCCATCGTCATCAGGCCGGTGTCGCTGCCCGCGTGGATCCAACGATCGCTCAGGCGCAGCAACGTCGGGGCCCAGCGCGGCAGGTCGCGCACGAGCCCGACGCGCACCGCAACCGCCGCAAGCCACAAACCGAAATGCATGCGACGCAGCTCCAGCCCGGCGCGGAACTCGCACTGCTGCAGTTGCGGATAGCGCGCGGGAAGTACTTCGAGATCCGGCACGTCGCAGCGTGCGACCCACCGCGTGCCGAGGGCGGCATGGCGGATGCGACGCAACGACTGCCAGCCATGCGTGCGAATCCATCGTCCGCCGCCGCGCACCGGAAACGGGCGGCCGACGTAGCCGAGGATCGCCTGCGTCGTCGCCAGGCCGCGCGGCGTCCGGTTGCCCGGGCTGATCGCACTGTCCACGCTGTCGAGCCGTGCGAATCGCGGCAGGTGCGCGGCGACGACCGCCGCGGACAGGCCCGGCACGCTGCTCGCGCCGCCCACCACGCGGACACCACGTTCGCGCGCGGCCGAATCCAGCGATGCGATCCCGGTGACGAACGCGCGCGCGTCCGCGAGGTCGATGTAGTGCGAGCCGACGGCGATCGCCGCTTCGGCGACGCGATAGTCGCGCGCCTGGAACGGGCCGGCGGTATGGATCACGACATCCGGCGCCAGCGCGGCGATGGTGCTCGCGATGTACGCCGATTCGACATCGAGCGCTCTTACTTCCAGGCGTGCGGCCGCGCCCGTTTCGAGCGTCGATGCCAGATGCCGTGCGCGGTCGATATGTCGACCCGCCAGTACCAGGTCGATGTCATCGCGCGACAGTTCCCGTGCGACGCGGGAACCGAACTGCCCGTAGGCGCCGATCAGGAGAACGCGGAAGCGCGGCATGCGCGCAGCATAGCGAACCGGTCAGTGCGGACGCGCGTCGTGTGATGCATCGTCGCGGCGACGCTGCTGCGCGCGGCGCTCGACCACGTAGCCGCGATCCTCGATCACGTCGCGCGCCGTGCGCAGCGCGGCCAGGTAGCTACGGCGCCAGTAGGTGATGTCGTGCGTGAGCAGGTGCTGGAACATGCCCTGCCAACGTTCACGACGCTCCTCGCGCGGCATGGTCATCGCCTGCGCGATCGCGTCGCCGGTGCCGTCGAGATCGTACGGATTGGCGACGAGCGCGCCACCGAGTTCACGCGCCGCGCCCGCGAACGGCGAGAGCAGCAGTACGCCGGGGTCGTCCGGGTCCTGCGCCGCGACGAATTCCTTCGCGACCAGGTTCATGCCATCGCGCAGCGGCGTCACCAGTCCCAGCTTCGCGAGGCGATAGAAGCCGGTGAGCGCCGCGTGCGGGAAGTTGCGATTGACGTAGCGGATCGGCGTCCAGTCCGGCTCGGCGAAACGCCCGTTGATGTTGCCGGACAGCTGTTCGAGTTCGCTGCGCAGCTTGCGGTATTCGGCGACGCCGCCGCGCGACACCGGCGCGATCTGCAGGAACGTGAGTTGCCCGCGCTGCTGCGGATAGCGCCGGAGATAGTTCGCGAAACCCTTGAAACGCTCCGGCAGGCCTTTCGAGTAATCGAGGCGGTCGACGCCGATCGCGAGCTGCCGGCCCGACATGCTCGCCACCAGTCGCTTCACGCCCGACTTCGCCGCCGCCTCGCGTGCGAGCTCGGCGATGCGGGCGGTATCGATGCTGATCGGGAATGCGCCGGCGTGGAATCGCCGGCCATCCGGTGCCTCCAGCAGGCCACGTTCGAGCACGCGACCGCCGCCGAACAGGCGCACGTAATCCTGGAAGCGTTCGAGATCGCGCTCGGTCTGGAAGCCGACGAGGTCGCAGGACGACAGGCCTTCGAACAGCAACTGATGGCCCGGCAACGCGGCGAGCAGGTCGGACGACGGCATCGGCACGTGCAGGAAGAAGCCGATGCGGCACCTGACGCCGCGCTCGCGCAGCTGGCGCGCGAGCGGGATCAGGTGGTAGTCATGGATCCAGACGAGGTCGTCGTCACGCAGCAGCGGTGCGAGCTTGTCGGCGAACAACGCGTTGACCCGCTTGTAGCCGGCAAACGTGCCGCGGTCGTAGTCCACCAGGTCCATGCGGAAGTGCAGCAGCGGCCACAACGTGCGATTCGCGAAGCCGTTGTAGTAGTCCGCATGATCCTGCGTCGACAGGTCCATGGTGACGTAGCGGATGTTGCCGTCCTGCTGCTCATGGATCCGGCCGGACGCGTGCGGATCGACCGTGCCGCTCCAGCCGAACCAGACACCGCCGTCCTCGCGCAGCGCATCGAGCAGTGCGATCGCGAGACCGCCGGCACGTGATTCCTCCGGCAGTGCGACACGATTGCTGACGACGACGAGACGACTCATGCGCTACCCGCGTTGGTGCTCCTGCCGGCGTGCGCCGGTGCATTCAGCATGCCGGGCGCCGGTTCGCGGAGGCGTGATGGCTTCACGACGCGCCGGCAGCGCTACGTGGCGTGCTCCCATGGGCGGCTGAGCCGCATCGCCGCGTTGATCAGGCCGACGTGCGAATACGTCTGCGGGAAGTTGCCCCACAACTCGTTGCCTTCCAGCGACATGTCCTCCGACAGCAGGCCGAGTGCGTTGCGTCGCGCCAGCACGCGCTCGAACAGCTCGCGTGCTTCGTCGGCGCGACCGACCGACGCCAGCGCGTCGATGTACCAGAACGTGCAGATGGTGAAACTCGTCTCGGGCACGCCGAAGTCGTCGGGCGCGACGTAGCGGAGCATGCCGTCGCCACGGCGCAACTCCCGGCCGACGGCATCGACGGTCGCAGCGAAGCGCGTGTCGCCCGCACGGACGAAGCCGAGGTCGGCGAGCAGAAGCAACACCGCATCCATGCGCCCGCTGTGCGTGCCTTCGACGAACACGCCGCGACCGCGATCGAATGCCAGCTCGTCGATGCGCGCATGCATGCGGTCGGCGCGCTCGCGCCAGAACGCCTCGCGGTCGGCGATCTGCAGGGCGCCCGCGATTCGGGCAAGGCGGTCGCAGGCGGCCCAGCACATCACCGCCGAATACGTGTGCACCTCGACGCGGCCGCGGAACTCCCAGAGGCCGGCGTCGGGCTGGTCGAACAGGGCATACGCCCGCTCGCCCAGGCGTTCGAGTCGACGGAAGTGCGTGCTGCCGCTGGGCAGGTTCAGGCGGCGGTCGAAAAACATCTGCGTCGACGCCAGCACCACGCTGCCGTAGACATCGTGCTGCGGCTGCACCCATGCGAGGTTGCCGCGTCGCACCGGACCCATGCCGCGATAACCGGCGAGCGCGTCCATCTCCTCTTCGTGCAGCTCGCGGTCCAGGCCGATTCCGTACAGCGGCTGTAGATGCCCGTCCTCGGGAATCAGGTTCGACACGTAGCGCAGGTATTCCTCCATCGTGCGTGTTGCGCCGAGGCGGTTGAGCGCGCGCACGACGAAGGCCGCATCGCGCAGCCAGCAGTAGCGGTAGTCCCAGTTGCGCTGCGTATCGGCCGCTTCCGGAATCGACGTCGTCATCGCGGCGATGATCGCCCCGGTCTCGTCGTACTGGCAGAGCTTGAGCGTGATCGCGCTGCGGATCACCGCGTCCTGCCACTCCAGCGGGATCGACAGCGCACGCACCCATTCGCGCCAGTAGTCGATGGTCTTGTCGAGCGCTTCGTGCGCGTAGTCATCGATGGCGCGGGTGAATGTCTCGTCGGGCCCGAGGATGAAATGCAGTTCGCGATCGAGCAGGAACGGAATCTCCTCGCGCACCATCCGCACCGGCGCGTCGGTGTTGAGCCGCAGCGTGAAATCGCCGAGCGCGAAGCGGATGTGGTTGCTGCCCCAGGTGCGATCCGGCACGCGCGAGCCGTAGTCCGCCAACGGTCGCAGACGGACGCGAATGCGCGGCTCGCCGGCGAGCGGTCGCACCGTGCGGATCAGCATCACCGGGCGATAGAAGCGGTCGTACTGCTTCCATCGCGGTGCGAAATCGATGATCTCGATGGCGCCGCCGCGGTCGTCGCGCAATACCGTGCGCAACACCGCGGTGTTCTCGATGTAGTGCTGCTCGCTGGAGACGCCGCCGTCGAGCTCGATGGCGAAATCACCGCCGTCGATGCGCGGCGACAGCAGCGCGCAGAAGGTCGGATCGCCGTCGAATGCGGGCACGCAGCCCCAGACGATGCGTGCCTGCGGGTCGATGAGCGCGCCGATGCTGCAGTTGCCGACCAGGCCCAGCGCCAGCGAACTCATGCCGCGGCTCCGAGCCGATCGGCGCCATCGGCGATCCAGCGTCGCAATGCGTCGGTGTCGGCGAGCGTGTGCGTTGCGAGGCTGGGTTGACGGTCACCGACTCGCACGGACAGCCCGTCCATGCGGTTTGCCGCGGCGAAGCCGTCCTCGTCGGTGAGGTCGTCGCCTGCGAACACGGGCGTGCGGCCGGCGAAGGGCGCGGCCGCCATCAATCGCCGCATCGCGTCGCCCTTGTCGGCATGCGCAGGCCGTAGTTCGACCACGCAGTTGCCGTGCTGCAACCGATACCCGGGCAGGTGCGACAGCGCGGACGCGGCGATCGCCTGCAGTGGCGAGCGCGCATTCGGTGCGGCGCGCCAGTGCAGGGCCAGCGCGATGCCCTTGTCCTCAATGCGTGCGCCCGGATGCGCGGCCGCGATCTGCTCGGCGGCCTCGCGAACGCGCTGCAGTTCCGGCGGCGCGTCGATCGGCGGCGAATGGTCGATGCGTTCGCGCAGCTCCAGCCCATGCAGGCCTGCAGCGGGCATGCGCAGATCCGGGAACAGGGCATCGAGTTGCGCGATGCGGCGACCGCTCACCAGGGCGAGCGCGCCGTCGAGCGCGCGCGACAGCCGTGACAACGCGTCGCCGAGGCCATCGGGCACGTGCACGTCGTCGGGATCGTCGGCGAAGTCGAGCAGGCAGCCGTCGACGTCGAGGAAGAGCGCCCAGTGCGCTTGCACGGGCGGCGGGGCGGGCAGGGTGAAGGGGGCGGTAGCACTCATCGGGCCGAGTCTGGTAGCAGCGACGTAAGCACCGGGTGGACAGCCGCCCCTGCACGTTCGACGTGCTGCCGGACGGTCACGCGCTGCGCTTGAATCGACCGGCATAGTCCGCATCTATCGGCCATCGCGGTTCGCAGCCGCCCCGATTCCAGAGGACCTCACCATGCGGATGGACAAGCTCACATCCCGCTTTCAGCAGGCGCTGGGCGATGCCCAGTCGCTTGCCGTCGCGCGCGACCACAGCGTGCTGGAGCCTGCGCACCTGATGGCCGCGCTGCTCGACCAGCAGGGCGGCAGCACGCGTCCGTTGCTGGCGCAGGCCGGCGTGAACGTCGCCGCGCTGCGCGAGCGTCTCGGCGAAGCGCTCGACAAACTGCCGAAGGTGTCGGGACAGGCCGGCAACATTTCCATCGGCAACGACCTCTCGCGCCTGCTCAACGTCACCGACAAACTGGCGACGCAGCGTGGCGACAGCTTCATCGCGAGCGAGCTGTTCGTGCTGGCGGCGCTGGAGGATGGCGGCGACCTCGGCCGTGCGCTGAAAGCCACCGGCGCGACGAAGGAGAAGCTCGAAGCGGCCGTCGACAAGCTGCGCGGCGGCGAGAAGGTGCAGGACGAGAACGCCGAGGAGGCGCGTCAGGCGCTGGAGAAATACACGGTCGACCTCACCGCGCGCGCCGAGGGCGGCAAGCTCGATCCGGTGGTCGGCCGCGATGAGGAAATCCGTCGCACGATCCAGGTGCTGCAGCGTCGCACCAAGAACAATCCGGTGCTGATCGGCGAGCCGGGCGTGGGCAAGACCGCGATCGTCGAAGGCCTGGCGCAACGCATCGTCAACGGCGAGGTGCCGGAAGGCCTGCGCGGCAAGCGCGTGCTGTCGCTCGACATGGGCGCGTTGATCGCGGGTGCGAAGTATCGCGGCGAGTTCGAGGAGCGCCTGAAGGCCGTGCTCAACGACCTCGCCAAGAATGAAGGCCAGATCATTCTCTTCATCGACGAGCTGCACACGATGGTCGGTGCGGGCAAGGCCGATGGCGCGATGGATGCGGGCAACATGCTCAAGCCCGCGCTCGCGCGTGGCGAGCTGCACTGCATCGGCGCGACCACGCTCGACGAATACCGCAAGTACGTCGAGAAGGACGCCGCGCTGGAGCGGCGCTTCCAGAAGGTCTTCGTCGGCGAGCCCAGCGTAGAGGACACCATCGCGATCCTGCGTGGCCTCAAGGAGCGCTACGCCGTGCACCACGGCGTGGAGATCACCGACCCGGCGATCGTCGCCGCGGCAACGCTCAGCCACCGTTACATCGCCGACCGCCAGCTGCCGGACAAGGCCATCGACCTGATGGACGAAGCGGCGTCGCGCATCCGCATGGAGATCGATTCGAAGCCGGAGGAACTCGATCGCAAGGAGCGCCGCCTGATCCAGCTCAAGATCCAGCGCGAGGCGCTGAAGAAGGAGAAGGACGAGGCATCCAAGCAGCGGTTGGCTGACCTCGAAGCCGACATCGCCACGCTCGAGCGCGAGTTCAATGACCTCGAGGAAGTGTGGAAGGCCGAAAAGGCCAGCGTGCAGGGCGCGACGAAGATCAAGGAGCAGATCGAGCAGGCCAAGCTCGAACTCGAGGCCGCGCAACGCAAGCAGGACTTCGCGAAGATGAGCGAGATCCAGTACGGCCGCATCCCGGAACTGGAGAAGCAGCTCGCGAGCGCGCAGGAAGCCGAAACCAAGGGCTTCACGCTGCTGCAGGACAAGGTGACCGCCGAGGAGATCGCCGAAGTCGTGTCGCGCTGGACCGGCATCCCCGTCAACAGGATGCTCGAGGGCGAGCGCGAGAAGCTGCTGAAGATGGAAGAGCAGTTGCACGCACGCGTGGTGGGACAGGACGAAGCGATCAAGGTCGTGTCCGATGCGGTGCGTCGCTCGCGCGCGGGTTTGAGCGACCCGAACCGTCCCAGTGGTTCATTCCTGTTCCTTGGCCCCACGGGCGTCGGCAAGACCGAGCTGTGCAAGGCGCTCGCCGAATTCCTGTTCGACTCGACGGACGCGATGGTGCGCATCGACATGAGCGAGTTCATGGAGAAGCACGCGGTGAGCCGTCTGGTCGGCGCGCCTCCGGGTTATGTCGGCTACGAGGAAGGCGGCTACCTCACCGAAGCGGTGCGTCGTCGGCCGTACAGCGTGATCCTGCTCGACGAGGTCGAGAAGGCACATCCGGACGTGTTCAACATCCTGCTGCAGGTGCTGGACGATGGCCGTCTTACCGATGGTCAGGGTCGCACCGTCGACTTCCGCAACACCGTGATCGTGATGACGTCGAACCTCGGTTCGCACCAGATCCAGGAACTGCAGGGCGACGACTCGCCGCAGGCCTACATGCAGATGAAGGCAGCGGTGATGGCCGTGGTGCAGGCGCATTTCCGACCGGAGTTCATCAATCGGCTCGACGACATCGTCGTCTTCCATCCGCTCGACAAGGCGCAGATCCGGGAGATCGCGAAGATCCAGTTGCGCGGCCTGGAGAAGCGGTTGGCCGAGCGCGGGTTGAAACTCGAACTCAGCGACGAAGCGCTCGCATTGCTGGGCAACGTCGGTTTCGATCCGGTGTATGGCGCGCGTCCGCTGAAGCGTGCGATCCAGCAGCAGCTGGAAAATCCGCTCGCTCAGCGCATCCTCGCCGGCGAGTTCGCGAACGGCGATACCGTGCGCGTTCGCACCGAAGGCGGACACCTGGCGTTCGACCGCAACTGATCGAAGGCGCGCACGGCACACGGCGCCACCGGCGATTGGCTTGCCGGTGGCGTTTTCGTTTCAGGTACCGCGAAGCTCGCCTGCCAGGCGCAAGAGGCCGGCGCTGGCGGTCATGGGCCAGTACTCGTCGACGTCAGCCGTCAACGCGCTCGGCTGCGGATTGATTTCGAGAACATGGATGCCCAGACGTCGCGCGAGGCCCGGCAGCGACGCCGCCGGCTGCACCAGGCCCGACGTGCCGACCACGACGACGCGGTCGGCGCCGCGAATGGCATCGACGCCGGCGGACCACGCCTCGTCGGGCAACGCTTCGCCGAACCATACGACGCCGGGACGCTGCCGGCCGCCACAGGCCGCGCAACGTGGCGGCGCTTCGCGATGTCCATCGGCGTCGCCTTCGTAGGGCGCGACGATCGGGTCCGGTTCGGACATCGCGCCGCAATCGATGCACCGCGAACGCAGCAGGTGCCCGTGCAGGTGATGCACGCGCGAGCTGCCGGCGCGTTCGTGCAGGTCGTCGACGTTCTGGGTGACCACGGCGATGTCGAAGCCGTCGCTTTCCAGCGCGGCGATCGCGGAATGACCGGCATGCGGTTGCACGCGTTGCACCTGCGCGGCGCGCCAGCGGTACCAGCCCCAGACGAGGTCGGGGTCGCTACGGAACGCCTCCGGTGTCGCGAGGCGTTCGGGATCGAAGCGCGCCCACAGGCCGGTCAGCGCGTCGCGAAACGTCGGCACGCCGCTTTCGGCGGACATGCCTGCGCCTGTGAGGAAGGCGACCTTCATGCGATGCACGTCGCGTCGATCAGGAGGATGCCGGCGGCAGCGAGCGATCGCCGCGGAACGCCGGCAACGCGCCGACCATCTCCGCCAGGCTGTGCGCGAGTTCGCGCTCGGCCATCACCGCGCCGTCCGCGCCGCGCTCCAGCAGGTAGCGAACGCCCGCGTCGGAGTGCGCACGTGCGATCACGCTGATGGTCGGGTTGAGTTCGCGCAGCCGTTCGACGATCTCGCCGGCTTCGAACGCATTCGGAATCGCGACCAGTGCCATCTGCGCGCGGTCCGGCCGCGCTTCCGACAGCACGGCCGGATTGGCCGCGTGGCCGCGCACTGCGGGAATTCCCGCCGCGCGCGCGCGCTCCACCTGCGGTTCGTCGTCGTCGACCACCACCAGCGGAATCCCCTGGGCGCGCAGCAGCGGGCCCAGTTCGCTGCCGACGCGGCCATAGCCGATTAGGATCACGTGCGGCCGTTCGCCGTCCGGCAGCGGCGGCGACATGATGTCGAGCGGCGCGGGTGGTTCGCGCTCGCGTCGCGCCTCGATGCGGTCGTGCAGCGCGAACAGCAATGGATTGACGACGATCGACAGGATCGCCGCCGCGAGGATCAGGCTCTGCCCGTCCTTGGACAGCATGCCGAGCGACACGCCGAGGCCCGCGAGAATGAAAGAGAACTCGCCGATCTGCGACAGGCTCACGCCGAGCAGTCGCGCCGTGGCGGGCGACTTGCCCAACAGCCGCGCCACCGCCCACGCCACGACGGCGTTGCCGACCACCACGACCAGGAACGTCGCGAGCACGTTGACCGGCTCGTCGATGATGATCTTCGGATCGAACAGCATGCCGACCGATACGAAGAACAACACCGCGAACGCGTCACGCAGCGGCAGCGTCTCGTTCGCGGCCTGATGACTGAATTCCGATTCGCTGAGGATCAGCCCGGCGAAGAACGCGCCGAGTGCGAACGACACGCCGAACAGTTGCGCCGAACCGAACGCGACGCCCAGTGCGATCGCGAGCACGCACAGGGTGAACAGCTCGCGCGATCCGGTGCCGGCGACGCGTTCGAGCACCCACGGGATCACGCGTCGACCGACCACGAGCATGAACACGACGAAGCCGCCGACCTTCGCGACCGTCGTCAGCAGCGCCAGGCCGATATTGCCGCCCTCGCGTCCGCCCAGCGCCGGCAACAGCACCAGTGCCAGGACCATCGCGAGGTCCTCGACGATCAACCAACCGACCGCGATGCGGCCGCGCGAGGTGTCGAGCAGGCGTCGTTCCTCGAGCCCGCGCAGCACCACGACCGTGCTCGCCACCGACAGCGCCAGCCCGAATACGACGCCGGTGATGTTCGGCCAGCCGATCAGCCGCGCCAGGCCCCAACCGAGCGTGGTGACGACCACGATCTGCGCCAGCGCGCCGGGCAGCGCGATGCCTTTGACCTCGAGCAGGTCGCGCAACGAGAAATGCAGGCCAACGCCGAACATCAGCAGGATCACGCCGATCTCGGCCAGCTGCGGCGCCAGCGAGACGTCGGCGATGAAGCCCGGCGTGAACGGGCCGATCAACACGCCGGCCAGCAGGTAGCCCACCAGCGGCGATAGGCGCAGGCGGTGCGCGAGCCCGCCGAAAACGAAGGCGAGCGCGAAGCCCGCGACGAGCATGGCGATGAGCGAGGTGTGGGGCATCGGATCCGTCGGTGGCGAAAACGGCGGCGCGAGGCCGTTCATCACCTTAACCGTGACGCGTCTCCGCCACGTGGGCGCCGGGCCCGATGCGGCCGGCCGGTACAATGTCCGGATGATTGGTTTTCGTGATTTCGCGCTGCGCCGTGGCGAACGGCTGCTGCTCTCCGGTGTCGACCTCTCGCTGCACGCCGGATGGCGCGTGGGCGTGGTCGGCCGCAACGGCACGGGCAAATCGTCGCTGTTCGCGGCGCTGCAGGGCGAGGTCGAACCCGACAAGGGCGACATCGACATCCCCGGCCGCGCGCGCATCGCCAGCGTCGCGCAGGAAACGCCTGCGCTCGACGACAGCGCGCTCGACTTCGTGCTTTCAGGCGATGCGAAGGTGCACGCGGCGTTGCTCGCCGAGCGCGAAGCGACCGCGCGCGAGGACTGGGAAGCCGTTGCCGAAGCGCACCACGTGCTCGAGGAAATCGGCGGCTACGACGGCGAGGCACGCGCGGCCAAGCTGCTACACGGCCTGGGTTTCTCGCCGGAGACGCACGATCGACCGGTGAAGTCGTTCTCCGGCGGCTGGCGCGTGCGCCTCAACCTCGCGCGTGCACTGATGACGCCGAGCGACCTGCTGTTGCTCGACGAGCCCACCAACCACCTCGATCTCGACGCCGTGCTGTGGCTCGAACAGTGGCTGCTGAAATATCCCGGCACGCTGTTCGTCATCTCGCACGACCGCGAATTCCTCGACGGCCTGTGCAGCCACGTGCTGCACCTGCATTCGGGCACCGCCAAGCTCTACTCGGGCAACTACACGGACTTCGAACGCCAGCGCGCCGAGCAATTGCGCCAGCAGCAGATCGCGCACGAGAAGGAACAGGTCGAGCGCGCGCACCTGCAGAAGTTCATCGACCGCTTCAAGGCCAAGGCGAGCAAGGCCAAGCAGGCGCAGAGCCGCATGAAGCGCCTCGCCAAGCTTGCCGGCACCGAAGCCGTGCGCGCCGAGCGCTCGCTGCACATCGATTTCCCGGTGCCCGACAAACTGCCGCATTCGCTGCTCGGGCTCACACATGCCGATTGCGGCTACGGCAACATCACCATCCTGCGCGACATCATCTTCCGCCTCGAAGCGGGCGATCGGATCGCGCTGCTCGGGCCCAACGGCGCCGGCAAGTCGACGCTGGTGAAGTCGCTGGTCGGCGAGATCAACCTGCTCGCCGGCGAACGCGGCACGCACCCCGACCTGCGCATCGGCTACTTCGCGCAGCACACGGTGGAATCGCTGCGCAAGGGCGAGACGCCGATCGAACACCTGCAGAAGCTCGCGCCGGGTGTCGCCACGCAGCAGCTGCGCGATTTCCTCGGCAAGTGGCAGTTCCCGGGCGATCGCGCGTTCGAATCGGTCGACGGATTTTCCGGTGGCGAACGCGCGCGTCTCGCACTGGCCATGATTGCGTGGCGCAAGCCGAACGTGCTGCTGCTCGACGAGCCGACCAACCACCTCGACCTCGACATGCGCGAGGCGCTGGCCGAAGCGCTGAGCGATTTTGACGGCGCGATCGTGCTGGTCTCGCATGACCGCCATCTCATCGGCCTGGTCTGCGAAACGTTCTGGCGCGTGGCGGGCGGCGTCGCCCAGCCGTTCGACGGCGACCTCGACGAATACGCGGTGTGGCTGCGCACGCGCGAGAACGATCCCAAGCCAGCGGCGCCGGTTGCGGTCGCCGCACCGCCGCCGCCCGCGCCCAAGTCGGGCAAGAAGGCGAACCCGGTCAAGCTGGCCCAGGCCGAGGCGCGGGTTGCCGAACTGGAAGCGAAGCTGCAGGCGATCGACACGCAGCTTGCGGATCCGTCGAAGTTCGCCGACGCCGCACGCCTGGCGAGCGAGCGTGCCACCGCCGCGAAGGCATTGGCCGAGGCGGAAGCCGCGTTCCTGGCGCTGTACGACGCCGCCTGACGCCGCTGTCTGCTTGAAAACCCGCCGGGCAGCCCCATCGTCCCGGTCCGCGTTCCACGAATCGAAACCCGCTCATGCCCATCTACGCTTTCGAATGCGCCGCCTGCGGCCACGGCTTCGACCGCCTGCAGAAGCTGAGCGACGCCGATCCGACCGACTGCCCCGAATGCGGTGCGCCGCAGGTGCGGCGTCGGCTGACCGCCCCGCAGTTCCGCCTCTCCGGCGGCGGCTGGTACGAGACCGACTTCAAGAAGGACGGCGAGAAGAAGCGCAACCTCACGGAGTCCGGCGGCGCGTCGGGCGGTGACGCGAAGCCGGCGGCTGCGGCTCCCGCACCTGCGGCGCCGTCCACGCCCGCGCCGTCGTCCGGCTCATCGTCGTCCGGCTCGGGCAGCTCGGGTTCGTCCAGCGCGACCTGAATACGTCGACATCGGCCCGCCACGCGTGGGCCGGGTCCACGGCCGTCGCGGACGCTAAACTAGCCGGCTTATCCGCGCCCGCTTCCGGGGCGCCGCCGGAGTGTCCATGCGTACCCAGTTCTGCGGCCTCGTCGACGAGCGCCTGATCGGCCAGACCGTCACCCTTTGCGGCTGGGTCAACAGCGCGCGCGTCCAGAGCCACCAGACCTTCATCGACCTTCGCGACCACGAAGGCGTGGTCCAGGTGCTCGTCGAAAGCGACCAGCCCGAACTGTTCAAGGCGGCCGCCGAGCTCGGCAACGAGGACGCCGTCCGCGTGACCGGCACGGTGCGCGCGCGCTACGCCGCCAACGACAAGATCCCGACCGGTCGAGTCGAGATCGTGCCGACCTCGATCGAGGTGTTGAACAAGGCCGATCCTCTGCCGTTCCACGCGCACGAGAACGCGGGCGAGGACATCCGCCTCAAGTACCGCTACCTCGACATGCGCCGCCCCGAGATGCAGAAGATGATGCGCACGCGCATCAAGCTGGTCGCGGCACTGCGCCGGTACCTGGATGAGCGCGGCTTCCAGGACATCGAGACGCCGATCCTGACCAAGGCCACGCCCGAAGGCGCGCGCGACTTCCTCGTGCCGGCGCGCATGCATCCGGGCGAGTTCTACGCGCTGCCGCAGTCGCCGCAGCTGTTCAAGCAGATCCTGATGATGGCGGGCTTCGACCGCTACTACCAGATCGCGCGCTGCTTCCGCGACGAAGCGCTGCGCGCCGACCGCCAGCTCGAATTCACGCAGCTCGACATGGAGTTCGCGTGGGTGTCCGAGCGCGACGTGCAGGACACGGTCGAGGACATGATCCGCAGCGTGTTCCGCGACGTCATCGGCGTCGAACTCGATGCGCAGTTCCCGCGCATGACCTACGCCGAAGCGATGCGACGCTTCGGTTCCGACAAGCCGGACCTGCGCATCCCGCTGGAATTCACCGACATCGCGGACCTCGTCAAGAACTGCGAGTTCAAGGTGTTCACCGATTGGGCGAACCACGCGGACGGTCGCGTAATCGCGCTGCGCGCGCCGGGCGGTGCGCAGTTCTCGCGCAAGCAGATCGACGAACTCGGCGCGCATGCGGCGAAGTACGGCGCGAAGGGCGTCGCGTGGATGAAGATCGACGACGCGACGAAGGGCCGCGACGGCATCAACTCGCCGATCGCGAAGTTCCTCGACGACGCAACGCTCGACGCGATCCTGCGCGCCACGCAGGCGAACACCGGGGACGCCATCTTCTTCGGCGCGGCGACGTACAAGTCCGCGTCCGACTTCATGGGAGCACTGCGCATCAAGCTGGGCAAGGACCTCGGCCTCGTCGCTGATGGCTGGGCGCCGCTGTGGGTCACGGATTTCCCGATGTTCGAATGGGACGAGGAAGCGCAGCGCTTCGTCGCCCTGCATCACCCGTTCACCGCGCCCAGCGTCGACGATGAAGCCGATCTGCGCGCGAACGCGTCGACCGCGGTGTCGCGCGGCTACGACATGGTGCTCAACGGCAACGAGATCGGCGGCGGTTCGATCCGCATCCATCGCTCGGCCATGCAGTCGGCGGTGTTCGACCTGCTCGGCATCGGCCGCGACGAAGCCGAACTCAAGTTCGGCTTCCTGCTCGAAGCGCTTCGCTACGGCGCCCCGCCGCACGGCGGCATCGCCTTCGGCATCGACCGCATCGCCGCGCTGATGGCGGGCACGGAATCGATCCGCGACGTCATCCCGTTCCCCAAGACCACCGGCGCGCAATGCCTCATGACCGGCGCACCGTCGCCGATCCCGGACGCGCAACTCGCCGAGGTCCATGTGGCGGTGCGTCCTCGCGAGGCGAAGGCGGAGTGAGCCTGCAGATCCGCCGCGCGACGGTCGACGACGCGGCGACGCTGTCCTCGCTCGCCACTGCGACGTTCGTCGAGTCGTTCGGTCATCTGTATTCGCGCGAGGACCTGCGGGCCTTCCTCGACGACGCATACGACGTCGGCAAGCAGGCGACCATCCTGTCGCATCCCGATTACGCGGTGTGGCTGCTTGAAGACGACGGCCGCGCGGTCGGGCATTGCGCGGCGGGGCCGTGCGGGTTGCCGCATGCGGACGTCGCGCCGGGCGATCGCGAACTCAAGCGCCTCTACGTGCTGCGCGAGGTCCAGAACGGCGGGCAGGGCGCGCGGCTGATGGACACGGCGATGGCGTGGCTCGAACGCGACGGTCCGCACACGCTGTGGGTGGGCGTGTGGAGCGAAAACGCGGGCGCGCAGCGTTTCTACGCGCGCTACGGCTTCGAAAAGGTGGGCACGTACGAGTTCCCGGTCGGCCGCGTGCGCGATCTCGAATTCATCCTGCGGCGTCCGGCGCGCGGCTGATCGACGACGCACGCCGCGACGTCGCCCATGGCGTTCGTCACCCTTGCTCGACAGCGTGATCGGCCCGATGTCGCAGTGATGACGACTTCGCGCGTTCTGCTCGTGCATGGCCTGTGGATGCGACCGGCCTCGATGGCGGTGCTTGCGCGTCGCCTTGCGCATGAAGGCTTCGAAACCGAATTCATCGGCTACGCGAGTTCGCGCGAGCGGCCCACGCGGGCGATACGCGCGATCACCGAAGCCGCGCGCAGGAGCCCGTGCCATGTGATCGGCCACAGCCTGGGCGGACTGATGACGCTGACCGCACTCGACGCCGAGCCCGATCTGCCGGTCGAGCGAGTGGTCTGCCTCGGCTCGCCGCTGTGCGGCAGCGCGGCCGCGGATGGGCTGGCGCGGCTGCCGGGCGTCGGTCGCTGGCTTGGCACGAGCCGACGCCTGCTGCGCGACGGCTGCCGGCCCTGGCACGGGCGCGCGGAGGTCGGCTCGATCGCCGGCACCCTGCCGCTCGGGCTCGGTCGGGTCATCGGCCGCATCCACGGCCCCAATGACGGCACGGTGGCCGTTTCGGAGACGCGGCTGGAGGGCCTGGCCGACCATCTCATCGTCCACGCGACCCACAGCGGGCTGGTGCTGTCGCCCACCGCGGCGAGACAGGCGGCGACGTTCCTGCGTGAAGGGCGGTTCGAGCACTGAACGGGTCGCGGTGGCGAGCGGCCGATCCGGTAAAATCCGCGCCCCGTTTCCCTGTTTGTCCGGACGTGCCCGATGGGTCGTGGTCCCTCGATCGAAGCCCGCAAGAACGCCGTCGATTCCCAGCGCGGCAAGATCTTCACCAAGGTCATTCGCGAGATCGGCGTGGCCGCCCGCGCGGGCGGCGGCGATCCGTCCGGCAATCCACGCCTGCGCGCAGCGATCGATCGCGGGCTGCAGGTGAACATGTCGAAGGACGTGATCGAACGCGCGATCAAGAAGGCCACTGGCGAACTCGAAGGGGTCACCTACGAGGAAATCCGCTACGAAGGCTATGCGCCGGGCGGCGTCGCGGTGATCGTCGACTGCCTCACCGACAACAAGGTACGCACCGTCGCCGACGTCCGCCACGCGTTCTCGAAGTTCGGCGGCAACCTCGGCACCGACGGCTCGGTGTCCTTCATGTTCCACAAGCGCGGCGTGATCTGGTTCGGCGAAGGCGCGGACGAAGACCGCATCACCGAAGCGGCGATTGATGCCGGCGCCGATGACGTCGTCGTCTATCCGGAGGACGGTTCGATCGACGTGCTCACGGCGCCGGAATCGTTCGTCGAGGTGAAGGCCGCGCTCGAAGCCGCGGGCCTCGTGCCGGGCGAGGCGCAGGTGACGATGCGCGCCGAGAACGACGTCAAGGTCGAAGGCGACACCGCCAAACAGGTCGCCAAGCTGCTCGCGTGGCTGGAAGACATGGACGACGTGCAGCACGTCTATTCCAACGCCGAACTCGACGAGGACGCGTACGCCTGACGGCGGCGCAATCGTGACCCGCATCCTCGGTATCGATCCGGGCTCGCAACGCACCGGCGTCGGCTTCATCGACGTCGACGCGACGGGCAAATGCGCCTACGTCTCGGCGCACACGCTCAAGCTGCTCGACGCCGAGGACTTCCCCAAGCGCCTCGGGCTGCTCTGCGAGGGCCTCGACGCGCTGATCGACGAATGGAAGCCCGACCAGGTCGCGATCGAGACCGTCTTCATGGACAAGTCGGCGACCAGCGCACTGAAACTCGGCCACGCACGCGGCGCGGCGATCGCGACGGTGGTGCGTCGCGGCCTGTCGGTGAGCGAGTACGCGCCGCGCCTGATCAAGCAGTCGCTGGTGGGGCGCGGCGCGGCCGACAAGCAGCAGGTACAGCACATGGTGCGGCTGCTGCTGAACCTGCCCGAGCAGAAGATCCAGGCCGACGCCGCGGACGCGCTGGCGGTCGCGCTGACCCACGCCCACATGAGCGCGACCGCCGGCCGCACCGGCATCGCGGTCGCCCACCTGCGCCGGCGCGGCAGCTGAGACGGGCAGGGCGCACCGTGGTCGCAATGAGCGCACAATGCGCGCCGCCGGGTGGGCGGCACGGGATACGACGCATGATCGGACGGGTTCACGGCTTCGGGTGCAGCGCGCGCGTTCGCGCGGCATGCCCGCGCCCGCGTGGAGTCCTCGCGTGATCGGTCGCCTGCGCGGGATCCTCGTCCAGAAGCAGCCGCCCTGGCTGATGGTGGAAGTGGCCGGCGGCATCGGCTACGAGCTCGAGGCGCCGATGAGCACGTTCTACGACCTGCCCGAGGCCGGGCGCGAGGTTGTGCTCTTCACGCACTACGCGCAGAAGGAAGACAGCGTGTCGCTGTATGCCTTCCTGCGCGAAAGCGAGCGGCGGCTGTTCCGCGATGTGCAGAAGGTCACCGGCATCGGCGCGAAGATCGCGCTGGCCATTCTTTCCGCGGTGAGCGTCGATGATTTCGCGCGCCTCGTGCAGGCGGGCGATGTCACGGCGCTGACACGTATTCCCGGCATCGGCAAGAAGACCGCCGAACGCATCGTCGTCGAGCTGCGCGATCGTGCGGCCGACCTGATCGGTGCGGGTTCGTCGCTCGGCGTGAACACCGGCATGCCGGCCGATCCGCAATCCGAGGCGGTCGTCGCCCTGCAGCAGCTCGGTTACAAGCCGGCCGAAGCGGTGCGCATGGCCAAGGACGCCGCACAGGCCGGCGACGACACCGCGACCATCATCCGCAGGGCGCTACAGTCCGCGCTCCGCTGAGCGACGGACCGTTCCAGGACGTTTCATGACCGCATCCGCTTCCACGACCACGTCTTCCAACGGTGGCGACAACGGCCATGCCCACGGTCACGGGCATGCAGGGCTCGCCACGCTGGTGGTGGGCGCGGTCGGCGTCGTGTTCGGCGACATCGGCACCAGCCCGCTCTACACGATGCAGGAGATGTTCCTCTCGCATTACGGGCTGACGCCGGACGCGCACACCGTCAAAGGCCTGCTGTCGCTCGCGTTCTGGGCGCTGATGCTGGTGGTCACGCTGAAGTATGTGATCGTGATCATGCGCGCCGACAACGAAGGCGAGGGCGGCATCATGGCGCTCACCGCACTCGCGCAGCGTTCGCTGAAAAGCGGATCACGGCTGAATTACACCGTCGGCATCCTCGGCATCTTCGGTGCGTCGCTGTTCTTCGGCGACGGCATGATCACGCCGCCGGTCACCGTGCTCGGTGCACTCGACGGCCTGCGTGTCATCTCGCCTGCGTTCGGCCACTGGGTGATGCCGGTCGCGCTGGTGATCCTCGTCGCGCTGTTCTCGTTCCAGCGCTTCGGCACCGATCGCGTCGGCAAGACGTTCGGGCCGGTGATGATCGCGTGGTTCATCGCGCTGGCATTGCTCGGCGCGCACAACATCGTGCGGTATCCGTCGGTACTCGACGCGTTGAACCCGTACTGGGCGTTCAACTTCTTCACCACGCACGGCGGCCACGCGCTCTTCATCCTGGGCGCCGTGGTGCTCGCCATCACCGGTGGCGAAGCCCTGTACGCCGACATGGGCCATTTCGGCAAGAAGCCGATCCGCTGGGGCTGGTTCGCGTTCGTGCTGCCGGCGCTGGTGCTCAACTACTTCGGCCAGGGCGCGGTGCTGCTGCAGAACCCGGCGGCGCGCGCGAATCCGTTCTACATGTCGATGCCCGACTGGGCGCAGATCCCGATGCTCGGCCTTGCCACCGTCGCCGCGGCGATCGCATCGCAGGCGGTGATCACGGGCGCGTATTCGGTGACGCGACAGGCGATCCAGCTCGGTTACCTGCCACGCCTGACCATCAAGCACACCTCGCGCCAGACCATCGGCCAGATCTACGTGCCCTCGGTGAACTGGATGCTGCTCGGCGCGGTCATCCTGCTGACGCTGTCGTTCCAGAGCGCGACCAACCTCGCCACCGCGTACGGCCTGTCGGTGACCGGCACGATGCTGATCGACACGCTGCTGCTGGCGGTGGTCGCATATACGCGCTGGGACGACTCGCGCAAATGGGTGCTGCCGCTTTGCGGCGTGTTCCTGATCGTCGACCTCGCCTTCCTCATCGCCAACGGCGGCAAACTGCTGACCGGTGTCGGCGCATGGGTGCCGCTTTTCATCGGCATCACCTCGTTCACGCTGATGCGCACCTGGCGCCGCGGCCGCGCGCTGCTGCACGAGGAAGTGCGCAAGGAAGGCATCCAGCTCAACGTGTTCCTGCCGGGGCTGATGCTGTCGCCGCCGGTGCGCGTGCCGGGCACGGCGGTGTTCCTCACCGCCGATCGCGGCGTTGTGCCGCAGGCGCTGCTGCACAACCTCAAGCACAACAAGGTGCTGCACGAGCGCAACGTGTTCCTCACCGTCGAGCCGATGACGGTGCCGATGGCGCCGAAGGACAAGCGCCTGAAGATCGAATCGATCGGCGACGACTTCTATCGCGTGACCATCAAGTTCGGCTTCATGGAAACGCCGGACGTGCCGCTCGCGTTGATGCGGTCGTGCGACAGGGGCGGCATCCATTTCGACCCGATGGACACCACCTACTTCGCGAGCCGCGAGACCATCGTCGCCAGCAAGCATCGCGGCATGCCGTTCTGGCGCGACAAGGTGTTCGCGCTCATGCATCGCAACGCGGCGCCGGCGACGACGTTCTTCCGCATCCCCGGCAACCGCCTCGTCGAGCTGGGCGCGCAGGTCGAGATCTGAGCGTCGCACCGCGTGAGCGGCGCCGGGCCATAATCCCGGTATGACCGAGACCCGCATCATCGCCGCCGGCGCGACGTCGGAAGACGCCGCCGTCGAGGCCAGCATCCGCCCCAAGCGCCTGGACGAATACCTCGGCCAGGTGCCGGTGCGCGAGCAGATGAAGATCTACATCGAGGCCGCCAAGGGCCGTGGCGAAGCGCTCGACCACGTGCTGATCTTCGGCCCGCCCGGCCTCGGCAAGACCACGCTGAGCCAGGTCATCGCCAACGAACTCGGCGTCAACCTGCGGCAGACCTCCGGCCCGGTGATCGAGAAGGCCGGTGACCTCGCGGCGCTGCTCACCAACCTGCAGCCGCACGACGTGCTGTTCGTCGACGAGATCCATCGCCTGTCGCCGCTGGTCGAGGAAGTGCTCTACCCGGCGATGGAGGATTTCCAGCTCGACATCATGATCGGCGAGGGCCCGGCGGCGCGTTCGATCAAGATCGACCTGCCGCCGTTCACGCTGATCGGCGCCACCACGCGCGCCGGCCTGCTCACCGCGCCGCTGCGCGACCGCTTCGGCATCGTGCAGCGCCTGGAGTTCTACAGCGCCGAGGAACTGACGAAGATCGTGCAGCGGTCCGCGCACATCCTCGGCATCGCCTGCACGCCGGACGGCGCCGCGGAAATCGCGCGCCGCTCGCGTGGTACGCCGCGTATCGCCAACCGCCTGCTGCGCCGCGTGCGCGACTTCGCGCAGGTGCGTGGCGACGGCAACATCACCAGCCAGACCGCGTTCGACGCGATGACGATGCTCAAGGTCGATCCGGAAGGGTTCGACGAGCTCGACCGGCGCCTGCTCGGCATCGTCATCGAATCGTTCGACGGCGGTCCGGTCGGCGTGGAATCGCTGGCCGCGGCGCTCAGCGAGGAACGCGGGACGCTCGAGGACGTCGTCGAGCCCTACCTGATCCAGCAGGGCTACCTGATCCGCACCGCGCGCGGCCGCATGGCCACGCAGAAGGCGTACCGGCATCTCGGCTTCACCCCGCGGACCAAGGCGACCGATCTGTTCGAGCCGCCGGCCGTCTGACCGCGTAATCCGGGTGGCGACCTCGCCGTCGTAATGACGCACGGCCGTGCAATCCGCCGCCGACTGAATGCCGCGCGAACCGTGCGGTCGATCCCGTCGTCGCGCGGCGGGTAGACTGGCCCGCCCCCGCACGCACCGCACGGAGCGCATGTTCAGCCTTCCGGTCCGCATCTACTGGGAAGACACCGACGCCGGCGGCGTGGTCTACCACGCGCGCTATGTCGCCTTCCTCGAGCGCGCGCGCTCGGAGTGGATGCGCGCGAACGGCCATGGACAGGCGTCGCTGCAGGCCGCGGGCCTGGTGTTCGCGGTGCGCGCGATGACGCTCGATTTCCTCAAGCCCGCACGCCTCGACGACGCCCTAGACGTGCGTTGCGAGTTGGCCGAATGCCGCCGCGCAAGCCTGATGTTCCGGCAGTCGATCGACCGCGACGGGGAACGTCTTCTCGACGCCACGGTCCGAATCGCTGCACTCGATGCGGCGACGTTCCGTCCCGCGCCGATCCCGGCCGGGCTGCACGCGCAGCTCGCCGCCCTTCAAACCCCGATCTGACCGTCCGCCGCATGGACCGGAGAGCCCGAATGACCGCATCGCATCGCCCGCGCACGCTCCTCACGCACCTGGCCATGGAGGCCGCCCGATGAGCGCGATGTCGCTGATGCTGCAGTCCGCACCGAGCGCGTTGCCGGACGCGACGCCTGTCGATGCGCACCCGCTCGCCGACGCCGCACAGGCCGCGACAACCGCGGCGACGCCGGCCGGCTCGCTCGACCTCGTGCAGCTGGTCACGCACGCCAGCCTTCCGGTGCAGCTGATCATGCTGCTGCTGATCGTCGCGTCGATCGGCTCGTGGGTGATCATCTTCCGCAAGTCGGCGCTGCTGCGTCGCGCCAAGCGCGAAGCGGTGCAGTTCGAGGAGCGTTTCTGGTCGGGTTCCGAACTCACCAAGCTCTACGAAGGCGCCAGCGGCCGAGGGCGCGACGTCGGCGGCATGGAAGCGATCTTCGAAGCCGGTTTCCGCGACTTCAACCGCCTGCGCCAGCGCCGCGGCGCCGATACCGATGCACAGCTCGAAGCCGCGCAGCGCGGCATGCGCGCCACCGCGTCGCGCGAACTCGACTCGCTGGAACACAATCTCGAACTGCTCGCCAACATCGGCTCGACGTCGCCTTACATCGGACTGGTCGGCACCGTATTCGGCATCATGGTGACGATGCATTCGCTGCTTGCGAGTTCGCAGCAGGTCGGTATCAAGGACGTTGCGCCGGGTATTTCCGAAGCGCTGCTCGCCACCGCGATGGGTCTGTTCGTGGCGATTCCCGCGGTGTGGGCGTACAACCGGTTCGCGACCGCGGTGGAGCGGCTCGCGTCGCGCTACGAGGCGTTCGCTGAAGAGTTCTCGTCCATCCTGCAGCGACAATCGCACCTCGAGGGCTGAGCCATGTCGCTCGCGCTCAGGCGGCATCGTCGCCGCAAGCTCAAGTCCGAGATCAACGTCGTGCCGTACATCGACGTGATGCTCGTGCTGCTCGTCATCTTCATGATCACCGCGCCGCTGCTGAACCTCGGCGTCGACGTGGATCTGCCGAAGTCGAACGCGAAGTCGCTGCAGCAGAAGACCGATCCGGTGGTCGTGCAGGTCGATGCCGACGGCAACTACTTCCTCGCGGTGAAGGCCGGCAGCAACGAGGCCGTGACCGGCGCGCAGCTCACCGCGCGGCTGTCGACGATCGTCGCGCAGAACCATGACGCGCAGGTGCTGATCGGCGCCGATGCGAAGGCGAGCTACCAGACCGTCACCGACGCCATCGACCTGCTGAAGAAGGCGGGCGTCGACAAGGTGTCGCTGATCAGCTCGCCGAAGGGCCAGGCGAAGTGAAGGTCCGCCCGGCCGACGACGCCACCGCGATCGCGTTGGCGATCGGGTTGCACGTCGTGCTGGCGTTGCTGCTGTGGTTCGCGATGCGGCCGCACGACCTGATGCAGGCCAGCGCCGGCGGCATGGCGGCGGATGTCGTCGACGTCGGCCAGCTGTCGTCGGCGATGCAGCGCACGCTGCGCCATCGCCCGGAACCCGTCGAGGACGCGCTGCCCGAACCCGTGCCGGAGCCCGAGCCCGAAACCGCGCCGCCGGAGGCGCAGCCCAAGCCGCAGCAACAGCTGACGCAGCCGGACGAGGTCGAGCAGCAGGCGGTGGTCGACACGCCGACGCCGCAGAAGGCGACCGAAACCAAGGTGCAGGACGAGAAGCATCGCCAGGACCAGGCCGACCTCACCACGCCGGTCGACGCGCAGCAGCAGGCGCAGCAGCGTCAGCAGGACCAGAAGGAAGCGCAGCTGGCGGAGATCCGTCGTCGCCGCGCCGCGGCGTCGCGCGAAGCGATGGCGGCGGAGCAGCGTCTTGCCCAGTTGACCGCGCCGCGCGCCGCGTCGGCGTCGCAGCTGGCCGCCGAGGCCGATGCGCAGGCCGCAGGCAGCGGGCCGGCGGACGACGGGCTGCTCGGTCGCTATGCGTCCGCGCTGCAGGAGGCGATCCGAGCGAAATGGGTGCGTCCCGACAACATCCCGCCCAATGCGATGTGCCGGCTCGTGATCCGCCAGCTTCCCGGTGGCGAAGTGATCGACGCGCAGGTCACCTCGCCCTGCGTCTACGACGAGGCGGGCCGCCGATCGATCGAGGCCGCGGTGCTCAAGGCGCAGCCGTTGCCGTACGCGGGCTTCGAGAAAGTCTTCAAGCGCGAGCTCACGCTCAATTTCCGCGCGCCCTGAACGGCGGGCGATGCGTCCGCTGTCAAGACGCTAAACGGTTCAGGTGTGAGCTAGGATTCACGAACGGGCTGCTACCTGTATGCGCCCGCCGGAACGAGAGGAATCGCGATGGGTCGTCTGGTTTCGTGTCTGATCCTGTGCTTCGCCTGCCTGTTGCCGATGGCCGCGGGCGCGCAACAGCAGGGCCTTGAGATCGACATCGTCGGCGGCAACGCGGCCGCGCTGCCGATCGCGGTAGTGCCGTTCCAGAACGGCACCGGCGCCACCGACGAGGCCGCAATCGTCGCGGCGGACCTCAATCGCTCCGGCCAGTTCAAGTCGTTGCCGGTCGACGGCCTGCCGGAACGGCCTACGCGCGGCGAAGACGTCAACTATCCGGTCTGGCGCGCAATCAACCAGGACTACGTCGTCGTCGGCCGCGTGCTCGATGCGGGCGGCGGCGCATTCCGCGTCGAATACGAACTGCTGGACGTCGCCAAGCAGACGCGTCTCCTTGGCTTCGCGCTCACCGCGCGCAGCGGGCAGATGCGCGACGTCGCGCACCAGATCGCCGACGCGATCTACGAGAAGGTCACCGGTGTGCGCGGCGCGTTCTTCACCCGCATCGCCTACGTGACGCAGAGCGGGGCCGGCAACGGCGCGCGTTACGCGCTGGTCGTGGCCGACAGCGATGGCTACAACCCGCAGACCGTGGTGCGTTCGACCGAACCGCTGATGTCGCCGTCGTGGAGCCCGGACGGCGCGCGCCTGGCCTATGTTGGTTTCGAGGGCGGCAACTCGGCGATCTACATCCAGACCATCGCGACCGGTGCGCGCGACGTCGTCGCGCACTTCCGCGGCATCAACGGTTCGCCGGAGTTCTCGCCGGACGGTCGTCGCCTCGCGATGACGCTGTCGCGCTCGGGTAATCCCGAGGTTTACGTGATGGACCTCGGCAGCCGCGCGCTGACGCAGGTCACGAACCATTATTCGATCGACACCGAACCGACGTGGAGCGCGGATGGTTCGCGCATCTACTTCACCTCCGACCGCGGCGGCCGCCCGCAGATCTACAGTGCGTCGGCATCCGGCGGCAGCGCGACGCGCGTGAGCTTCCAGGGGTCGTACAACGCGAGCGCCACGGTCTCGTACGACGGCAAGAAGATCGCCACCGCGCAGGGCGCCGGCAACACGTATCGCATCGCGCTGATGGACTCGAGCCTCGGCAGCGCGCGCTGGAGCCTGTTGTCGCCCGGCAACCTCGATGAATCCCCGAGCTTCGCGCCCAACGCGAGCATGCTCATCTACGCCGCGCGCGAAGGCGGACGCGGCGTGTTGTACGCGCTGTCGGCCGACGCCCGCGTCCGCCAGCGCCTCGTACTCGCGGATGGCGACGTCCGCGAGCCGGCCTGGGGCCCATACCGCACGCCGCGCTGACGCGGCCGACGTCCATCCGAAACGCCAACGAAGGAAATCACGAATGAACGCCAAGTCCGCCAGCAAGCTCCTGATCGTCGCCGCGATGTGCACCCTCGCGATGGCGTGCTCGAAGAAGGTCAAGGAAACGCCGCCCGTCGACAACGGCACCGTCGGCACCACGCAGCCCGTGATCGACAACGGCCCGACCACCGCCGGCATGTACGGCCCGAACGATCTCGACACCGACACCTGCCTGCGTCAGCGCATCGTGTACTTCGATCTGGACCAGGACACGCTGAAGCCGGAATTCCAGGCGATCGTGAACTGCCACGCGAAGTACCTGCGCGACCGCCCGTCCTCGCGCATGACGCTCGACGGCCACGCCGACGAGCGCGGCAGCCGCGACTACAACCTCGCGCTGGGCGAGCGCCGCGCGAATGCGGTGTCTTCGGCGATGCAGGCCGCGGGCGGCCAGTCGTCGCAGATCACCACGAACAGCTTCGGCGAAGAGAAGCCGATCTGCACCGATTCCGGTGAAGGTTGCTGGTCGAAGAACCGTCGCGTCGAAATCAGCTACAGCGCGCGCTGACCGATACGCGTTCGTCGCGAACGGGCCGCCACGCGCGGCCCGTTTCCGTTTGCGACGCGCATTCATCGACGCGACAGTCGGATCGCCGCCCGCACGCGGCATACTCGATCGCACGATCGGAACCCCGGGGAATCGTCATGACCGCACCGCGCGCACTCGCGCTCGCCATCGCACTGGTCCTCGTCGCGCCGTTTCCGGCGGCCGCGCAGCGCGCAAGCCTTGCCGACCGTGTCGCCGCGCTCGAGGTGCGTGCGGCAAATCCGCAGAACGTGGACCTGGTGAACCAGATCGCGCAGCTGCGCAACGAAGTGCAGTCGCTGCGTGGCCAGCTCGAGGAATCGCAGCAGGCGAACGAACAACTCCGCGCGTCGCTGCGCACGCAGTACCTCGATGTCGACGGCCGCCTGCAGCGCCTAGAAGGCGGCGCGGCGCCTGCGCCCGCGGCATCGCCCGCGTCCACGGCCAAGGCCGGTGCGACAGGCGCGGTCGCAGCAGCGCGTCCCCCGGCCACCGCCAAACCGCCGGCCGGCACGGCCGCACCGGCGAAAGCGACGAAGCCGGCCCCCGCGGCCGCCGCCGGCAGCGCGACGCCGACCGGCGCCGAACTGGCTGCCTACAACGCCGCGTTCGATGCGCTGAAGGCCGGCAGCTACGCCGATGCATCACGCCTGTTCTCCGACTTTCTCGACCGTTACCCGGGCGGCGTGTACGCGCCGAACGCGCTTTACTGGCTGGGCGAGAGCTACTACGCCACGCACAACTATGCGCAGGCGATCGAGCCGTTCACGCAGTTGCTGGACCGCTTTCCGACCCACGACAAAGCGCCGGGCGCGGCCCTCAAGCTCGGCCTGACCCGCCAGAACCTGCACGACGACGATGCGGCCCGCGGCGCCTACGCGGACGTGGTCGCCCACTATCCGGGCACCGATGCGGCCCGGTCCGCAGCCGACCGCCTGCGCGCACTGGGTCGCTGATCGCCTGAACGGGCACGCTCGCCTGCGCCGGCCGGGGCGGGCGGGGCGGTAAAATCGCCGGATGAGCGTCCCCGTCACCGCGGCCGCCGCAGCGCCGGAGCGCCTGCGGCTGACCGAGATATTCCTGTCCCTGCAGGGCGAGTCGAACAGCGTCGGCTGGCCGACCGTCTTCGTGCGCCTCACCGGCTGTCCGCTGCGCTGCCAGTACTGCGACACCACGTATTCGTTCCACGGCGGCGACTGGTGGGAGATCGACGCGATCCTCGCCGAAGTCGCGCGCCTCGGCGTCCGCCACGTGTGCGTGACAGGCGGCGAGCCGCTGGCGCAGAAGCGCTGCACGATCCTGCTGAAGCGCCTGTGCGACGCCGGCTACGCGGTGTCGCTGGAAACCTCCGGCGCGCTCGACGTCGGCGACGTCGATCCACGCGTATCGCGCGTCGTCGACATCAAGACGCCCGGCTCGGCCGAAGTACACCGCAACCGCTGGGAGAACATCCCGCTGCTGACGCCGCACGACGAGATCAAGTTCGTGATCTGCTCGCGCGAGGACTACGAGTGGTCGCGTGCCATCGTCGCCGAGCATGCACTGACCTCGCGCTGCGACGTGCTGTTCTCGCCGAGTTTCGGCCAGGTCGCGCCCCGCGAACTCGCGCAGTGGATCGTCGACGACCGGCTGCCGGTGCGCTTCCAGCTGCAGCTGCACAAGATCCTCTGGGGCGACGAACCCGGGCGTTGACGTGTCGCGCGGCGTGATGCATCGCTCCGGTGCATGTCCACGCAGCGCGCGTCGGCATCCGCTCGTCGCATGACTCCGCATTCTTTCGTTCGACGCCTTGATGACATCCACTTCCTTCCCCGCCCGCAGGGCCGTCGTTCTTCTTTCCGGCGGCATGGATTCCGCTGTCGTCGTCGCCATGGCGAAGGCGCAGGGGTTCGACGTCTACGCGCTGAGCGTTCGCTACGGCCAGCGGCATACCTCGGAGCTCGACGCAGCGGCGCGCGTGTCCCACTCGCTCGGCGTGATCGAGCACAAGACGGTCGTGGTCGACCTCGGCACCATCGGCGGTTCGGCGCTGACCGATAGCGCGATCGACGTGCCGACCTCCGGCGATACCGGTTCGAGCATCCCGGTCACCTACGTGCCGGCGCGCAACACCATCATGCTGTCGATCGCGCTCGGCTGGGCCGAGGTGCTCGGTGCGAACGACATCTTCTGCGGCGTGAACGCGGTCGACTATTCGGGTTATCCGGACTGCCGCCCCGAGTTTGTCGCCGCGTTCGAGCGCCTCGCCAACCTCGCGACCAAGGCGGGCGTCGAAGGCGCCGGCCTGCGCGTGCACGCACCGCTGCAGTTCATGAGCAAGGCCGACATCGCGCGTGAAGGCGTACGCCTCGGCGTGGATTTCGGGCTCACCGTGTCGTGCTACCAGGCCGACGCCGACGGCCGCGCCTGCGGGCAGTGCGACGCCTGCCGCCTGCGCGCGCAGGGTTTCGAAGCGGCCGGTGTCGCCGACCCCACGCGCTACGTCGCGGGCTGAAGCCAGCGGGCGTCTGCGGTAAGATCGCGCCCCCGGCGACGCCGGGCTATGTGGGTCGTTAGCTCAGTCGGTAGAGCATCGGACTTTTAATCCGCTGGTCGATGGTTCGAATCCATCACGACCCACCATTCATGCGCCGGGCGCGCTTCGTAAGCCCATCGCGACGGACTGACGCGCCATCCGAGCACGCGGGACTTTTCGCCGAATGCGCCCCGCAGAATCCTTCCGGCCGTCGTGAGGCTTGATCGACGCCAAGACGCTGCCGGCCGCGCGGGGAGACAATAGCGCCATGCCCGCCGTCGCCCGCACACCGTCCGCAGTGCTCGCCCTCGTGGCGGTGTTGCTGCTCGCGTTGTTGCCGACGATCGGCCGGCTCGGCGCGGGTCCGGTCGCCTGTGCCGATGGCGAGGCCACGCCCTCGCACACAATGCAGCAATCGATGCACGGGATGTCGATGCACGACATGGCTGGCATGACGCCGGAACAGCATCGCGTGCACATGGCGATGATGGCGCGCATGGCGGCGCGCGCGCCGGCTCCCGAACGCGCGCCGTCGCACGACAGCCACGATTGTCCGTATTGCCCGCTGCTGTCGGGCCTGACCGATGCCTCCCGCGTGTCGTGGTCGCCCGCGGCGCCGCTCGCGCTCGCGCCGTGGTCGGTGCGCGCGGTCGTGCAACGCGCTACCGCCGCGCCGGTGCCTGCACTCGGTGCACAGGGTCCGCCGCCCTACATCGCGACCTGAACGCTGCGCGGCCCGCCGCGCACCATCCGACCGTCGACCCGCGCGTGCACTCGTGACGGGCCGCACCTGCGCGATCCTGCGATGAAAACCCCGAACTCCCACGGCCTGCGCTACGCGCGCTTGGCTTTCATGCTGCTCGCCGCATTGGCGAGCCAAACGGCGCTCGCCGCCGACGAACCCACCCATGATCCCGCCGCGCCGCGCGACCCGGTGACGTTCGAAACACTGTACGTCCGCGGCCTGCAACCCACTTCATTGCCGACGCGACTGCCGACCACGATGGAAGGCGTCACCGGCGAACAGGTCATGCGCACGATCAACGCCACCGACGCCGAGGATGCACTGAAATATCTGCCGAGCCTGCTGGTGCGCAAACGCTACATCGGTGACTACGACCACGCGGTGCTCGCAACGCGTGCATCCGGCACCAACAACAGCGCGCGTTCGCTGGTGTATGCCGACGGCATCCTGTTGTCGAACCTGCTTGGCAATGGCGCGACGTTCACGCCGCGCTGGGGACTGGTGAATCCCGAGGAAATCGAGCGCGTCGACGTGCTGTACGGCCCGTTTTCCGCGGCGTACTCCGGCAATTCGGTCGGCGCGGTGGTGGACTACGTGACGCGCATGCCGCAGCGCTTCGAAGCGCATGCGCGCGTTGGCTACAGCGTCGAACGCTTCCACGTGTACGGCACAGACGACACGTTCCCGGCAACGTCGCTGGGGGCGTCGTTCGGTGATCGCTGGGGCGCGCTGTCGGCATGGTTGTCGCTGAATCGACTCGACAGCCATGGCCACCCGATCGCGTTCGCTAGCGTGACGCCGCCCAATACGCCCGCGCCGGCCAATCCGGCCGGGACCGTCGTGACCGGCGCCATTGCCGACCGCAACACGAAGAACGCGCCGTACTTCATCGTCGGTGCGTACGGGCAGACCGATACCGCGCAGGACGAAGCCAAGCTCAAGCTCGCCTACGACTTCGCAGCGGATCTTCGGTTGAGCTACGTCTTCGGCGTGTGGACGAACGATGCGGATCGCGACGCCGAAACGTATCTGCACGACGCGGCCGGCGCACCCATCTATGCCGGCCCCATCGTCGTCGACGGCCGTCCATACACGCTAGCGCCGACGGCAATCGCACCCACGCGCAACGAACAGCTGCATCGCATGCACGGGCTGACGCTGCGCCGGCATTCCGGCAGCACGTTCGACTACGCGCTATCGGCGAGTCGCTATCAATACGCGCGCGACCTCACCCGCTCACCGACGGTCGCCCTGCCTGGAGCCGGGAACGGCGGGGAGGGCCGCATCGCCGATGCGTCCGGAACCGGATGGACGACCCTGTCCGCATCGCTGACATGGCGTCCAGGCACGTCACACACGTTCGAAGGGGGCGTGCAGGACGACAACTTCAAGCTGGTGACGACGGTTTATTCGACGACCGACTGGCTGCGCGGCACGTCGTCGGCGCGCACTTCGGGCTTCGGCGGCTCCACCGAACTTCGCAGCGCCTACATGCAGGACACGTGGGCCATCTCCCCGCGCTGGACGACGATGCTCGGCCTGCGCAACGAACGCTGGGACGCGCGAAGCGGTTACACGGCGGGCGCGACCGCTGATACGCCCTACCAACCGCGGCACGCGTCGGACCTGTCGCCGAAATTCGCCGCGCAGTTGGGGATGTCGGACAACGCATCGATCAAGGCGTCGATCGGTCGCGCGGTGCGCTTTCCGACCGTCAGCGAACTGTTCCAGGGCAGCACGGCGACCAACATGATCGTCATCAACGAGCCCGACCTTGCGCCCGAGCGCTCGGTCACGTCCGAGTTGTCGTACGTTCGCGACGTCGCCTATGGCCACTTCCGGGCGACGTACTTCCATGAGCACACGCGCGACGCGCTGTATTCGCAAACCAACGTGACCATCGTGCCGAACGTCACCAGCATCCAGAACGTCGGGCTGGTGCGCACCAACGGGCTCGAGCTTGCGACGTCCCTGACCGGTGCCGGTATCGACGCCCTCGATGTCGACGGCAGCGTGACGTTCGCCGATTCGATCGTCGAGGAAAACAGGAACTTCCCGGCCAGCGAAGGCAAGTGGCAGCCACGCGTGCCACGCTGGCGCGCCAACCTGGTGGCGACCTACCACCCGGGCGAGCACTGGAGCTTCACCGGGGCTGCGCGATACAGCGGTCGCCAGTTCAACACGCTCGACAATAGCGACGTGAACAGCCACACGTACTTCGGCACCAGCCCGTTCCTCGTGGTCGATGCGCGCGTGCATTACCGCGCGAGCGCGCACTGGAGCGGCGCGGTCGGCGTCGACAACCTCGGCGACCGCACCTACTGGAACTTCCATCCCTACAACCAGCGCACGTGGTCACTGGAGGTGCGGTATGACGACTGACATCCGTTCGCGACTTCTCGTTCTCGCGGTCGCGGTCGCGATCGCGCTGTCGGCCTGTGGCCGGAACGATGCGGCGCATGTCGCCGCGCCTGTGCCGCACGCGTCGACAGCACCGGCCACCGCCGTGCCCGCGGACTCGCCATGGACACTTCCGGTCGACGCCGCGCAGCAACCCGACCTCGCTGCAGCGCCCGACGGTTCGTTGCTGCTGTCGTGGATCGAGCAGGACGGCGACATGCAGCACCTGCGCTTCGCGCGTTGGCGCGACGGCGCATGGAGCACGCCGCAGCCGATTGCCGAAGGCGTCGGCATCGGCAATACCGCCGATACACCGCACGTTCGGCAGACCGCGGATGGCGCGTTGTGGGCGACGTGGTTGCGCCGCATCGGAACCGGCCATGCGCGCGACATCGTGCTGGCACGTTCCACCGACGGCGGCCGCACGTGGTCGACACCGATCGCGGTGAACACCGACGGCACCGCTACTGAACACGGGTTTGCGGTGCTGTGGCCCGAGGGTCGTGGCGCACTCGGAATTGCGTGGCTCGATGGCCGTGAAACCTCGCGCGACATGCACGGCCACGCGATGCACGGCGGAGGCGGACACGGCGCGATGGCCGGCATGGACCACGTGGCCGAGCCCGAGCACGCGACGATGCTGCGTACCGCGGTGTTCGATGGCGCGCTCGCGCGACGCAACGAGTCGGCGATCGACGCGACGACCTGCGACTGCTGCCAGACCGACGTCGCCGTGCTCGCGGACGGCCCACGGCTGGTGTATCGCGATCGCGCGGCGGGCGAGATCCGCGACATCTCGATCATCGCGCGCCACGGCGCGGGCTGGTCGCCACCACAGCGCGTGCACGACGATGGCTGGCGTATGCCGGCCTGCCCGGTCAACGGCCCGGCGGTGGCGGGCAACGGCCGCGATGTCGTCGTGGCCTGGTACACGATGCACGGCGACGTGCCGACGGTGCGGTTCGCACGCAGCGAGGACGGCGGCGCAAGCTTCGGCGATGCGATCCATGTCGCGTCATCGCCGCAGGTGCAGGGCCGCGTCGACGTCGCGCTGGATGCGCACGGCGCGTGGGTCGCGTGGATCACGGAAGCGGGTGACGGTCAGGATGTCCACGTTGCGCATGTGCCTTCGGCGGGCACGCGGGTGGATCGCGAGCGGGTCATCGCCAGGCTTGCGGGGCGCGGACGCGGCACCGGTTGGCCGCGACTGGTGATGGCTGGCGATGGCCTGCGCGCGGTGTGGACCGACGTTGCGAATGGCCACCCGATGCTGCGTGGCGCGCTGCTGTCGACGCGTTGAACTAGCGCGTGATCATCGAGCGATCAGATCGCGCGCGAGAACCGCGAGCGCGCGACATCGGCCGGCCGGTCCAAATAGCCATCGAAGCACATCGCGATGTTGCGCAGCAGAAGCCGGCCCTGCGCGGTGGCGTGGATGCCGTTGCGGTCGATCCTGACGAGACCGTCGGCCTGCAGCGGCGCCAGCTTTTCGAGGCTGGACTGGAAGTAGTCGTCGAATTCGATTCCGTAGCGGCGCTCGAGTGCATCGACCGGCACTTCGCCCTGGCACATGAGCGACTGGATAAGGTCAGCGCGCAGCTGGTCGTCCTCGGACAGGTGCAGGCCGCGGAAAACCGGAAGTCGGCCCTGGTCCAGCGCGATCTCCCAGCTCGGCAGGTCACGCGGGTTCTGGCTGAAGGTGTCGCCGACATGGCTGATGGCGCTCACGCCGAAGCCGATGAGGTCGCTGTCGGCATGCGTGGTGTAGCCCATGAAGTTGCGGTGCAGTCCGCCGCGCGACTGCGCCCGCGCGAGGTCGTCATCGGGCAGGGCGAAGTGGTCCATGCCGATGTACAGGTAGCCGGCGTTCGTCAGCCGCTGGATGGCCAGCATGAGCAACGACAGCTTGGTGTCGGGCGTCGGCAGATCGCGTTCGTCGAGCTGGCGCTGCGGCCGGAACAACTCCGGCAGGTGCGCGTAGCTGTACACGGCGAGCCGGTCGGGGCGCATCGACAGCACTTCGTCCAGCGTCCGGTCGAAGCCGTGCAGTGTCTGCTTCGGCAGCCCGTAGATCAGGTCGATGTTGACCGAGCGGAAACCGTTGTCGCGGCAGGCATCGACCACCGCACGCGTTTCGTCGATGCTCTGGATGCGGTTGACCGCCGTCTGCACCGCGGGGTCGAAGTCCTGCACGCCCAGGCTGGCACGGTTGAAACCGATGCGGGCGAGGTGCGCGACGTCGGACGGCGAGATGAAGCGTGGATCGAGTTCGATCGAGACGTCGCGCTCGCGTTCATGGGCGAAACGGAAATGCCGCTGCAACGTGTCCACGCATTCGCCGAGTTGAGTCGGCGACAGGAAGTTCGGCGTACCGCCGCCGAAATGCACCTGGATCGCCTCGCGGTCGGGGTCGAACAGGTCGGCCACCATGGCGATTTCGCGATACAGGCGCGTGAGATAGGCATCGCCGCGCTCGGTGTCGCGCGTGATGATGCGGTTGCAGCCGCAATAGAAGCAGGGGCTCGTGCAGAACGGCACGTGCACGTACAGCGACAGCCGTCGCGGGATCGGGTCGCCGTTGCTCGCCGCGATCGCCGCATGCAGCTCCGCTTCGCGGAAGTCCTCGCGGAACTGCGGCGCCGTCGGATACGACGTGTATCGCGGGCCCGGGCGGTTGTACCGCTCCAGCAATGCGCGGTCGAGGAGGGCGTCGTTCGTGGCCACGGACCGCACGCTATCGGCAGGGCGGCCGTCGCGACTTGATCCGGATCAATCGTGGCCATCTGCGCCGCGCCGCGCACCATCGGGGCCGACCCGGCGCAGGCGGCAGCCGGGCGGGGCCCGTGTCGATCGATCATGCGCACATCGCCGGTTTGAAGGGTCGGTTCGACAGCGCGCGCACGTCGTCGGCCCGCAGCGCCTAGTCGAGTTTGAAGCGGGCGAACGCCATCGCGCCGGTCGCGTGTCGGCCGCCGTATGCATCGGCCAGCCCTTCCGGCACGAAATCGACCGCGACCAGGCCACCGACACCGAACGAAACACTGCGACTGATGCGCATGTCGCGCACGACGCCCAGCGACACCTTGCCAACGCGATACGCCGCGCCGTGCCCGTCGTCCGCGTCGACCAGTTCGCGGTTCTCGGTGAGTTCGCCGCGGCTGAAGAACGTCCAGTCGTCCTGCTTCAGCGATGCCTCGGCGGCGAACGCGTCGTCATCGAACGACTCGCCGTGATGCTGGACCGACTTGCGGCCCCAGGCGAGCGTCGCCGCGACGCGCCGTCCCGGCGCCACGTCGCGCGCGTACAGCGCACTCGCGGACCAGCGCTTCTGATCCACGCCCGGCTCCAGCAGTTCGGGATCCCGGAAGTCGCCCCAGCTGGCCTGCAGCGCGAGCGTACCGGTCGGATTCCAAGACGCGCGCACGGCGGTCGAATCCAGCGCGCCGGTTTCGATGTTCCAGCGATGCTGGTCCGGTTCGCGTGCGTTGAAGCGGCTGACTTCGATCTTCGTGCGATCGTGCACCACGCCCGCCGTCAGCACGCCCATGCTGATGTGCGTGGAATCGAGCCAGTGATGCGTGATCGGCGCTTCCGGCGAGTCCATGATCGCTTCGCGATGCATGAACGCCGGCGGGCCGAATGCCGGTTCGCCGGGCAGGCCGCCATAGACGAACACGCTGCTCGCGGGACCCAGGTTGTGCGATATCGACGCGGACAGTTCCATGAAGGCGTCGTGCGGATGCTGGCGGTCGACGAGGCGATCCTCGCCGTTCGCGGTTTCGCCGCTCGCAAGCAGCAGCGGATAGCCGCGCGCGCCCATCAACGGATCGGGGCTGAGCATCGCCTTGAACTGCAGCGTGCCGTCGCCGAGCGGACGCCGCGCCATGCCCATGAGCATGCCCGATACGAAGGTCGCGTCATCCCCGCGCGGACCGGACTGGTGATCGGCGACGACGTTGACCACACCGTGCGCCATCAACATCCAGTCGCCGTGCATGGCATGCAGGGCGTCGTGGCGCGACGTGTCCGGTTGCCATGACGTGCCGGAACTCTCGCGGCCCATCGCATACGACCCGAGCGCGCCGGTCATCGCCATGCGGGACCGATGCTCCGGCATCGCCATGCCGCCCATGTCGCCGTGCTGCATCGTCGAGTGGTCGACCGGTGCGGGCGACGGTGCGTCTTCGGCCGTCTGCGCGGGTGGCGCAGGCGGCATGTGCATGCCGGCGTGGGACGCGTGTTGCGCCGATGCGGGAGATGCCTGCATCAGCGATGCAGCGACAGAAGCGATCAGCAATGCGACGTTCAAGAACGTTTCCCGGCAGGCGAAGCAGGCGTCGCGCATTGTAGTTCGCGGTCTGCCCGGCGCGTCTGCTTGTCCGTGACGGCGGCACGCGTTTACGTGCGCAAGGTTCACGACCGCTACGCAGAGTTATTCGGGCATGCCGGCCGCGTCGGGCTGGTAGAGCACGGCCTTGAGGCGCAGGCGCGCCATGCGGCCGCCGGGCATCGGCCAATCGATCGCATCGCCGACGCTCAGGCCGAGCAACGCCGCGCCGACCGGTGCGAACACCGACACGTACTGCGCGCTCGCAGAGGCGACGTCGGGATACACCACGCGCACCGTGCGTTCGGCGCCGGTGCTCTCGTCCTCGATGACGACACTGGAATCCATCGTCACCACGTCGGCCGGAACATCCTGCGGCTGGCGGACGTCCGCGCGCGCGATTTCCTCTTCGAGGTGTTGTGCACTTTCCGAGCCGGCGAATACGGGCGACGCCAGCAATGTCTCGAGTCGTCGAGCGTCACGCGTCGACATGATGATGCGCGGCGTCTGCATGGCGGCTCCCTCCCCGGGCATCGACGTGACGAGCCCAACCGTAGGTTTGCGGCGCGCAGCGGGTCAATCGGTCGACGGCGTTCACGACAGCGGTCGTTCAGATGGGCACCGCTCGCCGCGGTTTCGTCACGCCGGCACGTTCAGGGATGTGTCCAAACTCGGGATCCGGAACTCATGCGCGCGGCCGAACATGCGCGGATGGCGGCGGTGCCGGTGACAGTCCAGGATGGCCGGGTGGACGAAACATGGGGGGCCTGCACACACGCGACCGGTCGTCGCGTCGTCGTCCGGCTCGCACCGCCTTTCGGAACGCGAACGTCAAGATGCGGCGGCAGGCACCGCCACCGCGTCGAGCAACGCCGCCACCGTGCGTTCGACGCTTTGCACGTGCGCGGGTGACGTGAATTCGCCGGATGCATCGAACGCATCGCCCGCACGGCTGACCGACACCATCTGTGGAATCACCCGCGCATTGAGACCGAGTTCCAGCGATTGCCGCAGCGCCATCAGGCCGCGGTAGCCGCCGAGTCCGCCGGGCGACGCCGAACCCAGCGCGAACAGCGGCCCGCCGAATGCCGCGGGGATGCCACCGTCGTCGCGCATGCGCGAAATCCAGTCGATGGTGTTCTTTGTCAACGGCGGAATGCCCGCGTTGTATTCCGGGGTGACGATGAACACGGCGGCGCTCTCGCGAAACATCGCATGCAGTCGACGCGCGGGTTCGGGCACGCCGTGCTGGGCTTCGAGATCCCCGTCGTACAGCGGCAACGCGTAGTCGCGCAGGTCGACCTCCACCACGTCGGCGCCTCTTGCGCGCAACTCGCGTGCAACCAGCGCTGCCAGGCGGCGATTGAACGACCCGGTGCGGTTAGAACCGGGAATCACGAGCACGCGTGCGCTGGCCATGGTGGGCTTCCAATCGGGCCTACGAGAATGCACGCACGCGGCGTCGATGCAGGTCGTTCCAGCAACCGGGCCGACGTGCGGACAGGCGAGTGCCTTCGCGCGAAACGCGACCTGCGCATCAAGATGTGCGTGAACGCCGTCGCCATACAGCCGCTGTCACATTCGCCGTCGGTCCGGCAGCGGCGGCCATCCGTCCCGTCGCGCCCGGCCCGTTCAGGTGAATGGGTACTTGTCCCGATAGGCTGCCGGACCGGGACGCGGTTACTGTCCCCACGCCGCCGCAAGGGGACGGACGTGAAGCTCGATCTGTACCGACGCAGCAGCGATGGCGCGCTCGTCGTGGTGCCCACCCGGTTCGCTCCCGAGCTGCCCGTGCTGGCGCCCGGCGGGCTTCGCTATGTGCGCACCGTCGAGCGCGAGCTGACCATGCTGGGCGACGAGCTGGTGCTCGACATCGGCCTCAACGGGTTCGCGGTTGCGCGCGGTGCGGACGAGGCCTTGCTGCGAAGCTGCCCGAGCGCGGACCCCGCGGTGGCCTGACGCGCGCCGCGTCCGGCTCGGCGCGCTCGACGCAATCCCGCGACGCGACCCGACCTACGCCGCGTCGAACAGCTGCTGCAGTACGGCCTCGCCGTAGCGGTCGAGCTTGCTCGTACCGATGCCCGGAACGCGTGCGAGTTCTTCGAGATCGGCGGGGTCGGATTCGGCGATCGCGCGCAACGTGGCGTCGTGGAAGATCACGTACGCAGGCACGTTCTGCTCGCGCGCCATCTGCGAACGCCATTCGCGCAGCGACTGGAAGCGCGCGAGCGATGCGGGGTCGAGATCGAACGCTTCGGCTTCCGACGCGCGCCGCGCGCCGCGCGCGCGGGAGGTCGCTTTCGGCTCGGTGCGAAAACGCAGCGTCGTCTCGCCACGCAGCACCGGTCGGCTCGCCTCGGTGAGCCTCAACGCACCGAAATGCTCGACGTCGACATCGACGTAACCACCGGCGACGAGCTGGCGGAACACGCTGCGCCACTGGCGGTCGTCGAGGTCACTGCCGATGCCGAACACCGCCAGCGACTCGTGGCGGAACTGGCCGACCTTGTCGGTACGCGTGCCACGCAACACATCGACGAGATGGCCGACGCCGAAACGCTGGCCGGTGCGATAGATGCACGACAGCGCCTTGCGCGCGGCCTCCGTGCCGTCCCAGCTCTGCGGCGGCGAAATGCAGTTGTCGCAGTTGCCGCAGTCACCCGCGCGCTCTTCGCCGAACCAGCGCAACAGCGCCTGGCGCCGACATTCGGTGGATTCGCAATAGCCGAGCAACGCATCCAGCTTGCGCAGTTCGAGCTGCTTGCGTTCGCCGCTGGCCTCGCCCTGCTCGATCATCTGTCGCAGGCTGACGACGTCGCCAAGGCCGTAGCTCAGCCACGCCTCCGAGGCGTCGCCATCGCGGCCGGCGCGCCCGGTTTCCTGGTAATAGCCTTCGACCGACTTCGGCAGGTCGACATGCGCGACGAAGCGCACGTCCGGTTTGTCGATGCCCATGCCGAATGCGATGGTCGCCACCATCACGATGCCGTCCTCCTGCAGGAAACGGCGCTGGTTTGCGGCGCGGATCGAAGCATCCATGCCCGCGTGGTAGGGCAGGGCCTTCATGCCGGCCTTGCAGAGTTGTTCCGCGACGCTTTCGACGCGCTTGCGCGACATCGCGTAGACGATGCCGCTCTGGCCCGGATGGCGTTCGAGGAAATCCAGCAGCTGCCGCGTGCCGCCGCCGTCCTTCGGAACGACGGTGTAGCGGATGTTCGGGCGATCGAACGAGCTGACGAACTGCTTCGCATCCTCCAGTGCGAGGCGCTCGACGATTTCGCGGCGCGTCGGCGCATCGGCCGTGGCGGTGAGCGCGATGCGCGGCACGTCGGGCCAGCGCTCGTGCAGCACCGTGAGCTGGCGGTACTCGGGGCGAAAGTCGTGGCCCCACTGCGAGACGCAGTGCGCTTCGTCGATCGCGAACAGGCCCAGCGTCGCGCGGTCGAGCAGCGACAGAAAGCGGCCGGTGAGCAGGCGTTCCGGGGCGACGTAGAGCAGGTCGAGATCGCCGGCGAGCAGCTCGCGCTCCACGCGCGCAGCCGCCTCGGCATCGAGCGTCGAATTGAGGAAGGCCGCGCGCACGCCGACCTGGCGCAGCGCTTCCACCTGGTCCTGCATCAGCGCGATCAGCGGCGACACCACGATCGCGCAGCCGTCCCGCAGCAGCGCGGGGATCTGGTAGCACAGCGACTTGCCGCCGCCAGTAGGCATCAGCACCAGCGCGTCGCCGCCGCCGGCCACGTGTTCGACGATGTGCGCCTGTTCGCCGCGGAACGCCGTGTGGCCGAAGATGCGATGGAGCAGGTCGAGGGCGGTGTCGCTCATGCGGTCGGAAGGCTCGGTCGTGTCGGAACAATGGAGACGCGACGTCACGCCGCCTACCGGGCCATCGCGCGATCCGGTGTCGGAATTATCCGGCTTCGTGGCCCGACCGTGCCTGAAAACGACGAAGGCCGGCGCAGGGCCGGCCTCCGGGTGTGCGACGGGTCGCTCACTGGAGCAGCGAGCGCAGCATCCAGGCGTACTTCTCGTGGGTCTGCAGGCGCTGGGTCATGAGGTCGACGGTTGGGTCGTCGCCCGCCTCGTCGGCCCGTGCCAGCACGCTGCGCGCCGTGCGGCAGACGTGCTCGTTGCCGACGACCAGCTGGCGCACCATCTCACGCCAGTCGACGGTCTCGGTCAGGCCCGGCTCCTCGGGTAGCGAGCTCAGGCGGATGAACTCGGCGTACGAGCCCGGTGCATTGAAGCCCAGTGCGCGGATGCGCTCGGCTATGTCGTCGAGCGCGCCCCACTGCTCGGTGTACTGCCCCTCGAACATCACGTGCAGCGCGTTGAACATCTGCCCGGTGACGTTCCAGTGGAAGTTGTGGGTCTTCAGGTACAGCGTGAACGCGTCGGACAGGAAGCGCGACAAGCCCTCCGCCACCGCCTTGCGATCGTCTTCCGCGATCCCGATATTGACCGCGGGCATGCTGCCGGCGAGTTGTGCGCCGCCGTTGCCGGTGGTGCGTCCGTTGCGCTCGGTTCCCTTCTGCATCTGCATTCTCCGATCGTGTTGCCGCGAGTCCGGTCAAAATAGGCGGGCGACCGGCCGTTGTGAAATCGAAAATTCGTCTTGAACCGATCCACGCCCTCTATCGATCCGACACGTGACACGCATTCCGCGCGACGCCGCGTCGACGACGCGATGACGCGTGATCGCGGCCGCCTGCTCGGGCTGTGGACGCGCTGGAACCAGGCGCCGGACGACCCGTCGCGGCGCGACGCATTCGAACGGGCGCTGGCTGCCTCGGTTGCGCAGCGCGAAGCCCGCACACGCAACCTTCCGGCACCGACGGTCGACGACACATTGCCGATCGCGGCCGAAGCCGAGCGCATTGTCTGCCTGATACGTGAACACCCGGTCGTGGTGATCGCGGGCGAGACGGGCTCGGGCAAAACCACGCAGATCCCGAAGCTGTGCCTTGCGGCCGGTCGCGGCGCGGGCGGCATGATCGGTTGTACGCAGCCGCGCCGGATCGCCGCGCGCGCGGTGGCGCGTCGCGTCGCCGAGGAATTGAAGGTGCCGATGGGTGGCGCCGTCGGCTACCAGGTGCGCTTCAACGACAACGTCGGTGACGACACCGTGGTCAAGTTCATGACCGACGGCATCCTGCTCGCCGAGATCCAGTCCGACCGCTGGCTGTCGAAGTACGACACGCTGCTGATCGACGAAGCGCACGAGCGCTCGCTCAACATCGACTTCCTGCTCGGTTATCTCAAGCAGCTGCTGCAGCGACGCAAGGACCTCAAGGTCATCATCACCTCGGCGACGATCGATACCGCGCGCTTCGCCGCGCATTTCGGGAAGGCGCCGGTGGTGAGCGTGGAAGGGCGCGGCTATCCGGTGTCGGTGCGTTACCGGCCGCTGGAGGGCGAATCGGATGCGACGTCCACGGCGACAACGCGTCGCGCTCCGCTTGCCGACGACGCGCAGCGCGACGGCGCGCGCACCGTCAACGAAGCCATCGTGTCGGCCTGCGACGAGATCACCAGCGAAGATCCTCGCGGCGACGTGCTGATCTTCCTGCCGGGCGAGCGCGAAATACGCGACGCGCACCAGGCGCTCGAGCGTCGCAAGTACCGGCATACCGAAGTGCTGCCGCTGTACGCGCGGTTGAGCGCGCGCGACCAGGATCGCGTGTTCAATCCGGGATCGCAGCGGCGCATCGTGCTGGCGACCAACGTCGCCGAGACATCGCTGACGGTGCCGCGCATCCGGTACGTGGTGGATCCCGGCCTGGCGCGCGTAAAACGCTACAGCCCGCGCGCGAAGCTCGACCGCCTGCACATCGAGCCGATCAGCCAGGCCAGCGCCAACCAGCGCATGGGGCGCTGCGGGCGCGTGTCGGAAGGCACGTGCTACCGGCTGTACTCGGAGCCCGATTTCCAGTCGCGCGCGGAGTTCACCGACCCCGAGATCCGCCGCGCCGCACTCGCGGGCGTGATCCTGCGCATGCTCGCGCTGGGGCTTGGACGCATCGAGGATTTCCCGTTCCTCGAGCCACCGGATCCACGCGCCGTCGCCGACGGTTGGCAGCAACTCGCGGAGCTCGGCGCCGTGGATGGCGACCGCAAGCTCACCGCGATCGGCCGCGTGATGTCGCGACTGCCCGTCGACGTGAAGCTCTCGCGCATGCTGGTGGCCGCGAACGCGCATGACGTGCTGCGCGAGATGCTGGTGATCACCGCATTCCTCGGCATTCAGGACCCGCGCGAGCGTCCTGTCGACCAGCGCGCCGCCGCCGACAACGCGCACGCCCAGTTCGCCGACATGCGTTCGGAGTTCGTCGGCATCCTCAAGTTGTGGGAGGCCTACGAGCAGGCGCACGCCGAACTCACGCAGTCGAAGTTGCGCGCGTGGTGCGACAAGCACTTCCTGGGCTTCCTGCGCATGCGCGAATGGCGTGAGCTGCATCGCCAGCTGAAGCTGATGGCCGAGGAGCTCGGGTGGTCGATCGCGCCCGCGCACCCGCCAATGGTTTCAACGCAAGTCGCGCGCGACGCGAAGCAGGCTGCTGGCACTCGCAAGGCCGATACGCGCAGCCATGCCGCGTTGCCAGTGGCCGCGCGAAGCGCGCCGGGATCCGCGTCCCCCATCGCCGCCCAACCGGATGCGTCGTCGTCGCAAACCGAAACACGCGATGGCGCCGCTGCGGCCCCGGGTGACGGTACGAAAGCCGCGGCGCAGCATTTCGCGAAGCTCCATCGCGCGGTTCTCGCCGGCCTGCCCACGCAGATCGGTCAGCGCACAGACCGGGGCTACGACGGACCGCGTGGTCGCAAGTTCCAGCTGTTTCCGGGATCGTCGCTTGCCAGGAAACCGCCGCCGTGGGTGCTGTCGGCCACGTTGCTGGACACGGAGCGCGTGTGGGCGCTGACCAACGCCGGCGTCGAGCCGCAGTGGGCGATCGACGAATTGCCGCACCTGCTGTCGCGTCGGCAGTCGGATCCGCGCTGGTCGCGCTCGCAGGGTCGCGTGATCGGGAGCGAACAGATTTCGCTGTTCGGCCTCGTGCTCGCGCCGAAGCGGCCGATCCACTACGGCGCGCTGTTCCCCGAGGAGAGCCGCGTCATCTTCGCGCGCGATGCGCTCGTTAGCGGCGAGATCAACACGCGGTCCTTGTTTCTCAAGAAGAACCTCGCGACGTACGAGAAAGCCAAGGACGAGGAAGCCAAGCAGCGCCGCGCGGGGCTTGTCGTCGACGAGGAGTGGATGGCGCAGTGGTACCTCGACCGCCTGCCGCCGCACATGCACAACGCGCAGGCGCTGGATGCGTGGTACGCGAAGTTGCCGGCGAACGAGAAGGCCGCGCTCGAGTGGTCGCTCGACGACCTGATGATCGGCGAGGCCAGCACCGCGTCGCGCTTCCCTCCGTTCCTGCGCATGGGCGACGTGCAGCTGGCCGTGAAGTACCGCTTCGAACCGGGCGCGCCCGATGACGGCATGACGATCGCGGTGCCGCTGCATCTGCTGAACGCGCTCGATGCGCCGCAGCTGTCGTGGCTCGCGCCGGGGTTCGTCGGCGACAAGGCGGCCGCGTTGATCCGCTCGCTGCCGAAGGCGATCCGCCGCAATTTCGTTCCCGTGCCCGACTTCGCGCGCGCGTTCGCCGAGGGGCATGGCGCGTGGAACGCCGGGCGTCCGTCGGAGGCCGACGCATTCGCCGGCACGCTCGGACGCTTTCTGTCGAAACTCACGGGCGCACAGGTGGCCGCGACCGACTTCGACGAATCGGCGATCGAGCCGCATCTTCGCGTCAACCTTCGGCTGCTCGATCGCTATGGTCGCCACGTGCTCGCCGAATCACGCGACCTCGCGCACCTGCGCGAACGTTTCGGTGCGATGGCGGCCGACGCGTTCGCCGAAAAGGCGTCGAACGGACTGGCGCAGGAAGGACTCACCACGTTCCCGCCCACCCGCATTCCCGAAAGCGTGCGCGGTGCTGGCGGCGTGCCGGCGTTTCCCGCGCTGCAGGACGATGGCGACAACGCATCGCTGCAGGTCTTCGCGCAGCGGGCGGAGGCCGAGCGCTCGCATCCCGCGGGCGTGCGGCGGCTGCTGCGCATCGCGATGACCGATCGCATGCGCCAGGCGCGCAAGCAGTTGCCGGTGTCGCCAAAGACCGCGCTGCTGTACGCGGCGATCGAATCGGCCGCACCGCGCTCGGGCGAAGCGGCGAGCCTGAAGGAAGGCGACCGCTTGCGCCTCGACCTCGTCGAAGGCGCATTCGATGCGCTGACGTCGGACGGGCTCGACGCGGTCCGCGACGCCGACGCGTTCGAGTCGCGCCGCGACCAGGTCGCGAAAGGCCTGTTCCCGGAAGCGACCGAGCGCCTGCGGCAGGCCGAAGCGATCCTCGCCGCCGTGGCGGAGGCGCGCGCGAAGTTCGAATCGCCGCTGATGGGGTGGGCCAGCGGCAACCTGGACGACATGCGCGCGCATCTCGCGTCGCTCACGCCGCCTGGCTTCCTGCGCGACAGTCCTGCCGCGCTGCTGCGCGAATATCCGCGTTATCTCAAGGCGCTCGCACTGCGTGCCGAGCGCGCCCTGCGCGATCCCGCGCGCGACCAGGCGCGCATGCTCGAAGTGCGCCCGTTCGCGCAGGCGCTCGACGCCGCGAATGCGGACGATCCCGCATGGCAGGGCTTCCGCCAGGATCTCGAGGAATTGCGCGTCTCGCTGTTCGCGCAGGAACTGGGCGCGCGCGGCGGCGCATCGCCCAAGAAACTCGCCCAGCGACTCGCGCAGCTGGGCGGTTGACGTCTCGACGTGTTACTTGACGCGCATGACCTTCGCGCGCGTGCCATAGCCGTGGATGGCCATGTACCACGCGTTGCCGACGACGCTTGGCGAAATGACCACGTCGGGGTGCATCACGCGTACGCCGGCGAGGGTGGCGGAATCGATCTGGCGCCACACCTGGCCGTTGTCCAGCGTGTAGGTGCGCCCCTGCTCGAAGCCGCGGAACTCGCCGGTGACGGCGCTCTTGATCGGGTCGGTGGAGCCGAAGCTGAAGAAGCCGCGGTTGTCGTCCTCGACCTTCTTCTTCGCGACGACCGCCGCCTTCTGCGTCTCGGCTTCGATCGTGCGGCCGAGCCAGGTATTGAGATGTGCCAACTCGTCGGCGCTCAGCTTGTCCAACCCTGCCGCCTTGAACTCCTCCGGCGACATCTGCTGCTGGATGGGCGGCTGCGCTGCGTTGGCCGCGCCGATCCCGCAGGCGAGGGCGACGGCGAAGACGAGGGCATGCATGCGGACTTGAGCCATGAACTGTTCCTCCGGGCGGATGCCGGCTAGTGTAGACCGCTCCGATTCGCAGCCCTGAATGAACGCGCCGTCGTCCCCGCCGACGCACCGATTCGCCGACACGCTCGCGCACCCGGCCGCCACGGCGCTCGGTGCGTCGCTGCGCGAGGCCTTCGCGGCCGCGGCCATACCCCCGGTCGATACGCCGACGTGGTCATCCATCGAATCGATGCTCGCCTCGCTGGCGACGCTCGGCGCGGACGGCGACATGGTGGCCGCGGCGCTGGTGCACGACTGGCCGGGAGCCGCCGGTGCGCTCGATGCGAGCTTCAGCGCGCGTTTCCCTGCGGTCGCGGCACTCGTGGACAGCCAGCGCGCCGCGGAACCGGTCTCGGACCTCCACGCGAAGCACCCGGGCGGGCGAGGCAGTGAAGGCCTGCGCCGCCTGTTGCTGGCAATGGTGCGCGACCTGCGCGTCGTCCCGATCCTGCTCGCGCGCCAGCTCGCGCGCATGCGCAACGCCGGCGCGCTGCCGGAAGACGAACAACGCGCGCTGGCCGCGCTCACGCGGGACATCCATGCGCCGCTCGCCAACCGGCTTGGCATCTGGCAGCTGAAGTGGGAACTCGAGGACCTCGCGTTCCGCTTCCTCGAACCCGCCACCTACCAGCAGATCGCGCGACTTCTCGATGAGAAGCGCGTCGCCCGTGAGCGCTACATCGAGGACGTCAAGGACACGTTGCGCGACGCGCTCGTCGCGCAGGGCATCGAGGCCGACGTCGCCGGTCGACCGAAGCACATCTTCAGCATCTGGAAGAAGATGCAGCGCAAGAACGTGCCGATCAGCGAGTTGTACGACCTGCGCGCCGTGCGCGTTCTCGTCGACGACGTCGCCGCGTGCTACGCCACGCTCGGCATCGTGCACGCCACGTGGGCGCCGATCCCGAGCGAGTTCGATGACTACATCGCGCGGCCCAAGCGCAACGATTATCGCTCGCTGCATACCGCGGTGGTCGGGCCGGAAGGCAAGACGCTCGAAGTGCAGATCCGCACGCACGACATGCATCGCCAGGCGGAACTCGGCGTCGCCGCGCACTGGAAGTACAAGGAAGGCGGCGGGCCTGGTGCGTCGAGCGGACAGGCCACCGCGGCGTTCGAACGCAAGATCGCGTGGATGCGTCGGCTGCTGGACGCCGCGGGCGAGGAGGGCGCACTTGCGGGCGAGCTCGACAGCGAACTGGTCGAGGATCGCGTCTACGTGCTGACGCCGAAGGGCGAGGTGGTCGACCTGCCGACCGGCGCGACGCCGCTCGACTTCGCCTATCACGTGCACACCGAGGTCGGGCATCGCTGTCGCGGCGCGAAGATCGACGGCCGCATCGTGCCGCTCGATCACAAGCTTCGCAGCGGCGATCACGTCGAGATACTCACCGGCAAGGTGTCGGAGCCGCGGCGCGACTGGCTGATGGCGTCGAACGGTTTTCTCGCCAGCGCGCGCTCGCGCGAGAAGGTACGCAACTGGTTCAACCGCCTCGACCGCGAACGCAACGAGCAGGCCGGTCGCGAGATGCTCGAAAAGGAGTTGCGTCGACTGTCGCTGCTCAACGCGGACCTGGCGCCCGCGCGCGAGCGTTTCCATGCCGATACCGACGAGGACCTGCACGTGCTCGTCGCGCTGGGCGACGTCGGCCCGCACCAGGTCGGGCGGGTGCTGCTCGAACACGAACGCGCGTCGCATGATGCGGTGCCGCCTGCTGCGCCCGCTACCACCGAGCGTCCGAAGGCGCGGAGTCGCGGCGCCGAGTTCACGGTCGAAGGCGTCGGCAACCTGCTGGTGCAACTCGCGCGTTGTTGCCAGCCGTTGCCGGGAGAAGCGATCGCCGGCTACCTGACCAAGGCGCGCGGCGTCAGCGTGCATCGTCCCGACTGCGTCGCGTTCCAGCGCCTTGCCGCGTCGCAACCGCAACGCATCCTTCCGGTCGAATGGCGGCGTGCCGGCAATGCCTATGATGTCGACGTCGAACTCATCGCCATTGATCGCAAATGGCTGTTGAAGGACGTCACCAACATCGTCGCGCAGCACGGCGTCGGTGTCGGCAGCCTCAACACGGAACATGCGCGCGGTGGCTCGCAGGTCACGCTGCGGCTGCGGTTGCGCGTCGCTGATTACGGACAGTTGTCCGCGGTGCTAGGAAAACTTGCGGCGATACCGGGCGTGGAGCAGGCGCGCCGCGCCTAGCTGTCGCTGTAATCGCGCATCAGCTTGTCGAGGCGTGCGCCAATTGCCGTCCACGAGTACTGCTCTACGGTCGACAGCGACAAGTCAACGTCGTTTCGGTAGCTCGAACCGAGCGCTACGAGTTGTTGGAGAACGTGTTGAATATCCTGACGGTCGTCTTGCACGACCCAGCCGCGCCGCAGCGCACGAACGAGCTCCGCGCCCGCGTCCGAGGCGCCGTGTGTCAGGTGGAGTATTGGCCTTTGGGCGCCGAGATACTCGTAAATTTTCCCCGGAATCTGGGTCGAGTAAGCGTTAGCGATGTTGACCAGCACATGAGCGTTCTTCTGCAGAACGAGTGCCTCTTCGTGCTCAATGAGTCCAAGCAGACGGAACCGGTCTGGACATCGAGCGGCGATACGCGCCAGGGACATTGGCATGCTGGCAGTGGCCACGCTCAACCGAACTCCCGGGGTTGCTGCCACAGCTTCGAAAAGCGCCTCTGCGCGCCGAAAACTGTAGAAGCGACCCGTGTAGACCATCTCCAAGTAGGCTCCGCGCAAGGGGGGGGCGCTCGCTGGAGTCGCCTCGTAGCCTTGCGTCATTACCACGGGGCGGCGACGCAGCTTGTGTCGTTGGATTAGCAATTCAGCAGCAGACTCCGCGGTAACCGAGACCGTATCCGCCGTCTCGCATGTCGTACGCTCCAGGCTGTTAGCGCGCGACGTCCAACGCCGCGGAGTGTAGGGCGCGAGCACCGGATCTCCGAGGTCCGCGATCCACCGAATGCTTCGACCTTTCTTCGCATGAAGGCCAAGCTCGAGTGTAGTTGCGGGCTCGTGCGAACTGATAACGACGTCGAACGCCTCGCCGCGCAGCAGACGGCTCAGACGCGCTTTGGCGAAAGGACGCCATTCGCAGCGGATATCCGGGAAAAACACATGTTCCGACAGCTTGTAGAGCCGGTTGATCACGAGAGGCGCGAGCCGATGCCTTGGCTTTTGCGTTGACTCCATCGCCGTCTTGCCATCACGCTCCCTCTCGGTGCGAATCGCACGACGCTTTCGACGCCACGCGATCAATCCCCGCACCGGACCAGCGTACGTTCGGTGAAGGACTAGCTCCGGCGACAGAATGGTCGTTGACGGCCCGCTCGAGACGGGGCCTAAGTCAGGCGTGAGGACGTGGACCTCGTGGCCTAAGCGGATGAGTTCGCGGCTGAGATAGGCCCATCGGAGCGCTTGGGGAGACGGGCTCGGCGGGAATTCGTAGGCGATCAGCAGCACTTTCATCGGCGAGACGGCTGATCGACGCCGATGGCGCCCAAAGTACGGCAGATCGCGCCCACTGCAACGGCGGTGGAGAAGGCACGGGTGGCTTGTTGAACGCCAGCTTCAGCTAGTGACTGCCAGAGCGCTTCATCTTCGTGCGCGCGCACTGCCGCGCGTGCCAGTGACTCCGGCGTATCGCCTAGACCCAACGACATTGCAGCTGTGTCGATCATGCCCTCCATGGCACACGGCGTCCCGACCACCGGCAGGCCGGCCGCAAACGCAGCGTTGATTTTGCCCTTTACTCCCGCGCCGTACCTCAGGGGCGCAAGCATCACGCGCGACGAACGCAGAAAAGACTCAAGATCCTTTACATGCCCAAGGACTTCGATGCCGTCGACCCGTTCCAGTTTGTGCTTCAAAGGTCGAGGCATGCCCCCGCCGATTACCTTCAGATGCACTGACCGGCGCTCCGCTCGAACTATGGGCCACCAGCTAGCAAGCCATTCGATGGCATCAACATTCGGTTCATGCGAAAAGTTACCGACAAATAAGTATCCTGCACGATCAGTGAAACCTGGCCGATTCGGCAGAACGTCGACGATGTTGGACACGAGTTGAACGCGCGACTCCGGGCACTCGCGCTCGAGGAGTGTCTTCTCGACCGGACTCACCACCCAAGTGCAGTCGGTCGCGCGCACAGCATCCAATTCACGAGACCGAGTTATTCGCGCGAGAAGCTCGAGCATCGTTGAGCCGACGCGCGACGCGTGCCTGGACTCGCGCAAGTAGTGCAGATCCACCGTATCGAAAACGATGCGCGCTTCTGGCAGCAGTTCGCGGATTAACGGTGTCCAATGACTGGCCGTTGTATGGCGTGACAGGATGACCAAGCGGATTTCGTTTCGACGGGCACGCAGCCAGCGGACGACGTCCAACATCGTGCCAAAACTTGGCGTCGCGTAATTGTCGCTCCCTGGCCCCGGGCTCAGATCATCCGCGATGATGGAGACGCCGAATCCCAGACCCTGAAAAATCTTCGCGATTGCGCTCATCCGCACCGAGCCGGAGTCGACATCTGGCCGAGGCAAATGCTGATCGACGATGAGTACCGACGTGTCGGCCGTCGTGCCGCGGGATCGAGCTTCCTCTCTCGACGGTCCCTTGCCATTGGGTCGATAGACCAAGCCCCCCGATACCAGGCGCCGCGCACCCCGCAGCGCAAGCCCGACGCCGCGTCGCGCGTAGAAAAGTGCGAGCAGCGCGGCAGCTGAACGTTGAGGGTGGGGCGACTCGGGCATCGTCATGGGCCAAGGGTGGCTCGGGGCGCCTGCGCTAGACTCGCGGCAAGCGGGCTTCCGGCCCTTCATTCTCGCATTCCGTGGCCCGAATCGATTACGACGAAGACGACGACACCGCCGACGCAGGCGGCCGGCCCGGTTGGCGCCGCCGCCTGCTCACCATCGCGCTGGTGCTGGTCGGGCTCGCGCTGGGCTTCCTGATTCCCTATGTCACCTACCTGAACCACGAGGTGGGACAGCGCTTCGGGCAGTTGCGCTGGCAGCTGCCGACGCGCGTCTATGCACGACCGCTGGAGGTGGCGCCGGGCGTCGTGATGGATGCCGCGACGCTGAAGACCGAACTCGACGCGGCCGCGTACCACGCGGGCGACGGCGCGCGCGAAGGCACGTACGCGCAGCAGGGCGGGCGCTGGACGATCGCGTCGCGCGGGTTCGCGGATGTCGACGGCGCAGTCCCGGCGCGCCGGGTGGAAGTGATCCTGTCGGGCGGTCGCGTGATGAGCGTGCGCGACGCGGTATCGCATCGCAGCCTGCGCGCGCATCGCCTCGATCCCGCGCGCATCGCGACCCTGTACGGCCAGAAGCAGGAAGAACGCCGCCTCGTCCGCATCAATGAAGTGCCGGACCTGCTCGTCACGGGCCTGCAGGCGGTGGAAGACCGCGACTTCAACCACCACATCGGCATCGACTTCTCGGGTCTGGCGCGCGCGGTGCTGGTCAACCTGCGCAGCGGCGAGAAGCGCCAGGGCGCCAGCACCCTGACGCAGCAGCTCGCGCGTTCCGGCCTGCTCGGCATCGGCCAGGAACAGACGTTCACCCGCAAGTTCAAGGAAATCATCTACGCGCTGCTGATCGACGCGCGCTACGACAAGAGCGTCATCCTCGAGGCCTACTTCAACCAGGTCTATCTCGGCCAGCACGGCTCGCAGGCGATCCGCGGCGTCGCCGCCGGCGCCGAGTTCTGGTTCGGTCGCGATCTCAACGATCTCAACACCGAGCAGATCGCGCTGTTGATCGGAATCGTGCGTGGCCCGTCGTACTACGACCCGCGCGTGCACGGCGACCGCGCACTCGAACGCCGCAACTTCGTGCTCGACAAGATGCTGGAGACGGGCCTGATCGACCAGGCCGAGCACGACCGCGCGCAAAAGGCGCCGCTGGGCGTGACGCCGAATCCGACGAGTCTTGCGCCCAACCGCTTCCCGGCCTACGTCGACCTGGTGCGCCGCCAGCTCGCGCGCGACTTCCCGTCCGAAGGCCTTGTCGGCGCAGGCTTGAGCGTGATGACGGCGATGTCGCCGTCCGCGCAGGCCTATGCCGAAGGCGCGGTGACCAAGACGCTGCGCCAGCTGGAATCGCCGAAGCGTCCGCCGCTCGAAGCTGGCGTCGTCGTCACCAACGTGCACACGGGCGAGATCGTCGCGGCGGTCGGTGCGCGCGAATTCACCGAGCATGGCTTCAACCGTGCGGTCGAGGCGCAGCGTCCCGTCGGATCGCTGCTGAAGCCGTTCGTCTATCTGCTCGCGCTGGCCGAGCCCAATCGCTGGTCGCTCGCGAGCTATGTCGAGGACTCGCCGATCACGGTGAAGATCCAGGGCAGCAAGCCGTGGTCGCCGGGTAATTCGGACGGCCGCAGTCATGGCACGGTGCGCGTCATCGATGCGCTCGCACTGTCGATGAACCAGGCGACGGTGCGCGTCGGCATGCAGGTCACGCCGCAGCGCCTCGCCGACCTGATCCGTACGCTGGCGGGCATCGAGATCGAGGGCAACGTCAACCCGTCGCTGATCCTCGGCGCGGTCGATGAAAGCCCGTACGCGATGGCGCAGCTCTACCAGTTCCTCGCGTCGGGCGGACAGATCCAACCGCTGCGCGCGGTGCGCGGCGTGCTCGACGCCAACGGTCGCGCTCTGAATCGCTACGACAAACCGTCCGCACCCGCGCAACCGGGCGACGCTGTGGCGGCGCGCCTGGTGACCTATGCGATGCAGCAGGTCGTCAATCGCGGCACGGCGCACCAGTTGATCGCGGACGGTCGCGGCGGGTTGTCGCCGGCCGGCAAGACCGGTACCTCGAACGATGGCCGCGACAGTTGGTTCGCCGGCTTCACCGGTGACCATCTCGCGGTCATTTGGGTCGGCAACGACCAGAACAAGACGACGGGCCTGTACGGCGCGACCGGCGCGATGCGCGTGTGGTCGGCGCTGTTCGCGCACCTGCCGTCCGCGGCGCTGAAGGTGCCGGACGACGGGCTCGACTGGCAGTGGGTGGCCGGCAACAACACGACCGATCCGGGCTGCCCGGGGTCCGATCGTTTCCCGTTCGTTCCGGGTTACGCACCGGGCCGCACCGCCTGCGCCTACGGTTCGCCGAATCCGGTGTCCGATGGCAGCGAAGACGGCGCCGACGCGCAGCAGCAGGACAGCGGTGGCGGCTTCTGGAATTCGCTGTTCGGCCGCGACCACGGCGCCGACCCTGACCCCGCCAAGCGCGTTCCGCCGCCAGCCGACACCGCGCCGCCGCCGGAACCTGCGGGCGGTAACCGATGAGGCGTCTTTCCGCCGCGTTGCTGGTGACGCTTGCCGGTTGCGCGAGCGCACCGCCGCCGGCACCGCCTGCGCCGTCGTACAACGCGGCCGCGATCGTCGCCGGTGTGCGTGCCGCGGGCGCGACCGTAGCGACCGAGGTCGAAGTTCAGCCGCTGCAGGATCCGCTGGTAGCGGACCTGCGCGAGCAGGCACGGCGCGACGAGCAGGCGGGCCGCATTGCCGATGCCGCAGCCGTGCTCGATCGCGCGTTGGCCGAGCGTCCTCAGGACCCCGCACTGCTGCAGGAGCGCGCAGAGCTCGCGCTGCTCGAACGGCACGTCGACGCCGCGTTCGATTTCGCGCAGCGCGCACGTGCAGCGGGGCCGACGGTGGGCCCGCTGTGTCGTCGCACGCTCGAAATGCTGGTGCAGGTCGAAGGGCTGCGCGAGGCGTCGGGCGATGCAGGCGCCGGTGCCCGCGTGGTGGCGTTGGCCAAGCAACGCGACGCGTGCACGGTCAAGCCGCCGCCGCGCTACTGACATGACGTCGTCCCGCCTGGCCGATGCGAGCCGCGCGGCGCTCGCCGACGGCGGGCCGCTCGCATCCGAGATCGCAAGCTTCCGTTCCCGCCCCGCGCAGCAGGATCTGTCCGCGGCGATCGCCGACGCGTTCGACGCGCGCGGCACGCTGCTGGCGGAAGCCGGCACCGGCACCGGCAAGACGTTCGCGTATCTCGTGCCGGCGCTGCTGTCCGGCCGCAAGACGATCATCTCGACCGGCACCCGCGCGCTGCAGGACCAGCTCTACCACCGCGACCTGCCGCGCGTGCGCAACGCGCTCCGCGTCGGCCACACCAGCGCGCTGCTGAAGGGGCGTTCGAACTACCTCTGCCACTACCGCATGCGGCAGGCGCAGGGCGAGCCGCGCTTCAGCAGTCGCGAACAGGTCGCGCAGTTCCAGCGCATCGTCGCGTGGTCCGGGCGCACGCGCATGGGCGACCTCGCCGAGCTCGAGGACCTGCCGGAAGACTCGCCGCTGCACGCGCTGGTGACGAGCACGGCGGAGAACTGCCTCGGCACCGAATGCCCGTTCTATTCCGACTGCTTCGTCGTCTCCGCGCGCCAGCGCGCGCAGGCGGCCGACGTGGTCGTCGTCAACCACCATCTGCTGCTGGCCGACCTCGCGCTCAAGCAGGAAGGCTTCGGCGAAATCCTCCCGGGCGCGGAAGCGTTCGTGATCGACGAGGCGCACCAGCTGCCCGAACTCGCCGCGCAGTTCTTCGGCGAATCGCTGAGTGCGCGCCCCCTGGTCGAACTCTCGCGCGATGCGCTGCTGGAATGCCGGCAGGTGACTGGCGCACTCGCGGCGGTGCAGGGCCCGGCGAACGACCTCGAGTTCCGCGTGCGCCAGCTGCGCAGCGCGATGGACGAGTTGCCCGTGCGCGGTACGCGCCGGCGTGCGCAGGAAGCGCCTGCGGTCGAGGCCGCATTCGACGCGCTGGATGACGCGCTGGCGGTGCTGCAGGACACGCTGCGTCCGCTGGCGTCGACGTCACCGGGTTTCGACAGTTGCCTCGCACGCGCGAACGAGTTCCGTGATCGGTTGTCGCGCTGGCGCAACGAGGCGGATCACGACGCGGTCGACGTCCACGAGACCGAGGACGACACGGGCGCAGGCGACGACGCAGTGCCGAAAAAACGCGACGACGGCAGCGTGCTCTGGTACGAACTCACCGCACGCGGCTTCCGCCTGAGCCGCACGCCCCTCGATGTCGCCGGGCCGCTCGCGCAGCATCGCGCGCGCACGCAGGCCGCGTGGGTGTTCACCTCGGCGACGCTCGCGGTCGGCGGGCGTTTCGAGCATTTCTCGATCAAGTTGGGACTCTGGCAGCCGCAGACCATGCTCGCGCCCAGCCCGTTCGACTGGAACGAGCAGGCGTTGTGCTACGTGCCGAAGAATCTGCCCGAACCGTCGGCGCGCGATTACACGACCGCGGTGGTCGACGCCGTGCGCCCGGTGCTTGAAGCGTCGGGCGGACGCGCGTTCGTGCTGTTCGCATCGCATCGCGCACTGCGTGAGGCCGCCCAACTGCTGCTTGATGGGCCGTGGCCGCTGTTCGTGCAGGGCGAGGCGCCGCGCTCGGTACTGCTCGAACGGTTCCGTGCATCCGGCAACGGCGTGCTACTGGGCGCCGCGAGTTTTCGCGAGGGCGTCGACGTCGCCGGCGATGCATTGAGCGTCGTGGTGATTGACAAACTGCCGTTCGCCGCGCCGGACGATCCGGTGTTCGAGGCGCGACTCGACGCCATCCGTCGCAACGGCGGCGTGCCGTTCCGCGACGAACAGCTGCCGCAGGCGGTGATCGCGCTGAAGCAGGGCGTCGGCCGGCTGATCCGCACCGAGACCGACCGCGGCGTGCTGGTGCTCTGCGATCCGCGCCTGGTGAATCGCCAGTACGGCACCACGTTCTTCAATTCGCTTCCGCCGTTTCCCAAGACGCGCAACATCGAGCACGTTCGCGCGTTCTTCGGCGCGACGGCGGACGGCGATGCCGCGTCGCCCCAGCAGCCGCTGCTCGGAACGGCGTGAAATGCGACCATCCGCGCCATGAAACTGCTCGCATTCGAAACCGCCACCGAAGCCTGCTCCGTCGCGCTCGCCGTCGACGGCGAGATCGTCGAGCGTTACGAGATCGCGCCGCGACGCCACACCGAGCTCGCGTTGCCGTGGGCGCAGGCATTGCTGGCCGATGCAGGCATCGCGCGCTCGCAACTCGACGCGATCGCGGTCGGTCGCGGCCCGGGCGCGTTCACTGGCGTGCGGCTCGCGATCGCGATCGCACAGGGCGTTGCACTCGGTCTCGATCGTCCGCTCGTGCCGGTGTCCACGCTCGCCGCACTCGCGCTTCCCGCGGCGCGGGCGAACGAAGGCGCGCCCATGCTCGCGGCGATCGATGCGCGCATGAACGAGCTGTACGTCGCACGCTTTCGCTGGAACGGCAGTGATCTCGACGCGATCGGCAACGAGACACTGCTCGCAGCGGGGGACGTCGTGATCGACGGCGGTGGCTGGCATGGCGTCGGCACCGGCTTCGCTGCACAGGATGGCGCACTTCCCGCGCGCCTTGCATCGCAATTGGCCACCGTCGACGCTGCCGCGTTGCCGCACGCGGCCGACATCGCGCGCCTCGCCTTGCGCATCGCCGGACGTGGCGGCGCGATCGCGCCCGAGCGGGTCGAGCCCGCCTACCTGCGCAACAACGTCGCACTGACGCTGGTCGAGCAGCAGGCGCGCAAAGCGAAATAGACGCCCGCGACGCAGGCGTCCCGCTTAGTCGTCGACCATCCGCCCTTCGGGACGGAACCACCACGTGCGGGTGACGTGCAGGATGTCGGGATCTTCCTGCGTGCGCGGCAGCGGCGGGTACGGTTCGGCGAGGCGAGCGATGCGCATCGCCGCTTCGTCGAGTGCGGGAATGCCGCTCGACTGCACGATGTCCGCACGCTCGACGCTGCCGTTGCGACGGATCGCGATGGTGATGACGACCTGTCCCGAAAGGTGATGGCGACGGATCGCGTCGGGGTAGTTCATGTTGCCGACGCGTTCCACGCGATCGACCCACTCACGCAGGTAGCTCGCCCACACGTATTCCTGCGTGCTCGCCGACACGAACTTGCGCTTCGGGCGCTTGGCGTAGCGCTGCGATCGCAGGTGGATTTCCGCGGCGAGTCGCGCCATGCGTTCGTCGCGTTCGATCTTCTGGTCGCCGACCGGCGCGGGCACGTCGTTTGGCGTCGGAGCGACCTGCGCCTGTGGCGCGATGGACGGCCCGCGCGTGCTGCTGACGATGCGCGCCTGCGGCGGCGGTGCAGGTGCCGGCGATTGCGCGCGCAATTCGCGCGGTGCGACGCCCGGTTCGGGCTGCGGCGACGCGCCGCTTTGCGCCTCGCGCGGACGCGTTGTCTTCTCGTGCTCGCCGCCGCCCTGGTTGCTGGCCTGCGCGAGGAAATCCGCCTGTTTGGGCGTCAGCGCGCTCTGCGTCTCGGTGAAGATGACATCCAGCGTCGGCACCACCGGTGCCGCCTTTTCCGGTGCGAAGCCGATCGCCAGGATCACGAACAGATGCACGCCGAGCGAGATCGCCATCGTCCAGCCGAGCCGGTGCGATTCGACCAGTGGCGGATCGTGCGCGGGACCGACGACCGTCATGCGATCAGCGCGCCTTCGCCTCGATCGCGTCGAACAGTTGCCCGGCGATGTTCAGGCCGAACTGCTTGTCGAGTTCGCGGATGCAGGTCGGGCTGGTGACGTTGACCTCGGTCAGGTAGTCGCCGATCACGTCGAGGCCGACGAACAGCATGCCGCGCGCCTTCATCGCCGGGCCGACGTGCGCGGCGATCCAGCGATCGCGCTCGCTCAACGGCCTGCCTTCGCCGCGACCGCCGGCCGCGAGGTTGCCGCGGAACTCGTCACCCTGCGGAATGCGGGCCAGGCAGTAGTCGACCGGAACGCCGTCGATCAGCAGGATGCGCTTGTCGCCGTCGGTGATCTCGGGGATGTAGCGCTGCGCCATCGCGAGGTGCTGGCCGCTTTCGGTCAGCGTCTCGAGGATCACGTTGGTGTTCGGGTCGCCGTGGCGCGCGCGGAAGATCGATCGGCCGCCCATGCCGTCGAGCGTCTTCAGCACCGCTTCGCCGTGTTCGGCGATGAAGGCCTTGAGCGCGTTCGCTTCGCGACTGACCAGCGTCGGCGGGCAGCACTGCGGAAACTCCAGCGCGGTCAGTTTCTCGTTCATGTCGCGCAGGCCGCGCGGGTCGTTGACCACCAGCGCGCCCGTGTTCTGCGCAAGACCGAGGATCTGGGTGTCGTGGAGATAGTTCGCGTCGACCGGCGGGTCCTTGCGCATGAGCACGGCGTGACCCGTACCCAGCTCGACCTGTGACGCATCTCCCAGTTCGAACCATCCGTTGGGATCATCGATGACGCGGAGCGGCGCGATGCGCGCCATCGCGCGACCATCGCGAACCGAAAGGCCACCCGGCATGACGTACGACAGCCGGTGGCCACGCCGCTGGGCCTCCAGCAGCATCGCGAACGTGGAGTCCTTGGCGATCCTGATGGAGCCGATGGGGTCCATCACGACGACGATGTCGAGGGGCATGGCTCAAGCCGCGGTCGGGGCTGCCGATGGTAGCAGTGGGTCAGGCGGGGACCTGACCAAAAGTGCCACTTCTTCAGTTTTGTCGTGACGAAAATTGCCTGCTTGACAGCCCTCCCGGGGCTTGAAATAAAGGCTTCGCGCGCTGCCAGACGCAGCGCTGGGGGATTTACGAATGCAGGATGACGCCCGCAACGGCAGCCTGGGCGGCCTCAAGGTCATGGTCATCGACGACTCGAAGACCATTCGACGCACGGCTGAAACGCTGCTCAAGCGCGAGGGCTGTGACGTGGTGACCGCCTCGGACGGCTTTGAAGCGCTGGCAAAGATCGCGGACCAGCATCCGCAGATCATTTTCGTCGACGTGATGATGCCGCGGCTCGACGGTTACCAGACCTGCGCGCTGATCAAGAACAACCAGAGCTTCAAGTCGACGCCGGTCATCATGCTGTCCTCCAAGGATGGTCTGTTCGACAAGGCGCGGGGCCGCATCGTCGGCTCCGAGCAGTATTTGACGAAGCCATTCACCCGCGAAGAACTGCTCGACGCGATCCGCAAGCACGTCAACGCCTGACCGGGGGGAAGGGCACCAATGGCACGCATCCTGTTGATCGAAGACTCGCCGACCGAGTCGGCGGTCATGACCCAGCTCCTCGAGCGCAACGGCCACCAGGTCATGACGTCCGGCAGCGCCGAAGACGGCATCGAAACCTGCCGCCGCGAGCGTCCCGACCTCGTCCTCATGGACGTCGTCCTGCCCGGCATGAACGGCTTCCAGGCCACGCGCGCGCTGTCGCGCGACGCCGAGACCAAGGCCATCCCGGTACTGATCGTCAGCACCAAGGGCATGGACACCGATCGCGCCTGGGGCCTTCGCCAGGGCGCGAAGGACTACATCGTCAAGCCGCCGCGCGAGGAAGAACTCATCGCGCGCATCAACGAACTCCTGGGCGCCTGACATGAACCTCGCGATGAGCCCGTTCGACGTGCTCGTCGACTACGAGCGCCGCTCGCTCGCGCACGTCGCGGGCCTGCCGGAGCAGCTCGACGCGCCGGGTCTGTGGCGCGGTGTCGGCTACCGCATCGGCTCGCGCCGCCTCGCCTCCGAATTCGGCGAGGTGCGCGAAATCCTGACCGTTCCGCAGATCACGCCGGTGCCGGGCACGCAGCCGTGGATGCTCGGCGTCGCCAACGTCCGCGGCCAGCTGCTGCCGATCGTCGACATGAAGCAGTTCCTCGAAGGCGAGCGCACCGTCCTGCACGAGAGCCTGCGCGTGCTGCTCGTGCGTCAGTCCGGCGGCGACGTCGCGGTGCTGGTCGACGAACTGTTCGGCCAGCGTTCGTTCGTCGATGAGCAGAAGCTCGATGACGAAGCGTTCGAACCGCTGGCCCAGGGCCGCTACGCGAACTTCATCGATCGCGCCTATCACGTGGGCGAGTACGACTGGGGCGTCTTCAGCCTCGACCTGCTCGCCCGCACTCCCGAATTCCGACAAGCCGCCGCCTGACGGCCCTGCACGAAGACCTGAGGTTCAACCATGAGCAGCACGATGGATAACGTCGCCGGCAAAGGCCGTGACATCAAAGTCAACACCTGGGTGGCGTTGCTGATCACGTCGCTGGTCGTGCTAGGCGCAAACGTCGGTTACGCGTCGTACAAGGCCGGCCGCCTCAGCGGCGCCAGCTCGTCGGCGTCGGAACTGCAGGTGCTCTCGCAGCAGCTCGCAGTGCGCGGCACCGAGGCCGTAGGCGGTAACGCCGAGGCGTTCAAGACCTTCCGCGACACGAAGGCGCGCATCGAAGACGACGTCAAGAACCTGCAGAGCAGCTACGGCGACGACAGCCGCGCGGGTAGCGCGATCAACGACGTCGCCACAGCATGGGGCCCGATCGGCAAGAACGCCGACCAGGTGCTGGCGTCGGAGCAGGCGATCGTCGAACTGGCCGGCCACGCCGACAAGTTCAACCAGAACCTGCCGAACTTCCAGGCCACGCTCGATGAGCTGGTCCGCGCGATGTCGGCGTCAGGCTCGCCGTCCTCGCAGGTCTACATCGCACTGCGCCAGGTCGTCGTCTCCGGAACCATGGCGCGCCGCATCGCGGAAATCCGTAGCGGCGGCGCGGCCGCGCAGGCCGCGGCCGACGCGCTCGGACGCGACGCCAACCTCTTCTCGACCGTGCTCGCCGGCCTTCGCAAGGGCGACGACGCCAACAAGATCCTGCCGCTGACCGCCGGCGCCGCCGTGTCGCAGCTCGGCCAGGTCGAGCAGCAGTGGGCGGGCATGAAGAAGGACCTCGACGCGATCACCGCGTCCTCGCGCAACCTGATCGGCGCGCAGAACGCGGCGGCCGGCATCACCGCGAAGTCGGGCGACCTGCTCGACCAGGCGCAGAAGCTGTTCGGCGCGTTCACCTCGATCGGCTCGATCAAGGACACCAGCCTGCTCGGCAACATCTGGATCTCGATCATCGCCGGTGCGCTGACGATCTTCTCGCTGCTGGGCCTGCTCTACGCGCTCAACAAGCAGCAGCAGCGTCGTTACCAGACCACGAAGGAACTCAACGACCGTAACCAGGAGGCCATCATGCGCCTGCTGGACGAAATGGGTTCGCTCGCAGAAGGCGACCTGACGGTGAAGGCGACGGTCACCGAAGACATGACCGGCGCGATCGCGGACTCCATCAACTTCGCCGTCGAACAGCTGCGCAGCCTCGTGCAGACGATTACCGATACGTCGGTGCAGGTCGCGGCCAGCGCGCAGGAAACGCAGGCGACGGCGACGCAGCTCGCGGAAGCCGCGGAACACCAGGCGCAGGAGATTGGCTCGGCCTCCGAGGCGATCAACGAGATCGCGCGATCGATTGACCAGGTTTCGAAGAACTCCGCCGAGTCCGCCGAGGTTGCACAGCGCTCGGTGCAGATCGCGACCAAGGGCGCCGGCGTCGTGCGCCAGACGATCGCGGGCATGGACTCGATCCGTGACCAGATCCAGGAAACCTCGAAGCGAATCAAGCGCCTCGGCGAGTCGTCGCAGGAAATCGGTTCGATCGTTGAACTGATCAACGACATCTCGGAACAGACGAACATCCTCGCGCTGAACGCGGCAATTCAGGCGGCCTCGGCCGGTGAAGCGGGCCGCGGCTTCGCGGTCGTCGCCGACGAAGTGCAGCGCCTTGCAGAACGCGCGTCCAACGCGACGAAGCGAATCGAAACGCTGGTCCAGACGATTCAGAGCGATACCAACGAAGCGGTCTCGTCGATGGAGCAGACGACGTCGGAAGTCGTCGCCGGTGCACGACTGGCCGAGGACGCGGGTACCGCGCTGGGCGAGATCGAAAAGGTCTCGACCGACCTCTCGACCCTCATTCAGGGCATCTCGCAGGCCGCGCAGCAGCAGTCGTTCGCTGCAACGAACATCACGCAGACGATGACCACGATTCAATCGATCACCGCGCAGACCTCGCAGGGTGCGAGCCAGACGGCGGCCTCGATTGGAAACCTCGCGCAGCTGGCGGCGGACCTTCGTCGCTCGGTCGCCGACTTCAAGCTCCCGGCCTGATCGAACGGACGACCTGAAGAATGAATTGGCACGCACCTGACTGCCGCGACGCGACCGCGCTCCCACCAGGGAGTGCGTTGTGCACGGCCGCTCGGGCGCGAGGTGCACGATGATCGCGATGCGTGAAGTGATCGATACAACCACCCTCGGCTGGATCAAGCCGGAACTCGACGAAACCCTCCGCCTCGCGCGTCAGGAAATCGAAGCGTTCCTGGAGGATCCGACCGACTCCGCGCGCATGCGCGCCTGCTCCACGCACCTGCACCAGGTGCGCGGAACGCTGCACATGATCGAGCTCGACGCGCCCGCGATGGTCGCGACCGAGATGGAACGCCTCGCGTCCGCGCTGCAGACGGGTGACGTCGCCGACCGCGACGAAGCCTGCGCGGCGCTGCTGCGTGGTGTCGTGCAGCTGCCCGACTATCTGGAGCGCCTGCAGGGCGGCCATCGCGACATTCCGATCGTGCTGCTGCCGCTGCTCAACGAGCTGCGCGCCGCGCGCGGCGAAGCGGGCCTGAGCGAAAGCATGCTGTTCGCGCCGGACATCGATGTGCCGGTGCCCGCCGCGGAAGCCGCGGACGCGAACGCCGACGCGAATGCTGCGGCCGAGCGTCTGTCGACCGCGCTGGCCGCATGGCCGGAGGCCGGCGACCCGGCCGATGCGCGCGCCATCGTCGGCGCGATCGGCGAGCTGATGCGCGCCGGTGGCAACGAAGCCCGTTTGCGCATGCTCTGGGTCGCAGAAGGCGTCGCCATGGCGATCGCCGATGGCGCGATGCCGACCAGCCGTGGCCTGCGCCAGGCGTTCGCCGGCGTCGAGCGCGGCGTGCACGACACCGCACAGGACGCGATGGAGCTGTCCGCTGGCGACCTCGCCGCGGAGCCCACGCGCCAGCTGCTCTATCACGTCGCCCACAGCGGTGCCTCGCATCCGCGCCTGGACGACATCCGCGAAACCTTCGACCTCGACGCGCAGCGTCCGAGCGAAAGCGAGATCGCGCATGCGCGCGGCTCGCTAAGCGGTCGCAACCGCGCGCTGCTCGACACGGTCTCGGCGGCGATCAAGGAAGACTTGATGCGCGTCAAGGACGCGCTCGACATCCATTTGCGCACCGGCCGCATCGACGTGGCGGAACTCCGCCCGCAGGTCGATGCGCTGACGCAGGTCGGCGACACGCTCGGCATGATGGGCCTGGGCACTGCCCGCGGCGTCGTCATGCAGCAGCGCGACGCGATGTCGGACGTGGTCAACGGCCGCCGCACGGCAGACGAACACGCGTTGCTCGACATCGCCGGCGCGCTGCTCTACGTCGATGCATCGCTCGACGACCAGGTTGCACGCCTCGGCCTCGAAGACCAGGACGAAGGCGACACCGCGCTCGCACGCGAGTCGCGCAAGGTGCTCGACATTGTCGTGCGCGAGGCGATCGCCAACTTCGGCGACGCGCGCCAGTCGTTCGTCGCATTCGTCGAAACCGGTTGGGACCATGCCGAACTCGCGGAAGTGCCCCGCCTGCTCGACGAAGTCGCCGGCGCGATGCGCATGGTGCACCTGCCGGCGCCAGCCAACTATCTCGATGCGATCGCGCGCTATTCGCAGCGCGAGCTCATCGACCGCCACCACGTGCCGACCAGCGCCGAGCTCGACGCGCTCGCCGATGCGCTCGCCAGCCTCGAGTACTTCCTCGAAGCATTGCGCGACCACCGTCCGAACCGCGACGGCATGCTCGACATCGCACAGTCGAGCCTGGAATCGCTGAGCTACTGGCCGATCCCGGCCGCGCCGGCGCACGTCGAAGCGTCGCCTGCCGTCGACGCCGAACCGGCGGTCGATGCCGCGATCGCGGAGGCGCTGCACCCGGAATCCGTCGATGCGTCGGCCACGCCGATCGTCGAAGCGGGCGAGGACGAAGCCGTTCTGGAGCATATCGCGGAATCGCTGGCGGTCATCGACCTGCAGGCGCGCGATGAAGAGACGCCCGTCGTGCACGAGTCGGTGGCGGTCGACGCGAGCGCGCTCGATTCGATCGTGCCGGTCGAAATGGCGCCGGTCGCGCCGGTCGGCGTGGTGTTCGGTGGCTTCGAATCCAATGCGGACATCGACGACGACATCCGCGAGGTCTTCCTCGAGGAGCTGTCGGAGGAAATGGACAACGTCGCGAGTTACATCGCGAACTGGAAGTCCAAGCCGGATGATCTCGAGCGCCTGCGCTCGGTGCGCCGCGTCTTCCATACGCTCAAGGGCAGCGGCCGCCTCGTCGGCGCCAAGGTGCTCGGCGAGTTCAGCTGGAAGATCGAGAACATGCTCAACCGCGTGCTCGATGGCACGCGTCCGCCGAGTTCCGCGGTCGCGTCGCTCATCGACCACGCCGTCGCCACGCTGCCGCAATTCCACGCCGCCCTCGCGGGTACGGCGTCGGTAACGGCCGACCTGGCCGGCCTGGAAGCGATCGCCGATCGCCTCGAGAAGGGCGAAGAGGTCTTCTACGCGCCGGACGCGGCCGCCGCACCGGTCGTTACGCCGGTCGAAGCGGTCGTCGAGGCCGCGCCGGTTGTCGTTGCGCTGCCGGTCGAAGATCCGGGCGAGCCCGCGTACGTCGATCCGGTGTTGCTCGAGATCCTCGCGACGGAAGTCGACGGCCACCTCGCGACGATCGACGACTGGCTGGAAAGCGCGCGTCGCGAACCGCTGCGTGCCGAAGACCGTCTGCAGCGCGCAATCCACACGCTCAATGGCGCATTCGCGATGACCGAGGTGCCGGTGATCCCGGCGATCACCGGTCCGACCGAGGCGTACATCAAGCGCCTGCTCGCCGCGGGTACGCCGGCGACGCACGATGGCGTCGAAGCGATCGCCGAGGTCGCTGCCGCGATCCGTACGACGCTTGCGCGCCTGCAGGCCGACCGCCCGCACGTGCCGCGTTTCGAAGGCCTCGCCGAGCGCGTCGTCGCGCTGCGCGACAGCCTGCCGGACGCGCGCCAGGCGATGCCGGTCGATCCGGTCGAGGCATCGGCCGCGGAAGATTTCGAACAGCTGGAAGCCGCGCAGGCGGAAGCCGAGCGTATCGCCGCCGAGCAGGCGGAACAGCAGCGCATCGCCGAGGAAATCGCGCGAGTCGACGCCGAGCGCATCGCCGCGGAGCAGGCCGAAGCCGAACGCGCCGCGGCCGAGCGTGCAGAACAGCAGCGCATTGCGGCGGAGCAGGCCGAAGCCGATCGTCTCGCGGCGGAAGAAGCCGAAGCCCAGCGCGCGGCCGAAGACGCGGCGCGCGCCGAAGCCGAGCGTAGCGCTGCCGAGCAGGCGGAAGCCGAGCGCGTCGAGCAGGAACGCATCGCGGCGGAGCAGGCCGAAGCGGAACGCATCGCGGCGTCCGAGCAGGCGTACGACGCAGCAGTCGCCGAACAGTTCGTTGCGGAGCCGGTTGACGACGCCGATCGCGAAGAGGCCGAGCGCCTCGCCGCGGAACAGGCAGAAGCCGAGCGCCTTGAGCAGGAACGCATCGCCGCGGAACATGCGGAGGCCGAACGCCTTGCCGCCGAACACGCCGAAGCGGAGCGTGTTGCAGCCGAAGAGGCCGCGCGCGCCGAAGCCGAGCGCGTTGCAGCGGAACAGGCCGAAACCGAGCGCATTGCGGCGGAACAGGCCGAGGCCGACTGTCTCGAGCAGGAACGCATCGCAGCGGAAAACGCCGAAGCGGACCGTCTCGCGGCCGAAGAGGCGGCGCGCGTGGAAGCCGAGCGCGCTGCAGCGGACGAAGCCGCACGTATCGAAGCCGAACGCGTCGCCGCCGAACAGGCCGAAGCGCGTCGCGTCGAAGAAGAACGCCTCGCCGCCGAACGCGCCGAACGCGAACGCATCGAAGCGGAACATGCCGAAGCCGAGCGCATCGAGCGCGAACGCCTTGACGCGATCGAGCACGAGCAGGCTCGCCTCGAGGCGCAGCGTGCGGAAGCCGAGCGCCTGGAGCGCATGGCCGCCGAGCAACGCATGGCCGAACAGGTGCGCGTGGCGATCGCCGCGGCAACTGCGGCGGTGGAAAGCGGTGGCGCGATGCCGTCGAGCGTCGCCGACGAAGCCGATCCGGACAGCGCGCTCGACCTCACCGGCCTCGATTCCGAACTCGTCGACATCTTCGTCGAGGAAGGCGCGGATCTTCTCGACCACTCCGACGGCCTGCTCGCGCAGCTGCGCCAGCAGCCGGATGAGCGCGAAACGCTGGTCGGCCTGCAGCGCGACCTGCACACGCTCAAGGGTGGCGCTCGCATGGCCGGCATCATGGCCGTGGGCGAACTCGGGCACGTCATGGAGTCGCTGCTCGAAGCAGTCGTCGACCACCGCAGCGACCTCGGTCGCGACGGCGTGTCGCTGCTCGAACGCGGCTTCGACCGACTGCACGCGATGGTTACCCGCGTCGGCGAGCACCGCGCGATTGGCATGCCGCTCGCGCTGATCGCGCAGTTCGAAGCACGTGCACGCGGCGAACGCATGCCGATGCCGGCGCAGGCCGCCGAGCCGCAGCGTTCGACGCCCGCCGTGCCGGCGCCGGTTGCCGACCTCAAGCCGCTGTCGGCACCGATCGGCGACCAGTCGCATATCGCCGACGACGACGACATCGCGGTTCGCGCGCCGCAGGAACAGGTGCGCATCCGCGCCGACCTGCTCGACCGGCTCGTCAACTACGCCGGTGAGGTCGCGATCTATCGCGCCCGCCTCGAACAGCAGCTCGGCGCGTTCCGTTCCGCCATCGCGGAAATGGAAGCGACCAACACGCGTATGCGCGACCAGTTGCGTCGTCTCGAAATCGAGACGGAAGCGCAGATCGTCGCGCGCTACAAGCGCGAGGACACGAGCGAGGCGACGTTCGATCCGCTGGAGCTCGACCGCTTCTCCACGCTGCAGCAGCTGACCCGCGCGCTTTCCGAGTCCGCGGCCGACCAGACCTCGCTGCAGGCGACGTTCGACGACCTCACGCGTCAGTACGACACGCTGCTCCTGCAGCAGTCGCGCGTATCGTCGGAATTGCAGGAAGGCCTCATGCGCACGCGCATGGTGCCGTTCGACGGCCTGCTGCCGCGCCTGCGTCGCGTCGTCCGCCAGGCGTCCGGCGAAACCGGCAAGCACGTACTGCTCAAGCTCGAAGGCACGCAGGGCGAACTCGATCGCAACGTGCTCGAGCGCATGACGGCGCCGCTGGAGCACATGCTCCGCAACGCGGTCGCGCATGGCCTCGAATCGCCTGAAAAGCGCGTCGCGTCCGGCAAGACCGAAGAAGGCACGATCCGCATCGCGGTGCGCCGCGAAGGGTCGGAAGTCGTGCTGGAAGTCGGCGACGACGGCCGCGGCCTGGATCGCGAGGCGATCCGCCGTCGCGGTGTCGAACGCGGGCTGATCCGCAGCGACGTGGCGCTGGCCGAGTCCGACCTCGACATGCTGATCTTCGAGCCGGGCTTCTCGACGGCCGATGAAGTCAGCCGCCTCGCCGGTCGCGGCGTCGGCATGGACGTGGTCGCGTCGGAAGTGCGCCAGCTCGGCGGCACGATCGACATCCGCACCACGAAGGGTTCGGGCACGACGTTCACCCTGCGCCTGCCGCAGACGCTCGCGGTCACGCAGGCCGTCTTCGTGCGCATCGGCGAGACCGCCTTCGCGGTGCCGATCGCATCGGTGCGCGGCGTCGGCCGCATCTCGCGCGAAGAACTCGCCAAGTCGATGGAGAGCGAGGACGGTGGCACCTACCGCTACGGCGGTGAGGACTACGCCGTGCACGACCTCGGTCGCCTGCTCGGCGGCACGCCGGCGAAGGCCGAAGGCCTGCTGCAGGTGCCGCTGCTGCTGATCCGCGCCGGTGAACTCCGCGCCGCGGTCACCGTCGACCAGGTCATCGGCAACCGCGAAATCGTGGTCAAGCCGGTCGGTCCGCAGGTCGCGTCGGTGCCGGGCATCTTCGGCGCGACGATCATGGGCGACGGTCGCGTCGTCGTGATCCTCGACGTCGCACCGCTGGTGCGTCGCCAGGCAACACTGCCGCGCGACTTCCAGCCGGTGGTGGTGCAGGTCGAGAAGCGCGTGGTGCCGCTGGTCATGGTGGTCGACGACTCGGTCACGATGCGCAAGGTCACCGGTCGCGTGCTCGAACGCCACGGCTACGAAGTGGTCACGGCGAAGGACGGCATCGATGCGCTGGAGCGCATGGCCGAGCGCGTGCCCGACCTGATGCTGCTCGACATCGAAATGCCGCGCATGGATGGTTACGAGCTCGCCGGCGCGATGAAGGGCGAATCGCGACTGCGCGACGTACCGATCATCATGATCACCTCGCGTACCGGCGAGAAGCATCGCCAGCGCGCGTTCGAACTCGGCGTCAACCGTTATCTCGGCAAGCCGTACCAGGAGCCCGAGCTGATGCGCAACGTCAACGAGTTGCTCGAGCAGGTGCATGCGCATGAGTGACACCAGCCGGCGCGTCGCACTCCTCGCGCGGCCCGGCGCGGCGCGTGACAGCGTGCGCGGTGCACTGCTGGAGATCGGTGCGGACATCGTTGCCGAAGAGGATCCGGGCTCGTCGTCGCCGGATGCGATCCGCGGCGCGTCGCCCGATGTATTGATGATCGTGCTCGACCCGATCAGCGAAGCAGCGCTCGATCGTTTCGACAGCATGCTCGGCGACCCGGCCATCGAAGTGATGTTCGAGGAGGCCGACGTAGCCGCCGCACGCGATGGCTGGGAGGCCGCGCGCTGGCGCCGTCACCTGGCGGCCAAGCTGCATCATCGCGAGAACGTGCTGCCGCCGGTCGCGGGCGCCGACATCGTGCCGGCGATCGATCCGCTGTCGGTGCAGCTCGAAGAACTGATTTCAACCGACGAGCCCGAATTCCCGCCCGCGGCGCAGGTGTCGTTGCCGGAAGGCGCGACCGGCGGCGAGGATTTCTCCGTGTTCGATCCCCCGCACGGTGAAGCTGCGGACGCGGGTGTCGAGGACTACGTGCTTTCGGTCCACGGCCTGGAATTCGAGCCGGCCGCGATCGACATGCCGGTGTCGGAATCGGCCGGTATCGAACTGGACGGCGCATTCGACGCCAGCGGTTTCGACGGCCTGCCGCCGGTGACGGGCCCCGATTTCAGCGCGAGCGATTTCGATCCGCTGCTCGCGGAACTCGACGCCGAGCTGCCCGATACGCCGCTGCCCGACATGCCGGCGCTGCCGGACGTCGAATGGCAGGGCGAGCTTGTCGATGATTTCGTTGCGGTGGAGGACGTGTCGTTCGACGACGTGGCGCCTGCGCCGATCGTCCCGCCGCCGCTGCCCTCGATGGGCTTTGGTGAGCTCAGCCTTGCGGACGATGTGACACCGGCGGCTGCGTCGCCTGCCATGTCGAACGCAGCGGTGCGCACGCATGACATCGGCGAACTCGAACGCCGTATCGCTTCGCTGGAGCTGGTGGACGATACGAAGCCGGCGGCCGACGTCGCTGCGCCCGTCTTGGCGGATGTGGCGGGTGCGGTGCTCGTGCTCGCCGGCATTGGCGGCCCTGACGCGGTTCGCCAGCTGCTGGGCGCATTGCCGGCTCGCTTTCCGCGTCCGGTGTTGCTGCGCCAGCGCCTCGACGGTGGTCGCTACGACAAGCTGGTCGCGCAATTGCAACGTGCGTCCGCACTGCCCGTCGCGCTCGCCATCCCCGGTGACGCCATGAAGGCTGGCAATGTCTATGTGCTCGGCGACGATGTCGGCCTCGACGACAATGGCTCGGCGTTCCGCGCAGGAGCCGCCGATCATCTGGTCGCTAGCCTGCCGGCCGCCGAGAGCGCCGTGATCGTGCTGAGTGGCGCCGACGCTTCACTCGCCGACGTGATCGCGTCGCGCATTGCCGACGGCGCCTTCGTCGGCGCCCAATCCACCGACGGCTGCTACGACGCCGCTGCGGCCTCTGCGGTCGCGGCGCGTGGTGCGCACAGCGCGCCGCCTTCCGAACTCGCTGCACAACTCGCCGGCCGTTGGAGCCGCTGAGAGGTCCCGTCGTGTCCAAGAAAAAGAACCGCAACCGCAATCCCTACCCGCCACGCGGGCCGGTCGCCGTAGCCCCGACGGGGCAACGATCCGCGACCGAAGCGCACGCCGATGAGGTAGACGACGCCGACGAGGTCGATTCGCCAATGGCGGACGCCGACCCCACGCTCGACGTCGTGCTGTCGCAGGCGGTGGCGATGGGCCGCATCGAACCCGACGATGACGACGCGGAGCCCGCGCCGTACACGCCGACGGCGATGCCTGCGTCGCAGCCCAGCTGGATGCAGGAATCGAGTGACATCCGCGGCGTGCTGATCCAGGTGGCCGGCGGCCGTTTGCTGCTGCCGAACGCGACGATCGCGGAGGTGCTGTCGTACGCGGAGCCGGAAGGCGAGGCGACCGGCGCGGACTGGCTGCTGGGGCGCTTCCGTTGGCGCGGTTGGCAGATTCCGCTGATCGCGTTCTCGCGCCTTGCCGGCATCGGCGAAGACAAGCCCGGCCTCGGCACCAAGGTCATCGTGCTGAAGGCGCTGGGCGGCGATCGCCGCATTCCGTTCTTCGCGATCGTGACGCAGGGCTTCCCGCGCCTGGTCACGGTGTCGCGCACCGCGCTCACCATCGAATCGAACGAGGGCGAGCTGCCGTCGGGCGTGCAGGCGCTGGTGCGCCTCAACGACGAGCCGGCGCTGCTGCCGGACCTCCTGCAGATCGAGCAGCGCCTGCGCGAGGTTCGCGAGGCGGCATGATCCGCACGCCGTGTCGGTGACGCGAAAGGCCGCCCCGAGGGCGGCCTTTCTGTTTGCGGTGCCCGCGCTAGACGAGGTCGCCGAAACGCGCCTGCAGGGCCGCGATGGCGGCGAGCCCCGCGGTTTCCGTACGCAGGATGCGCGGTCCCAGGCGGAGGCCATCGAACCCGGCCGACTGCAGCTGCTCGCGATCGAGCGGCGACCATCCGCCCTCCGGGCCCACCGCGATGCAGATCGACGCCGTGTCGTCGAGCGACATGGTGCGCAGTGAATGCATGCCTTCGGGATCGAGCAGCAACCGCATCGCATGCGGCTCCAGCGAGGCAAGCGCGGCCGCCAGTGTCACCGGCGCGGCGACGTCCGGCACGGTCGCGCGCCAGCACTGCTCGCATGCCGACGCAACGACGTTGCGCCAGTGGTCGAGTCGCTTCGCCGCGCGATCGCCGTCGAGCTTCACGTCGCTGCGCTGCGACCACACGGGCACGATCGACGCGACACCGAGCTCGGTCGCCTTCTGCAGGATCAGGTCCATCTTTTCGCCCTTCGCCACGCCCTGCAGCAGCGTGATGCGCAACGGCGACTCGCGATCGACGCGCGCGGCGTCCTCGATACGTAGCCGCGCTTCGCGCTTGCCCACGACGGTCAACGTTGCGGCGTAGTCGTTTCCGTCGCCGTTGAAGACGACGCAGGCGTCGCCGACACCGAGCCGCAGCACGCGCGTCAGGTGCGCCGCGGGCCCCTCGGGCAGCACGATCTCGGCACCGGTGGCGAGCGGCTGCGCGACATGCACTCGGGTCACGCGCATGTCGGGCCTCCGAACGCGGCGTCGATCGCACGGCGCGTGGTGTCGGCCAGCAGGTCGAGTGCGTCATCCGCCACGCAGTAGGGCGGTAACCAGTAGAGGACGTCGCCGAGCGGTCGCAGCAGCACGCCGCGCGCGATCGCCTCACGGTAGGCGCGCAGGCCACGGCGACCGGCGATTTCGACCGCCGTGCCATCCGCGGCATCGCGGTCGGGAGCGAGTTCAATCGCGACGATCATGCCGGTCTGTCGCACGTCCACCACGTTCGGATGCGTGCGGAACGGCGCGGCGCGGTCGGCCATCTTTCGGGATGTCCCCACGTTGCGCGCGATGACGTCGTCGCTGTCGAAGATGGCGAGTGACGCCAGCGCCGCGGCGCATCCGAGCGGATTTCCGGTGTAGCTGTGCGAATGCAGGAACGCCCGGTCGCGCGAGTCGTCGAGGAAGCCGTCGTAGATGCGCTGCGTGGCCAGCACGGCCGCCAGCGGCAGCGATCCGCCGGTCAGACCTTTGGACAGGCAAAGCAGGTCCGGCGCGATGCCCGCCTGCTCGCACGCGAACATCGTGCCGGTGCGACCGAAGCCGACAGCGATCTCGTCGGCGATCAGGAACACGCCGTAGGCGTCGCATATCGCGCGCACGCGCTGCAGGTAGGCGGGGTGGTGCATCCGCATGCCGCCCGCGCATTGCACGAGCGGTTCAAGGATGAGCGCGCACACGCTCTCGCCATGCTGCGCGAGCAGCGCATCCAGTGCATCGGCGGCGCGATGCGCGCGTTGCTCCGCAGTCTCGCCATCGACGGCGAGGAACGCATCCGGCGACGGCGCGAACAGCGCTTCGGCAAGCAGCGGCGCGTACACGCGTCGATAGAGCGGAATGTCGCCGACCGCGAGCGCACCGAGCGTCTCGCCGTGATAGCTGTTCTCCAGCGCGACGAATTTCGTCCGTCGCATGTCGCCCGCGTTGCGGAACCAGTGGAACGCCATCTTCAGCGCCACTTCCACGCCCGCGGAACCGTTGTCGGCGAAGAACACCTTGGCGAGTGGCGCACGCCCGGCCTGCTTCGGCGCGATGGCGACGAGGCGTTCGGCCAGCTCCACTGCGGGCGCATGCGTGCAACCGGCGAGGATCACATGCTCGAGCGTGCGCGCCTGCGTGCTGATCGCCTCGGCGATGCGCGGCTCCGCGTGGCCGTGGATGCACGTCCACCAGCTCGACACCGCGTCGAGATAGCGGCGCCCGTCCATGCCCACCAGCCATTCGCGCTCGCCGCGCGCGATCGGCAGCAGCGGCAGCAGGTGCGGGTGCTCGCGCATCTGCGTGCACGGATGCCAGACGACGTCGAGGTCGCGGCGGCGCCAGGAATCGGACGGGCTTTCGCCTGCCCCTGCTAGGATCGCGTCGTGATCGAGCCTGTTCATTCCGCCATTATCCCGCGTCGCACGGGCCTGTCGCCGAGGGCCGCATGAAGACGCTGCCGACCATCCACGGCGTCACCGAGCACGACGCCGGCCCCTACCGCATGGAGCGGCTCGACCTTGAGTTCAGCAACGGCGAGCGCCGCCAGTTCGAGCGCCTGCACGGACGCGGCCACGGTGCCGTGATCGTGGTGCCGATGCTCGACGACGATACGGTGCTGCTTGTGCGCGAATACGCGGCCGGTTTCCATCGCTACGAACTGGGGCTGGTGAAAGGCCGCATCGACGCCGGCGAAACGCCCGAACAGGCGGCCGACCGCGAATTGAAGGAGGAGGCCGGCTACGGTGCGCGTTCGCTGCTGCGACTGCGCGAGTTGTCGCTGGCGCCCACCTACATGAGCCACGCGACGCAGCTGGTCATCGCGCGCGACCTCTACGAGGAGCGCCTGCCGGGCGACGAACCCGAGCCGCTCGACCTCGTGCCATGGAAGCTGGATGCACTCGGCGAACTGATCCTGCGCGACGATTTTTCCGAAGGCCGCTCCATCGCGGCGTTGTTCATCGCCCGCGAGTGGCTGAGGAGTTCCCGTGATTGATCCATCACTGCGCGAATCGGTAATCGCGCTCGCCGTCGACGCCGCGCGCGCGATCCTCGCGGTGTACGAGGCGGACTTCGATGTCGAAAGCAAAACCGATCATTCGCCGCTGACCGAAGCCGACCTCGCGTCGCATCGGTGCATCGTCGACGGCCTTGCGCGACTGACGCCCGACATCCCGGTGCTGTCCGAAGAGGCGGAGCACAAGGTCGCGGCGGAGGTTCGGCGCGAATGGCGTCGGCTGTGGATCGTCGACCCACTCGACGGCACGCGCGAGTTCGTCAAGCGCAATGGCGAGTTCAGCGTCAACATCGCGCTGGTGGAAGACGGCGTCGCGACATGGGGCGTCATCCAGGCCCCGGTGACCGGCGCGATCTGGCACGGCGGCGCGCAGCACGGCGCGTTCCGTCGCGAGCATCTGGAGGGCGACGATGATCCGGTACGCATCCGCGCACCTGCGAACTCGCCGATGCACGTCGCCGCGAGCCGCTCGCACAAGGACGGCCGGAGCGAAGCGTTCATCGACGCAATGCGTACGCGCGGCGATGTCGAGCAGCTCAACCTCGGCTCGTCGCTGAAGTTCTGCCGCATTGCAGAAGGCGGGCTCGATCTCTATCCGCGCTTCGGCCCCACCTGCGAGTGGGACACGGCGGCGGGGCAGGCGATCCTTGAAGGTGCGGGGGGAGAGGTCGTGGATCCGCGTGGCCGGCCGCTGCGCTACAACGTCCGCGACACGCTGCTCAATGGCGACTTCATCGCGATCGGCGACCCGCAACTACCGTGGCGTGACTGGGCGGCTGCCGCGCAGCAGGCGCTGTCGCCATGACGATGCCGGGCGATCCGCGCGACGTTTCGACGCTGCTGGCGATCATGGCGAAGCTTCGTAGCCCCGACGGTGGCTGCCCCTGGGATGTGCAGCAGACCTTCGCGACCATCGCGCCGTACACCATCGAGGAAGCCTACGAAGTCGCCGATGCCATCGAGCGCGGCGATCTTCACGACCTGCAGGGTGAACTCGGCGACCTGTTGCTGCAGGTCGTCTTCCACGCGCGCATGGCGGAAGAGCAGGGTACGTTCGCGTTCGCCGACGTCGTCGAGTCGATCAACGACAAGATGGTGCGCCGGCATCCGCACGTGTTCGTCGGCGATGTGTCGTTCGCGGACGCCGAGGCGCAGCTCGAGAGCTGGGAAGCGATCAAGCGCGAGGAGCGTGCGTCGAAAGGGGAGCAGGATTCATCCGTGCTCGCCGGCATCGCGCGGGGACTGCCAGAATGGCAGCGTGCGGTGAAGCTGCAGAAACGCGCGGCGACGATCGGTTTCGACTGGCCAGGCCCGGCGCCCGTCATCGACAAATTGCACGAAGAGATCGACGAAGTGCGCGTGGAATTCGCGGCGCTGGCGAACGGTGACGACGCGGCCCGTGATCGGCTGGAAGACGAGATCGGCGACCTGCTGTTCGTCGCCGCCAATCTTGCGCGGCATGCGAAGGTCGACCCGGGCATCGCGCTGCGTCGCGCGAACGCGAAGTTCGAACGACGCTTCCGTGCGATGGAGCGCATGGCCGCCGCGGATGGCGTCGACCTCGCGTCGCTCGATCTCGACGCGCAGGACGCTTACTGGAACCGCGCGAAACGCGAGGAACGCGGCGGTTGATCAGTGGTTGCGCGTGACTCCGGCGCGCGACATGCACGCCTCGAACGCCGTCGCGCGCGCATCGGCATCGGCGATGCCGGAGGCCTCCGCCTTGCACTGCGCCTGCAGTGCCGCGTCCGACGAGTTGTGGTGCGACTCCCAGTCGCCGTCGGTCGCGCAGGCGGCGAGGAGTGGAAGCAAAACGACCAGTGCGGCGCGCTTCATGGGTGGACTCCGTGGGGGATGCCCACAGCCTAGTCCCGCGAACGCAGGCGACGCTGCCGTTCGGCGGCCGCTCAGAGCTTCACGCGTCCGGTCAGGATGTCCTTGAACATCACCCAGTCGCCCATCAGCGAATACAGCGGATGGCGGAAGGTGGCGGGGCGGTTCTTCTCGAACACGAAATGCCCGACCCACGCGAAGCCATAGCCGCATAGCGGCGCGCCGATGAACCAGCGTGCGTCACCCGTGAGCAATGCGGCAATCACGAAAACCAGAACGCCGACGCTGCCGACGAAATGCAGTCGGCGGCTGACCGGGTTGGCGTGTTCGCTCAGGTAGAACGGATAGAACTCGCGGAAGCTGGAAAAGCGCTGCATGGCGGCACTCCGGGCGTGCGTCGATGATGCGCCTGCCGCTTCAGTCGAGAAAGATCAGCCAGCCGGCGATGACGATCAGCACGAAGCCGGCCCAATGGTTCCAGCGCAGCGGCTGGCCGAGGTAATAGATCGAGAAGACCGCGAAGACCAGCAGCGTGATGATCTCCTGCATGCCCTTCAACTGCGGGGCGCTGAACACATTGCTGCCGATGCGGTTGGCCGGCACCTGCAGGCAGTACTCGAACAGCGCGATGCCCCAGCTGGCGAGGATCACCCACTTAAGCGGCGCGCTCTTGAACTTGAGGTGCCCGTACCAGGCGAAGGTCATGAAGATGTTGGAGCCAAGCAGCAGGAGGGGGCTGAGAATTCGTGCGTTCATCGAGGTCAGGGTGGTTTGAGTGAAATCGGAGTTCTTCACGGCGTATAGACTCGGCCCCGGGCACCTTTCACAAAACTGAAGGAGGGCTCCTCACCATGCAGACCAATCGCGACGGCGGCCTTGTCCTCATCATCGAGGACAACCGCAATATCTCCGAGATGATGGGCGAATACCTCGAAAGCCGCGGCTTCGAGGTGGACTATGCGGCCGATGGCCTCGACGGCTACCGGCTGGCCGCTGAGAACAGCTATGACGTTCTCGTGCTCGATCTGATGCTGCCGCGCCTGGACGGCGTCGAAGTGTGCAAGCGGCTGCGTGAGGAAGCGCGCAAGTCGACCCCGGTGCTGATGCTGACCAGCCGCGACACGCTGGACGAGAAGCTCACCGGCCTGTCCGCCGGCGCCGACGACTACCTGACCAAGCCCTTCGCGATCCAGGAGCTCGAGGCCCGCCTGCGCGCCCTGATCCGTCGCGAGCGCCGCCAGGTGGGTGGCGAGGTGCTGAAGGTGGCCGACCTCGTGCTCGACCCGGCCAGCCTGCGCGTGACCCGCGGCGGCGTCGAACTGCAGCTCTCGCCGATCGGCCTGCGCCTGTTGACGATCCTGATGCGCGAATCGCCCCGCGTGGTGAGCCGCCAGGAAATCGAGCGCGAGATCTGGGGCAACGGCCTGCCGGACTCCGACACCCTGCGCAGCCATCTCTACAACCTGCGCAAGACCATCGACAAGCCGTTCGACAAGCAGCTGCTGCACACCGTGCAGTCGGCCGGCTACCGCATCGCCGACATTTCGCAGCCGCCGGAGTAATCCGGCGACCGCATGGCGCACGGTCTTCCCCGCAAGATCAAGATCGCGTTCATCGTCCAGGCTCTCCTCGCGAGCCTGGTGATGGCGCTCGGCATCGCGTGCGCGGAGCTGGGCGTTCGCCACGTGCTGCTGAAGGACCGGCTGCGCGACGAAGCGGGCAATGCGTGGGCAGCGGTCGACGCGTCACCGCGCACGTCCATGCCGCACAACTCGCGGATGGCGACGTATTTCGTGCCCGCGGGCGCATCGATGGATGCGATCCCGCCGGCGCTTCGCAGCGCACGCACGGGCTATCACGTCCCGATATGGGGTTCGCCGGCGGTCCTTGTCGAAAAACGCGCCAGCGGCACGCTGTACGTCGAATTCGATCCCGAATACAGCGACCTCGCGATCTTCTGGACCGGCGGCCTGAGCCTGCTGCTCGCGCTGCTGGTCACATACATCTCGGCGTGGCTGACGTATCGCACGTCCAAACGCATGGTCGCGCCGGTGAGTTGGCTGGCGAGCGTGGTGTCGCGCTGGGATCCGATCGCGCCGAATGCGGGACTGTTGTCGCCCGCGAACCTGCCGATCGATTCGGGCATGGAAGTGCGCCGCCTCGCACATGCGTTGCGCGGGATGGCGGGCCGCGTCGGCGAATTCGTGGACCGCGAACGCCAGTTCACCCGCGACGCCAGCCACGAGCTGCGCACGCCGCTCACCGTGATTCGCGTGGCGTCCGACATCATGGCCGCCGATGGCGAGCTGCCGGAACGCTCGCGCCGCGCGGTCGGCCGCATCCAGCGCGCCGGGCACGACATGCAGTCGGTGATCGACGCCTTCTTCATCCTCGCCCGCGACGCCGAGATCGAAGCCGAGAGCGAGCGCTTCGACGTCCATGAAGTCGTGGATGACCAAGTCGAACTCGCGCGCGCGGAACTCGGGAACAAACCGGTCGAGATCGTGGTCCGTGATGAGGGCGGCGGGTTCATCGACGCGCCGCGTCGCGTGCTGTCGCTGATGGTCGGCAATCTGCTGAGCAATGCGGTCCGCTTCACCGAGGCGGGCCGCATCGATGTGGTGCTCGGGCCGGACAGCATCGAAGTGCGCGACACCGGGGTCGGCATGAACCGCGAAACGCTGGCGAAGGCCTTCGACGCCTTCTACCGGCACGACCGGGACGGCGCCGACGGCATGGGCATTGGCCTGTCGATCGTGCGCCGTCTCGGCGAAAGGTTCGGCTGGACGGTGGAACTGGAGAGTGCACCGGGCGAAGGGACAGTCGCGACCATCCGGCTCCGTCGTTGATCCTGTCTGTCAACGGACGACGCGTTCGCGCGTTGCCAGTCGTTGACGCCCTTTTGCATCCGCCTACGAAAACCCACGCATGAGTCGACCCGGTTCTGTCGCACCCCGTCCCGCGCGCCGTCGCGGCCTGATCGCCCTGATCGCCCTGCTGGTGCTGGCCGCGGCTGGTGGCTGGGGGTGGAAGCACCACAAGGCCTCCGCGGGCGACGGCAATGGCGGGTTCCGCACGGCCAAGGTCGATCGCGGCGATATCCGCGTGGTGATCTCCTCGACCGGCCAGCTCAGCGCGATCTCGACCGTCGTCGTCGGCAGCGAAGTGTCCGGCAAGGTCACCGACGTGCTCGTCGACTACAACGACCGCGTGCACAAGGGCCAGGTGCTCGCGCGCATCGATCCCAGTACCTACGAAGCGCAGATCGCGCAGGGCAGCGCGCAGATCAACGCCGCGCAGGCGACCGCTGCAGAGGCCGAGGCCGAGTTGCGCAATGCGCAGGTCGACTACACGCGCAAGGCCGAACTCGGCAAGCAGAAACTGGTCGCGCAATCCGACGTCGACCTCGCTCTCGCCACGCTGCAACGCGCGCGCGCCGCACTCAATGCGAACCGCGCGCAGATCGCGCAGCAGCAGGCCAGCGCACGCACCGCACACCTCAACCTCGGTCGCACCGAGATCCATTCACCGGTCGATGGCGTGGTGCTCACGCGGAGCATCGAGCCCGGACAGACCGTGGCCGCGAGCCTGCAGGCGCCGGAGCTGTTCAAGCTGGCTGAAGACCTGTCGAAGATGAAGATCGAACTCGCCGTCGACGAAGCCGACATCGGCCAGGTCGCGGCAGGCATGCGCGCGACGTTCACCGTCGACGCGTATCCGGACCGGCGCTTCGTCGGCCAGGTGTCGCAGGTGCGGCTGTCGGCGACGACTACGAACAACGTGGTGACGTATCCGGTCGTGATCGAAGTGGACAACCGCGACGGCAAGCTGCTGCCGGGCATGACGGCAAACGCCGAGATCGAAGTCAGCAGCCGCGACAACGTGTTGCGCGTGCCGAACGCGGCGCTGCGCTACAAGCCGACCGACGAGGAGGCCGCAGCGATGCAGGCCGGTGCGCAGGCGGGCGCCACGCGCGGATCGGGTGGCGGCCGCATGGGCATGACCGACGACATGCAGAAGCTTGCGACGTCGCTCGATCTCAACGCCGACCAGAAGGCGGCGTTCGACGCGGCCGTCGAGCAGATGCGCCAGCGCCAGCAGGCGCGCATGGCGCAGGCACAGAGCCAGTCGGGTGCAAGCGGCAGCCGGTTGTTCGGTGGCGGCCCGGGCGGCGGTGCACGCGCGCCGGGTGGAAGCACCGGCGGCGCATCGGGTGGCGGCGACGCCGCGATGCGACAGCGCATGGCCGAGCGCATGACGCAGCAGTTCGCGTCGTTCCGCGCCACGCTCGATGCGAACCAGCAGCAGGCGTGGGACCGCGGCGTCGACCAGTTGCTCGCTGCACGTCGCGCGCCGCTGTACCTGCTCGTCGACGGCGCACCGAAGATGACGATGGCGCGACTCGGCGCGAGCGATGGCTCGTATACCGAAGTCTCGGGCGGCGGAATCAAGGAAGGCGATGCGGTGATCACGGGCGTGGAGCGCAAGGCGCAATGACCGACGCCGTCATCGAGACGCGCGGACTCGGCAAGGTCTACTCCCCGGGAAGCGAGGCCGAAGTCGTCGCCCTGCGCGGCGTCGACCTGCACATCGGTCGCGGCGAGTTCGTCGCGATCATGGGCCCGTCGGGGTCGGGCAAATCCACGCTGATGAACCTGCTCGGGTGCCTCGACACGCCGAGCGAAGGCGTCTACTTCTGCGATGGTGTGGACGTCGCCACGCTCGACGCCGAACAGCGCGCGCAACTTCGCCTGCGCACGATCGGTTTCGTGTTCCAGGGCTTCAACCTGCTCACGCGACTCGACGCGCTCGAGAACGTCGCGATGCCGCTGGGTTACGCCGACATGGCGCGCGCCGATCGCGTGCAGCGCGCGCAGGCGGCGCTGGAGGCGGTCGGGCTCGGCGCGCGCACGCATCATCGCCCGAGCGAACTGTCCGGCGGCCAGCAGCAGCGCGTCGCGATCGCGCGCGCATTGATCAATCGTCCGCCCGTGCTGCTCGCGGACGAACCCACCGGCGCGCTCGACACCAAGACCGGCGAAGAGATCCTCGCGCTGTTCAAGCAACTTCGCGACAATGGCCACACCGTCGTGCTGATCACGCACGACCCGGAAGTCGCGGCGCATGCCGATCGCGTATTCGTGATGCGCGACGGCGAGCTGCACCCGCAGACCGACGAGACGCGCGTGCCCGACATCGCGCCGCCCGAAAACGCCGGGCCCTGGACGGAGGGCGCGACATGAAACTGGCCGAAACCCTTCGCACCGCGACGTTCTCGCTGCGCGGCAACTGGTTGCGCAGCGCGTTGACATCACTCGGCGTGATCATCGGCATCGCTGCGGTGATCGTGATGGTGTCGGTCGGGCAGGGCACGCAGGCGGAGATCGACAAGCTGGTTTCCGGCCTCGGCTCGAACCGCCTGGACGTGATGCCGGGACAGGGCCGCGGCACTGGCGGCATCCGCATGTCGTCGAGTTCGTTCTTCACCCTGTCCGACAAGGACGCCGAAGCGATCCGCCACGAAATCCCGGAAATCCAGTACGTCGCCGGTACGTTGCGCGGCAATACGCAGGCCGTGTTCGCGGAGAACAATGCGTCGACGTCGTGGCAGGGTGTCGAGCCGGACTGGTTCTCGATCAACGAATGGCAGTTCGCCAGCGGCGACGGCTTCTCGCAGTCCGATTACGCGGGTGGCAAGTCTGTCATCATCGGCGAGACCGTGCGTCGCGAACTGTTCGGCGACGACGACGCGCTCGGCCAGACGATCCGCCTCGGCCGCGTGCCATTCACCGTTGCTGGTGTGCTCAAGTCCAAGGGCCAGGGCGGTTTCGGGCAGGACCAGGACGATCTCGTCGTCGTGCCGCTGGAAACCGCGCGTCGCCGCCTGATGGGCGCGATGGGCCTGCCGGCGGGCGCGGTGATGCAGATTGCCGTGGGTGTCGGCGACGCCAAGGATCTCGACTACGCGCAGGGCGAGATCGAGGCGTTGCTCCGCCAGCGCCACAAGATCCAGCCGGGCGACGAAGACGACTTCAACGTGCGCAACATCGCGGAAGTCGTCGCCACGCGTACGCAGACGACGAAGCTGATGTCGCTGCTTCTCGGCGCGGTCGCGAGCATTTCGCTGATCGTCGGCGGCATCGGCATCATGAACATCATGCTGGTGTCGGTGACCGAGCGTATCCGTGAAATCGGATTGCGCATGGCGGTGGGCGCGGGCCCGCGCGATATCCAGCGCCAGTTCCTCGCCGAAGCGATGTTGATCTCGCTCATCGGCGGTGCGCTCGGCATCGGCATCGGCGTGCTGGGTGCGATGGCCGTCGGTCGATTCGGCTCGCTGCCGGTGAAACTCGACGGCGGCATCATCCTGCTCGCTGCGGGTTTCTCGGTCGCGACCGGCCTCTTCTTCGGCTTCTATCCGGCGCGCAAGGCGTCGCGACTGGATCCCATCGAAGCGCTGCGCTCGCAGTGATGCAACGAAGAAGGCGGCCCGAAGGCCGCCTTCCATGCGCATCGATATCTCTCAGCGCGAGTACAGCAGGATGTTCGGCGAACCGCTGCCCGGGCTGGTGACCTTGCCCGTGGTGCCGTTGGTGGTGAGCCAGCTGCGCACCTGCGACGGCGTGGCCGACGGCACGCGCTGCAGGTAGAGCGCTGCGGCGCCTGCGACGTGCGGAGAGGCCATCGACGTGCCGCTGATGGTGTTGGTTGCGGTGGTGCTCGTGTACCACGCCGACTTGATCGAGCTGCCCGGGCCGAACAGGTCGAGGCAACCGCCGTAGTTCGAGTACGACGCCCGCGCATCGGAGGACGTGGTCGCGCCCACCGTGATCGCACCAGCCGCACGCGCCGGCGAGTAGTTGCACGCATTCGAGTTGTCGTTGCCTGCGGCGACGACAACTGCGACACCCGCGTTCGACAGGTTGTTGACGGCGGTATCGACCGCCGACGACGCACCGCCGCCGAGGCTCATGTTCGCCACCGCCGGCTTGATCGCATGGGTACGCACCCAGTCGATGCCCGCGATCACGCCCGAGTTGCTGCCCGAGCCGCTGCAGTCGAGCACGCGCACCGGCACCAGCGACACCGACTTGGCGACGCCGTAGGTCGAGCCGCCGATCGTGCCGGACACGTGCGTGCCGTGACCGTTGCAGTCGGTCGTGCCGCGGCCGTCGCTGATGGCCGTATAGCCCGAGCCGACGCGGCCGCCGAATTGCGAATGCGTCGACAGGATGCCGGTGTCGATCACGTACGCATGCACGCCCGAGCCCGTGTAGTCGTAGGTGTACGTGCCGCTCAGCGGGAGCGAGCGCTGGTCGATGCGATCGATGCCCCAGGTCGCGCCGCTCTGCGTGGCGGTCGCGGTGACGGTCGCATCTTCTTCGATGAAGGCGACGCGCGGATCCTTCAGCATGCGCGTGATCACCGCTTCCGGGGCGCGCACGACGAAGCCCTGCACGGCATTGCGATAGACCATGCTCACGTCGCCGCCGAAGCGCGCGGCGAGATCGACGGCCGAATTTTCCGACGCGGTCGCAAGGCCCTTGTCACGCGCGAGGCCGGCGGGCACCGCCAGGCGCGACGGGTTGAAGACCACGATGTACTGGTTGTCGATGCGATTCTTCTGCGCACGGACGAGGGTGCCGGCGTGCGCGGCGGTCGAAATCAGGGCCACGGAAATGGCCAACGCGAGGACGCATTTGGTGCTGTTCATTGCTGCTCCATCAGAGGTGGGGGAGATGGCCGCGTCGTTTGACGTCGACCGGCGCGCCGAGGGGCAGGAGTCCGGCGCGGACGTGACAATCAGAACGCGCGTTGAACGATGTCAAGTGATGGTGTCCGGGCATTCCGGCGAACTGCGTTCTCGCGTTTTCGGACATGCGGGCGTATCGCGCACAAACGCTTGGAAACAAGGCATTTCGCCCGGAAGGGGCAAACCCCACTGCCGCGCTGGGGAATTCAGCGTCGTGATGTTTCGGTCAAGATTGATGTTGCATTGCAATGTCGGAATGCAGGCTCGCAACCGGCCGCGAGCGGCCGTTATGCTCGACTGATCCGACCGGAGTCCGACAATGCGTCGCTATGCACCGCTGTTGCTGCTCGCCCTCGCCATGACGGCCAACGCCCAGACGTCGTCGCCGACACCCGCACGCACCGCGCTCGTCATCCATGGCGGCGCGGGCTTCGTGCCGAAGGAAACGCTGAGCGAGGCCGACCAGAAGGAGATCCGCGACACACTCAATCGCGCGCTCGATGCCGGCAATGCGGTGTTGCAGAAAGGCGGTGCAGCCGTGGACGCGGTGGAAGCCTCGATCCTGGTGCTGGAGGAGTCGCCGCGGTTCAACGCCGGCAAGGGCGCCGTGTTCAACGCGAAGGGCGGCCATGAACTCGACGCATCGATCATGGAAGGGCATACGCGACGCGCCGGTGCGGTCGCAGGCGTCACCACCGTGCGCAATCCGATCAAGCTCGCGCGCGCCGTGATGGAACGCAGCCCGCACGTGATGCTCGCGGGCGCGGGCGCCGAGGCGTTCGCCGACACGCAGAAGGACATCGAACGCGTGCCGAACACGTGGTTCGACACGCCGATGCGCAAGCAGCAGCTCGAGGAAGCGCGGAAGAAGGAAGCCGCGCAGAAGGCCGCCGTGATCGAAGGCGACGACGGCAACGTGCGTCGCTATCTCGGCACGGTCGGCGCGGTCGCGCTCGACAAGGCGGGTCACATCGCCGCGGGCACGAGCACCGGCGGCATGACCAACAAGCGCTGGGGTCGCGTCGGCGACTCGCCGATCATCGGTGCCGGTACCTGGGCCGACGAGCGCTGCGGCGTGTCCGGCACCGGCTGGGGCGAGTTCTACATCCGCGCCAACGCCGCGCGCGACATCTGCGCGCGCGTCGAGTACACCAACGTGCCGCTGCAGCAGGCCGCGGACGACGTCATCAACAAGATCATTCCGGCCATGGGTGGCGACGGCGGCGCGATCGCGCTCGACCGCGACGGCAACATCGCCATGCCGTTCAACAGCGGCAGCATGTTCCGCGGCTGGATCCGCCCGGATGGCAGTCGCGGCGTCGCAATTCACGAAGACTGACCGCCAACGCCCGGGCCACGCCCGCGGCCGCGTGCCACAATCGGCCCGGGCGCGGACCGGGGATTCGCGCCGTCGCAAGCCGCTTGGGCGGGCGGTGCCCCGGGCCGGCCGTCGACAGAGAGCATCGCCATGGCCGACACCGTCGGACACCTTCCGCGGCACCCGCTGCGCATCCTCCAGGCCACCCGCTGGTCCATGCAGGGCCTGCGCGCGGCGTGGATCCACGAATCCTCCTTCCGCCTCGAAGTCTGGCTGTTCGCCGTGCTCGCACCGGCGGCCTGCTGGCTGGGGCAGACCGGCGTCGAGCGCGCGCTGCTGATCGGCTCCATGCTGGCGGTGATGGGCGTGGAGCTGCTGAATTCCGCGATCGAGGCGGTGATCGAGCGCTACGGCGCGGAGCACCACGAGCTCGCCGGCCGCGCCAAGGACATGGGCTCGGCCGCGGTGTTCGTGATGATGCTCAACGTGCTGGTGACCTGGGGCGCGATCCTGCTGCCGCGCCTGTCCGCACACGCCGCGTAAACTGCGCGGCCCACGACGACGGACCCGACCGCGATGGAGATGCTGCTCGACCCCCAGACCTGGATCACGCTGGTCACGCTCAGCGCCATCGAGATCGTGCTGGGCATCGACAATCTCGTCTTTATTTCCATCGCGGTAAGCCGACTGCCGCCCGTCGCGCGTGACCGCGCGCGGCGCTTCGGCATCGCGGTGGCCTGCCTCACCCGCATCGCGTTGCTGCTGACGCTGGCGTGGCTGGCGGGCCTCACCGACCCGCTGTTCGAGCTGTTCGGCCGCGGCATTTCCATCCGCGACCTCGTGCTGATCGTCGGCGGCATCTTCCTGCTGGTGAAGGGCACCGGAGAGATCCGCGACCTGATCGTCGGCGAAGGCGAGGAAGCCGACGTCCACAGCAAGCCCGCCGCCTCGTTCGGTCTGGTGATCGCGCAGATCGCCGTCATCGACATCGTGTTCTCGCTGGACTCGGTGATCGCGGCGGTCGGCATGGCCAGCCAGCGCATCGTGATGGTGGCGGCGATCCTGCTCGCCGTGGCGGTGATGCTGCTGGCGTCGCGCCCGTTCGGGCGTTTCATCGACGCCAACCCGTCGATCAAGATGCTCGCGCTCGCCTTCATCGTGCTGGTCGGCGCGTACCTGATCGTCGAAGGCTTCGGGCTGCACATCCCGAAGGGCTACATCTACGGGTCGATGGCGTTCTCGGCGCTGGTCGAGAGCCTCAACCTCGCCATGCGTCGGCGCGCGATGCGCGGGCAGCTCCAGCCCTAGCGCTGGCGGCCGTCACGTCGTATTTATTGCCGCTGCCGGTAGGGTGTCCCGCCGGCGACGCCGACCGACGACCGAGGCCCGAAATGCGCAAGCTGCTTACTGTCCTGCTGATGCTCACGCTCGCCACGCTGCTGAGCGGGTGCGGCTACAACACCATCCAGCAGAAGGACGAGGCGGTGAACGCCGCCTGGTCGCAGGTGCTGAACGTCTACAAGCGCCGCGCCGACCTGGTGCCGAACCTGGTCGCCACGGTGAAGGGCTACGCGAGCCATGAAGAGCGCGTCCTGACGGAAGTGACCGAGGCGCGTTCGCGCGTGGGCAGCATCAACGTCAACGCGAATGACCCCAACTCGCTCGCGCAGTTCCAGGCCGCGCAGGCGCAGCTGCAGAGCGCGATCGGGCGGCTGCTGGTGGTCACCGAGAACTACCCGCAGCTCAAGGCCGACCAGAACTTCCTGCAACTGCAGGCGCAGCTGGAAGGCACCGAAAACCGGATCACCGTCGAGCGCCAGCGCTACATCCAGACGGTGCAGGACTACAACACCTACATCCGCCAGTTCCCGACCAACATCACCGCGAAGATGTTCGGCTACAAGCCGAAGCCGAACTTCACGGTCGAGAACGAGGCCCAGATCTCCACCGCGCCGACCGTCGATTTCAGTGCGCCGCCGCCGGTGAACACCGCGCCCGCTACGCCGGCACCCGCCGCACCGGCGCCGCAGGCGCTGCCGCCTGCGACCACGCCGCCGCCGTCGACCGCGCCGGCAACGACGCCGCAGACGCAGGGCTGATCGAACGCCGATGCGCGCCCGCCTTGTCGGTTTTGTCGTCGCGACCGCACTGGTCGCGACGACGTTCGTCGCGTTCGCGCAGCAGCTGGCGCCGATCCCGCCGCTGACGTCGCCGGTGGTCGACACCACCGGCACGATCGACGTCACCACGCGCCAGAAGCTCGAACAGCAGGCGCTCGACCTGCAGAAGCGCAAGGGCGCGCAGCTGCAGATCCTCATGGTGCCGACGACGCAGCCCGAGGACATCTCGCAGTACGCGACGCGCGCGTTCGACCAGTACAAGCTCGGCCGGCAGAAGACCGACGACGGCGTGCTGGTGATCGTCGCCAAGGACGACCACCGCGCGCGCATCGAGGTCGGTTACGGGCTCGAAGGCGCGATTCCCGATGCGATCGCCAGCCGCGTCATCAACGAATACATGGCGCCGCACTTCAAGCAGGACGACTACGCGGGCGGCCTGGTCGAAGCGACGAAGACCCTTACGCAGATCATCGACGGCGAAGCGCTGCCGCCGCCGATGGCGTCGCAGGACGCGACGGGTTCGCGAGTGGCGAAACACGGCAACCCCATGCTCGGGCTGATCGCCGCGTTCTTCGTCGCGCAGTTCGTGCGCGGCCTGTTCGGCGGTGCGCCAGCCGGCGTTCGCGGCGTGATCGGCGGTGGCGTGGCGGGCGCGCTGGCATGGATGCTGTCGCAGGTCGTCTGGATCGGCGCGATCGGCGGCCTGCTCGGCTTCCTGCTCGCCCTCGCTGGCGGGCGTCGCGTGCGTTATGCGCGTGACGCAGGCTTTGGCGGCTGGGGCGGCGGCGGTTTTGGCGGCGGAGGATTCGGTGGGGGCGGCTTCGGCGGCGGTGGCGGCTGGGGCGGCGGTGGCGGCATGAGCGGAGGCGGCGGCGCCTCGGGGAGCTGGTGATGCGCGCGCTTCGCCATCTGTTCGCGCCGTCCTCGGCCCGTGCGTTTCCACCCGATGCGCTTGAGCGCATCGCCGGTGCGATCGCCGCGAGCGAGGCGCGCCATACGGGCGAGATCTGCTTCGCGGTCGAAGCCGCGTTGCCCCTGCGCCTGGCGCTGGTCGACCACGGCCCGCGCGACCGCGCCATCGACGTGTTCACCCGCCTGCGCGCGTGGGACACCGACGCCAACAACGGCGTGCTGGTCTACATGCTGCTGGCCGACCGCGCGATCGAGATCGTCGCCGACCGCGGCTTCAACGGCCGCGTGTCCGACGACGAATGGGCCGCGATCTGCACCGGGCTGGAAACCGCGATGCGCGCGGGCGACACCGAAGGCGGGGTGATGCGTGCGATCGAGGCGATTTCGGCGCTGCTCGAACGGCATTTCGCGCGCCCGGCCGGCTACGTCGACACCAACGAGCTGCCCGATCGCCCGCATCTGCTCTGAATCGCGGCGCCGGGCCTTGCGGCCTATGACGACAGCCTGCCGAGCGGCGACAATGGCGGCCTTCTCCGCCATCGGCCCGACCTGATGACGTATCTGCACGACATCGACCCGATCGCCCTCCACCTCGGTCCGGTGCAGGTGCACTGGTACGGGGTGATGTACATGCTCGCGTTCATCGCCGCCTGGATGCTCGGCCGTCGGCGCATCCGCGCGGGCCGGCTGCCCGGCGTCGACGAGCAGGCCTTCGGTGACCTGCTGTTCTACGGGATGCTCGGTGTCGTGCTCGGCGGGCGCATCGGCTACATCCTGTTCTACGCGTTCGGCGACTTCCTCAGGAATCCGCTGATGCTGCTGCGCATCTGGGAAGGCGGCATGAGCTTCCACGGCGGCCTGCTCGGCGTCATGGCCGGCGTGGGCCTGTGGTGCCATCGACGCCGCATGCATTTCATCGATGCCATGGATTTCGTCGCGCCGCTGGTACCGCTGGGCCTCGGCTTCGGCCGCATCGGCAACTGGATCGGCGGCGAGCTGTGGGGCAAGTTCACCGGCGGCGGCTGGGGCGTGATCTTTCCGCGCAGCCTCGACCAGCCCTACGCATCCATGACGATGCAGCAATTGCGCGAGCTGCACGCCAAGGGCGCGCTCGACGCGTTCGCGCGCCATCCGTCGCAGCTGTACCAGGCGGTGCTCGAAGGCGTCGTCATGGCGTCGGTACTGTGGTGGTTCTCGAGCCGGCCGCGTCCGCGCTGGGCGGTGTCGGGACTGTTCGCGGTGCTCTACGCCACGTTCCGGTTCCTCGTCGAATTCGTGCGCATGCCCGATGCGCAACTCGGCTACCTCGCGTTCGGCTGGCTGACGATGGGGCAGGTTCTGGAGCTGCCGGTGTTCGCATTCGGCCTGTATTGCCTGTGGCGCTCGCGCAGCGCGCCCACGGTGCAGCCGCAGCTCGCATCGACGCCGGACTGATCGCATGCGCGCCTACCTCGACCTGCTGCAGCACGTGCTCGACCACGGCACGGTCAAGGCCGATCGCACCGGCACCGGCACGCGCAGCGTGTTCGGCTGGCAGATGCGCTTCGATCTTGCGCAGGGGTTTCCGCTCGTCACGACGAAGAAGCTGCACCTTCGTTCGATCCTCCACGAGCTGCTGTGGTTCCTGAAGGGCGACACCAACGTCGCCTACCTGCGCGACAACAAGGTCAGCATCTGGGACGAATGGGCCGACGCCGACGGCGAGCTCGGCCCCGTCTACGGCAAGCAGTGGCGACGCTGGACCGGCAGCGACGGCCGCGAGATCGACCAGATCAAATGGGTCGTCGACGAGATCAAGCGCAATCCCGATTCGCGACGTTTGATCGTGAGCGCCTGGAATGTCGCCGACCTGCCGAAGATGGCGCTGATGCCGTGCCACACCATGTTCCAGTTCTACGTGGCCGACGGAAAACTCAGCTGCCAGCTCTACCAGCGCAGCGGTGATATCTTCCTCGGTATCCCGTTCAACATCGCGAGCTATGCGCTGCTCACGCACATGGTCGCGCAGGTGTGCGGGCTCGGCGTCGGCGACTTCGTGCACACGCTCGGCGATGCGCACCTGTATTCGAACCATGTCGATCAGGCGCGCGAACAGCTGACGCGCACACCGCGCGCGTTGCCGAAGCTCGTGCTCAATCCGGACGTCACCGACCTGTTCGATTTCACGTTCGATGACATCGCGATCGAAGGCTACGACCCGCATCCGGCGATCAAGGCGCCGGTGGCGGTCTGATGCGCATTTCGCTCGTGGTCGCGTTCGATCGCGAACGCGCGATCGGTGTCGACAACCGCCTTCCGTGGCACCTGCCCGACGATCTCAAGCACTTCAAGGCGCTGACGTTGGGCAAGCCGATCCTGATGGGGCGGTTGACCGCCGAATCACTTGGCCGCGCATTGCCGAGGCGACGCAACCTGGTGCTCACACGCAGTGGTCGCGTGCCATTCGAGGGCATGGACGCCGTGGCGAGCGTCGACGAGGCGATAGCGCTCGCAGAGGCCGATGGCGCTGCGGAACTCGCGGTGATCGGCGGTCGCGGCGTTTTCGAGGCGACGCTGCCGATCGCCACGACACTGCACCTCACGCTCGTCGACACCGCGGTGCCGCGCGCGGACGCCCATTTTCCGGCGTTCGATGCGAGTCAGTGGTGCGAGGTGGCGCGCGAGCACCATGCCGCGGATGCGCAGCACGCCTTCGCGTTCGACTTCGTGGATCTCGAGCGCCGCTGATCGCCCGCGCAGTGGCGGCGACATCGGACGCGCGCCGTCGGCCCGTTGATTCGGCGAAATGCGTCAGCCGTTCTGCGGTTTCGGATCGTTGCGCGGCGGCCGCTGCTGCTGTTGGCCGCGATCGCGCTGGCCGCCCCGGTGGTCGCGTCGCCCGTCGCGGTTCTGCGGGCGCGGTTTCGGCGGTTGTGCCGGGACGTCGCGCCCCGCGACCTGTGCAAGCTGCAGCTCGTCGGTATCCAGGCGCAGCGCGCTGAGCTTGCCGCCCCACACCGCGCCTGTGTCGATCATGTGCACGCCGTGACCGATGAAGAGGTTCAGCGCCGACCAGTGGCCGCAGACGATCTTGAGGTCGCGCGGCGCCTGGCCCGGCACTTCGTACCACGGGTACAGGCCGACCGGCTGCGTGCCGGGCGCGCCCTTGTCGTCGAAGCTGATGCGTCCGCGCGGGCTGCAGAAGCGCATGCGGGTGAAGATGTTGATGATCGCGCGCCAGCGATCGATCCCCGCAAGCCGCGGATTCCACGCCGGTGCATCGCCGTAGATGTGCTTGAGCAGTCGGCCGTACTGGTCGCCGTGCAGCACCTTCTCGACCTCGCGCGCATGGCGTTCGGCCATGGAGATCGTCCACTTCGGCGCGATGCCCGCATGCAGCATCGACCAGCCGAGTTCGCGGTCGACGTGCATGAGCTTCTGCTTGCGCAACCACGCGAGCAGCTCGTCGCGATCCGGCGCGGTGACGATGCTCAGGAGATCCGGATTGACCTTGCGCTGCTCTTCTTCGCGGCGCTCGCCGATCGCGAGCAGCGAAAGATCGTGATTGCCGAGCACGACGACGCTCTGCTCGCGCAGCGAATGCACCAGCCGCAACGTCTCCAGTGACTGGCCGCCGCGATTGACCAGGTCGCCGCAGAACCACAGGCGATCCTTCGACGGATCGAAGGCGATGCGTTCGAGCAGGCGCTGCGTGGCGTCGTAGCAGCCCTGGAGATCGCCGATGGCCCAGACCGTCATGCGCGGTCAGTGCAGCGTGCGCGGCACGGTGAGGGTGAACGCGGGGATCGGTGCTTCGAAGCGCGTGCCGTCCTCGGCCTGCATGCGATAGCTGCCGTGCATGGTGCCGAGGTCGGTTTCGAGAACCGCGCCGGACGTGTATTCGAAGGCCTGCCCCGGCTCCAGCTGCGGCTGGTGGCCGACCACGCCGTCGCCATCGACCTCGCGCGTCTGGCCGTGCGCGTCGGTGATGATCCAGTGCCGTCCGAGCAGGCGCGCGGCGACCGTGCCGTGGTTCTGCACGCGCACCGTGTAGGCGAACACGTAGCGGTCCTGTTCGGGCGCGGATTCGCTTTCGACGTAATGCGCCTGTACTTCGACGCCGATCGCGTGGGAATTGCCGTCGTTCATCCGCCCGAGTTTACGTGCACGCGCACGGCGACGGAACCGCGCGGGCTTCACGCATTGGTGCGCGCGAGCGAATTGGCCAGCGCGATGAAGCCATCGACCGGTATCTGCTCGGCGCGATGCTGCGGGTCGAGTCCCGCGGCGATGATCGCGTCGGCATCGCAGATCTTGGACAGCGCGTTGCGCAGGGTCTTGCGGCGCTGGTTGAACGCGTCGTGGACAACGCGCGCGAACAGGGCCCGATCGATCACGGCGATGTCCCCGGCAGGCTTGGGCACGAGGCGCACGACCGCGGAGTCCACCTTCGGCGGCGGTCGGAACGCGCCGGGCGCCACGTCGAACAACGCGGTGACGCGGCAATACGCCTGCAGCATCACGCCCAGGCGCCCGTACACCTTGCTGCCGGGGCCGGCCGCCATGCGGTCGACGACTTCCTTCTGCAACATGAAGTGCATGTCCCGCACGACGGGCGCGTGCTCCAGCGCATGGAACAGGATCGGCGACGACAGGTTGTAGGGCAGGTTGCCCACCAGCCGGATGGTGCCGCCGTCGGCGAGCGCGGTGAAATCGACCTTCAGCACGTCTGAATGGATGACGTGCAGCGTGCCAAGGTTCTGCGCCGCCTCGGTGAGCGGCGCGATGAGGTCGCGGTCGAACTCGATGACGGTGAGTTCGTGGTGGCGCTCGAGCAACGGGAACGTGATTGCGCCCTGGCCGGGGCCGATCTCGACAAGCCGGTCGCCCGGCTGCGGATCCACGGCCTGCACGATCTTCGAGATGATCCCGCGCTCGTGCAGGAAGTGCTGGCCGAGGCGCTTCTTCGGCGGCTCGGTGAAGTGGCTCGTGGTCATGCCGCGATTATCCCGTAGCCCGCGTCCGCGATGCGCGACCGGCGCCGGCGCGACGTCGTCAGGCGCGAATGGAGCGGCGTTGCGCGGCGAGGCGCGCGCACAGGTCGGCGGCGGCGAACAGGCTCGACGGATCGGCGCGGCCGCGGCCGGCGAGGTCGAGCGCGGTGCCGTGGTCGACCGCGACGCGCGGATACGGCAGGCCGAGCGTGATGTTCACGGCGCGCTCGAAGCCGCTGAACTTCAGCACGGGCAGGCCCTGGTCGTGATACATCGCGAGCACTGCGTCGAAGCCCGCGAGCTTCTGGGGCAGGAATGCGGTATCCGCCGGCAACGGACCTGCGAGCCACAGCCCGTCCGCACGCAGGCGTTCGATCACCGGTTCGATGACGTCGATCTCCTCGCGCCCCAGATGCCCGTCTTCGCCGGCGTGCGGATTGAGGCCGAGCACCGCGATGCACGGCGATGCGATGCCGAAGTCGCGTCGCAGCGCCGCGTCGACGATGCGCAGCGTGCGGGCCAGACGGTCGCGCGTGATCGCGTCGGGCACGTCGCGCAACGGGAGATGCGTGGTCGCGAGCGCGACGCGCAGCGCGTCGTGGCCCAGCATCATCACCACCTCGCAGCCGGCCTGCGTGGCGAGCAGCTCGGTGGTGCCGGAATAGGCGATGCCGGCGTCGTTGACGACCGCCTTGTGGACAGGCCCGGTGACGAGGCCGTCGAGCGTTCCATCGAGGCAGGCGCGGGCCCCTGCGGTCAGCGCATCGATCACCGATCGCGCGTTGGCGACTTCGAGATGCCCGGGCTCCACGGTCTGTGCGACCGGAAACGGAACGATCCCGAGCGCGCCGGCGCGGGCGGCGTCGGCGTCGTCGGGATCGACGAGTCGGAGCGGTTGGCCGGCGCGGCGCGCGGCGGCTTCGAGCACGCCGGGGTCGGCGTAGGCAATCAGCGCATGACTGCGGGGTCGCCCGGCAAGGGCGACGCACAACTCCGGCCCGACGCCGGCCGGCTCACCCGGGACCAGCGCGAGCCGGGGCGAGGTCACTCAGCCGCCGGATGCCGGCGCAGGTGGCGCGGGCGTGGTCGCCGGCGCTGCGGCCGGCGCCGGCGTGGCCTGCGCGCCGACGCGCACATCGACATAGGCTTCGCCGCGCAGCTCGCGCAGGTAGAGGTTCCACTGGTCCTCGAGCTTGCGACGGCCCAGCGTTTCCGCGACCTGTGCACGACGGTTCTGGTCGCCGACGTTGGCCTCGCGGGTGCCGAGACGCTGCAGGACGTGCCAGCCGGCCTGCGTGCGGAACGGCTTGGAGACCTGGTTGTCGCCAAGCAGCGTGACCTGGCTGCGGAACTCGGGGCCGAATTCGTCGGCGGTGAACCAGCCGAGGTCGCCACCGCGTGCGGCCGAGTTCTGGTCCTGCGAGTTCGCCTTGGCGAGCTCGGCGAAGTCCGCGCCGCCGGCAAGGCGTGCGGCCAGCGTTTCGGCCTCGGCGCGCGCCTGGTCGTCGGTCTTGCCGTCGCCGATGCGGATCAGGATGTGGCGGCCGTGGTACTGCGTGACCATCTGCGCCGGACCCTGCGAGGCGTCGCGCACTTCGACCAGGCGCAGCAGCTGGAAGCCGCTGGGGCCGCGGATCGGCGCGGTGACCTGGCCCGGCTGCAGGTTGTTGACCAGCTGCGCGAACGCATTCGGGATTTCATCCGCCGCGCGCCAGCCGAGGTCGCCGCCTTCCAGCGCGTTCGGGCTGTCGGAGTAGCGCACGGCCGCGGCCTGGAAGTCGAGCTCGCCGCGGTCGATCAGGCCCTTGATGCCGTCGATCTTCTTCTGCGCGGTGTCGATCTGCTCCGCGGTCGCGCCGTCGGGCAGCGACACGAGGATGTGCGCAAGGTGGTATTGCTTGCCCGTCTGGGCGGTAGCGGCCATCGCCGATTCGATCTCGGCTTCGCTGACGTTGACGCGGCTCTGCGCGAAGCGCTGGCGCAGACGCTGCATCAGCAGCTCCTCGCGGATCGACGCGCGGAAATCGGCGTAGGTCGAGCCGTCGGCGGTGACGCGCTGGCGCAACTGCTCGACGCCGACGTTGTTCTGCTGCGCGACCGCGGCGATCGCCTGGTCGACTTCCTCGTCGTTGACGCGGATGCCGGTTTCCTCGGCGCGCGCGACCTGCAGCTTGCTCAGGATCAGGCGCTCGAGCACCTGGCGTTCGAGCACGTCGTTGGGCGGAAGCTGGTTTTCCTTGCCGGCGTACTGCGAGCGGATGTTCGCGACGGCGCGATCGAGCTCGCTGCGCAGGACGACGTCCTCGTTCACCACGGCGGCGATGCGATCGAGCGTCTGCGACTGCTGCTGCGCGACGGCGGTGAGCGGAACGAACGCGGGCGCGAGCAGCGTGGCGGACAGCAGGCACGCAAGCAGCGTCTTCACCGGGCGGGAGGTTGTCTTCATGGGGTCGGGTCGGAAGTCGTGGAGGTGCCGTTGTTGACGGGCGGACTCACCGTCTGCGGCGGGACGAGATACAGGTCGTCGCGGTCGTAACCGAGGATAGCACGGCGCAATACGCGCTCCGTCTTCTGCCCGGCCGACCCCAGACCCTTCAGTTCAACTTCCAGTTGGAGAGAGTTGTTCAGGTCGCCCGTGCGGTCGCGCAGGTAGCGGCGGGCGACGGCGCGGACGGCGAGGCAGCAGCTTTCCCACTGGACGCCCGCGATCTCCTCGAGCGGCTTCTTGTCGAGCAGCGAGTAGTAGTACCGGCCGACCACGCTCCAGTTGTCGGTGATCGGGTACAGGAACGAGACATCCGCCTGGCGAACGAGATCGGGGCTGCCGCCGACCGCCGGGTTGAACGTGGTGTTCCGGCGATAGCGGTAGCCGAAGTTGACGATGCCGCGGTCGCCCACGAGGTAGCGCGCGCGCAGGCTCGCGAGGTCCTGGCCATGGATCTTCGGATCCCACTGGTAGGCGCCGTTTATCAGCCAGCGATCGCTCGGCGCGAAGCTGGCTTCCGCGACCCATGCAGACTTGCCCTGCGACACCGGCGACTCGGCGCCCGGAAGAAAGACGCGGCTGTCCTCGAAGTAACGGATCTGGCCCAGGCTGAGCGACAACCGCTCGCGGCCGTCGTTCTCGCTGATGAAGCGCGTGGTCGCCGCGACGGTGAGCTGGTTGGCGTCGGTCTGGCGGTCCGGTCCCGTGTAGCGGTTGTCGCGGAACAGCTGGCCCCAGCTGAACGTCATCGGCGCGGTGTCGAACAGCGGAATGCCGTTCTGGTCGCGATACGGGACGTTCAGATAGAACAGGCGCGGCTCGAAGGTCTGCAGGTAGCGCGTGCCGAACACCGTCGTGTCGCGGTCGAAGTACATGCCGGCGTCGACCGAGGCGATCGGCAGGCTGCGCGACGGCGAGAGGTTGGTGACAGGCGTCGCGGTGCGCGTCTGCCACTCGTTGTCGAGCTGCCAGTCGGTGTAGCGCCAGGCCAGCTTCGGATGCAGGAACCAGCTCGCGCCGTCGAAGTTGGCGGCGACGTAGGGCTTGAGGTCAAGGCGCGACCCATCGAACTGCCCGGCTTGATTGTCATAGGTGACGTGCTGGAAACGCACGGCCTCGGCGTCGACACCGGCTTCCAGCCAGCGACCGAACGGCTGCGCCCAGTGGCCGTACAGGCGCGGCAGGCGGTCGTACGGCAGGTTGGCATCGCTCAGCGTGTAGTCGGCGAGCTGGTAATGGTCGGCGGTCAGGCCGGCATTCCAGTAACGGCCGCGACCGAACACGCCGGTCTCGCTGTGTACGAAGTAGCTGGAAACGCCGTACAGGCTGTTGCTGAAATCTTCGAGGTAATGCGTGTCGCTGACCCAGCCGAGGTTCGCGCTGGCGTACCAGGTGGCATCGAAGTTGTGGATGGCGGTCAGGCCGAACTGGCCGCGATTGCTGTCGGGCAGCGTCGCGCCGGGAATCGGCGTGCCGTTGAGGTCTTCGAGGTAGCGCTCCGGGCGGCGGCCCGGCAGGTCGTCCTTCGGCATCCAGGCGCCGTAGACGGTGCCGCTGCCCTGCTCGTACAGCCAGCGGAATTCGGCGCCCAGGTGCAGGCCGCGCTTGCTCATGTAGCGCGGGTAGAGCGTCGCGTCGTAGTTCGGCGCGAGGTTGAGGTAGATCGGCTGTTTCCAGTCGAAGCCGTTGCGGTTCGAGCTGGAGATCGACGGATACAGCAGGCCGGTCTGGCGGCGGTCGTCGGTCGGGAACGCGAACCACGGGACGTACAGCACCGGCACCTTGCCGACGCGCAGCGTGGCGTTGTGCGCGACGCCGCGGCCCTTGGCGAGGTCGATGTCGATTTCCCTCGCACGCAGCTCCCATGCACGCTGGCCGGGGTCGCAGGTGGAGTAGGTGCCGCCGAACAGCGCGCCGGTCTGGTCCTTCAGCGTGATCTTCTCGGCACCGCCGTTGCCGCGCCGACGCATCAGCTGGTACTGCAGGTCGTTGATCGTGTGGGTGTCGGATTCCTGGTTGCCCTCGGCGCTCTTGGCGACGATCCGCATGCCCGAATCCTGGTACCGCACGCTGCCTTCGGCACGGTAGTCGCCCGAGGTCTGGTTATAGGTCAGGCGGTCGGTGCCGAGGAACTGGTCGCCGCGACGCAGCTGCACGTTGCCCTGCACCAGCGTGTCCGCCGATTCCGAGCCCTGCAGCGTGTCGCCCTCGATGTCGGTGGGCTGCGTCATGCGCGTGCTGGTGTCGCCGGAGGTCGGCGTACCGACCCCTTCGAACGTCGGCACGGCATCGCGCAGCGGACACAGGCTCCAGTCCTCCGGCTCCTCGGCTGCCATCGCGGGAAGGGCGATGGCGATGCACAGCGATAACGGGAGCAGGCGGAAAGTCGGTCGCACGCGGGGCATCCGTCTAGATGAATGGCGTTCCGGCCATCGGGCGGGTAGCTTGCCGTATCCCCGACGGGGCGGCAACGCGGCAGGATCGGGTTTTCGAAGTGGAGGCGGCATGAGTTCAGACGACACGCGGAACGACATCGCGCGGGCGCCGACGGACGAGGAATGGCGCGCGAAACTCACTCCGGAGCAGTACGCGGTATGCCGGTGCTCCGCCACCGAGCGCGCGTTCACCGGCAAGTTCTGGAACCACAAGGCAGCGGGCACCTACACCTGCGTCGCCTGCGGATCGCGGCTGTTTCTCTCGGTCGACAAATACGACTCTGGCAGCGGATGGCCGAGCTTCGTGCGCCCGGCGACGCCGGACGCGGTCGCCGAGCATGCGGACGAGAGCCACGGCATGCGCCGCGTCGAAGTGAAGTGCGCGCACTGCGAATCGCACCTGGGCCACGTTTTCCCCGACGGCCCGCCGCCGACCGGCCTGCGCTACTGCATCAATTCCGCATCGCTGGACTTCGAACCGGAGCCGACGGGCTGACATGCGCGACCTGTTCCTAGTCGGCATCGGCGGTGCGTTGGGTGCAATGACGCGTCATGCGGTCGGCGCCGCGCTGTTGGCGACGTCGACGGCGTGGCGCTTTCCGGTCGGCACGCTCGCGATCAACGTGTCGGGCTGCCTGCTCATCGGCCTGTTCGCCGCGATCGCCGAGCAGCTTCCCGGTCTGAACGGCCCGGCGCGCCTGGTGCTGGTCGCCGGCGTCCTCGGCGGCTACACCACGTTCTCGGCGTTCGGCCTGGAGACGATGCTCATGATCCGCCGCGGCGACGCCGCGCTCGCGACGGGATATGTCGTCGCGAGCGTGGTGCTCGGCCTCGCCGCCGTTTGGATCGGGATGAAGGCGGTCGCGTTTGCGCGCTGATCAGGCGGCGGCGAACGCGTCGCGCGTCAGGTTCAGCGGCTCGCCGTCGGTGCAGGCGACATCGTCCTCGATGCGGATGCCGCCGTACGGGCGGAACGCGTCGACGCGTACCCAGTCGACGCTGCCGGCATGCGGCCCGGCGCGCAGGTCGTCGAGCAGCATGTCGATGAAGTACAGGCCCGGCTCGATCGTCACCACCATGCCCGGCGCCAGCGTGCGCGTCAGGCGCAAGTAGGGATGACCTTCGGGCTTCGCCAACGTCGCGCCGCCCGCGTCGTCCGCCGCGAAGCCCGCGACGTCGTGCACCTGCAGGCCGATGCCGTGACCGATGCCGTGCGGGAAGAACGTGCCGCTGACGCCGGTTTCCACCGCGGCTTCGGGCGATACCCGCAGCACGCCGTGCTCGCGCAGCACGCGGGCCAGCGCCAAGTGCGCGCCGAGGTGCAGCTGGCGGTAATCCATGCCGGAGCGCACCTGCGCGCACATGCCACGCTGCGCGGCGTCGACGTCGTTGATCAGCGCCTGGAACTCGCCGTTGGTGTCGCGTGCATAGGTGCGCGTGATGTCGCAGGCATAGCCGCCGAACGATGCGCCCGCATCGATCAGGAAGCTGCGGATGTCGGCCGGCGCATCGCTATCGAGTTCGGTGTAGTGCAGCACCGCGCCATGCTCGTTGAGCGCGACGATGTTGCCGTAAGGCAGGTCGTTGGCGTCCTGCCGGGCCGCCGCGCAATAGGCGAGGTGGATGTCGAACTCGGAGAGCCCTTCGCGGAACGCGGCCTCGGCCGCGCGATGTGCGCGGACACCGATGCGCGATGCTTCGCGCATCATCGCGATCTCGTACGGCGTCTTGAATGCGCGATGGTATTCAAGGTACGCGACGACCGCGGGCGGATTGTTCGGGGCATACTCGCCGAGCGCGCTCTGCGGCTCACCGACGATCGCGCACCTGCCGGGAGGGGGCAGGTGGTTCGCCGCTTCTTCCGCAGTCCGGATCACCACGATGTCGAAATGGTCGACCCACCAACCCCGGGGCGCCTGGGGAACAACGTGCCAGTAGTCGCGGGGCTGAAGATAAATCAGTTTCGGCCGTTGACCCGGGGTAGCGACCAGCCAGCTTCCGGGGTTGCGAACCAGCGGCAGCCACGCCTTGAATTGCGGGTTGACCGCGTAGGGGTAGTCACGGTCGTCGAACGCCTGGTAGTGCAGGCTGCCACTGGGAACGACGAGGTGGTCGAAGCCACCCCGCTCGAGCGCGACGGCGGTCCGCGCGGCAAGTACTTCGACGTGGCGGGCGTACAGGGACGGGAGCGAAGGATCGGTCATGTCGACAGCATCGTGGGACGACGACGTGGATTCTGACCGATCCGCCGGTACGTCGCGCAGTGCGGTGCGTCGCCCGCGTCGCGCGTGGGCCGCGAGCCTGGTCGCACTCGGTGTCGGCCTCGCGCTCACCGCCGCCCTGGTCGGCGCGCAGCTGCATCGCGCCCGCCTCGAACACGCACAACAGCTCGATGCGCTGGCCGACGGCGAGATCGGCGCGCTGGAAGAGCAGCTGCGCTCCTACGACCTCGCCCTGCGCGCGCTGCAGACGGGATTCCTGGCGCACGACGTCGACCTGCAGGGTTTCGATCGCCTCTATCGCGCGCTCGACCTGCGCCATCGCCTGCCGGGCCTGCAGGCCGTCGTCTATTCCGTGCCGCAGATGCGTGCCGATGGTGTGCACTATCCGACCCTCTACACCGCCCCGCGTGCCGGCAACGAGCGCGTGCTCGGACTCGATGTGCGCACGCAGCCGGCCAACCTCGTCGCTCTGCAGCAGTCGCGCGACACCAACCGGCCGGTGATGTCGGCGCCGTTCCGGCTGATCCAGGATCCGCCCGACCATGTCCCCGACGGCCTGCTGCTGCGCCTGCCGGCCTACAGCCCGGGCGAGCCGCCGGTGACGCCGGAATCGCGACGCGCACGCTTCGTCGGATCGCTCGCGATGTCGTTTCGCATCTCGCGGCTGGCGACCGATGCGTTCCGTCCGGAGTGGCGTCGCGCATTGCACCTGCGCGTCACCGACGTCGACACGCAGCCAAACGCCATCGTGTTCGATTCCAGCCCCGGCGACGCGCCGCGCGCGGGCGACTGGCAGAAGAACCACACCATCGCGTTCGCCGGTCGCCGCTGGCGCGTGGAAATGCATGACGCGCTCCATGGCCGCGTCGACGTGCGCGAAAGCCTTCCGCTGCTGATCGCCGGAATCACCGGCAGCGTCCTGTTCGCGCTGTGGATCGCCGCGCTGGCCGGTGCGCGGCGGCGTGCACTTGAAGTCGGCGAAGCGATGAGCCATCGCTATCGCGAAAGCGAGGAGCGCTTCCGCGTCGTCAACGAGTTGCTTCCGGCGCTCGTGCTGCTCGCGCGCGAGGAAGACGGCCGCATCATGTACGCGAACCAGGCCGCACGCGTTCGCCTCGGCGAGAACGTCGACGGAACGCCGATCGACGCATTGTTCGAGGATGCGCACCGTCGCGCGGAAGTTCTGCAGGTCGAGGATCCGGGTTGGGAAAGCGTCGAAGCGATGTTGCGCAGCACGAACGGCGACCGCTTCTGGGCCAGCGTGTCGATGTCGCGCGTACGCATCAACGGGCGGTGGAAGCGGCTCGTGGTCGCATCGGACATCTCGCAGCAGCGCCAGCTCACCGAGCTGCTGAGCTACCAGGCCTCGCACGACGCGCTGACCGAGCTGTACAACCGTCGCGAGTTCGAGCGCCATGTGGAGCGCACGCTCGCGCATTCGGCGCAGGGCCACGCGCGCTACGCGCTGCTGTACGTCGATCTCGACCAGTTCAAGTTGATCAACGACACCTCGGGCCATGCCGCGGGCGACCAGCTGCTGTCGCAACTCGCGCAGGTGATGCGTGAGCAGTTGCGATCGGGCGACGTGCTCGCGCGACTCGGCGGCGACGAATTCGGCGTGCTCGCCTGCGACGTGCAGGACGAAGCCGCCGCGCGCCTGGTGGCCGAACGCCTGCGCCAGCACATCGACGGCTACACCTTCGTGTGGGAGCAGGCGAGCTACGGCATCACCGCGAGTATCGGCGGCGTGCTGCTGGATCCATCGAGTTCCCTGAAGGAACTGTTCGCGCAGGCCGACAGCGCCTGCTACATGGCGAAGGAGGCCGGCCGCAATCGCGTGCACTTCTTCTCGACCGGCGACAACGCGATGGCGCAGCGTCGTACCGAGATGGAGTGGGCGCATCGCCTGCGCTGGGCGCTGGAAGCCGACCGCTTCCGCCTGTACTTCCAGGAAGTGCATCCGCTCAAGAGCCTGTCGGGCGGCACGCGACTCGAGTTGCTGCTTCGGCTCCTCGATGAAGACGATCGCATCGTGCCGCCCGGCGCCTTCATTCCCGCGGCCGAACGCTACGGCCTGATGCCGTCGATCGATCGCTGGGTGGTGGAAACCGCGCTGGCGAACATCGACAACCTGCATCCGGAAGGACGCGGCCTGTCGATGGTGGCGATAAATCTTTCAGGCGCGACCATCGAGGACGAATCCTTCGTCGCGCGCATCCTCGAGCTGATCGAGCAACACGGCATCGATCCGCGCCGCCTGTGCTTCGAGATCACCGAAACGCTCGCGGTGCGCAACCTGGCGCAGGTCTCGCGCTTCATGGGGCAGCTGCGCAAGGCCGGTTGCCGCATTTCGCTCGACGACTTCGGCGTCGGCATGTCGTCGTTCGGGTACCTCAAGAACCTGCCGGTCGACATCATCAAGATCGACGGCAGCTTCGTGCAGGACCTCACCAGCGACCCGATGAGCCACGCCATCGTGCGCGCGGTGACCGACATCGGCCATCAGCGCGGCATGCAGGTGGTGGCCGAGTGGGTCGACAGCGACGCCATCATCCGCATGCTCACGGAGATCGGTGTCGACCATGCGCAGGGGTTTGCGTTGCACCGGCCCGAGCCGGCGCAACTGCATCGTCGCGATCAGACGTAGGTCGCGCCGGGCGCGTCGATCCAGTCGCGCAGGCGGTCGATCTGGCCGTCGTCGAGCGAGAGGAAACGGAAACCGGTCCACGCCTGGCCAGGTGCGGCCGCGGCGTTCTGCCACAGCAGGTGCGTGCCGACCTCGAATGGGTGCCGATTGCCGGCGCGGTCGGACAGCACGAAACGCAACTGGTACAGGCAGTCTTCGCGCAGCGGGCCGCTGGCGAGCAGCAGCATGCCGCTTTCGGACACGTTGCCGAGCTGGCCGACCGTCTCGCCGGTCATCTCATCGATGACTTCGACGCGATCGTCCACGCGACGCCGCCGGCTGCGGCGTGCTTCGTCGGCGAGGGTGTTCATGCGGTGCGCTCCGGGCGGCGTGTGGCGCCCGCGCCGGCACCCAGCGATTGCAGCGCGGCGCGCCACGCGCGATCGACGATGCGACCGTCTCCCGCAGTCACGACCTGCGCGCGGCCCGCGGCGAGATCGCGCGCAAGCGCGTCCACCGTGCCGTCGGCGACACGCTGGCCGCGCGGATTCACGAAGAGCGTCTGGCCGGTGACCGTGCTGAACCACGACAGGCGCCGACGCATGGTCGCTCCGCGTTCGCCACGCAGATCGAACCACGTGCCCGCCGGCAGGTCGCGCACGCGACGCGCCTGCGCTTCGCCTTCGGCGTCGAGCGGCCCGCTACCGTCACCGTCGGCACCGGTTTCTTCGCCCAGCCGCGCGCGCGACTTGAGCCGCATCGCGAGTTCGGTGCGCGTCGCGGCGTCGTCGCCGGCCTCGTCTTCGGTGCCGGTGAGGATGCGTGCGATGCGCGCGGCGTCGTCCGCGTGGTAGCCGACCGTCGACAGCCACTGGTCGACGAGCAGCACGAGGTCGTGCCCGGCGCTGCCCTTGCCTGCGGCCGCGTGCACGAGTTCATCGGTGGCTTCGACCAGCGACGTCCACTCCGCGCTGTCCTCGTCATTGCGAAGGTGCGCGAGGGTGAGGACATCGGCCCAGGCGTTGCGCAACATGCCGCGATGGAACGCGGGCATGCGCACCGACTGCAATGCGTTGTCGATGACGTCCGCAGCGCGACGACGCGCGACCGCGAGCTTGTCCTTGCCGCGCGCGGCTTCGACGTTGCGGCGCTCGGCGATTTCCGAACGTCGCGCCACCGCCTGCAGTTGCTGTTCGAGCGCCGACAGGCCGCTGCGGAACGCGCCGGACAGGTCGTCGGGCGCGCGCGCGATGGCGTCGACGATGCGTTCGAGTTGCAGCAGCAGCTGCGGGTCGATGTCGTCGGACGCGTACCAGCGCGCGCCGGATTCGGCGACGGCGTTGAGCACTTCGCGCGCCGGATGCGCGGCGCGCAGGAAGAAACCGGGATCGGCCAGCGCCAGTCGCAGCAGCGGCAGGCGCAGGCGATCGAGCATCGTCTTCGCCGGCGCGTCGGCACGGATGTCGCGTTCGAGATGCGCGTACATCAATGCGAGCAGCTCGAAGATGTCGGCGTCTTCGCGCGTCAGCGCAACCGCTTCGCCCTGCTTCTGCCGCGCATGCAGCAGCAGCCATTGGCGGATGCCGTCGATGTCGAGGCCGTCTACGTCGTCGCCCGCGGATGCGAGAAGTTGCAACGCGACGGCGGTCGGAAGCTCCGGGCGCGCGGTCGCGGCGGCGAGCGCACTGGTGCTGATCGTGCCCGTCGTGCGGCCGGCTTCGAAGGCGGCCGACGGACCGCCGGGGCCGCCGGCGCCAGTGTTTCCGTCAGCGGACGGCGTTCCGCCGCCTGCGCCCCCGCCACTCGCATTGGCACCGCCGAAGCCGCCGCGGAAGCGATCGGCCATCGACCGCCGCGACGCCAGCAGTTCCTGCAGCAATTCGAAGGTCGGCGTGTCGCCTTCGCTGGGCGCGGCACCGGTCCAGCCGGTGTGCGGACGCTCGCGTTCCGCGGCCGCCGAGAGCACGTCGCCCGACGTCGTCGCTACGCGCGCGCGCGGACGCAACGGCACGAACGACAGGCCCGGCATGATGCGCAACCGCACCAGCAGGTCGTTGATGGATTCGGCGACACCCGCGTATTCGCCGAGGATCGCGCGGTCGAATTCGCGTAGCAGCGCAACGCGCAGCGTCAGGCTGAAACCGTTCGACTCGGCCGCGGCGAGCATCAGCTCGCACAGGCGCTGCGGGCCGACGGGCAGTCGCGACGGTTCGAACGCCGGTGATTCGGCGAGCACCGCGAACCGCTGGCATAGCAGGTGGATGGGAAGGGGCGTGCGCGATTCCAGGCGCAGCGCGATCGCCTTGATCTCGGTGACCTCGTCGGCTTCGTCGTCATCGACCAGTCGCAGGTTCTCGAATGACGGCATCAGCGGCATCGCGTCGGGCGCGCGCTGCGGCTGCCGTGCGACTTCACGCAGGCCGGCGAGCTCGGCGTCGATGTTGCGCGAGAACTGCGCGATGAAAGCGGACTGGCGCCTCAGCAGGAGTTGCGCTTGCTCCATGTAGCTCACGCCCACGGCGTGGCGCGAGCCGGCGTCGCGAAGGTGCGTGAAGCGACCTTCGATGTGCGGGATCAGGCGGTCGAGCGGGTCGACCACCAGCTCGTAGACGGCGGCATGCACCGCCTCCAGGGTGTCCCGTACCCGCCGCGGCAGCGCCGCAGACGCGATCGCGTCTGCGGACGGGATCCGCCGATGGGGTGGAAATGGGACGGACACCTAGTTCTCCCCGTTGACTGAGACGATCTAACCACGGTCAGGCGCCGATGTCAGCTTCGACCGGCGCGTCGAGGAACAATTCCAACACGTCGTTGGTGAACCGACGGCCCGTGTCGGTGGGCCAGACGCGCGCCGCGTCCTGCGCGAGCCAGCCGCGTTCGAGCGCTTCGGTAATGGGCGCGTCGATCGCATGGCGGGGCAGTCCGGTGCGCGATTCGAACTGCGACCACGCGAAACCTTCGTGCAGGCGCAGTGCGTTGAGCATGAATTCGAAGGGTCGGCGTGCCGGTTCGACGCGTTCGTCGCCACCGATCGCCGCGGCCGTTCCCGCGGTTTCGAGGTACTTCGCCGGGTGTTTGTGCTTCCAGCGGCGCAGGATCGCCTGCTCCGCGCCGAGCGTGATCTTGCCGTGCGCGCCGGCGCCGATGCCGAGGTAGTCGCCGAACCGCCAGTAGTTGAGGTTGTGCGCGCACTGGTGCCCGGGCCTGGCGTAGGCGCTGGTCTCGTAGTGGCCGTAGCCGGCCTTCGCCAGCATGGACTGGCAATGCTCCTGCATGTCCCAGGCGAGGTCGTCGTCCGGCAACTGCCTGGGCGGACGCGCGGCGAACACCGTGTTGGGCTCGAGCGTGAGCTGGTAATGCGAGATGTGCGTCGGCGCGAGTTCGATCGCGCGGGCGACGTCGCGCTCGGCCATCGCGAGGTCCTGCCCCGGCAGCGCGTACATCAGGTCGAGATTGAGTTCGTCGAAGCCGGCGTCCTGCGCCTGGCGGATCGCGGTGGCCGCCTGCGCGGAATCATGGATGCGGCCGAGTCGTTCCAGGCAGCCGTCGTCGAAGCTCTGCACACCGAAGCTGAGGCGGTTGACGCCCGCGGCGCGGTAATCGGCGAGCTTGCCGTACTCGGACGTGCCGGGATTGGTTTCGAGCGTGATCTCGCAGTCCGGCGCGAAACGCAGGCGCGAGCTGGCGGTCTGCAGGAAGCGGTCGACGAGGTCCGCCGGCATCAGGCTCGGCGTACCGCCGCCGAAGAATACGGTGCGGATCGTGCGTCCCCAGACCAGCGGAAGATCGAAGTCGAGGTCGGCGATCAACGCGTCGACGTACTGCGCGAGCGGAAGCGCGCCGCGGCCTTCGTGGGAATTGAAGTCGCAATACGGACACTTCTTCACGCACCACGGCACATGCACGTAGAGCGAGAGCGGCGGGGTGGTGAGGCTCATGCGGGTGAGGCGTCGTGCGGCTGCCGGGTCGGACCATGCTCCGGCATGCCGGCCAGCGCGTCGAGCAGCGGTGTATCGATCCGTGTGCGGCGTCGACCGTGCACGATCAACCACAGTGCGATTGCCCGCGCTGTCGGATGCGATGGCGACGGCCCGGTGAGCACCAGTCCGACGCCGAACCGGTCGGCCTCCAGCCGCAGCCGGCACCACGGCAGCAGCGTGCGCCGGTAGCGCAACTGCGTGACCTGTCGCGCGGGCAGCTGCCGGAACGCATAACCCGTCCTGGCGTCGCGCAGAAGCAATGCCGGCCCGTCCAGCGCCGCCCATTGCACGCGCGACATCACCGCCAGCGCCATCGCGAGCAGCACGACGGTGGCGACCATCGGCCCCGCGGCGAGGCCCGCGACCACGGAGGCGATCACCGTCGCCACGCTCGCCGCGACGATCGCCACGATGCGCGACTGCCAACCGACGTCGAGGTCTTCCCGAAGCATGCTCATGCCGACCTCCAGTCCGCCAGGCGGGATCGCAATACGTCGACCGCGCGCCCGCGGTGGCTGACGCGCGCCTTGGTGTCGGCGTCGAGCTCGGCCGCGGACACGCCACGTTCGACGTCGAGGAACACCGGGTCGTAGCCGAACCCGCCGGCGCCTCGCCGCGATTCGAGGATGCGCCCGTGCCAGCTGCCTTCGGCGATCAGCGGTCGCGGGTCGGTCGCATGGCGCAGCAGCACGATGGCGGCGTGGAAGTACGCGCCGCGCTCATCGTCGGCGCGGCCGTGCAGTTCGCCGAGCAGCTTGTCGATGTTCGCGGCGGGATCCGCCGGCTCCCCGGCGTAACGCGCGGAATACAGGCCGGGCGCGCCGTCGAGCGCATCGACGCAAAGCCCCGAGTCGTCGGCCAACGCGGGCAGGCCGGTCACGCGCGCGGCGTGGCGTGCCTTCAGCAGCGCGTTCTCGACGAACGACAGGCCGGTTTCGTCGATGTCCTCGACACCGAGTTCGCCCTGCGCGACGCAGTCGAACCCCAGCGGCGCGAGCAGGCGCTCGAACTCGGCGAGCTTGCCGGGGTTGCCGCTGGCGACGACGACCTTCATGCGCGTCATCCTGACGCCCGGCGGGTGTACGCCGGGTGGATCAGCGACCCAACGCCTCGCGCTGGAATGCGACGAGCTGCGCGATTCCGCGCTCGGCCAGGTCGGTGAGCGCGTTGAGCTCGTCGCGCCGGAACGCGTGGCCTTCCGCCGTGCCCTGCAACTCGATGAAACCACCGCCGTCGTTCATCACGACATTCATGTCGGTGTCGCAGTCGCTGTCCTCTGCGTAGTCGAGGTCGAGAACCGGCACGCCGCGATACACCCCGACCGACACGGCGGCCACCGCGCCGACGACCGGATCGCGCTTGATCTCGCCGCGCGCGAGCAGCCACTGCGCGGCATCGACCAGCGCGACATAGGCGCCGGTGATCGCCGCGGTGCGCGTGCCGCCATCGGCCTGGAGCACGTCGCAGTCGAGCGTGATCGTGCGTTCGCCGAGTGCGCGCCGGTCGACGCAGGCGCGCAGCGAGCGGCCGATCAGTCGCTGGATCTCGAGCGTGCGCCCGCCCTGCTTGCCGCGCGAGGCCTCGCGGTCGTTGCGGGTGTTGGTCGAGCGCGGGAGCATGCCGTACTCGGCCGTGACCCAGCCTTCGCCCTTGCCGCGCAGGAAGCCCGGCACCTTCGATTCGACCGTCGCGGTGCACAGCACGCGCGTCTCGCCGAACTCGATCAGCACCGAGCCTTCGGCATGTTTGGTGAACCCGCGGGTGATGCGGATGGGGCGCAGTGCATCGGGCGCGCGCCCGGATGGACGGGCGAAAGGAGCGGTCGCGCTCATGGGCGGCGATATCCGGGCGACGGCGCGTGAGCGTACCATCCACGCCCCGCAGTACCGGCAGCGAACCGCATGTCCATCCGCAGCATGACCGCCTTCGCGAGCGGCGAATCCATCACGCCGTGGGGCACGCTCGCCTGCGAACTGCGCTCGGTGAACCACCGTTTCCTCGAGATCGCCACGCGACTGCCCGACGAGCTGCGCGCGCTCGAGCCCGCCCTGCGCGAACGCATCGGCGCGCGAATCAGCCGCGGCAAGGTCGACGTCAGTTTCCGCCTGCGTGCTGCAGACGGCGGCGGGGCGTTGCAGGTCAATCGCGACCGCCTGGCCGAGCTCGCGCGCCTGTCGCGCGAACTCGAAACCGACTTCCCGGGCCTGCGCACCGATTTCTCGCAGCTGCTGCAGATCCCCGGCGTGGTGAAGGGCGAGGGCATCGATCCCGTCGCACTGCATGCCGACGCACTGGGGCTGCTCGATCGCACGCTCGACGAATTCGTCGCCTCGCGCGAACGCGAAGGCGCCAAGCTCGCGCAGGCGATCACCGAACGCATCGACGGCATCGCGGCCATCCGCGAAGTCGTCCGCGAATGCATCCCGGCGATCCGCGAAGGGCAGCGCACGCGGTTGGAAGCGCGCCTGGCCGACCTGCCGACGCCGGTCGACCCCGGTCGTCTCGAACAGGAACTGGTGCTCGCGCTGCAGAAGCTCGACGTCGACGAGGAGCTGGACCGCCTGGACGCCCACCTGTCGGAAGCGCGTCGCGTGTTGAAGCTGAAGGAAGCCGTCGGTCGCCGGCTCGACTTCCTGCTGCAGGAGTTCAACCGCGAGGCGAACACGCTGGGCAGCAAGTCGGTCGACAGCCGCACCTCGGCGGCCGCGATCGACCTCAAGGTGCTGATCGACCAGATCCGCGAGCAGGTCCAGAACATCGAATAGCCACGGCCCGTCCGGACCGCCGCTCCGCAGGAGCGGGTAGGATTCGGCAGCCCGGCCCCGCCGACACCCGCAGACCAGAACCGGCCCATGCGCGGAACCCTCTTCATCGTCGCGGCACCCTCGGGCGCGGGCAAATCGAGCATCGTCAACGCGGTGCTCGCCCGCGACCCGAACATCTCGCTGTCGATCTCGTTCACCTCGCGCGCGCCGCGGCCGGGTGAACGCCACGCCGAGCACTACCACTTCGTCACCGCCGAGGAGTTCCAGGCGATGGTCGCGGCCGGCGACTTCTTCGAGCATGCCCGCGTGCACGGCGACTGGAAGGGCACGGCGCGGCAGTCGGTCGAGCCGCAGCTCAACGCGGGCCGCGACGTCCTGCTCGAGATCGACTGGCAGGGCGCCCGCCAGGTCCGCGCCAAGGTGCCGGACGCGATTTCCGTCTTCATCCTGCCGCCGTCGCGTGCCGCGCTGGACGAGCGCATGCGCAAGCGCGGGCAGGACAGCGAAGACGTGATCGCGCAGCGTCTCGCCGCCGCCCGTGACGAGATGAGTCACTACGGCGAGTTCGACTACCTCGTCGTGAACGAGGACTTCGAGACCGCGGTGTCGGAGATGTGCGCGATCTTCACCGCGAGCCGCCTGCGCCGCGACCCGCAGGTCGCGCGGCATTCGCGTCTGATCACCGCGCTGCTGGTCGACGACCCGTCCTGAGCGGCCGGTCGCCGGCTAACTGACTGATTCCAAAGGAAAGGCTTGCCTCCTCGACAGGCCGGCCCTACACTGCGACCCCCTTTCGCATCACGTGGCGTGCCGTCCGGCCGCCGGGAGCCCCATGGCCCGCATCACCGTAGAAGACTGCCTGCAGGTCGTCGACAACCGCTTCGAGCTCGTCATGATGGCCTCCAAGCGCGCCCGCCAGCTCGCCGCCGGCGTCGACGCCCAGCTCGAGAACGAAGCGAACGACAAGCCGACCGTGCTGGCGCTGCGCGAGATCGCCGCGCGCCGCATCGACAACGAATACATCGACGCGGTCGAGAAGGCCGAGCGCGAGCGCAAGGAGCGCGAGGCGCTGGAGTGGGCCGCCGCGGAAGTGGTCGCCGACGACGACCTGTCGAAGGGCGACGACTGATCAGTTCGATCGTCGCGTGATGAACAGACCCCGCCTCGGCGGGGTTTGTCGTTTCTGAGCCTCGTCACGCTTCATGGCTCGCGACGAACCGGCGGCCGGACGCTGCCGCTGAAAACGTTGCGTGGTCGGGACGCGGACGTATAGTCGGTCGTAATGAGTTCGTTCGATCGCGTCACCAGCCCGAAGACCGTCGCGCCTCCGCCGGTATCCACCGACGAGGTGCCGGAGTACGTCCTCGAGCTGGAGCGCGCGGCCGCGTACCTGAGCGACGAACAGCGCGCGCAGCTGCGCAAGGCCTGGCGTCTCGGCGCCGCCGCGCATGCCGGCCAGACCCGCAAATCCGGCGAGCCCTACATCACCCATCCAGTCGCGGTGGCCAAGGTGCTGGCCGAACAGGGGCTCGATGTCGAGACGCTGATCGCGGCCATCCTGCACGACACGCTGGAAGACACCGAGCTCAGTCACGAGCAGCTGACCGAAGAGTTCGGGCCCACCGTCGCCGAGCTCGTCGACGGCGTCACCAAGCTCGACAAGCTTCAGTTCCGCGACCGCCAGGAAGCCGCCGCCGAAAGCTTCCGCAAGATGCTGCTGGCGATGTCGCGCGACCTGCGCGTCATCCTGATCAAGCTCGCCGACCGCCTGCACAACATGCGCACGCTCGGCGCGCAGAGCCCGGAATCGCGCCAGCGCATCGCGCGCGAGACGCTGGAGATCTACGCGCCGATCGCGCAGCGCCTCGGCATGAACCTGTTCAAGGCCGAGCTGCAGGACCACGGCTTCCGCGGCCTGCATCCGTGGCGGCACGCGGTCATCGCCAAGCGCATCCGCACGCAGCCGGTGATGCGGCGCGAGCTGCTCGCCCAGATCGAAGCGAACCTTGCCCAGAAGCTCGCGAAGGAAAAACTCATTCACCGGCTGGTGAGCCGGGTGAAGTCGCCGTGGAGCATCTACACGAAGATGCGCACGGAACATAAGAGCTTCCGCCAGGTGATGGACGTCTTCGGATTCCGCGTGGTGGTGCGCAACGTCGGCGACTGCTACCGCGCGCTCGGCGTGTCGCATAGCGTCTACAAGCCGCTCGATTCGCGCTTCCGCGATTTCATCGCGATTCCCAAGGCGAACGGCTACCAGTCGCTGCATACGGTGCTGTTCGGGCCCTACGGCTCGCCCGTCGAAGTGCAGATCCGAACCGAGGAGATGGACCTCGTCGCCGAGCGCGGCATCGCGGCGCACTGGTCGTACAAGTTCGGTGGCGACGGGTTCAACGGCGCGCAGAGCCGCGCGCATCACTGGATCAGCAATCTCGTCGAATCGCAGCGTTCGGCCGGTTCGTCGCTCGAGTTCCTCGAGAACGTCAAGGTCGACCTGTTCCCCGACGAGGTTTACGTGTTCACGCCGAAGGGCGACATCCTGTCGCTGCCGCGCAATTCCACCGCGCTCGACTTCGCGTTCGCCGTGCACACCGACATCGGCAAGACGGCGGTCGCGGCGCGCGTGGACGGCAAGCTTGTTCCGTTGCGCACCAAGCTTGCGAGCGGCCAGCGCATCGACATCATCACCGCGCGCTCGGCGACGCCGAAGCCGCAGTGGCTGGAGTTCGTGGTCACCGGCAAGGCGCGCACCGCGATCCGCCAGCAGCTCAAGCAGCTCGAGCACGAGGACGCGGTTCAGATCGGCCATCGCATGCTCGACCGCGCGCTCGAAGCGCTCGACACCTCGCTCGAGCGTGTGCCGGCGATCCGCCTCGAGGCGTACCTCGGCGAGAACCGCTATCCGCGCCTCGAAGCACTGTTGGCCGACATCGCGCTCGGCAATCGCATGCCGTCGCAGGTGGCGCTCGCACTGGTACGCGAGCGCGGCGCGAACCTCAAGCGCCGCGCGGAAGACCTGATCGACGGCGTGCAGGACAAGATCCTGATCACCGGCAACGAAAAGGGCGTCATCTCGTTCGCAAGCTGCTGCCTGCCGGTGCCCGGCGATGAAATCATGGGCTACCACACGGCCGGTCGCGGCATCGTCGTGCATCGTCTGGACTGCCCGAACGTCGTCGACTACCGCAAGTCGCCGGATCGCTGGGTGCCGATCGGCTGGGATCGCGAAGTGCACGGTGATTTCCATGCCGCGCTCAAGATCGAAGTCGACAACCGCCCGGGCGCGCTCGCGCAGATCGCCGCGGCGATTGCGGAGGCCAAGGCGAACATCGACCGCGTGGAATACATCGAGCGCGACGCCAACGTTGCCGTGCTGCGCTTCGGCATCGAAGTGAGCGACCGCCGCCACCTCGCCGATGTCATGCGCAAGGTTCGCAAGTTGACGGTCGCGCTCGGCGTGCAGCGCATCTGACGTGTCGACGATCCCGCAACTGCTGGGTCAGGCGGCCCTCGAAGTGCGCCAGCGCGCAGCGAACGCGACGCTGGTCGGCCTGGAAACCGATGAACTCGAGCAACTCGCGGATCGTTTGGTGCAGGCCGCGCAATTGCCCACCGAAACCGCGGTGGCATCGTTGAAGATGCTGGCGCGGCTGTTCGGCGACGACCGCGACGCATGGGCGTCGGTATCACCGGCGTTCGTCGCGTTGATGGACGCGGTGCGCGCGCGGGGCGCATGAGCCGCGCACGGTCTTCCACGTGCGACGTGCGGCGGCGTCACGCGTCGCCAGGCGGCGCCTGTCCGTGAATACATCGATTTTGCTGCTCGGCGTGCTGCTGAGCTCCGTGGGTGCCGGCTATGCCGTGTACGGTCGCAAACAGGGCGCCGGCGTGCCGCTGCTGTGCGGCATCGCACTGATGGTGGTGCCGTACTTCATTTCGAGCGTCCTGCTGCTCGCGCTGGTCGGCGTGGTGATCGCGGTCATTCCGTGGGTGGTGCGCGTCTAGCAACAGCCGGGCGGCCGCGTCGCGCGCCATGCGACGCGACCCGCGACAATCGATGCCGCATCACCGCGTACCATTCCGCGCACGTCCCTTCGACCTCATCGCCATGCGCCAGCCGATCCATACCGACCGTGCCCCCGCCGCCATCGGCCCGTATTCGCAGGCCGTGCGTGCCGGCGACACCGTGTTCCTCTCCGGCCAGATCCCGCTCGATCCCGCCACCGGCGAGCTCGTCAGCGGCGATATCGCGACGCAGGCGCGGCGTGCGTTCGACAACCTGCGCGCGGTCTGCGAAGCCGCGGGTGGATCGCTCGACGGCGTCGTCCGGCTCGGGCTGTACCTCACCGACCTCGCCGACTTCGCCGCGGTGAACGCGGTGATGGCCGACTACTTCCAGGCGCCGTACCCGGCGCGCTCCACGATCCAGGTGTCGGGCCTGCCGAAGGGCGCGCACTTCGAGGTCGACGCGATCCTCGTCCTCGGCTGATCGATGGCCCGCGCGGCGCGACCGACGCCAGCCCTCGCGCCGGCCGGCGATGCGCCGCTGACGTCGCTGCGCGGCTGTGGGCCCGCGCTTGCGGAGAAGCTCGCCTCGCGCGGGCTTGCCACGTTGCAGGACCTGTGGCTGCAGTTGCCGCGCGGTTACGAGGACCGCACGAAGATCGTCGCGATCCGCGACCTGCAGCCCGGCGCCGCCGCGCAGGTCGAGGGCGTGGTCGAAGCGGTCGAGAAGGGTTTCCGCTATCGCCCGATGCTGCGCGTGGCGATCTCCGACGACTCGCACGCCACGCTCATACTGCGGTTCTTCCACTTCCGCGCCACGCAGGTTGCACAGTTCCAACCGGGTACGCGCCTGCGTTGCTACGGAACACCGCGGCTGGGCCCGCAGGGACTGGAAATCGTGCATCCGAGCTATCGCGTCGTCGAGGCGGACGAAGTGCTCGGCAGTGCGCTCGATCCTGTTTATCCGCAGATCGAGAGCGTTGCGCCGGCGACATTGCGTCGCCTGATCGGCCTCGCGATCGAACGCCTGCCGCCCGACGACGCGCTGGAGCTGTTGCCCACCGCGTGGTGGGCCGATCTCGGCCTGCCGTCGTTGCGACACGCGTTGATGACGGTGCATCGCCCGTCGGCCGACGACGACATCGCCGCCCTCCTGTCGGGTCGGCATCCCGCGCAGCGTCGTCTCGCGCTCGAAGAGCTGCTCGCGCATCACCTGAGCCTGCGCGGCCAGCGCCGCGCGCATCGCGCACACGTCGCGCCCGCACTCGCTGATGGCCGCGTGGCCAATCGTCTGCGCGATGGACTTCCGTTCGCTCTGACCGGCGCGCAGTCGCGCGTGTTCGCCGAAGTCGCCGTTGACCTCGCGGAGCCGGTACCGATGCTTCGCCTCGTGCAGGGCGACGTCGGCTCGGGCAAGACCGTCGTAGCCGCGATGGCGGCATTGCTCGCCGTCGGCGGTCGCAAGCAGGCCGCACTGATGGCGCCGACCGAACTGCTGGCCGAGCAGCACCTCAACAACCTGCGCGGTTGGCTGGAACCGCTCGGCGTGCGTGTCACCTGGCTCGCCGGCAAGGTCACCGGCAAGGCGCGTGCGAAGGTGCTGGCCGACGTAGCCTCCGGCGAGGCGCAGGTCGTCGTCGGCACGCACGCATTGATGCAGGAAGGCGTCGCGTTCCACGACCTCGCGCTCGCCATCGTCGACGAGCAGCATCGCTTCGGCGTGCACCAGCGACTCGCGCTGGTCGACAAGGGCTCGCTCGCGCACGGCACCGTGCCGCACCAGCTCGTCATGACCGCGACGCCGATCCCGCGCACGCTCGCGATGGCCGCGTATGCCGACTTGGATGTCTCCACCATCGACGAATTACCGCCGGGCCGCACGCCGGTCACGACGGTCGTGCTCGGATCCGACCGTCGCCCCGAACTGGTCGAACGCATCCGTCGCGCATGCGCGGAAGGCCGTCAGGCGTACTGGGTCTGCACGCTGATCGACGAGAGCGACGAAGTGGTCGCCAAGGCCGCGCAGACCACGTTCGACGAACTCACGGCGCAGCTGCCCGAACTGCGGCTCGGACTCGTGCACGGTCGCATGCGTCCCGCGGAGAAGCAGGCCGCGATGCTTGCCTTCAAGAATGGCGAGACCGATCTGCTGGTCGCGACCACCGTGATCGAAGTCGGCGTCGACGTTCCGAATGCATCGTTGATGATCATCGAGAACGCCGAACGCCTTGGCCTCTCGCAGCTGCACCAGTTGCGCGGGCGGGTAGGGCGCGGCAGCGCGGCGTCGAGCTGCGTGCTGCTGTATCAGCCGCCGCTGTCGCAGATGGCGCGCGAACGTCTGTCGACCATGCGCGAGACCAACGATGGTTTCGTAATCGCCGAGCGCGACCTGCAACTGCGCGGCCCCGGCGAACTGCTGGGCACGCGGCAGACCGGCCTCGCCGAATTCCGGGTCGCCGACCTCACGCGCGATGCGGACCTGCTGCCGCGCGTGCACGAACTCGGCGAACGCATCGCCGATCACGCGCCGGAACTGGCGGCGCGCGTGGTCGCGCGCTGGGTCGGCGGTGCCGTCCGCTACGCCTCGGCGTGATGTCCCGCGTGCTTCGCGCATAATCGGTCGATGAACGAACGCATCCCGCTCCTCATCGATACCGACCCCGGCGTGGACGACGCGCTGGCCCTGTTGATGGCTTTCAACGATCCGCGCCACGACGTCGTCGGTCTGACGATCGCGGCCGGCAACGTCGGCCTCGAACACACCGTCGCCAACGCGCTCAAGCTCTGCGAAGTCGCGAAGGTCGACGTGCCAGTGTTCGCCGGCTGCGCATCGCCGCTGCTGCATCCCGCGCGCGACGCCGCGTACGTGCACGGTCGCGACGGCTTCGGCGACACGGGCTACACGAAGGCCGCGAAGCAAGCCGAGTCCGAGCACGCCGCGCTCGCGATCCTGCGGTTGTCGCACGAGCACGCGGGCAGACTCCTGCTCGTCGCGCTCGGTCCGCTGACGAACATCGCGCTGGCGCTGAAGCTTGATCCCACGCTGCCGTCGCGCATCGCGCGCTTCGTCGTGATGGGCGGCGCCGTCACCGCGCACGGCAACATCACGCCCGCCGCCGAGTTCAACATCGCGTTCGACCCGGAAGCCGCGAAGATCGTGTTCGAGGCGTTTCCGCATATCGACCTCTCCGACTGGGAGGCGACCGTCGCGCACGGCTTCTCGCACGACGAGGCCGAGCGCTGGATGCAGGCCAACCACCCGAAGGCGCGCTTCTACGATTCGATCTCGAAGCAGACGCGCACGTGGTCGAGCAATCGTCGCGGCGACCATTGGCACGCGGCCGACGCGCTGGCGATGGCGTACGCGCTGGAGCCCGAGGGCGCGACGGAGCTGGTCGAAAGGCCGGTCGCGATCGAGCTGGAGGGTCGCCACACACGCGGCGCCACCATAGTCGACTGGCGCCGCGAGGGCGGGGCGGCCGACAACTGCCGGATCTTGATGCGCTACGACCAGGGTCGGTTCGAGCGGCTCATGCGCGAAGCCCTGGGCGCCTGACGGCGTTCAGGCGGTCGACCCGTCACATGGCTTGCACGGCGCCGGGGCGGCCCGTATACTGCCGGGCTCCCCGAATCTAGATTGGTGAATGCCATGAAAGCCGGCATCCATCCCGAGTACCGCGACGTCATCTTCCAGGACGTCACCACCGATTTCTCGTTCCTGACCCGTTCGACGATCCCCTCCAAGGAATCGATCAAGTGGGAAGACGGCAACGAGTACCCGCTCGTGAAGGTCGATATCTCCTCGGCCTCGCACCCGTTCTATACGGGCAAGCACAAGATCGTGGACACCAGCGGTCGCGTGGACAAGTTCCGCAAGCGTTACGCCCAGAAGTAATCCGGTCGCGGGTTCGCCCGCACCGATATTCGTTGACGGCCGCCCCAGGGCGGCCGTTGGCGTTTCCGGCGTCGATGCGCGCGTTTTGCCGGCGGGGTCACGTGGCCGAGACCACGCCATTGGACGATCGGCACAGCCAGCCGACGCAGGCGTATGTGCGATAATCCGCGGCTTGCAAAGCGACCGCTAACGACCTTTCTCCTTCGCGCGGCGACACCGCGCATGCCTCACAGGAGCGCTCCGTGTCTGACACCAAATCCGGCCTGCAGCAGGTCACCCTGACCGCCGGCGATGCCAACGTAACCCTGCCTGTGCAGCACCCGACCCTGGGCGCTCCGTGCATCGACATCGCCAAGCTGCCGAAGGAAACCGGCTGCTTCACCTACGACCCCGGCTTCACCGCCACCGCCAGCTGCAAGTCGGCGATCACGTACATCGACGGCGACGCCGGCGTGCTGCTGTATCGCGGCTACCCGATCGAGCAGCTCGCCGAGAAGTCGAACTTCCTCGAAGTCGCCTACCTGCTGATGAACGGCGAACTGCCGACCACGCAGGAGTTCGACAAGTTCGAACACGAGGTCACGCATCACACGATGATGCATGAGGCCTTCCGCACGTTCCTCTACGGCTTCCGCCACGACGCGCATCCGATGGCGATGCTGGTCGGCATGCTCGGCTCGATGGCGAGCTTCTATCACAACGAACTCGACCTCGAGGACCCGGCGCAGCGCCGCCTCGCCGCGATCCGCCTGATCGCGAAGGTGCCGACGATCGCCGCCGCCTGCCATCGCTATTCGATCGGCTGGCCGATCCGGTATCCGAAGAATTCGCTCGACTACACCACGCGCTTCCTGCACATGATGAAGGAAGTGCCGGCCGAGCCGCTGGAGCTGCATCCTGTCGCCGCGAAGGCACTGGACCTGCTCTTCATCCTGCACGCCGACCACGAGCAGAACGCGTCGACGTCGACCGTGCGCCTGATCGGTTCGACCGGCGCCAATCCGTACGCGTGCATCGCCGGCGGCGTCGCTGCGTTGTGGGGCCCGGCGCACGGTGGTGCGAACGAGGCGGTGCTGAAGATGCTCGCCGAGATCGGTCGTCCCGAGAACGTCAGCAGTGCGGTCGACAAGGCCAAGGACAAGAACTCGGGCTTCCGCCTGATGGGCTTCGGCCATCGCGTCTACAAGAATTACGATCCGCGCGCCGCGCTGGTGCGCAAGATGACGCACGACGTGCTCGGCCAGCTGGGCGTCAACGATCCGCTGCTCGAAGTCGCGCTGAAGCTGGAAGAAGCCGCGCTGAAGGACGAGTATTTCGTGCAGCGCAAGCTGTATCCGAACGTCGACTTCTACTCGGGCCTGATCTACAAGGCGCTCGGTATTCCGGTCGAGATGTTCACGGTGATGTTCGCGATCGCGCGCACCGCGGGCTGGGTCAGCCACTGGCTGGAGCAGCAGGAGGATCCGGAGAACAAGATCGGTCGTCCGCGCCAGATCTACACGGGCGCGGTGCAGCGCGACTACAAGGACGTGTCGAAGCGCTGATCCTGCGTTCGTCGCAGTAGAAGCTCACGAAGCCGCGGCACGTCCGCGGCATGCCCGCGGCTTCGTCGTTTCGGTGCGTCCTGAAATATCGATGACCACGCTCGATGGCGCATCGACCGCCGATGGGCGACGGTCGTGCTCTTCACTGTCCGGTTCGTCCCTAGTGGACAGTGAACCGCAACGCGCGCGCAGCGCTCAGCCCAGCCCGCGCTCGAAATCGTCGATCTCCGCCTCGGCGACGATCTGCCTCAGCTGCGCCACGTTCGCGCGACGCATCGGCTTTTCGTCGACGGGCGACAGCGGCGCCTGCCGCAGCACGTCGTGCGGCAGGACGGTCACGTCGAAGGGCAGCCCGTCCGCGCTGAACACCCAGACCGGGAAGTCCTCGTCGCGATGGCGATCCAGGCGAACGCGTCGGCTGCGCGACTGCGCGGGCACGTCGTTGTCGTCGAGGAAGCGGTGCACCGACTCCGCGTCGTCGACATGCAGGTGCAGCATCACCGGCGAGCGCGCATCGGCCGTGCCTTCCAGCACAGGGCCGACGAGGCGGGGATCGAACGCGCGGAAGAACCGCAGCGCTTCCAACGCGGCTTCGCGACGACGGCGCAGTTCGCCCGCGCTGTCGCGGACGAACAGGCGCTGGTATTGGCGCAGCGCGGCTTCGATCTCGGTATTGCGTGGCAGCGACGCATCGTCGTGGATGCCGAGGCGCTCGGCCGCCTTGAGCTTGGCCTGGTGGTAATCGGCGATGCCGCTCTCGGCCATCAGCCGGGCGGCTTCACCGGCGAGGCGTTCGCGCCGTTCGCGAAGTCGCGACTGTGCGTGCAGGTGAGCGTGCTGACGGGCAGGGCGCATGGCGGGGCTCCGTGGGCAGGCAAGGCGATGAAACCGCCGCCGGCACGCGCCGGCACCTTCACGCTAGCACGCCGATGTCGACGCCCGTTGTCGCGGCGTCGACATCCGTTCAGAGGATCAGAAGATGTCGAACGACTCTTCCGAACCGGTGTCCTGCTGCTGCGACGACGGGCCGTAGTCGATGTCGCTCTGCATGCGCTCGAGGTCTTCCGTCTTGACCCACTCGGTGATGCCGCCGGTTCCGCCGGGGATCAGGCGTCCGCCCGCGCCGACGGTGACCTTGACCATGCCATCCGGCGGATCGTTCGGCTGGATCGGCTGATCCTTCAGCGCGACGCGCATGTAGTCGATCCAGATCGGCAGCGCGGCGCGACCGCCGTACTCGCGGTAGCCGAGCGACTTGAAGTCGTCGCGGCCGACCCAGACGGTGGTGATGTACGGGCCGCCGAAGCCGGAGAACCAGGCGTCGCGGTGATCGTTGGTCGAGCCCGTCTTGCCGCCGACGTCCTCGCGGTTGAGCACGCGCGCAGGCGTGCCCGTGCCGCGCAGCACGACGTCGCGCAGGATCGAGACGATCTGGTAGCCGATGCGTTCGTCGATCGCGCGCGGGGCGATCGCCATCCCCGTCGTGTCGACCTTCTTGGACTTCGAGGCATCCGCGCCGCCCTGGGGCGGCGCTGCGCTCGCGCCAGCCTGCGCGGACGCGCTCGGCGACGGGCCGAGATCGAAGCCGTCGACGACGCTGTTCGCGGATTGCACGGTGGTGCCGGTCGCGCCGGCGACGACCGCGCAGCCATGACAGCCCACGAGTGGCTTCTCCTTGAAGATCACCGCGCCGTTGCGATCCTTCACCGTGTCGATGAACCAGGGCGTGATGCGGTAGCCGCCGTTGTACAGCGCGGCGTACGCGCGCGCGACCGAGATCGGTGTCAGCGACGCGGTGCCGAGCGACATCGACAGGTTCGGCGGAAGGTCCTTTTCTTCGAAGCCGAAATGGCTGATGTACTTACGTGCGTAGTCGACGCCGATGGCGTCGAGCAGGCGCACCGACACCAGGTTGCGCGACTGCACCATCGCTTCGCGAAGACGCATCGGGCCGGCGAAGTTGCCGGTGTCGTTCTGCGGGCGCCATAGATGGCCCACACGATCCTTGAACACGACCGGTGCATCGAGAACGATCGACGCCGGATTGAAGCCGCGTTCGAACGCGGCCGAGTACACGAACGGCTTGAAGCTCGATCCGGGCTGGCGCTTGGCCTGCACGGCGCGGTTGAACTTGTTGCCGGCGAAGCTGTAGCCACCGGTGAGCGCACGCAGCGCACCGTTCATGGCGTCGATCGAAACGAGCGCGCCCTGCGCCTTCGGCAGCTGGTCGAGGCGATAGCCGGCGGCGGCTGCGGTTTGCGCGGGCTTTGCGTCGCTCGCCTTCGCATCGCTGGCTGGCGCGACGTTGCGCACGCGCACCATGTCGCCGCGCTTGAGCGTCGCCAGACTCATGCCTTCCCAGGCGTGCGAGCCGTCGATCGTGACGGTGCGCCCGTCGGCCAGCGCGAGCTGCGCATTGCCGGCCTGCGCCGACAGCACCACCGCGGGCAGCAGTTCGCCCTGCGCCGGGAACGGCGCGAGGCGGCGTCCGGCGGCGACCGCGTCGTCGGCGTCGGCAAGGTCGAAATGACGCTCCGCGCCGCGCCAGCCGTGGCGGCGGTCGTAGGTATGCAGGCCGTCGCGGATCGCCGAGTCGGCCGCCGCCTGCAGCGTCGGGTCGATCGTCGTGTAGACGTGGTAGCCCTTGGTGAGCGCTTCCGGGCCATAGCGCGTCAGCATTTCCTGCCGGACCATCTCGGCGACGTAGGGCGCGTAGACCTCCACGGGGCGCTCGTGCGGCGTCGCATGCATCGGCACGGCCTTGGACTCGGCCGCCTGCGCCGCGCTGATGAACTTCAGCTCGGCCATGCGATCGAGGATGTAGTCGCGACGGCGTTTGGCGCGTGCCGTATTGCTGATCGGGTTGGCCGCGGACGGGAACTTGGGGATGCCGGCCAGCGAGGCCATCTCGTCCAGAGAGAGCTTGTCGAGCGGCTTGCCGTAGTAGTACTCGGCCGCGGCCGCCACGCCGTAGGCGCGATTGCCGAAGAAGCTGACGTTGAGGTAGAGCTCGAAGATCTCGTCCTTGCTGAGTTCGCGCTCCATCCGCATGGCCAGCATCATCTCCGCCAGCTTGCGGGTGTAGCTGTACTCGTTGCTCAGGAAGAACTGGCGGGCGACCTGCTGGGTGATGGTCGAGCCACCCGGCACGCGCTTGTCGTTGGTGGTGGCGAGCAGCCAGACCGCGCGGGCCACACCGGTGAAATCCACGCCGTGGTGCTCGTAGAAGCGCGAGTCCTCGATGGCGATGAACGCCTTCTTCTGCAGGTCCGGGACCTTCTCGATGTCGACCGGATAGCGGCGGGTCTCGCCGAACAGGGCCATCAGGCGCCCGTCCTTGGCGTAGACGTACATCGGTTCCTGGAGCTGCACGTCGCGGAGGGTCTCGACGTCCGGGAGCTTGGGGGCGATGACCGCGTAGAGCGCACCGGCGGCAATCAGGCCGAGGACCAGCAGGCCGGCGCTCGCGAACAGCGCCCAGCGGAGAAGACGACGGAAACGGGGCATCGAGGACGTCGCGTAAAGAAATCGATAAGTGAGTATAGAGGACGGTCTGGCGGGCAAAGTCGGCGTCTACGTCGGAATTCCGGCGATCCGGCCCCTCAACCGTTCATCCAGCCGGTGACGGGTTTTTGTCGGAGGCATCACGAATCGTGATGGCCCGGTTGCCTTGGGGTGAAAAGTCCGTTATCTAGGCAGTGCCGCAAGAAGTGCGTCCAAACGCCTGTGGCAGGGGAGATTCGATGTGGGCGTGATCACGAAGAGCCAGCCGGTCCTGGTTGGCGTGGATATCAGCTCGACCGCAGTCAAGCTGTTGCAGCTCACCCGGGCTGGCAACCGCTACCGCGTCGAGCATTACGCGGTGGAACCGCTGCCGCCCAATGCCGTGGTGGAAAAGAACATCGTCGAGGTCGAGGCGGTGGGCGAAGCCATCAAGCGCGCCGTGGCCCGGTCGGGCACTCGCGCCAAGGGGGCCGCTGCCGCGGTCGCCGGGTCGGCGGTCATCACCAAGGTCATTCCGATGCCGTCGGATCTAGACGGTGACGAGCTCGAGGCGCAGGTCGAACTGGAAGCGGCGAACTACGTGCCGTATCCGATCGACGAAGTGAACCTCGACTTCGAGGTCCTCGGCCCGATGCCGAACACGCCGGACACCGTGCAGGTGCTGCTGGCGGCGTCGCGCTCGGAGAACGTCGAGATCCGCGCCTCCGCGCTGGAACTCGGCGGGCTCACGGCGCGAGTGATGGACGTCGAGAGCTTCGCGATCGAAAACGCCTTCGCGCTCCTGTCCGAGCAGCTGAAGACGCCGCGTGACGGGCTCGTCGCGCTGGTCGACTCCGGCGCGACGATGACGACGCTCTACGTCCTCCGCAACGGCCGCACGATCTACTCGCGCGAGCAGGTCTTCGGCGGCAAGCAGCTCACCGACGAAGTGATGCGCCGCTACGGGCTGTCCTACGAGGAAGCCGGCCAGGCCAAGCGCCAGGGCGGGCTGCCCGAGGGCTACCAGACCGAAGTGCTGGAGCCGTTCAAGGAGGCGATGGTCCAGCAGATCAGCCGCCTGCTGCAGTTCTTCTACGCGGGCAGCGAGTTCAATCGCGTCGACCAGCTCGTCATCGCCGGTGGCGGTGCGTCGATTACCGGCATCGACCGGATGCTCGAAGACCAGCTCGGCGTGCCGACGATGGTCGCCAACCCGCTCGCGAACATGACGCTGGGGCCGCGCGTGCAGCCGCACGCCCTCGCGCAGGACGCGCCCTCGCTCATGATCGCCTGCGGGCTCGCGCTGAGGAGCTTCGACTGATGGCACGCATCAATCTCCTCCCGTGGCGCGTCGAGCGCCGCAAGCAGCGCCAGAAAGAGTTTGGCGTGATGCTCGGCGCCACCGCGATCGGTGCGCTGGTGCTCGCGATGGGCATCAACATGTACTACGGCGCGCAGATCGACGGCCAGACGGAGCGCAATACCTTCGTCCAGCAGCAGATCGACGACGTCGACAAGCAGATCACCGAGATCGCCGAGCTCAACAAGACCAAGGCGCGCCTGCTTGCCCGCAAGGAAGTCATCGAGAAGTTGCAGGCCAGCCGTTCGCAGATGGTCCACCTGTTCGATTCGCTGGTCCGCACCATCCCCGATGGCGTCGTCCTGACCTCGATCAAGCAGGACGACCAGTCGCTCACGCTGGAAGGGCGCTCGCAGTCCAATGCGCGCGTCAGTACCTACATGCGCAGCCTCGAGAGTTCGGGCTGGATGACGGATCCGCAGCTCTCGATCATCGAGGCAAAGGGCGAGGACAAGGGCCTCCCGTACACGTTCAGCCTGAGCGTCAAGCTCGCCGATCCGAACGCACCGCGCGACACCGACGGTGACGGCGTGCCGGATGCCGCGACTGCGACGCCGGCCGCCACGTCGACGACTGCGCCGGCAACGACGACTCCGGCCGCGCCGGCGGCGACGCCCGCTCCGGCGACTGCCGCACCTGCCACCCCCGCTGCGCCCGCGCCGGCACCTGCCGCGGCGTCGACCACCCCGGGAGCCAAGTCGTGAGCAAACTCGATCTCGACTTCAACAACATCGGCTCGTGGTCGCGCCAGGCCAAGGCCGGGTTCTGCGCGATCATCGCCGTAGTGATCCTCGTCCTGTTCTGGTTCCTCTTCATCAGCGACAAGCGTGAAGAACTCGCCGGCCTGGAACGCACCGAAGCCGACCTGCGCCAGACCTACGAGAAGAAGCAGGGCGAGGCGGCCAATCTGGGTGCGCTCAAGCAGCAGCTCGTGCAGATGGAAGCGCAGCTCCAGCAGATGCTCCGCCAGCTGCCGAGCAAGAACGAGATGCCCGACCTCATCGTCGACATTTCGCAGACCGCGCTCGCCACCGGCATCACCAACGAGCTGTTCCAGCCGGGCGACGAGCAGCCGAAGGACTTCTACGCCGAGAAGCCGATCGCGCTCCGCATGGTGGGTACCTACCACCAGTTCGGCGCGTTCATGAGTGGCGTGGCCTCGCTGCCGCGCGTGGTCATCATGACCATGCACGACATCTCGCTGAAGCCGAAGAATGCGCAGGCCGGCAACGGCGTCGCGGCGAACGACGGCCTCCTCGAGCTGTCGGGAACGGTCAAGACCTACCGCTACCTCGACGAAGACGAAGTCGCGAAGCAGGCAGCGCCGGCAAACGGCGCGGCGCCCGCGAACGGTCAGCCGGCCAACGGCGCGAAGGGAGGCTGACATGCAGACGATGCGATCCACGATCGTCCGGAGCTTCGTGCTCGCCGCCGCCCTCGCGGGTTGCGCGCGCGGCATCACGAGCCGGCCCGGCGACGCACCCAACCTCCAGAAGTGGCTCGACGACACGAAGGCGCGTCCCGCGCCGCCGCTCGACCCGCTTCCGGTGATGCAACAGTTCGAAACGTTCGAATACGCCGCGCAGTCGCTGCGTGATCCGTTCAGCCGCGCCTTCACCGACGACGGCGGCGGCAACGGCCCGCGTCCGGATTCGGCGCGACGCAAGCAACCGCTCGAGGCTTTCCCGTTGGACAGCCTCGACATGGTCGGCACGCTCGGCAAGGGCGCGGGTGTCACCGCGCTGGTGATGGCACCCGACAAGGTGACCTACCGCGTGCGGCCGGGCGATTACATGGGGCAGTCCGACGGCCGCGTCACCGCGGTGTTCGAGGATCGCATCGAAGTAGTGGAACTGGTGCCCGACGGGGCGGGTGGCTGGCTTGAACGGCCGGCCACGCTGGCACTCGACGACAACAAGTGATGCTGAGGGGATGAGGATCATGATTTCGAACACTGCCCAATCCGCAAGGACGGCCCGTCCCCTGATCGGGGTGCGGCTCGCGGGACTCGCCCTCGGCATGCTGGCCGCTCTCGGCAGCGTCCAGGCGGCACCGCCTGCACCCGCGGCGCCGGTCGCCCCGGCACCGAGCCTGGACCCGGCGAAGCAATTGCCCGGGGCCGTCTCCGTCGCCGACATCGACTTCAAGCGCGGCGAAGACGGTGCAGGCCGCCTGGTCGTGCATTTCAGCGGTGACGGCGCGATGCCCGACCTGCGCAAGACGGGCTCGAACGTCGTCATCGACATCGGCAACGCACAGCTTCCAGCGAACCTGCGCAAGACGCTGGACGTGAGCGACTTCGCCACGCCGGTCACGCGCATCGACCCGCGCAACAGCGGCGCGGGCACGCAGCTTGTGCTCGATACCAGCGGGTCGTTCGACTCGATGGCCTACCAGACCGGCCGCGACTACATCGTCGAGATTTCACCGAAGGCCGCGACAAGTTCGCGCGCCGTCGGTGGCACCGCTGACGTCCGTGCCGCCGCTGCGCAGGTCACTGCTGCGAACGCGGCGACGCGTTACTCGGGCAAGCCGGTTACGTTCAACTTCCAGGACGTGCCGGTACGCACCGTCCTGCAGCTGATCGCCGAGGAATCGGGCCTCAACCTGGTCGCGTCGGACACGGTGCAGGGCAACGTGACCCTGCGCCTCGTCAACGTGCCGTGGGACCAGGCACTCGACATCGTCCTGCAGGCCAAGGGCCTCGACAAGCGTCGCAGCGGCAACGTTGTGTGGGTCGCGCCGCAGTCCGAAATCGCGAAGTACGAGCAGGATCGCGAAGACGCCCGCATCGCGATCGACAACCGCACGGATCTCGTTACCGAGTATGTGCAGATCAACTATCACAACGCCGATGCGATCTTTAAGGCGTTGACGGAAGCGAAGGGTATCCAGGGCGCGGGCGGCGCCGGCGGATCTGGCGCAGGTAGCGCTCAGACCGGCGACACGGGCTTCCTGTCGTCGCGTGGGCGCCTCGTCTCTGACGAGCGCACCAATACGCTCATGATCAGCGACATTCCGAAGAAAGTCGCGGCGATGAAGGAGTTGATTCGCGTCATCGACCGGCCCGTCGACCAGGTTGTCATTGAAGCCCGCGTCGTGATCGCGACGGATACGTTCTCGCGGGAGCTTGGCGCGAAATTCGGTGTAAGCGGCGCTTCAGGCAAGACGGGCGACCGTAGCTCGCTCGGTTTCGGCGGGTCGGCGGAAGCATCGGCCGCTAACGCCACATCCCGTGGCAACGCCGTATCGACTGGTACTGCTGCCACCATCAGTCGCACGCTGATGACCAACCTCCCGGTTGCGAGCCCGGCCGGCGCGATCGGCCTGTCGATTCTCAACGCGGGCTATCTGCTCGACGCCGAGCTGTCCGCGCTTCAGACCGAAGGGCGTGGCGAGGTGATCTCCAACCCGCGCGTCGTCACCAGCAACCAGCGCGAGGCCGTGATCACTCAGGGTAAGGAAGTCGGCTACGTGACGATTTCGCCTGCTGTCGCGGGTAGCGTCCCGACCCCGAACGTCCAGTTCAAGGACGTCGTCCTGCAGATGCGCGTGACCCCGACGATCACCAACGACGGTCGCGTGTTCCTGAACATGTCGGTCAAGAAGGACGAGGTCGAAGGCTTCATCGACACCTCGATCGGCCAGGTTCCGCAGATCAGCAAGCGCGAAGTCAATACGGCGGTGCTCGTGGAGGACGGCCAGACGGTCGTGATCGGCGGTGTCTACGAGTTCACGGATCGCAAGGACATCACCAAGGTGCCGTTCCTCGCCGACATCCCGTGGCTGGGCAACCTGTTCAAGAAGAACGGTCGCACCAAGGACAAGGCCGAGCTGCTGATCTTCGTGACGCCGAAGGTGCTGCACGTCGCGCAGCGCTGAGCGATCGACGAATGATGTTCGACGGACGGGGCCCAAGCGGCCCCGTTTCCGTTGGTGGCGGCGTGATTACGCTCGTGAAGGCACTGTCGGAACTCCCGGCGGGCGATCAGGTCAGAATGCGCGAATGAACGCGCAGGAACACACCATGGATGCGGACCCCGGCGCCGAGCGCCTGCACCGTCTTTTCAGCGACCTGCGCGATGCGCTGCAAGCGGAGATCGTCGGCCAGTCGACGCTTGTCGAGCGCCTTCTGGTCGCGCTGCTCGCCGACGGCCATCTCCTGGTGGAAGGCGCGCCCGGGCTGGCCAAGACCAGCGCCATCCGCGCACTCGCGGCCCGGCTGCACGCCGATTTCGCGCGCGTGCAGTTCACGCCGGACCTGCTCCCTGCCGATCTCACCGGCACCGAGGTGTGGCGGCCGCAGGACGGGCGCTTCGAGTTCCAGCCGGGGCCGATCTTCCATCACGTGCTGCTTGCCGACGAGATCAATCGCGCGCCGGCGAAGGTGCAGTCGGCGCTGCTGGAGGCCATGGGCGAACGTCAGGTGACGGTCGGGCGCGCGACGTATGCGCTGCCGCAGCTCTTCCTCGTCATGGCGACGCAGAATCCGATCGAACAGGAAGGCACGTTCCCGCTGCCCGAAGCGCAGCTCGATCGCTTCCTGATGCATGTGCGGATCGGCTATCCCGACGCGGACGTGGAAACCGAAATCCTGCGGCTCGCACGTGATCGCGCGCGCGACGCGCTCGATGGGTCGACGTCCGCATCTACGGCCGCGATCGAGCGGCTGTCGGTCGATGACGTGTTCGCTGCGCGCCGCCACGTGCTGTCGCTGCACGTCGCGCCGGCCGTTGAACGCTACCTTGTCGAAATCGTGCTGGCCTCTCGCGATGCGCAGCGCTACGACGCCGCACTCGCGCGACGCATCGCCTGGGGTGCGAGCCCGCGCGGCTCGATCGCACTCGAACGCTGCGCACGCGCGCATGCCTGGCTCGCAGGCCGCGATTACGTGACGCCGGACGACGTGCGCAGCGTTGCGCCCGACGTGCTTCGCCATCGCGTGCTACCCAGTTTCGAGGCCACGGCCGAAGGCTGGGATGGTGGTCGACTCGTCGGCGAGCTGCTGGCGCGGGTGCCGTTGCCCTGAGCGCGCCGCCATGCGCAACGCCACCCCGCAAGTTCCCGACGGCGTCACGCCGACGATCACCGAACTCGTCGCGTTGCGCGGCGTCGCGGCGAGCCCGCGTCATGCGCGCCGCGTGCGCACGACCCACGCCGGCCTCGCCAATTCACCGATGCGCGGCCGCGGCATGGAGTACGCCGAATCGCGCGAATACACGGTCGGCGACGACGCGCGCCATGTCGATTGGCGGCTGACCGCGCGCACCGGCCGCGCGCACACGAAGGTCTTCCACGCCGAACGCGAACGGCTGACGCTGCTGGTGGTCGACACCAATGCGGCGCTGTATTTCGGCACGCGGGTGCGCTTCAAGTCCGTGCAGGCGGCGCGCGCCGGCGCGGTGATCGCTTGGCATGCGGTCGGCGAGGGCGACCGTGTCGCCGTATTGCGCGCCAGTCCGCGCGAGGCGCCGGTGTCGCCCGCTGGCGGTCCGCGCGGTGCGTTGCGCGTAATCGATGCGCTGTCGCGCTGGTATGCGACGCGTCCCGAAGACGACCTCGGCCTGCCGACCGCGCTCGAACGCGCGCAGCGACTGCTGCGTCCCGGCGCGCGGGTCGTCGTGCTTGCCGACCCGTCGAGTCTTGAAACCGTTCCATTGCATCGATGGAGCGCGCTTGCGCGCCATCACGACGCGGCCATCGTGTTGCTCAACGACCCGATCGAAACCGCGCCACCATCGCTGAGCGTGCCGTTCTCGACCGGCGATGGCCGTGTCGAAGTCGCACTCGACGACCGCGAAACGCGTGATCGATGGCTCGCACGGTTCGCGGCGCCCCTGCAACGTGCGACCGAAGCGCTGCCGGGTCGCGGCGTGCGCGTCATGGCGCTGTCGACCACCGACCCATCCGAGGCCTGCCTAGCATTGCTTCGCGGCCGCGTCGCGCAGGTGGCCTGATGGCGGACGGCTTGCTGCTGCGCGACGTACATCGTCCACCGCCGCCGCCGCTTTGGCCGCTGGCGCCGGGCTGGTGGCTGCTGCTGGCCGCGGTGGTGGCGTTGTCGGCGATCGTCGTGATCGTGCTCCGACGCCGCGCGCGCCGACGCGCGACGGCCATCGCCATGTTCGATACCGAACTCGCCGCCGCGGACACGAGCGTCGCGCGACTCGCACGAAGTTCCGAGCTGCTGCGACGCGCCGCGCGCCGCATTCGCGCCGACGCGGATCGGCTCGATGGTGACGACTGGCTCCGCTTCCTCCAGACACGCGACCTGCGTTTCATCGACGGACCCGGTCGCCTGGTGCTCGACGGCGCATTCCGTCCACATGTCGACGCGCGCGCGACCGACGAAGCCGTTCGTCTCGCACGCGAACGCTTCGTGCAGTTGATGGAGCGCCGCGCATGATGGGTCTTCGCGACGCATACGACTTGCTGCAATGGCCCGCGTGGCTGCTCGCGATTCCGCTGCCCTGGATCGCATCGAGGTTGATGCCGGCGCCGCGCAGCGACGGCGCGGCGTTGCGCATGCCGCTGCCGGAACGCCTGCGCGACATCGTCGGGGCATCGGCGACGCGCGCGACGCGGCGCGGTGTCGGCGTGTTCGCGGGAATTGCGTGGGTCCTGCTGTGCATCGCCGCCGCGCGACCGCAGGAATTGGGTCCGCCGGTGCAGCCGCCTACGAAAGGTCGCGATCTGATGCTTGCGCTCGACCTGTCCGGCAGCATGAACGAGCCGGATATGGAACTCGGCGGCAACGTCGTCGACCGCCTCACCGCGGCGAAGGCGATCCTGTCCGACTTCATCGATCGGCGCGCCGGTGATCGGCTCAGTCTCCTCGTGTTCGGCCGGCAGGCGCATGTGCTGACGCCGTTCACGCTCGATCGCGACACCGTGCGCGACCAGCTCGCCGACAGCGTGGTCGGGTTGGCGGGCCAGGAAACCGCGATCGGCGACGCGATCGGCCTCGCCGTGCGACGCCTGCGCGAGCAACCCGCCGGCGAGCGCGTGCTGGTGCTGCTTACCGACGGCGTCAACACCGCGGGCGTGCTGGATCCGCGCAAGGCGGCGCGCATCGCTGCGGATACGGGCGTGCGCGTGCACACCGTTGCGTTCGGTGGCGAGGGCGGCATGTCGCTGTTCGGATTCCATATTCCATCGCCCGGTGGCGGCGACGAGATCGACGAATCGACGTTGCGCGAAATCGCCGGCACGACGGGCGGGCGCTTCTTCCGCGCGCGCGACACCAGCGAGCTTGCGGGCATCTACGCCGAGATCGACCGACTCGAGCCCATCGCGCAACCCGGCCGCGCGGTGAGGCCGCACATCGAGCGCTACATGTGGCCGCTAGCCGCGGCATTCGCTTTCGCGCTGCTCGCGGCGCTGCAATGGAAGCGCCGCGCATGATCGCGCTCGGCCCGCTGAACCTGCTGCGGCCGGACTGGCTGTTCGCGTTGCTCGCGTTGCCGGCGCTGTGGTGGTGGCTGCGTCGTCGACGCTCGACCGGCGCAGCGTGGAAACGCGCGGTCGATCCGCACCTGCTTCCGCACCTGCTCGCGTCCGGACGCGCGTCCACCCATCGCATCGCAGCGTGGGCCGCGGTACTCGCGTACACATTGGCGGTGATCGCGCTGGCCGGCCCCGCATGGCGACAGATCGATATGCCGACGTGGGAAACGCGCGAGCCGCTGGTCGTCGCGGTCGACCTCTCCAGCGCGTCGCTCGCCAACGACCTGCCGCCGACGCGCGTCGCGCAGCTGCGTGCACGGCTTGCACGGCTGCTGAAGTCGCCGCACAGCGGCCCGATCGCACTGGTCGCGTTCGCGGACGACGCGTTCACCGTTGCACCGCTGACCGACGACGCAGCGAACGTCGCGTTGTTCGTCGACGCACTCGAGCCCGGCGTCATGCCGGTCGATGGCCAGTCGCCCGCGCGCGCGATCGCGCAGTCGCGCGAGCTCATCGAACGCGCGGGGTTTCCTCGCGGGCGCATCGTGCTGGTCACCGACCACGCCGACGGCGACGCGCTACGCGCGGCGAGCGACGCGCAGAACGTGGGCATCACGGTGTCGGCGTTGGGGCTTGGGATGCCGGCAGGCGCCACGCTGCGAACGCCGGGCGGTTCGACAGTGAAGGTGGCCCTCGACGAGAGTTCGATGCGCGCACTCGCACGCAGCGGCGGCGGGAGCTATGCGCGGCTCGCGCTGGATGGCAGCGACGACGCGGTGTTCGCGACGCCATCCGGTGCGGGCGCACGACGTGGCGGCGAGGGCGGTCGCGCATGGGCCGACGAAGGCTTCCGGCTCGTCCCGTTGGTCATGCTGCTCGCGCTGATCGTGCTTGTCCGTCGACCGCGCGCCGCGGCGCTACTGCTCGTCGTCGCGTTGATGCCGCGGCCGTCGTTGGCGGCGGATCTGTTCCATCGCGCCGACCAGCGCGCGTGGCGCGAGGTCGATCGCGGCATCGAGGCCTATCGTCGAGGCGATTTCGAAAAGGCCGCGGCGCAATTCGCGCAGGCCGACGGCGCCGACGCCCACTACAACCGAGGCAACGCGCTCGCGAAGGCCGGGCAGTTGCAGGATGCGGTCGCCGCGTACGACGAGGCACTGCGTCGCAAGCCGGGCATGGCGGACGCGGTTGCGAACCGCAACGCGGTCCTGCAGGCAATGAAGCGCCCGCCGCCGCAGCAGAAGGGCGGCCAGCAGCAGTCGGGAAAGAACGGCGGAACGTCGCAGCAGTCGCAGAAGCCACGCAACTGCGCGCCGGGCGATGCGCAGTGCAACGGGCAGTCGTCGTCGCCGAAGCCCTCCAGCGGGCAGACGCCGGCGCCGAAGCAGAACGGCACGTCGCCGCCGAAACCCGCGGATGCGACGCGCCAGGCGCAGGCCGACGCTGCGCAACGCGAACGCATGCAGCGCGCGCTGCAGCAGGCGAAGGCGACCGCTGAGAAGGCGAAGGCCCCGCCGATGACGCCGGAGCAGCGCGAGCGTCGACTATCGGACGAAGCCGCGCTCATGCGTGTGCCGGACGAGCCCGGCAACCTGCTGCGCGAGAAGTTCAGGCTCGAATACGAACGACGCCAGGTTGGAGGTCGCCGCTGATGCGTGTCGCACGCCTGCTGGTCGCAGTCGTTCTGCTGGCATTCGCCACCGTCGCCGGCGCGCAGACGCGCGCGTGGCTCGATCGCGACCGCATTGCTGTGGGTGAAACCACGACGCTGAACGTCGAGACCGACGCGAACGACGCGCCGGATTACGCGCCGCTGCTGCGCGACTTCGACCTGAGCGGGCAGGCGAGCCAGCAACAGCTGCAATGGGTCAACGGGCAGGTCAGTCGACGCAGCCTCTATGCGGTCGCGCTGCGGCCGCGTCGCGACGGTCTGGTCACCATTCCGTCGTTGCGCGTCGGCGGCGCGACGACCGAACCGCTCACCTTGCTGGTGACGCCTGCACCGAACACGCCCGCGATGTCGGGCAACGCGGATGTCTTCATCGAAAGCGAAGCCGATTCGCAGGACCCCTACGTGCAGCAATCGGTCGGCTGGGTCGTTCGGCTGTATTCGGCGATTCCGTTGATTGCAGGGCAGCTCGACCAGCCCGAGCCCAGTGGAGCGAGCCTGCAACGTGTCGGCGACGACGTGCAGTACCGGCGCACGGTCGGTGGTCGCTCGTACGTGGTGACGGAGCGCCGCTTCATGCTCGTGCCCGAACGCAGCGGAGAACTCGTCGTGCCCCCGGCGAGCTTCGAAGGTCGCGGCAGCGGCAATGCCTTCGACCAGTTGTTCGGCGACGGCCAGTCCGCGCTGCACGCCGTCGCACGGCCGCGCATCCTGCAGGTGCGTCCGATTCCCGCCACCGCGCCGACGCCGTGGTTGCCGCTGCGCGCACTGTCGATGCGCTATCTCGAGCAGCCGCGCAACGCGCGCGCGGGGGCGGCGGCCAGTGTCGTCGTCGAAGTGCAGGCCGACGGCGCGGGCGCGGCGCAATTGCCGGACCTGCAGATCACGGCACCGGATGGCGCGCAGGTGTTCCCGGAGCGTCCGCAGTCGGACGAGTCGATGGTGGACGGGCGTCCGCACGTGCGCGAGCAGCGCCGTTTTTCGATCGTGCCGTCGCGCGCGGGCACGCTGGTGATTCCAGGCCCGCGCATCGACTGGTGGGACAGCCGCGCGGGCGAGGCGCGTTCGACGCGGCTGCCGCCGATCACGCTCGCCGTCGCACCCGGCGCGGCGCCGGCCGCGGACGCGCAGCCGCGCGATGACGCCCCGGCAGGCGTGCCATCCGCGCGGCACACGGATCGCCGCGTAGTGGTTGTCGGCATCGCGCTGCTCGTCGCGTTGTTGCTGGTCGGCGTTGGCTTGTGGCGCGTGCGCTCGTCGCGTCGCGACGACGGGATGGTGCAGCGAGTGGACGTGTCGTCGGGCGTGCCGCGTCCGATAACGACGACGGTATCGACATCGACATCGACACCGCCGCCTTTTCCGATGCCGGCCGCCCCGCCGCAAACGCCGGCGATGACGACGCCCTCCGGCGAATCGTCGGTGCCCAGCCTTGCGCGCGCGCTCGAGCTTGGCGATCTCGCGGACATCGACGCCGCACTGCGGCATCTTGCGGGCGGCGAGTCGGTCGACCTCGAAGCCGTCGCCGCGCGCCTGGACGACGCCGCGCAACGCGACGCGGTCGATCGCCTGCGTCGCGCGCGCTGGGGCGCGGGTGATCCGGCCGACGCGCGCGCGCGCTTGCGCGCCGCCTTCGCGTCGGGACCGCGCTGGCGCCGCGTCGCCAAGCCCGCGCGCGGGGCGTTGCCTCCGCTGTACCCGTCCGGCTGAGACGGGCGCCGCCGGGCGGTCGCGATGCTTTGTTAAGCTCGCACCGCTTCGACGGAGAACGCGCAATGCACGCAACGAACCCCGCCGCCCGCCGCGGCCTTCCGCTGCACGTGAAGGTCCTGCTCGGCTTCGTACTGGGCGCGGTGATCGGCCTTGTGGTGCATGCGACCACGCCGGACGCGCCGTGGGTCACGACGCTCATCACCTACGTCACCGGCCCGTTTGGGCAGATCTTCCTCAACCTGCTGTTCATGCTGGTCGTCCCGCTGATGTTCTCCGCGCTGGTGCTCGGCGTGGCGGAACTCGGCGACATTGCGAGCCTCGGCCGCCTCGGCTGGCGAACGCTGATCTACACGGGTGTGGTGACGGCCGCGGCGGTCGCCATCGGCCTGATCGCGGTGAACGTGATCCAGCCGGGCACGCACATGTCGCCGGCGCTCATCCAGCAGGCGATGAGCACCAACCTCGCCAAGGCGAGCGAGATCGCGACCCAGGGCAACCAGCTCAACATCATGGACCTGCTGGTCAACATCGTGCCGCACAACATCGTCAGCGCGATGGGCGACGACAAGCAGAAGCTCGGCATCGTGTTCTTCGCGCTGATGTTCGGCATCGGCATGGTCATGAGGCCGACCGCGGGCACCGAAGCGTTCAAGAACGCGCTGCACGGCCTGTTCGAGATCTCGATGCACCTGATCGGCATGTTCATCAAGCTCGCGCCGTACGCGGTGTTCTGCTTCATGTTCAAGCTGTGCGCGAAGCTCGGCCTCGATGTGCTGCTGAGCCTTGGCTGGTTCGTGGTGACGGTGCTGGTCGCGCTCGCGATCCACGGTTTCGTCGTGCTGCCGCTGTGGGTGCGCTTTGCCGGCGGCATGTCGCCGCTGGTCTTCTTCCGCGGTTCGCAGGAAGCCACGCTCACCGCATTCGCTACTGCGTCGTCGTCCGCCACGCTGCCGGTCACCCTGCGCGTCGCCGAAGAGAACCTGCGGCTGCCGCGCAAGGTTTCGCGCTTCGTGCTGACGGTCGGCGCGTCGGCCAACCACCACGGCACCGCGTTGTTCGAAGGCATCACCGTGCTGTTCCTGGCGCAGGTCTACGGCATGGACCTGGGCTTGGCCAAGCAGCTCATGGTGCTGGTGCTTTGCATCCTCGGCGGCATCGGCACGGCCGGCATTCCGTCCGGCTCGCTGCCGGTGATCGCGATGATCTGCGGCATCGTCGGCCTGCCGCCGGAAGGCATCGGCATCATCCTCGGCGTCAACACATTCCTCGACATGTGCCGCACGGCGCTCAACGTGACGGGCGACCTCGCCACCGCGGTCGTGGTCTCGCATCGCAGTGGCGAAGCGGACGTGCCGGACACGCTGCCGACGCAGGGCGGCATGGGGCACTGACGCCCAGCGGCCGGGCACGGCGCGCCGGGGGATGGGAGAATAGCGGGCTCCCGCCGCTGCCTGCTCCCCGATGACCACGCCGACCCGCCGCGATCTCGCCAACGCCGTCCGTTTCCTCGCCATCGATGCGGTGCAGGCCGCCAACTCCGGCCACCCCGGCATGCCGATGGGCATGGCGGACATCGCGGAAGTGCTCTGGAACGACTACCTGAGCCACAACCCGTCGAACCCGGGCTGGTTCAACCGCGACCGTTTCATCCTGTCGAACGGCCACGGCTCGATGTTGCAGTACGCGCTGCTGCACCTGACCGGCTACGACGTCTCCATCGACGACCTGCGCAACTTCCGCCAGCTCGAGTCGAAGACACCGGGGCATCCCGAGAACTTCATGACGCCGGGTGTCGAGACGACCACCGGCCCGCTCGGCCAGGGCTTCGCCAACGCGGTCGGCCTGGCGCTCGCGGAGAAGCTGCTCGCGCAGCGCTTCAACCGCGACGGCCACGCCATCGTCGACCACCGCACCTGGGTGTTCATGGGCGACGGCTGCCTGATGGAAGGCATCTCGCACGAGGCGGCATCGCTCGCCGGTACCTGGGGCCTGCACAAGCTCGTCGCGTTCTGGGACGACAACCACATCAGCATCGACGGCAATACCGACGGCTGGTTCACCGACGACACACCGAAGCGTTTCGAGGCGTACGGCTGGAACGTGGTGCGTGGCGTCGACGGGCAGGACGCGGCGTCGATCAAGGCGGCGATCGAGCAGGCGCTCAAGTCGAGCGACAAGCCGACGCTGATCTGCTGCCGCACCACCATCGGTTTCGGTTCGCCCAGCAAGGCGGGCAAGGAATCGAGCCACGGCTCGCCGCTGGGCAAGGACGAGGTCATGGCCACGCGCGCCGCGCTCGGCTGGACGGCGGGCGAGTTTGAAGTGCCGGGGCCGATCGCGCAGGCCTGGCACGCGACGGACGCCGGGGCATTGCGCGAAGGCGAGTGGGATCGTCGCTTCCAGGCGTATGCGGCGAGCTATCCGACCGAAGCGGCCGAGCTGTCGCGCCGCATCCGCGCCGAACTGCCGGAAGGTTTCACGGAAGCCGCCGATGCGTACATCGCGAGGCTGCAGGCCGAAGGCCCGGTGGTCGCATCGCGCAAGGCCTCGCAGATGGCGATCGAGACGTTCGCACCGCTGCTGCCCGAACTGGTCGGCGGCTCGGCCGACCTCGCGCATTCCAACCTGACGTTGTGGAAGGGCAGCAAGTCCGTCGCTAGCGACGACCCGAACGCCAACTACATCTACTTCGGCGTGCGCGAGTTCGCGATGTCGGCCATCTGCAACGGGCTGGAGCTGCACAGCGGCTTCATTCCGTACGACGCGACGTTCCTCGTCTTCAGCGACTACGCGCGCAACGCAGTGCGCATGAGCGCACTCATGGGCGCGCACGTCATCCATGTCTACACGCACGACTCCATCGGCCTCGGCGAGGACGGCCCCACGCACCAGCCGATCGAGCACCTCGCCTCGCTGCGCTACATCCCGCACAACGACGTCTGGCGTCCGTGCGATGCGGTGGAGTCGGCGGTGGCGTGGAAGCACGCGATCGTGCGCAACGACGGCCCGAGCTGCTTGGTGTTCTCGCGCCAGAACCTGCCGCACCAGGCGCGCAGCACGCAGCAGGTCGCCAACATCGAACGCGGCGGTTACGTGCTGAAGGATTCGGTCGGCACGCCCGAACTGATCCTGATCGCGACCGGCTCGGAAGTCGGGCTTGCGATGCAGGCGGCGGAGCAGCTCGGCGACCGCGTGCGCGTGGTGTCGATGCCGTGCACCGAGATCTTCGACCGCCAGCCGCCCGAGTATCGCGAGTCCGTGCTGCCGAACGCGGTGCGTCGTCGCGTCGCGATCGAAGCGGCAACGGCGGACTACTGGCGCAAGTACGTCGGCCTGGACGGCGCTGTCATCGGCATGCACGGCTTCGGCGCAAGCGCGCCGATCGAGAAGCTGATGCCGCACTTCGGCTTCACGGTCGAGAACGTGGTCGAGGCGGCGCGCTCGTTGGGCTGATCGGCGCACGACGCGCGATAGAGAAACGCGGCGTCCTTCGGGGCGCCGCGTTTCTTTTTGCGGAATTGGCGGACGAGCGGATCGTCGCGTCAGACGCTGGTCGCGCGATCCAACAGGAACGACGCCGGTGTCGACCGCCCGATGTGATAGCCCTGCGCGCGGTCGCAACCCAGCGCCCGCAGCACTTCCAGCGTCTCCGCGTCCTCGATGCCTTCGGCGACGACCTGCAGGTCGAGCTGGTGGCCGAGATCGATGATCGCGCGCACCACGCGCGCCGAGCGCAGGTCGTGGCGCATGTCGGCGACGAAGCTGCGGTCGATCTTCAGTTCGGTTGCCGGGAACTGCTTGAGGTACGCGAGCGAGGAATAACCCGCGCCGAAATCGTCGATGGCGATGCCGAGGCCTGCTTCGCGCAGCGTGTGCAGCATCGCGATGCTGGTCATCGGATCTTCCATCAGCGCGCTTTCGGTCACTTCGAGCGTCACCGATTCGGCCGGCATGTCCCAGACCGACAGCGCCCCGGTGATCTGCTGCACCAGGTCGCGCTGCCCGAACACGCGCGGCGACACATTCACCGAGAAGCGCAGGCGTGGATCGCGCGCGCGGATCGCGGCGGCGTGGCGGAACGTCGCGTTGAGGCTCCAGCGCGTGAGTTCGGCGATCAGGCCGGTGTCTTCGGCGAGGCGGATGAATACGTCGGGGCGAATGGGACCGCCGTCCGGATCGTGCCAGCGCGCGAGCGACTCATAGCCGCTGATCGCATTGCGGCGGAGGTCGAGGATGGGCTCGAAGTGCGCCTCGAGACGGTTCGTCCGCAGCGCGTCGTGCAGCCATTCGTAGGGCACCATCATGCGTTCGGTGCCGGGGCTGTACAGCGCGCAGCGTTCGCTCAACCGCTTGGCGTCACGCAGCGCGATTTCGGCGCGGCGCAGCAGCGTGGTGGCATCGGCGCCATGTTCGGGCGACAGGCTCAGGCCGACCGCGACCGGCGTCATCACCGCATGCTGCGCGAACAGCAGCGGCGTCTCGAACGCACGCACCACGCGCGTTCCGGCGAGCATCGCGTGGCCCGGGTTCATCAGGCCGGGCAGCAGCGCGATGAACTCATTCTCGGCGACCTGTTCGAGGATGTCCTGCGGGCGCAGCAGCTCGTTGATGCGCTCGAACGCGGCGCGGCCGACGGCATCGCTGGCCTCATAGCCGTGCACGAGCCGGAACTCCTGCAGGCGCTGGATGCGCACCAGCAGGACACCCATGCACGCCTCGCCCGCCGCGATGCGCGCATCGAGCCTGCGCGACAACTCCGCGCGGTTCAAAGATAGAGCTCCGCCACGTCGATCCCGGCATGGTGGTCGGGGAGCGGGCGGCGGATCTCGATCGAGCTGTCGGACGACAGCAGGTCGAGCGTACGGAAGCCGGACAGCAGTGCGCCGTCGGGATCGGTCAGTACGAGAACGCGCGGACGCAGCCGGCGCGCGGCGTTCTGCGACATGATCGCGACGATCTCGCCGGTGCTGAGCTCGGCGAGCGAACCGGTCGGATACACGCCCAGGCAGCTGATGAACTGCTCGACCAGCTCCGGGTAGTAGCGCGTGGCGCGGTCGCGATAGAGCTCCTGCAGCGCGATGTGCCGCGCCATCGCCGGCGCATGCGGGCGGTCGCTGGTCATCGCGTCGAAGCTGTCGACGATCGCGGCGATGCGCGCGTGCAGCGGAATGTCGCCGCCGGTGCGTCGCGCCGGATAGCCGCTGCCGTCGGCGCGTTCATGGTGGCCGCGCACCATCTCCATCACCGTGTCGCTGAAGCGGTCGTCCTGCAGCATCTGCGTGCCGAGCTCGACGTGCCGGCGCACGCGCGCCATCGACATCGCATCGAGCGGACCCTCGCGCTGCAGCAGTGGTTGCGGCACCTGCGTCTTGCCGATGTCCATCAGCATCGCGCCGGTGGCGAGCTCGACGAGGTAGTCCTCCGGCAGGCCGAGATGACGGCCGAGCGCGGCGGCGAGCATCGCGCAGTTCAGCGCGTGCGAATACGCGTAGCCGTCGCGGCGACGCAGGGTGTTGAGCCAGAACATCGCATCGGCATTGCGCAGCACGCTGGCGACGACCGGCTTCGCCGCGGCGTGCGCGACTTCCGGGGTGACATCATTGCCGGCGTGCGCCTGCTCGACGAATCCGCTGATGGTCGACGCGGCGACCTCCAGCGCTTCGCGCGCGGACGGAATCTCGAGTTCGAAATCGACCGTGTCGTGGTAACGCACGCTGCCGATGCGCGGGTCGCGCGCGACAGGCTGCGCGGCGGCGCGCGGCGGCGCGAGTGCTTCCTCGCGCGAGGTCATCATCAATGCGGCGGGTGGCACCAGGCTGGTGAAGCCGCTGAGCCCGTTGAGGCCGTGCTTGTGGCCCTGCTGGCTGAGTTCGACGTCGATCCACACGCGGCGGCACGAATTACGCAGGATTTCGATCTGCGACAACTCGCGAACGTAGAAGCCCTGCAGCGGAAAGGGCGTGTCGGTCCACGGGCGATCGAGCCGGCAGACGAACATGCCGAGCCGCACCTGGTCCGCTTCGATCTCGCGTTCTTCGATCTGCATGCGCCCCCGCCGACGCTCCCCCGGGGACGCCGCGAACGGCAAGAGTAAACCCCCCGGGGCTGCGCACAAGTGGTCGAACGGCCGTGGGGACGCGCGACCGCCGCGAACGGCGTGTCGCATCGCCCGCTGCGTCACATCTCGCCGGTCAGCGACAGTCTCAGTGGCCGAGGACGGCGTTGAGGACCTGTGCCAGATGGGTGCCGCCGCGACGAAGCTGTTCGTCGATCAGGGGAGTGAACTGCGCGACGTAGGCGGCGTCGATCTCCGGGCCCGGCGGGTAGACGCCCGGTCGCGTGGCGATACGGCACGACTGCTGCGCCCACGCCGGCGAATTCGGCGGCAGCACGTGCGCCGGAATGTCGACGGCCAAGGGCAGCGCGCGCAGCCTGGCGAGGTAGGCCGGCTCGTCGAGGCCGGTCAGGTTGACCAGGCCGCTGTCCCACAACGAATGCAGGTTGCCGCCCTTTTCAGTGCCGTCGGCCTGCGGGATGCGCACCTGCACGGTGTTGCCGCCCTTGTCGCGGGCGAACGCCGCATGCAGCGGCTGGTGCACGTCGCCGATGAAATGCACGACGAACTTCAGCGCCTGGCGACGCGCGTCGATCGACTGCGAGTGGTCGGCGAGGATCGCGGTCTGGGCGCGGATCGCCTCGATCACGCAGTCGCCGTTGGGGCAGTCGCGCGGCGGCTCGTAGGCGCCGCAGCCGTTCTCGGCGATGTCGGCGTAATGCCACTTCGAACTGCGCTTGCCGAGGTCGGGATCGTTCGCGCGCAGCTCGTCGGCCCAGTTGGCGACGCCGGCGAGGGTCGGCTCCTTTTCGCCTTTCAGCAGTGCATCGACTTCGCGGCGCGCCTGCGGTGTGAGTTCGTCCTGCGCGAGGTCGGCGACCAGGCGATGGCCCAGCGCGCCCCACGCGAACGCGGGCGAAGCGAGGCAGAAGAGAAGGGTGGCGGCGAGCAGTCGACGGGTCATCCGCGCAATGTTACGCGAGGCCCTGCGAGCGGCCGAGTGCGGGCCGAAGGCCGTTCAGGCGCCCTGCTAGAATGCGCGACTGTTTCCGGCCGTCGCCGGCCCCGCAGGAGCTCCCCACATGACGATCAAGGTAGGCATCAACGGCTTCGGCCGCATCGGCCGCAACGTGCTGCGTTCGGCCGTGCAGAACTTCGGTGACGACATCCAGATCGTCGCCATCAACGACCTGCTCGAGCCGGACTACCTCGCCTACATGCTGCAGTACGACTCCGTGCACGGCCGCTTCAAGGGCGACGTGTCGATCGAGAACGGCCAGCTCGTCGTCAACGGCAAGACGATCCGCCTGACCCAGGAACGCGATCCGGCCAACCTCAAGTGGAACGAAGTGGGCGCCGACGTCGTCATCGAATCGACCGGACTGTTCCTAGACAAGGCCACCGCGCAGAAGCATCTGGATGCCGGCGCGAAGAAGGTGATCCTGTCGGCGCCGTCGAAGGACGACACGCCGATGTTCGTCTTCGGCGTGAACCACCGGAAGTACGCGGGCGAGGCGATCATCTCGAACGCGTCGTGCACCACGAACTGCCTCGCGCCGCTGGCGAAGGTGCTCAACGACAAGTGGGGCATCAAGCGCGGCCTGATGACCACCGTGCACGCGGCGACCGCGACGCAGAAGACGGTCGACGGCCCGTCCAACAAGGACTGGCGCGGCGGCCGCGGCATCCTCGAGAACATCATCCCGTCCAGCACCGGCGCGGCCAAGGCGGTCGGCGTGGTGATCCCCGAGCTCAACAAGAAGCTCACCGGCATGAGCTTCCGCGTGCCGACCTCGGACGTGTCGGTGGTCGACCTCACCGTCGAACTCGACAAGCCGGCGAGCTACGCCGAGATCTGCGCGGAGATGAAGGCGCAGAGCGAGGGCGCGCTGAAGGGCGTGCTCGGCTATACCGAGGACAAGGTCGTCGCCACCGATTTCCGCGGCGACGCACGCACGTCGATCTTCGACGCCGAAGCCGGCATCGCGCTCGACCCGACGTTCGTCAAGCTCGTCGCGTGGTACGACAACGAATGGGGCTATTCGAACAAGTGCCTCGAGATGGTGCGCGTCGTCGCGCGCGGCTGATTCGCGTCCATCGTTGTGCAACGGACCCCGCCGATGGCGGGGTTCGTCGTTGATGCGACCGGATTTTTCCGACGGTGCGCCGGGCCGTGTTCCGTCTTGTCGAGCGCGATGTCGCTGCACATACTTCGCCGGCGCGGACGCGCATTCGAAAATCATCAGGGAGATGTCATGTCACGAAAGACGCTCGCCGCCTGCATGGTGGCGCTGGTGGCCGTGTCGGCCGCTGCAACGGCCGAGGCCAAGAAGAAGGATTCGGACGAGCCGCCCAGCCGCGAAGTGACAGGGCGTCACGACGTGGAAGGCGAGATCGTCGGTACCGAGATTCCCGGCAGCCCGTTCGCGAAGCTCGAGATCGGGATGTCGTTCAAGCAGGTGGGCGACATCCTTGGTGACAAGACGACGCATGACGCCGACTGCGGCGAGTACATGACCGGAAAGTCGTTCATTCCGTTCCATTTCGGCGGCGACAAGGTCCGCACCGAATGTGCGCTCAAGCATCTCGGTCGACTGGTTTTCACCAACCAGTCCGATTTCGACGGCCAGAAGCTGCTCATCAAGATCGAGTACGACGCGACCGAGGACGGTTACCGCGATTGACCGGTATCGTCTGAATTGCAAGAAACGCCCTGCAAGCGCGGGGCGTTTCTTTTTGCGTCGTCGTGTCGGAGTTGTTGGCGCCCATGCGGGATGATGTTGGCGCGGAGCGATGCAGTCGGTCCGTCAGCGCCCTGCGACAAGGCGGGTATCGATGGTCCGAGGCGTCGTCGGCTGGTCATCGCCGTCGTCAATGGCGGCGTCTATTGGCCGCAACGACTCCTGCATCGCGCAGTCGCAGGCGGAGCGAGCCTGGTCTCTGGGGCGACGACTGGCGCTGCGAACGCGCGCGCCGCGAAGAAGCAACCCGGAAAACGCAGCCACACCGCATCGTTGATACCACTCCCAGCGGGTAGGGACGTCGCCCAGCGGCCCAAAACCCCCGTGCTACCGTTCCCGCGCGGCCGGGGAAGCCGGAGGGGACGATGGAAAGCGTGGTGATGCTCGCGGTACTCGTGGCACTCGGCGTACCGGTGCTGATGATCCTGTTGTGGGTCTGGGTGGCCGGCCTGCGTCACCGGGTGGCGAAGCTGGAGTCGGAGGTCGCGTGGTTGCGACATAGCGCCGTCGCGCCCGTCGCGGAGGCAGCGCCGACGCCCTCTGTGCGCACCGCACCGACACCGGCACCGGCACCGACGGCCGCGCCCGAGCCGACGCTGTCCGAGTTGCTGCAACAGTCGCCGCCATCGGCCGCCGCACCGACCCCGACACCGCCGGCCCGCTCGCGCGAGCCGGAGCCGGTCGCGCCGCTCGCTGCGGACGCCGCGGTGCCGCCACCGTTGCCGCCAGTGCGTCCGGTCGCGATGTCCGCGTCGCCAGCCCCACCGCGTACCTACGCCGATTCCGACCCCGGTTACGCACGCGACACACGCGTCGACGATCTGGTCGACACCGTGCGTCGCTGGTTCACCGAAGGCAACGTGCCGGTCAAGGTCGGCGTGCTCGTGCTGTTCGCCGGCGTCGCGGCGTTGCTCAAGTACGCGGTCGACCAGGGCAAGTTGCACGTTCCGATCGAGATGCGCCTTGCAGGTGTCGCGCTCGCGGCGATCGGCGGGCTCGTGTTCGGCTGGCGCCAGCGCGAGGCGCGGCGTCCGTTCGGTCTCGCGCTGCAGGGCGGTGCGATCGGTGTGCTGCTGCTGGTCACCTTCGCGGCGTTCAAGCTGTACCACTTCATTCCGGCGGGCGCGGCATTCGGCATCAGCGTCGCGCTGGTCGCGGGGCTCGGGGTGCTCGCGGTGCGGCAGGAATCGCTCGCGCTCGCGGTGCTCGGCGTGCTGGCCGGTTTCCTCGCGCCCATATGGTTGTCGACCGGGCAGGGCAACCACGTCGCATTGTTCGGCTATTACGCCGTGCTCAACGCCGGCATCGTCGCGATCGCATGGCGACGGCCGTGGCGCCTGCTCAACCTGCTGGGCTTCGCGTTTACGTTCGGCATCGGCAGCCTGTGGGGCGCGTTGCAGTACCGGCCGGAAGACTTCCGCACCACGGAGCCGTTCCTGTTGCTGTTCTTCGCGATGTATGTCGCGATCCCCATCCTGTACGCGGCGGCCAAGGCCCCGCCGCAGCGGCGGATCTTCGACGGCAGCCTGATCTTCGGCACGCCGCTGGTGGCGTTCGTGCTGCAGGCGGCGATGCTCCGCGGCGACCGCATGGAACTCGCGTTCTGCGCACTGGGGCTGGGTGCGATGTACGTGGCGCTGGCCGCTTTGCTGCGCCGTCAGAAGGCATTTGCGGACCTCATTGCGCCGTACGCGGTGCTGGCCGTCGGCTTCTCGACGCTGGCCGTCCCGCTCGCGCTTTCCGCGCGCGCGACCGCCGCGATCTTCGCGCTCGAAGGCGCCGGCCTCGTCTGGCTTGGCTTGCGGCAGTCGCGCCCGTTGCCGCAGATGGCGGGGCTGGCGTTGCAGGTCGCGGCGCTGGGCGCGTTCGGTAGCGCGTTCGACCAGCACGTCATCGGGCCGGCCGTGTTCAACGGCACGTTCATGACGGCGCTGCTCATCGCGGTCGGCGGCTTCGCGACCGCGTTCGCCGCGCGTCGGCACGACCAGGACGGCATCGCCGTCGGCGCCTACCTCTGGGGTCTGGCGTGGTGGCTCGGCGCGGGATTGTGGGAGGCCGATCGCAGCGTCGATCCGCATCACGTCGTCGACGCGGTGATGCTGCTCGTCCTCGGCACCGGCCTGCTCGCCGCCGAGGTTGCGCGTCGCCGCGACGCGGGCGCACTGCATCTCACCGCGTCGATCGCATTGCTGCTGCCGATCGCGTTCGCGTGCTGGCAGGTCAATGAACGCGGCCAGCCGCTCGCCGGTCTCGGTGCGGTGGCGTGGCTGGTGGATGTCGTCGTCGCCTGGCGCGTGCTGACCTGCCTGCGCGATGTCGGCTCCCGCGTTCGCGGCTGGACGCATATCGGCTGGCTGGCATCGATCGCATTGGTGTCGTCGCTGGCACTGCTGCGCATCGCCCAGCAGGCCGACGTCGGCGACGCCTGGCGCTTCGCCGCCACCGCGCTGCCGTGGCTCGCAGTCACTGCGATCGCACTGCTGCGGCCGGAGCGGATCGCGGTGCCGTTCGGCGACGACTTCGACGCCTGGCGCGGCAACCTGCAGGCCGCGTTCGCACTCGTGCTCGCCGGGTTCTTCGTGGTCGGTCTCGTGCGCGAAGGGTCGATGTCGCCGCTGCCGTACGTGCCGCTGTTCGACGCCGTCGAACTCATCCAGCTCGCGGGCCTGCTGCTCGCATGGCGTGCGTTCGACGACGAGCCCCTTCTGCGCTCGTGGCTGGCCGGCGCGGCGTTCGTGTTCGCAACGTCCGTCGTGTTGCGCGCCTCGCATCACTGGGGTGGCGTGGCGTGGTCGACGTCGATGTTCTCGACCGGCCTCGTGCAGACGTCGCTCACCGTGCTGTGGAGCGTGATCGGCATGGCGGCGTGGGTCGCCGGCTCGCGTGGACATCGTCGCGGGCTGTGGACGGTGGGCGCCGTGCTGATGGGCGTGGTACTCGCCAAGCTCGTGCTGATCGATCGCCAGTACCTCGGCAACCTGCTCGGCATCGGCTCGTTCATCGCCTTCGGCCTGTTGTGCACGGCGGTGGGTTATCTCGCACCGGTTCCACCCGACGACACGGAGGTGACGGCATGAAGCGCGTGATCGCGGTACTGCTCGCATCCGCGACGACGTTCGCGTTCGCCGCGGATGCCGACTACGCGCGGCAGTGGCCGGTCGTCGTGCCGGCCGCACCCGCCGGCGCCTACACAGTCGAGCTCACGCCCGAAGTCTACGCAGCCGTCCAGCGTGCGGATCTCGGTGACCTCGACGTACTTGATGCCGCGGGCCGCCCGGTGCCGGCGGATGTGCTCGCACCTGCCGCACAGGCGAGCGAGCAGCGCCGTGCGTTGCCGTGGTACCGCATGCCCGCGCCGGGCACAACGGCGGGCAGCGACTGGCGCGTGATCGCCGAGGTGGACGCGGACGGTCGGCTACGCGGCCTCCGATCGTCTGCGGTCGACACCGTGCGACCGGCGACGACGTTGCTGATCGATGCCGCGGCGCTGCGCGAGTCGCCGATCGCCCTCGACGTCAGCTGGCGTCCGGGCGCGAACTTCGACAGCGGCTACCGCGTGGAAGGCAGCACCGATTTCGACCACTGGTACGAGCTCGGGCGCGGTCGGCTGGTCGACCTGCGCGAAGGCGCGCACGGCCTGCGGATGCGACGCCTTGCGATCGAGGCGGGTGTCGAACATCCGCGCTTCCTGCGGCTGGTGCCCGACGACACGAGCCGCGCGCTCCCCGACATCACCGGCATCGATGCGATCTGGACGTCGAGCCCGCAACGTGCGCCGGTGTGGCGCACGCTCGCGCCTCGCGCGAACGCCGATGGCGCCTTCGAGTTCCAGACCGACGGCCGCTATCCGGTGCGCTGGGTCGACGTCGACGGTGCGGGCAACGACGTTCGCACGTGGCATCTGCAGAGTCGCGACACGCCGCAGGCGCATTGGGTCGACCGCGTGCCGTACTGGATCGTCTACCGCGTGGGTGCCGGCCGTTCGCCGGCGCGCGTGTTCGACATGCCGGTGCGCGATCGCTACTGGCGCCTGGTGCCGCAGGGCGCGGGCGACGCGCCGACGCTGAAACTCGGTTACCTGCCCGAGCGCGTCACGTTTGTTGCGGGCGGGCGTCCGCCTTACGCGCTTGTCGCCGGAAGCCGGCGCCAACGCCGCGAGTCGCGGCCCGTGCAGGTCGCGCTTCGCGATGCCGCTGGCGCGCCGGCGTTGGCCCGTCTCGGTCCGTCGGCCCAGCGGGCGGGCGACGCCGCGCTCGCCCCGGTCCGCGACTGGAAAACGTGGGGCCTGTGGGCGGTGCTGGGCCTTGGCGTGCTCGCCGTCGGCACGTTCGCGCTGCGGGTGCTCCGCGAGCCGCAGCGCACCGCCGACTGACGCGACGCGCCGCAGCGACGACAATAGGCGGCTTCGCCGACCGGCGACGGCCCGCCGTCGCGCGACCCGCATCCCTTCAAGAGACCAGCCATGTCCATCCTCCGCATGTCCGACCTCGACCTCGCCGGCAAGCGCGTACTGATCCGCGAGGATCTGAACGTGCCGATCGCCGACGGCCGCATCACGTCCGAGCAGCGCATCGCCGCCGCGTTGCCGACACTACGCATGGCGCTGGCGAAGGGCGCCGCGGTGATGGTGATGTCGCACCTCGGCCGCCCGAAGGAAGGCGTATTCAGCGATGAGGATTCGCTGGCGCCGGTCGCGAAGCGCGTGTCGGAGCTGCTCGGCGTCGACGTGCCGCTGGTTCGCGACTGGGTTGCCGGCGTGGACGTGACACCCGGTGAGATCGTGATGCTCGAGAACTGCCGCATGAATGTCGGCGAGGGCAAGGACGACGAGACCCTGTCGAACGCGTATGCGGCCCTCTGCGACGTGTTCGTCATGGACGCGTTCGGCACCGCGCACCGCGCGCAGGCCTCGACGCACGGCGTGATCCGCCAGGCGAAGGTCGCCTGTGGCGGCCCGCTGCTGATGGCGGAACTCGATGCACTGGCCAAGGCGCTCGAACATCCGGCGCGTCCGTTGCTCGCGATCGTCGCCGGCTCGAAGGTGTCGACCAAGCTCGAACTGCTCGGCAACCTCGTGCCGCGCGTCGACCAGCTGATCGTCGGCGGCGGCATCGCCAATACGTTCATCGCGGCGATGGGACACGGCGTCGGCAAGTCGCTGGTCGAGCGCGACCTCGTCGACACCGCGACGTCCATCATCGAACAGGCAAAGGCGCGCGGCGCGGAAATCCCGCTGCCCGTCGACGTCGTCGTCGCACCCGAATTCAAGGCCGATGCGCCGGCGACCGTGAAGGCGGTCGACGCCGTGGGCGAAGACGACATGATCCTCGACATCGGCCCGCAGACCGCCGCGCGCTATGCCGACCTGATCCGCAGCGCCGGCACGGTGGTGTGGAACGGGCCGGTCGGCGTGTTCGAGTTCGACGCGTTCGGCAAGGGCACGGAAGCGCTGGCGCGCGCGATCGCCGACAGCAACGCGTTCTCGATCGCGGGCGGCGGCGACACGTTGGCGGCGGTCGACAAGTACGGCATTGCGGGCGACGTGTCGTACATCTCGACCGGCGGCGGCGCGTTCCTCGAATTCCTCGAAGGCAAGACGCTTCCGGCGGTCGCCGCACTCGCTGCGCGCGCCTGATGGCGACGCTGCTGTTCGACCTCGACGGCACGCTGATCGACTCGGCCGTCGGCATCACCCGTTGCATGGCGCACGCGTTCGAACGCGTCGGCGAGCCCGTGCCGAACGAATCGACGCTGCGCAGCTGGATCGGGCCGTCGCTACGGGTGAGCTTCACACCGGTGCTGAAGGACGAAGCGCGCGTCGAGCAGGCGGTGACGCACTACCTCGAGCGTTTCGAAACGCAAGGCTGGACCGAGCACACCGTGTACGACGGCGTTGCCGACGCGATCGACGCGTTGCATGCCCGCGGTCACCGGCTCGCCGTCGTCACCGCCAAGAACGAGCCGCACGCGCGCAAGATCATCGCCAGCCTTCCGTTCGCTGATCGCTTCGTCGACATCGTCGGCGCCACTCTCGACGGGCGCATCAGCCATAAACCGGAGCTCATTGCCGAAGCACTGCAACGCCTCGGCGCCGACCCGCGCGACTGCACCATGATCGGCGACCGCCGCATGGACATGGAGGGCGCCGTGCATCACGGCATGCGCGGCGTGGGGGTGCTGTGGGGCTTCGGCGACGAGGCGGAACTGCGTTCGGCGGGGGCGTCGGTGCTGGTGGACCGCCCGGACAAACTCCTCGCGATCGCCGCATAATTTCCCCGGGGACGACGCACTGTCAGCGTCGTGCAGGGGACTGGCATGCGGAAGTGGTGGTGCGCGGCGCTCATGGCGTCGCTGGTGTTTCACGCGCGCGCGGACGAGCACGTTCACGGGCAATACCGTTTCTCCACGGGGCCGGCCCCCGCATTCGTGCGGATCGCCGACGTGCCAGCGACGTGGCCGGCGAATACGCCGGGCGCCGCCGAGGGGCGCTGGCGCTACTGGATGTACGACCGGCAGGTCGATCATCGCGGTGGCTCGGAACGCGTTTACAGCGACACCGTGTACGAGCCGCTCTCGCCATCGCTATTGGGCGATGCCGGTCGCTTCCAGATCGACTTCAATCCCGAGTACCAGACGCTGACCATCCATCGCGTCGAACTTCGCCGCGCGGGGCACTGGTCGTCGCGACTGGAGCCGGCGCGCATCTCGCTCGCGCGGCGCGAAGGCGAGTTCGAGAAGGACCTCGCCGACGGCAGCGTGACCGCCCTGATCGTGCTCGACGATGTACGCGTCGGAGACCAGGTGCGCATCGCGTACACGGTCGACGGCCGTAACCCCGTGCTCGGCGAGCAGGACACCGACTGGCTGCTGGCCGGCTACGAAAGTCCGGTACTGGACGTCCGCACGCGCATGCTCTTCGATCGTGGTACGCAGCTCGCCGTGCATCGCGAGAACGGCGTGGAGGCGCCACGCATCGACACTACGCCGGAAGGCGTCGTCGCGTCGTTCGAGCGGCATGGCGTCGCGGCGATGCAGGACCCGGGTAACGAGCCGCCGGGCAAGCAGCCTTATCCCGCATTCCAGATCGGCCGCGCGCAAACCTGGGCAGACGTCGTGCGCTGGGCATTGCCGTTATACCCGGCGGTCACTGCTCCGCTGCCCGCGGATCTGGAAGCCCGCATCGTCGAGTGGAAAAAGATCGGCGATCCCGTTACGCGCATGACCGCCGCCCTTCGCGCGGTGCAGGACGAGGTGCGGTATTTCGGCCTTGAAATGGGCGAATCCTCGCACCGCCCGCATGCACCGTCCGACACATGGACGCGGCATCTCGGCGACTGCAAGGACAAGGCCTACCTGTTGTCGACCTTGCTGGGCCGCCTCGACATTCCCGCGGTGCCTGCGCTCGTATCGACCAGCAGTGCCGCCGCGATCCGCGACTACGTGCCGTCCGGCGACGTGTTCGATCACGTGATCGTGCGTGCGCGAATCGGTGATGCGGCGGTGTGGCTCGATCCCACCATCGACCAGCAGGGCGGCGACCCCCGCAATGTCGACCTGAGCATGCTCGGCGTCGCGCTCCCGATCGACGCCGGCACCGTGGCGACGGAGGCCGTCGCGCCGCCTGCGCACCCCGAGGACGCGATCGAATCGCACGAACGTTTCGAGATCGCCACGGGCGGTGACGCCGCACTGTTGACCGTCGAGACCACGTACCGCGGTGGCGACGCCGACGACGCGCGACGCCGCCTGGCGGGCGAAGGCATCGACGAAACGGCCAGGCGCTATGCCGACTACTACGGCAAGCACTATCGCAAGGCGGATGCACAGGGCTTGCCGCAGATCCGAGACGACCGGCGGTCGAACGTGCTCGTCGTGCGCGAGAGCTACCGCCTGCCGACGCCATTCGCGGACGCGAGCGGCAGTACGCGCGCAGTCGACCTTTACGCCGAAGTGCTCGACTCCGCGGCGGCGCTGCCGTCCCGCCTCGATCGCAGCGGACCGCTGCACGTCGGCAACCGGGGTCGCTTCGTGCATCGCGTTGACGTCGTGGTTCCCACGCAATGGAGCCCGCTGTTTTCCGACGAGAACCTCAAGCGCGACTCGCAGGCCATGGCGTACTCGCGGAGCGTGGTGCGTGACGGCGCGACGGTCAGCGTCGCCTATGACCTCGACATCAAGCGCCCCGACCTCGACGCGAGCGATGTCGCTCCGCACCTCGAGATGCTCCAGGCGCTGCGGGACGATCTTTCCATCCGTTTGCGCTTCCAGACACCCGCAGCCATCGACGCAAGCCAGCGCGAGGATCGCCTGAAAGCGCTCCTGCGCGACGCCTTGAAGGAGAACCATCAGTGAAGCGACATGTCATCGCGATCGCCCTGCTGTCGGCCGTCACGTCGGTCGCGAATGCTGCACCCGCGTTCGATGCCGCCAAGGCGTGGAGCGACTTCTTTTCGCGCGGCGCGTACGACGAGGTCAACAAGGCGTACCAGGTGCTCGGCGACGTCGGCTACGACGGCGTACGCGTCGATGCGGATGGCTGTCGCGACGCGGGCGCGGCGCTGGACAAGGCGATCGACGCCGCGCCCGTGGGCATCGCGCTTCGACACGCGGCGCTGCTTTGCGCCGAAACACGCAAGGATGCGGTGCGCGCCGACCGCGAACTGAACACGCTGGGTGCCTTGACCCGATATGCCGTGGAGCGGAGCGGACACGGTGTCGGAGCGCCCCCGCTGCGCGTCGTGCGACCCGAGGACGTCATGGCGTTCGTGAGCGCGGCCGGTTACGAGGAACGCTATGCGTACTACGCGAGCATCCACGTCAATCGCTACTACCCGCGCACCGTCGTCGTGTTCGATCGCGAAACGGGCCTCGAGCAGCAGTTGGAATTCGACTGGGTCGACACGCTGGCGCAGCTGACCAGCGACAGCAAGCTCCGTGGTTATCCGGTCGACCGATTCGCCATCGCGCACGCGTTCCTCGATTCGTGGAGTGGTGACGATACGGCGTCCGCAGACGCGCTGAGCGCCCGCGCGGCCTGGGGCGAGACCGACGTACATGCCAAGCGCGATCAGCTGAAGGGCGGCGCAGCACGCGGGGGGTTGCTCTCGATCCAGTCATGGCTGGAGCTGTGCAGCGAGCACCAATTCGACGGGTGCGCGGATGGTCTCGTCGACGCACTGCTGCCGCTCGCGGAAAAGGGTCACGCCCTGGCACGCACCGACCTCGCGCTCGCGTACCTGCGCGGCATCGGCGTCAAGGCCGACGAGGCGAGCGCGCGCACGCTTCTTGAATCGGCGGACAGGACGTGGGCGAAGGACGGCGGCAGCGTGCTGGTCGGCGCGGTCATGCTCCTGCGCGGTGAGAAGTGGCCGGCGTGGCTCGCAGAGCGCGTCACTATGGCCGAGAAAGCCGGCAATCCCCAGGCGCGCGCGATCGAAATCGTCCGGCGCGCCGACGCAGCCAAGGCGATGCCCACGGGAGCCGATCGCGCGTTCCTAGAAGCAGCGGAGAACAATCGCACCGGCCGCGGCTTGGACCTGCTTGCGTCGCTCGCCGAGGCCGTCAAGTCGCCCGAGGCGGATGCGCTGCGCGAGCGGGCCGCACTGGCCGGCGATCCGGAGTCGATGCGCGTCGTCGCGACCCGACGCATGCGCACGGGCACGATCACCGACGCGACGAACGCGATGCTGCGCGACGCCGCGATCGGCGGTGACGACGGCGCGTCGCAGGTGCTGGCTTATCGCAGTCTGCTGGCGAGGGACTACGATGCCGCGCACTACTGGCTGAGCGCGAGCGTCATCCGCGGCAACGTCGACGCCTTGATGATGCTGGCCGGGATGAAGGAGCAGAACCTTCCTGGCGCGGGGACGGCCGAAGAAGCGGCCCAAACGTACGAACAGCTCGCACCCGAGTTGCCGGCGGCGCGCCGCGCGTTGTCGGCCATGCTCATCGACGGACGCGGCGTGAAGCCGGATCCAGTTCGTGCGCGTCGCCTTCTCGAGCAGGACGCAAATCGAGGCGACGCGAAGTCGCAGTTGCAGCTCGCAAGCGCCTTGATGAATGGCGCGTTCGGCAAAGCGGACGCGAGCACCGCGGTCGCCTGGTTGCAGAAGGCGGCAAGCGCCGGCAGCGCGGATGCGAAGGCGCGATACGGCATCTGGCTACTCGCGCAATCATCGCCGGCCGAGCGTAGCCGCGGCCTCTCGTTGCTGCGCGAAGCGGATGCGGCCGGATCGGAACTCGCGACGAACGATCTCGCGTGGCGCCTGTGCGTTTCGTCCGACGCCGCTGTCCGTGATCCGAAGGCGGGTCTCTCGGTGGCGCAGCGGCTGGGCGACGTACGCCTGCTGCAACCGGGCCATCGGGATACGGTCGCCGCCTGTCATGCCGCCGGCGGCAACTACGCGGAAGCCTCGCGCGTGCAGTCGCTCGCACTCGATGCACTCCCGGCTGGCACGACGTTCGACGCGACGCGAAAGGGGATGCAGGCGCGGCTCGACCTCTACAAGGCCGGCAAGCCCTACATCGAGTCCGACGCCAAGCAGCTCTGAAATCGATTGCCGCGCGTGCGGCCATGACGGCGTGCTAGGTTTCGGTGATCGTTCCGAAACCTGCCGCCGCATGACACACACCACGCGCCGCACCAAGATCCTTGCCACGCTCGGCCCGGCGACCGATCCGCCGGGGGTTCTCGACCGTCTGATCGAAGCGGGGGTCGACTGTGTTCGCCTCAACTTCTCGCACGGCGATCCGTCCGCGCAGGTCGCGCGGGCGCATGCAGTGCGCGAAGCAGCGGCGCGCGTCGGGCGCGAGATCGGCATCCTCGCCGATCTTCCCGGCCCCAAGATCCGCATCGAGAAGTTCGAGAACGACCGGGTCGAGTTGAAAGCGGGCGATCGCTTCGACTTGGTTGCGCGCGACGACGCGCCGCTCGGTACTACGCGCGAGGTCGGCGTCAGCTATCTCGGTTTGCCGGGTGACGTGGAGGCTGGCGACGTGCTGCTGCTCGACGACGGCATGCTGCAGCTGCAGGTCGATCGCGTCGAAGGCGAGCGCATCATTTCGACGGTGCTCAACGATGGTGCGCTATCCAATCGCAAGGGCCTCAACAAGCAGGGCGGCGGTCTGTCGCTTGGTGCGCTGACGCCCAAGGACGAGGAACTCATCAAGATCGCGGCGGACATCGGCGTCGACTTCATCGCCGTGTCGTTCTGTCGCAATGCGCAGGACATGCACGACGCGCGGCGCATTGCGCGCGAAGCGGGTAGCGATGCGGCGCTGGTATCCAAGATCGAGCGCGCCGAAGCGATCGAGAACCTGCGTGAAATCGTCGAAGCCAGCGACGTGGTGATGGTCGCGCGCGGCGACCTCGGCGTGGAAATCGGCGACGCCGAGCTTCCCGGCCTGCAGAAGAAGATCATCCGCGAGGCGCTTGCATCCAACCGTGTCGTCATCACCGCGACGCAGATGCTGCAGTCGATGGTCGACAGCCCGATCCCGACGCGCGCGGAAGTACTCGATGTCGCCAACTCGGTGATCGACGGGACCGATGCCGTGATGCTGTCGCAGGAATCCGCCGCCGGTAAGTACCCGCTGAAAGCGGTGCAGGCGATGGATCGGATCTGCATGGGCGCCGAGCGCCAGTTCGACCACGACACCAACTTCGAGAAGGCGCCGCGCGGGCTCGATCGTTCCGACCAGGCGATCGCGATGGCGGCGATGTTCCTGTCCGAACACATCGGCGTGCGTGCGATCGTCGCGATGACGGAGTCGGGTGGCACCGCGCGCTTCCTCTCGCGCTTCCGCTCGCCCGCGCCGATCATCGCCCTGTCCACACAGGACGATGCGCGTCGCAAGATGTGCCTCATGCGCGACGTCACGGCGCTAGGTTTCGACAGTACCGGCATGACCGCCGGCATCGCCGCGCGCGCCGCCGCCAAGATGCTGTTCGATCGCGGCCTGCTGGCCGAGGGCGACCGGCTGGTGTTCACCAGCGGCGAGATCATGCATCAGCACGGCGCGACCAATACGCTGCGCCTGCTACAGGTGGGGGCGAACGGCAGGGCGGAAGGGCTCGGGGAGCTGTAACCCCTTTCCGGTGCCGCTGAAATCGTAGTCAGCGCGGCCGGTATAATGCCGGCCCCTGTTTCCAGCGCGCACGGACCCCATGAGCATCGAACAGCTTGCCGAAACCGCCCAGGCCATGGTCGCCCCGGGCAAGGGCATCATCGCGATCGACGAATCCAACGCCACCTGCGCCAAGCGCTTTGCGGGCGTCGGCATCGAGAACACCGAGGAAAACCGTCGCGCGTACCGCGAGCTGCTGCTGACGGCGCCGAACATCGGCCAGTACCTGTCGGGCGCGATCCTGTTCGACGAGACGATCCGCCAGTCGACCAAGGACGGCAGGCCGTTCACCCAGGTCATGATGGCCAACGGGATCATCCCGGGCATCAAGGTCGACAAGGGCCCGGTGCCGCTGGCCGGCTTCCCCGGCGAGGTGGTGACCGAAGGCCTCGACGGCCTGCGCGGTCGCCTCGAGGAGTACTACAAGCTCGGCGCCCGCTTCGCCAAGTGGCGCGCGGTGATCAACATCGGCGACGACATCCCGACCGGCACCTGCATCGAGGCCAACAGCCACGCGCTGGCGCGCTACGCCGCGCTCTGCCAGGAGCAGGGCCTGGTGCCGATGGTCGAGCCGGAAGTCATCATGGATGGCGAGCACGACATCGACACCTGCTACGAGGTCACCGAAGTCGTGCTGCGTTCGCTGTTCGGCGCGCTGTACGAGCAGAACGTGATGCTCGAGGGCACGATCCTGAAGGCGTCCATGGTGATCCACGGCACGCAGTCGGCGGAGAAGGCGTCGATCGAGGAAGTCGCCGCGTCCACCCTGCGCTGCCTGAAGTCGACCGTGCCGGCGACGCTGCCGGGCATCGTGTTCCTCTCGGGTGGCCAGTCCGACACCGACGCGACGGCGCACCTGAACGCGATGAACGCCGCCGGCCCGCATCCGTGGCCGCTGTCGTTCTCGTACGGTCGCGCCATGCAGCAGGCTGCGCTGAAGCTGTGGTCGCAGGACATGCAGGGCAACTACGCCAAGGCGCAGGAAACCGTGTTCGCCCGCGCCCGCGACAACGGGCTGGCTGCGCTCGGCCAGTGGCAGGCCGCGGCCTGACGTCTCGCGCCAACGTGATTCGGAGACGCCGGCCACGTGCCGGCGTTTTCATTTGCGGCGCCGCCCGCCGTCGCGTTGACGCGGCTCATGCAACGCCGACGTTCCAACCGTGTCACGCCATCCAGTACCGATGACACGGGCCGTAACACGGTCGCCCGATAGAATTCCCGGTCCCCTCGTTGTTCGGATCCGCATGCGATCGATTCTGGTGTTCCCGGCCCTCGTGGCGGCCCTGGTCCTGACGGGCTGCGGTGACCGGGCCAACGCCGCCAAGGAAGGCAGCAAGGGCGGCGGTGACCGTCCGGTCACGGTGACCACGGAGCTCGTCCGGTCCCAGCCCTTCGTCGACACGTTGCAGGCGCTCGGCACCGTGCGTGCGCGCGAATCGGTGACCGTCACCGCCAGCGTGTCGCAGAAGGTGCAGGCCGTGCATTTCGACAGCGGTGACGTCGTGCGCGCCGGCGCGCCACTGATCACGCTGGTCGGCGATTCCGAGCAGGCGCAGCTGCGCTCGGCCGAGGCCGCTGCGAAGGAGGCGAGCGACCTCTACAACCGGCAGGCATCGCTCGCCACGCAGCAGCTCATCGCGCGCTCGCAGCTCGACACGCAACGCGCCGTGCGCGACGCCGCCATCGCCCGCGTCGCGCAGATGCGCGCGCAGGCCTCCGATCGCGTGATCCGTGCGCCGTTCACCGGCGTGCTCGGCCTGCGTCAGGTGAGCCCCGGTTCGCTGGTGACGCCGGGCACGGTGATCACCACGCTCGACGATCTGGACACCGTCTTCGTCGACTTCCCGGTGCCGGAGACGCAGCTGTCGCAGGTCTCGGTCGGTGAATCGCTGACGGGCCGCGCCGCGGCGTATACCGGTCGCCAGTTCGACGGCACCGTCGCGACGATCGACGCGCGCATCGACCCGACCACACGCGCCGTCACCGTGCGCGGCCAGTTCCCGAATACCGACCACGCGCTCAAGCCGGGCATGCTGCTGCAGGTCGACGTCGCCCGCGCCGAGCGCCCCGCGCTGCTGATCCCGGAGATCGCGGTGGTGCAGGTCGGCAGCGATTCGTATGTCTTCCGCGTGCGCAACAACGTCGCCGAGCGCGCCGACGTCAAGCTCGGCACGCGCAGCAACGGTCGCGTCGAGGTGCTGTCGGGCGTTGCCGCGGGCGACACCATCGTGGTCGACGGCACCGGCAAGCTGAAACCCGGCGCGAAGATCAGCGACGTCGCCAAGGCGCCGCGCGGCAAGGCCGCGTGACCCGCGCCGGGCGCTGGGTGCCCGGCCTTTCCCGCCGCCCGCGCAGCGGGCGCCCTCCGACGCCGCCTGCATGCGGGCGCGACGTGCAGAAGCCCTCGCGATGAACCTGTCCGATCTCTCGATTCGCCGTCCCGTCTTCGCGACCGTGATGAGCCTGCTGCTCATCACGCTGGGCGTGATGGCGTTCAGCCGCCTCACGCTGCGCGAATTGCCGGCGATCGATCCGCCGGTGGTGTCGGTCGACGTCAGCTATGAAGGCGCATCGGCCAGCGTCGTCGAAACGCGCATCACGCAGGTGCTGGAAGACGCGCTGTCGGGCATCGAGGGCGTCGAGTCGATCGACTCGCGCAGCATCAACGGGCGCTCGTCGATCTCGATCGAATTCAAGCTGTCGCGCGACATGGAAGCGGCCGCCAACGACGTGCGCGACGCCGTGAGCCGCGTGCTCGACCGGCTGCCCGACGAAGCGGACGCGCCGCAGATCGCGAAGGTGGAAAGCGACGCCGATCCGATCATCTGGCTCAACATGAGCAGCAAGTCGATGAACACGCTGCAGCTGTCGGATTACGCCGACCGCTACATCGTCGATCGCCTCGCCGCGCTCGAAGGCGTGGCGCAGGTGCGCATCGGCGGCGAACAGCGTTATGCGATGCGCATCTGGCTCGATCGCGACGGCATGGCCGCGCGCGGCATCACGGTGAACGACATCGAGAGCGCGTTACGCGCAGAGAACGTCGAGCTCCCGGCCGGCCGCATCGAATCGCAGACGCGCGACTTCACCCTGCGCGTGGCGCGCAACTACCAGAAGCCCACCGACTTCGCGCAGATCCCGCTGAAGAAGGGCGACGACGGTTACGTGATCCGCCTCGGCGACGTCGCGCGTGTCGAACTCACATCCGCCGAGCGGCGCGCGTACTACCGCAGCAACGGCGAGAACAACATCGGCCTCGGCATCATCAAGACGTCGACCGCGAACAGTCTCGACGTCGCGCGCGCCGCGCGCGCCGCGGCCGACGACATCCGTCCGTCGCTGCCGCCGGGCACCGACATCTTCGTCGCGTTCGATACCACCACGTTCATCGACGCCGCGGTCGACCGCGTCTATCACACGCTCGCCGAGGCGATCATCCTCGTGCTCGTGGTGATCTGGCTGTTCCTCGGCAGCTTCCGCGCCGCGCTGATCCCCGCGGTGACCGTGCCGGTGTGCCTGATCGCGGCGTTCATTCCGCTGTATGCGTTCGGCTACTCGATCAACCTGCTGACGCTGCTCGCGCTGGTGTTGTGTATCGGTCTGGTGGTCGACGACGCGATCGTGGTGCTGGAGAACATCCAGCGTCGTTCCGATCTCGGCGAGCCGCGGCTCGTCGCCGCAGCGCGCGGCACCAAGCAGGTGGCGTTCGCGGTGATCGCGACGACCGCGGTGCTGGTGTCGGTGTTCCTGCCGATCGGCTTCATGCAGGGCAACACCGGCCGCCTGTTCCGCGAACTGTCGGTTGCGCTGGCCGGCGCCGTGGCGCTGTCGGCGTTCGTCGCGCTGACGCTGACGCCGATGATGTCGTCCAAGCTCGTGCGTCCGCACAACGAAGAGAAGGCGAATCCCGCGACACGCTGGGTGAACACGCGCTTGGAAGTGGTGAGCGCGCGTTACCAGCGCTTCCTCGACCGCAGCGTCGATCGCCCGTGGATGTTCGGTGCATTGATGCTGGTCGCGATGGCCGCGAGCTTCGTGCTGTTCAAGGTCGTGCCGTCGGAACTGGCGCCCGCTGAAGATCGCGGGTTCTTCCAGGTGATGATCACCGGCCCCGAAGGCGCGGGCTTCGACTACACGGTCGGGCAGGTGCAGCAGGTCGAGAAGATCATCGCCGCGCGCACCGGCGCGGGAAAAGACATCGCGCGCTACAACCCCCGCGTGCCGGGCGGTTTCGGCGGCAGCGAGGAAATGCATACCGGCCGCATCGCCGTGTTCCTGCAGGACTGGGACAAGCGCAAGGCCAGCACCGCGGACATCGCCGACGGCCTGAAGAAGGATTTCTCGAAGCTGCCGGGGGTCAAGGTCGCCACGCAGGTGAGTGGCGGCCTGGTGCGTACGCGCGGCCAGCCCGTGAACATCGTGCTCGGCGGCCCCGACTACGCGCAGCTGGTGAAGTGGCGTGACGCGCTGCAGGCGCGCATGGAGCAGAACCCCGGCTTCACCGGCGTCGACTCGGATTACAAGGAAACGCGTCCGCAGATGCACGTCGAGATCGATCGCGGTCGCGCGGCGGACCTCGGAATCAGCGTCACCGACATCGGCCACGCGCTGGAAACGATGATGGGCAGCAGTCGCGTCACCACGTTCGTGCAGAACGGCGAGGAATACGACGTCATCGTGCAGGCCGATCGGGTCGCGCGTGGGTCGCCGGCCGATCTCGAACAGATCCAGGTGCGTGCGCGCGACGGCTCGCTGGTGCCGCTGTCCAACCTCGTCACGCTGCGCGAAGTCGCCGAGCCCGGTAGCCTCAATCGCTTCAATCGCCTGCGCGCGATCACGCTCAGTGCCGGTCTTGCGCCGGGCTATCGCATGGGTGACGCGATCACTTTCCTGCAGCAGGCGACTCGCGAGGAATTGCCGGCCGAGGCGCAGATCGATTGGAAGGGGGAGTCGCGTGAATACCAGCAGGCCGGCGGCGCCGTCGTGCTGACGTTCGCGCTCGCGCTGCTCGTCGTCTTCCTCGTGCTAGCCGCGCAGTTCGAAAGCTTCATCCATCCGCTGGTGATCATGCTGACGGTGCCGCTGGGCGTGCTCGGCGCGCTGCTCGGCATCTGGATCACGCACGGCACGCTCAACCTGTTCAGCCAGATCGGCATCGTCATGCTGGTCGGCCTGGCGGCGAAGAACGGCATCCTGATCGTCGAGTTCGCCAACCAGTTGCGCGACGAAGGCCGCACGATCCACCAGGCCATCGTCGAAAGCGCGAGCGTGCGCCTGCGACCGATCCTGATGACGTCGATCGCGACCGTCGTCGGCGCGGTGCCGCTGGTGCTCGCCGGCGGCCCGGGTTCGGCAAGCCGCGCCGCGATCGGTGTCGTGGTGATCTTCGGCGTCTCGTTCTCCACGCTGCTCTCGCTGTTCGTGGTTCCCGCGTTCTACGTTCTGCTCGCCAAGTACACGCGCTCGCCTGAAGCGGTGACGCAAGAGCTGGCAGCTCTGGAGGCGAGTACGCCGCAGGCGGCGGATCACCACTGACTGAGACAGGACCATGCGCCCAAAGTGACCATCGCTGGCCGGTAGCACTTTCTTTTCCCGTTTTCGCCCGCTTATGATCGGTGTCACAAAAGCGTAGCCGCTGTCCCGACGTGGACGCGGCCGGTCGTTCGTCAGGGGGAAATTCGATGCAAGGTAGGAAGCTGGCCGCCCGGGCCGGAGCTGGGAAGTCGCGCGTCATCCGCATGGCACCGGTCGCATCGGCGATCCGACATGCGCTCGCCGCCTCGGTCGCCGCCGTCGCCCTCGCGGGCCCCGGCATGGCGTTCGCCGCCGCTCCGGTCGCCCCGTCGGCGGTCCATCGCGTCCCCATGGCCGCCGGCCAGCACTATCCGGTGCATGACCTCACGCTCGTCGCGCCAGCGCACTCGCTCGCCACCAGTGGCGCGGTGCCTCCGCCGCAGCCGGGCGACGTGATTGTCGACAACAGCACGCCGGTCACCTACGCCGCTGCCACGGGGTACACCGTTGGCGTGAGCGGTTACGCGTCGGGCGTCAACCTGCACGTCAGCAACACCGGCGACATCACGATCGACTCCGCAACGCCCGGCAGTGCGTCGATGGTCGGCATCGGCGGCCGCGCCGTCGGTGGCGGCGTCGCGATCACCAACGATGCAGCCATTGCGCTTGGCACGGCCCAGGAGGGTGACGGCGCGATCGGGATCTACGCTCTCGGCGACGCCGTCGGCGTCTACAACACCGGCGCCATCACCGGGCGTTCGACGAGCTCCGCGAGTGGCATCGACGCCACGGCGGCGGGCGCGGTCATCGTGACCAACAGCGGTGCGATCGACGTATCCAGCAGCGCCGCGATGGCCGCGTACGGGCCGGCCAGCGCGATCAACGTGAGCGGCGGCAACGGGCCGATCGACATCACCAACACCGGTGCGCTGGCCGCGTCCGGCACCACGTTCGCGCACGGCATCGCGGTGTATTCCGGCGCCGGCGACATCCACATCGACAACGGCGCGGCGATCAGCACGGACGGCAAGTACGCCGCATCGGGCATCGCGGCGAACTCGGTCGCCGGCGGCATCGACGTGGTCAACTCGCGCGACGTCGGCGTCATTTCCACGCTCGGCAATGCGACCGGCATCTACACGTCGACCGGCGGCGCGATCACGGTCAACAACAGCGGCCTGCTGGACGTCGAAGCGTTCAACGGAACGGCCGATGGCATCTTTGCCTCCGGCGACGACGTCGGCGTAGTGAATTCCGGGACCATTCTCGCGCGCGCCGATTCGTGGGCGGCCGGCATCGAAGCCCAAGCCATCAACGGCGTCAGCGTCGACAATAGCGGCAACGTGTACTCGCAGGCCGCCACGGGCCTCGCGTTCGGTGTGTATGCGAGCAGCGGCACCGGCCTTGCCACGGTCACGAATACCGGCGCGCTCTATGTGATGACGGGCGGCGGCTATGGCTCCGTCGCGACCGGTATCGGCGTGCAAGCCGGCACGGGCGGCGCGCGCGTCGACAACCGCGGCGACATCACCGCGACGGGTTATTACGCCAACGGCATCGACGTCCGCTCGGACGGCACCGCAAGTCTGACCAACTACGGCGCGCTGACGATCGGCGGGGTCTACAGCTCGATCGTCGCGACCGGCATCCACGCATCGACCGCGTACGACGCCGGCAACATCGATGTCTTCAACGCCGGCGATATCACCGTCGGTGCGGTGTACATCGCCACCGGCATCGAGGCGATCGCGACGGGCGCGGGCAGCACGGTGGGCGTCAGCAACGCAGGTGCGATCACGGTCAATACGCGTTCGCCGTACACCACGGCCACCGGCATCACCGCTTCCGGCGACGCGGCGACGCGCGTCGACAACGGCGCACGTGTGAGCGTGTATGGCTACGGCACGATCGACGGCATCGTCGCGACCTCCGCCACGGGCGCGGCAACGGTCGTGAACGCGGGCGACGTCCACACGGAGGCGTTGTCCAGCAGCGGCTATTACGTCACGTCGGGCCTGGTCGCTTCGTCGTCCGGCGGTACGGCGCATGTCGACAACGTCGGCAATGTCGTCGCGCTCGGCGGCTATTCGGCCAACGGCATCGACGTCAACGGTCAGTACGGCGCGAGCGTTTCGAACGACGGCGTCGTGCAGGCGAACGCGTTTCTGGCCTACAGCGTGGGCGCCCGCTCCGGCGCCGGTGATGTCGCCATCACCAACACCGCGAACGGAGGCATCGCTGCGTACGGCGGGCTCGCAATCGGCGTCTTCGGTCAGGCAGTGCAGGGCGATGTCGCGATCGACAACGCCGGGCAGATCCTGACCGTTGCCGGCCTGCTTCCGTCGGTGGGTGTGCTCGGCACCTCCACGTACGGCGACGTCAGCCTGGACAACAGCCTCGACATCACGTCCATTGGTTATGGCAGCGCATCGGGCTTGAGTGCGGAAGCGGTCCTGCTGACCGCCACCCACGGCGATATCCACGTCGACAACAGCGGATCGGTCTACGCGTACGGCGAGTACGGTGCGTACGGCGTGCGTACGCGCGCCACGGCCGGCAGCATCGGCATCGACAACACGCTGAACATCGAAGCCGTGGCCAACCATGGCGACGCGCTCGGCGTAAGCGCCCAGGCGAACGGGCCGGTCGACATCACGAGCAGCGGCGACATACAGGCGAAGTCCGCCGACGGCGTCGCCTCCGCGGTCTTTGCGCGTTCGAATGGCGCGGTCACCGTCAACAACAGCGGCTCCATTGGCGCGCAGTCCTACTACGGCGCGGCGGTTGGGCTCGACCTCGCCGCGACGACGATCGCAGTCACCAACAGCGGCCCCATCAACGCGACGGGCTACGCCGACGCGACCGGCATCGCCGCGGTTGGCGACGTCGTCAGCGTGGTCAGTGGTGGTGGCATCGACGTGAGTTCGGCCTACGCCACCGCCGATGGCATCTTCGCGTATGCAAACGATCTGAACGTCGTGAACACCGGCGCGATGCGCGTGTCGGGCTACTCGTGGTCGGCGGGCATCGAGGCACAGGCACTCAACGGCGTGACCGTCGACAACGGCGGCGACGTGAATTCGCAGGCCACGCATGGCGGCGCTTTCGGCATCTACGCGAGCAGCGGTACTGGGCTCGCGACGGTGACCAACAGCGGTGCGCTCGACGTCAGCGTCGGTGGCGGCTACGGCTCGTCGGCCACAGGCATCAGCGTGCACGCCGGTACCGGCGGTGCGTTGATCACCAACCACGGTGCGATCACCGCCAACGGCTACTACGCCAACGGCATCGACGTGCGCTCGGACGGCACGGCTGGGCTGACCAACGACGGCGCGCTGACCATCGGCGACATCGCGACGTCCGCGGTCGCGACCGGCATCCATGTGTCGACCAACTACGACGCGGGGAATATCGACCTCGTCAACGCCGGCGACGTCACGACCAACGCGTACTACATCGCCACCGGTATCGAGGCGATCGCCACCGGCGCGGGCAGCACGGTCGACCTGACCAATAGCGGCGCGGTCACGGTCAACTCGATGTCGCCGTACTTCGCGACCACCGGCATCCTGGGTGCAGGCGACGCGGCAACGAGCGTCGGCAACACCGCCGCCGTTGGCGTCTACGGCTACGGCACGGTCGATGGCGTGGTCGCGACGTCGGCTGCCGGTCTTGCGGCGGTGGTCAACGGCGGCGACGTGCGTGCCACCTCGTACGGTAATGGCTACTACGCGTCCGGACTCGTGGCGTCGTCGTCGGGTGGCACTGCACATGTCGACAACACCGGCACCGTGATTGCCAGTAGCGGCTACGGGGCAAACGCCATCGACGCGCGCGGTCAGTACGGCGCGAGCGTGTCGAACAATGGCTACGTCGGTGCGCAGGCGGCGTTCGCCTACGCGGTGAGCGCACAGTCGGGCGCCGGTGACGTCGTTATCTCGAACATGGCGAACGGCCTCGTCGACGCTTACGGCGCGATCGCGCTGGGCGTGTTCGGTCGCGCCGTGCAGGGCGATGTCGCAATCGACAATGCCGGTGGCATCTCGACGGCGGCGTACTACTTCCCCTCGGTCGGCGTGCGTGGCACCTCGACCTACGGGGACGTGCGCCTGACCAACAGCGGCGACATCACGTCGCTGGGTGTTGGCAGCGCGTCGGGCTTCAGCTCGGAAGCGGTCTTCCTCACTGCAACGAACGGCGACGTCCGGGTGGACAACACCGGGTCCATCGCCGGGGTCGGCATTTACGGCGCATACGGCGTGCGTACCCGTGCGACGGCCGGCGACGTTGGCATTTCGAATGCCGGCGACGTCTACGCACTGGGCAAGTACGGCGACGCGATCGGTGTGCTCGCACAGGGTGGTGGTGCGGTCGACGCCAGCAGCACGGGTCTGGTGCAGGCGACGTCCACCTACGGCGTCGCCACGGCAGTCGTGGCTCGCGCCACCGATGCAATCGCGCTCACAAACGGCGGCACGATCGGCGCGCAGTCCGACTACAGCGGCGCCATTGGTCTTGATCTCGCAGCCGCCAACGTGTCGGCCACCAACAGCGGCTCGATCACCGTTACCGGTTCCACCGGCGCGTACGGCATCGCCGCGACGGGCGACAGCGTTACCGTCAGCAGCAGTGGTGATATCAACGTCACTGGCGCGGACGCATACGGCGCCTACCTAAACGCGACGACGATGGCCTCGTTCGTGAATTCGGGCGCCGCCAACGTCAGCGGCGATTCCGCCGCCGGCGCGATCGCGCTGAGCGACACGAGTGCGAGCGCACGCAACACCGGAACGCTCATCGTGTCGGGCGCCACCCGCGCGGCCGGTCTCGGCGTGAATGGCAACGGCAACGGTCTGGCGATCAATGCCGGCAGCGTGCAGGTCGATTCGCAGGGCATGGCGCTCGGCCTTGTCGCCAACAACGGCGGCGACGCGACCGTTCGCAACAGCGGTGCGCTCACCGTCAATGGCGATGTCGTCGCCTTTGGCGTCAATGCGTTCGGCAACGGCAGCGCCACGGTGGCGACTGCTGGCGGCAGCATCACCGCCACGTCGGTCGCCGGCAATGCGTACGGCATCATGGCGGGCAGCAACGGCCTGCTCACGATCGACAACGCAGCGCCGATCGATGCCACGGCGTACAACATCGCCAACGGCATCCTCGTTCAAACCTATGCGAACGCGAGCGTGCTCAACCGTGGTGCGACCACGGCGACGTCGAACTACGGCGCGGCAACGGGCATCAATGCGATCGGCTACGGCACGTTGGCCATCGAGAACCGCTCGACGATCGATGCAGAGGGTTACGCGTCGGCGATCGGTGTGTCGATCGCGAACGGTCCGGGCGCGGTGTCGCTGCTCAACACCGGCACGATCTCCTCGACATCGCTCTATAACGAAGCGATCGGCGTCGAAGCAGGCGGATCCGGCAGCGTCGTCATCGACAACCGTGGCCTGATCACCGCGACCAACGACACCGCCGCCGTCGCGATCAGTTTTGACACGGCCGGCACGCTGCTCAACTCGGGCACGCTGTCGCCGGTGGCGGATGGTGATGCGGCCATCGCGGTGCGTGGCGATGCCGGCGTGCAGGACATCCGCAACAGCGGCGACATCACCGGCGCGGTAATCACCGGTGCCGGCGATGACCGGTTCGTCAACAACGCGGGCGGCACGTGGACGGTGTCGAACGCCTCGACCGACTTCGGCGACGGCAACGACAGCCTGGTGAACGCCGCGAACGGCAACCTGACGCTCGACGGCGGCGCGATCGCTTTCGGTGCGGGCGACGACACACTGACCAACGCGGCAGGCGGCACATTGCTGCTCAGCGGCGGATCGATCGATTTCGGCACGAGCACGGCGGGTAACGTGTTCGCGAACGCCGGCACGTTGCAGGTACTCGACACCGGGCTGATCGACATGGGCACGGCGAACGCCAAGTCGTTCACCAACAGCGGCCTGATCGACATGGCCAACGGCAGCGCGACCGACACCTTGACGCTGAAGGGCAACCTCGCGGGCTCGGGTCGCATCGCGGTGGATCTCGATCCGCAAGGCGGCACGGCCGACCACCTCGTCGTGAATGGCAACGTCGCGCCGAACACGGTGCAGACGGTCGACGTATCGTTCACGGGTCTTCCGGACGGCAGCCTCACGCCGACCGAGTTCGCTCGGGTGACGGGAGATTCCACCGCGGGTTCGTTCGTCGGCGGGCGCGTGATCGGCTATTCGCCGGCCGACTTCCTCGACCTGCAGGTCGGCGTGACCAGTTCGTTGTCGACCAGCAACGCCGCTGCCGATGTGTTCTACGTCGGTCTCGACGTCGCCGGCCTGAATACGTCGGGCGCGCTTGCCGCCACCGTCGCGCCCGCTGCGCACAGCCTCATGACCTCGCAGGTCGGCACATGGCGCCAGCGCATGGGCTTCGACCCGTCGCGCGACGAGGGTCGCGTCGGTCTTGGGCCCTGGGTACGCGCGTTCGGCGAACACGGTCGCATCGCACCGGAAAACGTCGGCGCGACCATGGGCTCGCAGGGCGACCTTCGCTTCGACCAGTCCACGCATGGCACCGAAGTCGGCTTCGACGCGCATGTCGGCGGCGGCGTGCATGTCGGCGTGCTCGTCGGCGAGGCCGATTCCAGCCAGAACCAGGTGGCGCGCACGGGTACGGACCACCTGCGCGGTGAAACGTCCGGCCTCTACGGCAGCTGGTTCGGCTCGAACGGCACCTATGTCGATGTGTCGTACCGCTGGAACAGCTTCACGGCCAAGATGGATTCGTCGGCTGGTCGTCAGACCACGCGTGGCGACGGCACGGCATGGAATGTCGAGGCCGGGTTCGGCGGACTGTCGTTCGCGGGTGTCAACGTCGTGCCGCAGGCGCAGTACACGCGCAGCACAGTCGACAACATCGACGCGATCGACGGCGCGACGGCGGTGTTTTCCGCCGACGGTGGCGATTCGAGCCGCGCGCGTCTCGGCGTCGAGTTCAACACCGTGCTTCACAGCGGTGCGGTGACGTGGACGCCGTACGGCGCGGTAAGCGCGGTTCGTGAGTTCGACGGCGAAACGTCGTACGACATCGACGGCGTCTTCCGTGGCACCACGAGCACCGAAGGCACCAGCGCCATGATCAACCTCGGCGTCGGTATGCAGATCCACGGCATCAGCCTGACGGGTGGCGTCGACTGGACCGACGGCGGCGCGCTGCGGGACTTCCTCGGCGGCCAGCTGATCATGCGCTACACCTGGTGATGCTTCGCGGCCGGCGGATTCGTCCGCCGGCCGAGCCTTTCGAGGCGCTGGCATACTCGATCGATGTTCGACTTCTGGAGTTTCACGTGGCGACCGAGAAAGGCGCGGACGCAACGCCGATCAACGAAAACAGCGAGCCCGCGGACTCGCAGGCGCGGCTCGACACCGTCGGTGCGGAAGCCCCGGCGGTGGGCGCAGCGGCCGTCAAGCCGCCGGTTGATCTGACCCAGCTCAAGGTCGACAAGAGCTGCTCGCGCGGCCTTGCAGGTTGGCTCGCGCAGAACCGCATGTCGCTGGCGATCTCGTCGTACCAGAGCGGTCGCTTGTACCTGGTGGGCAGCGATGCGCAGGGCCGGGTTTCGTTCTTCGAACGCATTTTCGAACGTGCGATGGGCGTCGTCGGCAACGCGCAGCGCATCTACCTGGGTGGCCTGTACCAGTTGTGGCGCTTCGAGAACGTGCTGCGGTCGAACGAGGTCATCCACGGCCAGTACGACAAGTGCTACGTGCCGCGCAACGCGCAGACCATCGGCGATCTCGACATCCACGAGCTCGGCATCCGAAGCGACGGCCGCGTCGTGTTCGTCAATACCAAATATTCCTGCCTTGCCGAGCTGAGCCCGACGCACAGCTTCAAGGCGATCTGGAAACCGGCGTTCATCAGCCGCCTCGCGCCGGAAGATCGTTGCCATCTGAATGGATTGGCGATGGTCGACGGCCGGCCGAAGTACGTGACCGCCGTATGCCGCAGCGACAGCGTCGACGGTTGGCGTGATCGCCGCCGCGATGGTGGCGTGGTGATCGATATCGAAACCGACGAGATCGTTTGCGAAGGCCTGTCGATGCCGCATTCGCCGCGCTGGGCGAACGGCAAATTGTGGGTATTGAACGCCGGCACCGGCCACCTCGGTTGGGTCGACTTCGAGAAGAAGGCGTTCGTGCCGCTAGCGTTCGTGCCGGGCTTCGCGCGCGGACTGTCGATCGCCGGCAATGTCGCCGCGGTCGGCCTGTCGAAGCCACGCAACCAGCGCTTCGAGGGGCTCGCTCTCGATGACGAACTGCGCAAGCGCGACGCGGATCCTTGGTGCGGCGTGCAGATCGTGTCGCTCACCAATGGCGACGTCCTGAACTGGATCCGCTTCGAAGGCGATGTCACCGAGCTGTTCGACATCAGCTTCCTGCCGGGTGTCCGCAATCCGATGATGATCGGGCTGCGCACCGCCGAGATCCGCGACCTCATCACTTTCGAATCCGCCATTCCCGGCGCGGAGCTCGCACCATGACGCGTTTCAGCATCGTCCTAGCAGTTGCACTGGTTTCTCCGGCGCTCGCCGTCGCCGCCACGTCCGCCCCCGCGCCCGCGCCCGCGGCGAAGGCGCCGACGACGCAGGTCGACGCGGTGTTCGCTGCATGGGATGCCGACCACAACGGCTCGCTCACCCGCGACGAATTCCGGCAGGGCTGGGCGCGGCTGCAGGCGCGCATGGAAACCGAGCAGCGCCTGCGCGCGCAGTTCCAGCATCTCGATGCGGACCATGACGGCAACATCGATGCAAAGGAATACGCCGGCGTGGCGCTCGCCAAGCAGCAGGGCGCCGCGGCGCCGCTGTCACGCTTCGACATGAACTACGACAAGCGCCTGAGCTTCGTGGAGTACATCGGCCTGGTGCAGGCGCTCGCGCCGCGCACGCCGGCGACGCCTGCGCCAGCGGCGGCGCCGAAGGGGCATTGATCGATGTCCGTCGACACGACCGCCGTCTGGAAGCAGGTAACGCCCGAGTTGCAGGCGGAGCTCGCCGACTTCTGGCTGCGCCACGGCGCGTTGCCCACGCGTGAGGCGGCGGAGCAGCGCGCGCTGCAGGCGGTCGCGATCGCGCGTGACGCCCACGGCGCGTTATGGGGCGTCTCCACGGCGACGCTGCGTGTCCTGCCGCGGTTGCGCCAGCACGTCTACTACTACCGCCAGTTCTTCGCCGAGAGCCACCGCGGGCAGCGGGCCACGCGCGGATTCGCGCTGGCGTCGCGACAGGTGCTCGCCGCGTACAACGCATCGCTGGAGCAGCCGGAGTCCGTGGGCGTCGTGCTGGAGTTCGAAAACCGCGAACTCGCGTCGCGCTACACGCGGGCGATCGAAGACGGTTTCGTCTTCATCGGCCATTCGCCGCGCGGCTTCGCGTTGCGCATCTCCTATTTCGACGACGCCCGGCTCATGCCGGTGGCGAGCGTTGTAACGCCGGTCCAGCGTCGCGCATGAAGATCGGCAACTTGATTTCGCTGTCGTCCGGGCCGCATCGCGGCTCATCCGTCGCGCCGCAGTCGACTCGGCCGGCACCATCGTTCCAGGGGAAATGACCATGCAGCATCCGCTCCGTTCGTTGACTGCCGCGATCGTCGCGGCGCTCGCAATTTCCGCCCCGGCCAGCGCGGGCACGCTCGGCGCCGGCACCCGCGCGGCCGTCGCGCAGCGCGCACTGGGCCTCGCGCAGGGTCCGATGGCGTCGACACTGCGTCGCGCCGACGCCGACGCATTCACCGCGGCGGACGCGACCGTCGACCGTCGCGGCACCGAGCACGTGCGCTTCGCGCGCACCTATCGCGGCCTGCCGGTGATCGGCGGTGACTTCGTCGTGCATTCGCGCAACGGACAGGCGATCGGCGTGAGCCAGACGCTCGCGACGACCGCGCGTCCCGGCATCCTGCCGCTGCTGACGCGCGATCGCGCCGTCGTCGAGGCGGGTGCGCATTTCGGTACCGGCTTCGTGGGCATGCCGGCCGCGCGCCTTGTCATCTACGCGCGCCGCGGCACGCCGGTGCTCGCGTATGAGGTGACGTTCTCGGGCAAGAAGGCGGACCAGACGCCGACCGACATGCATTACTTCGTCGACGCGCGCACCGCGGCCGTGCTCGACCAGTGGGACACGATCGAGACCGCGATCCAGGGTCCGGACGGCCCGCCGGCGTTGTGCGCGGGCGCGACCGCGAAGACCGGCACCGGCGTGACGTTCACCTCGGGCAGCGTCCCGCTCGCCACGATCCAGTGCGGCAACGGCAACTTCCAGCTGCGTGACACGACGCGCGGCGATGCGTTCGTTACCAACATGGGCACGCAGACGTTCGGCAACGGCACGCTCGTCGTCGACGCCGACAACATCTGGGGCAACGGCCTGAAGTCGAACGCGCAGACCGCGGCGGCCGACGTCGCGTACGGCGTTGCGATGACGTGGGACTACTACCAGAACGTGCACGGCCGCAACGGCATCGCCAACGACGGCGTCGGCGCGATGAGTCGCGTGCACTACGGCCGCAACTACAACAACGCGTTCTGGTCGGACAACTGCTTCTGCATGACGTATGGCGATGGCGACGGGATCTCGACGAACCCGCTGACCGTGCTCGACGTGTCGGGCCACGAGATGAGCCACGGCGTGACGAGCCACACGGCCGACCTCGTCTATTCGGGCGAATCGGGCGGCCTGAACGAGGCGACGTCGGACATCTTCGGCACGATGGTCGAGTTCTACGCCAACAATCCGACCGATCGCCCGGACTACCTGATCGGCGAGAAGACGTACGCGATCAATCCGACCGGCCTCAAGGCACTGCGCTACATGTTCAAGCCCAGCCTGGATGGCGGTTCGCGTGACTGCTACGCGTCGAACATCGGCAGCATCGACGTGCACTACAGCTCCGGTGTCGCCAACCACTTCTTCTACCTGCTCGCCGAAGGCGCGGTGGTGCCAGCCGGTTTCGGTGCGGGTACGACGTACAACCTGACGCCGGCGTCGCTGGTGTGCAACGGCAACACCGGGCTGGTCGGCGTCGGACGCGATGCCGCGCAGAAGATCTGGTACACCGCGCTGACGACGTACATGACGTCCACCACCAACTACGCCGGCGCACGCGCAGCGACCCTGAGCGCGGCCACCGATCTGTACGGCGCCGGTTCGCCGCAGTACAACGCGGTCGCCGCCGCGTGGAGTGCGGTCAGCGTGAACTGATAGCTGCTTCAAAGCTGCTCGTAACGTGCCCGCCTTCATGGCGGGCACGTTCGTTTTAGCGTGGACGCTTGGCGTCAACAGGCGCTCGGCTGACCGACGGAGCGCTCGCCAACGCGCGCGATGTGGGCGAGCTACCGCGGCATCGACGACAATGGCCGCCGTGATCGCGGAGCCGCTGCCATGAACCGACCTTTTCCCCCGCGTGGGCGTCCGCCGCAGGCGGATGCGTCCGAGCGCGGCCCGCGCGACGAGTTGCGTCTGTATGGGCTCAACGCGGTGCGCGCCGTGTTCGCGCGGCGACCCGAGGCGATCCGCAAGCTTTACCTGGCCGAAGCGCGCATCCCGGCGCTGCAGCCGCTGTTGAAGTGGTGCGTGGCGAATCGTGTCGGCTATCGCGTGGTCGACGAGGTGGACCTGCAGAAGCTGGCGTCGAGTTCGCACCACGAAGGCGTGGTCGCCGATGTGCTGCGCGCAGCGCCGATGCCGCTGTCGACATGGCTGCGCGATCTGCCGGCGGGCCCGCAATGCGCGCTATGGCTGGACGGCGTGGGCAATCCGCACAACCTGGGCGCAATCCTGCGGTCTGCCGCGCATTTCGGAATTTGCGCTGTCCTCATCCCGAAGGAATCGACGCTCGCACTGTCGGGCGCCGCCGCGCGCGTGGCGGAAGGCGGCGCGGAAGCGGTGCCGTTCGTGCGCCTCGGCCGCGCCGACAACTCGCTCGCGCAACTGCACGGCGCGGGTTTCCGCCTGGCGGCAACACTGGTCGACGGCGGCGACGACGTGTTCGACGCGGCTTTGCCCGAGCGGCTCGTCTACGTCATGGGCGCGGAAGGCGAGGGCATGGATCGCGCGTTCGCATCGACGTGCGACCTTCGCGTGTCGATTCCCGGCAGCGGTGCGGTGGAAAGCCTGAACGTGGCAAGCGCCACCGCCGTGTTGCTGGGCGAATGGCGACGCCGGTTCCGCTCAGCCCTGTAGAACGCCTGCGCGCAGGTCGGGCTCCGCTGGCAGCGGCAGCACCGCTTCGACGATGGTTTTTCCGGCGCGACTGTCCAGCGTCAACGCACCGCCGACTAACCTTGCTCGCTCGCGCATAGTGATCAGGCCCAGACCGGCGTGATGGTCGGCCGGAATACCACGGCCGTCGTCCTCCACGCGCAAGCGCAATTCAACGTCGTCGCAATGCAATTGCAGCAAGACGCGTCCCGCGCTGGCGTGTCGCAGCACGTTGGTGAGCGCTTCCTGCGCGATGCGGAAGCACGCCAGCTCGAGTTCGCGCGGCGGACGGCAGTCGAGCGGCGGGATGTCGAGTTCCAGCCGCGGCAGGTCGCCACGGAACAGCGCGCCCGCCTGCCAGCGCAGTGCGGCTTCCAGGCCGAGCGCATCCAGCTGCGGCGGCCGCAGCAGCAGGGAGAGATCGCGGAGCTTGGCGACGGTCTGATCGGCGATCTGGCCGATCTCGTGTGCAGTTTCGGCGACGACTGCGGTGCGCGGCGGATCCGGCTCGTGCGCCAGCGAGCTCGCGCACAACTTGATCGCGGTGATCGCCTGGCCGATGTCGTCGTGCAGCTCGCGCGACAGCGAGGCGCGCTCATCCTCCTGCACGCTCATCAGTCGACGCGTGAGTGTTTCGAGTTCGGCGCGCTGCGCGTCGAGCCGCGCGGCGAGTGCGCGATCGGCGCCGCGATCGGTGAGCTGCACCAATCGCATCGACACGCCGGCCATGCGGGCGTTGCGCGCCGAAACGTGGGCCTCGAACGGCCCGGCGCCGCGTCGGCGCAGCAGCACGTCGCTGTCCATCTGTGCATCGCCGATCGCCTCCAGGGCGACGCCGGCATCGACGAACAGCGTGCGCGGATCGACGGCCGAGACGTCGACGTCACCCAGTCCCAGCATATGGCGTGCCGCAGGATTCGCGGCGTCGAGCCTGCCGTCGACGATGAGCAGCACGCCTTGCGGCAACGTCGAGGTCAGGTCGAGCAGGGAGCGCTCGCAATCGGCGGCGGGATCGGCCGCGTTGTCCAGCGCGCGACGGATGGCCGAAGCGGCGAACGCGGACCCGGCGAGCACGGCCAGCGTCACCGCGGCGGCGGCACGGGCGTCCAGATGGAGTGCGAAGGGAACGCCGAAGGCGATGAGCAGCACCGGCACCAGGAGGAGCGCGGCCTGCACAGGAGAGCGGTGCGGGGGCACGGGCGCGTCCACGGGCATGGCCGGAGTGTGCCATGCGACGGCGCTGCGTCGCGCGTGCCCGATGTCTATTGGTTGGTGGATCGAATCCCGGAAACGATCGAGGCCGCGCACCGGTGTCCGGTGGCGGCCTCGAAGTCGCGATGACAGGGTGGATCAGAACAGCTCGATCCCGCCTGCATCCATCGACTGCTGCATCACCGGCTTGTGCGGCGGGCGTTCCCACTCGCCACGCATCGAGGTGATGCGCTGGGCGATCTGGCCGAGCGCGCGCTGCACTTCGACGTCGTGGTGCGGACGGTGCAGGAGTTCCTGCAACGCGACCGCCTCGCGGTTGATCGAGGCCAGGCGCTCGAGGTGCACGTTCGCCGCCCCGAGGGCCTGCGTCGCGATGTCCTCGAACTGTAGCGAGCGGACCGCTTCGCCGACCGAGCCGTCGATGGAACGGCCGCACTCCGAGATATCGCGCATGCCGTTGCTGAGCGAGCGGTTGATGCCTTCGACACGCTCCAGCATCGACGCCGCTTCGCCGCGGGCGCTGCGTGCACGGTCCATGTCGCGCGATGCCATCGTCGTAACGGTGTCGCGCACCTTGGCGATCGCGTCCTTCGACGAATAGGCGAGCTTGCGGATCTGTTCGTTGAACGCGGTGCTGCGCTCGGACAGGTTGCGCACCTCGTCGGCCACGACCGCGAAGCCACGGCCCGCTTCACCGGCGCGTGCCGCTTCGATGGCCGCGTTGAGCGCGAGCAGGTTGGTCTGGTCGGCGATCGACTTGACGTCCTCGAGCAGCGCGAAGATGCCGTCCAGATGTTCGGCCATGGCGTCGATGTGCGTCACCGTGTGGTTGCTCTGGCCGGACACGGCCTCGAGCGCTTCCACGAGCTGTTCCATCTGGTGGCTCGCCTGCACCGCGAAGCGCTGCACGTCGACGCCACCGCCGTTGTCGCCGGTGCGGTCGACGATGCGCGCCACGATCTGGCTCTGCTCGCGCGACTTGCGGTTCACCGCCTCGAAGCTCGTGCCCAGCTTGGCGACGGATTCGCGGATGAGGTCGCGGGTGCGATCGAGTTCGTGCTTGCTGCCGTTGATCTCGGCCGAGACGAACGTACGCAGTTCGTCGAGTACGCGGGTTTGCTCGCGCACCATCGAGACCTGCTTGCCGCCGCTGTGGCTCACCGACCAGGCGAACGCCAGCCAGGCGCCGAACATCGAGACGAGTGCGCCCCATTTCACGGCGGTCGGCCAACCAAGCCCGACAGCGAGCATGACGAGGAAAGTGAGCGCTACTGGCGCTGCGATTCGGATTAGTACGCGGGAGTCCATCGCGGCTCTCTGGAAGAGGGTCAAAGGTGATAACGGCACTGCGGGAAGGGGCTTTAGTGGTGCGCGTCGCTAATTTGGACGTGGGCCGCGGTTGGCGATGCGTGTTTCGCCGCCATACGTGGCCCGACGGCGGGGCTCTGCGTGATGCGATGTGCGCTCAGTCGCGGTTCGTCGCCGCAAGCAGCCGCTGCGCGACGTCGCCCAGCGGCACGACCTCGTCCGCAGCGCCGCGTGCGACCGCCGCGCCCGGCATGCCCCACACCACGCTGGTCGCCTGGTCCTGCGCGATGGTCGTTGCGCCCGACTCGCGCAGCTTGAGCAGGCCACGCGCGCCGTCCTCACCCATGCCGGTGAGCAGCGCGGCGGCGGCGTTGCGACCGGCGTGCGCCGCAACGGAATCGAACAGCACGTCCACGCTCGGGCGATGGTTGTTCACCGGGGCATCGTCCGTGACGCGGCACAGCCAGCGTGCGCCGCTGCGCTGCACGCGAAGGTGCAGGCCGCCCGGTGCGAGGTAGGCGTGGCCCGGCATGATCTGCTGGCCGTCCTCGGCCTGCATCACGGTCATCTTGCTGTGGCGATCCAGGCGTTCGGCGAACGATCCGCTGAACTGCGCGGGGATGTGCTGCGCGATCACCACCGCCGGCGCATCCGCCGGCATGCCCGAGAGCACTTCGCGGATCGCTTCGGTGCCGCCGGTGGACGCACCGATCGCGAGCAGGCGGTCGGTCGTGCGATACGTGCCGATCGCGGTGGTGGCCGCGCGCGGTTCGATGCGTGCGACGCGCGCCTTCGCGGCGGTGCGCACCTTTTCGCGCAGCACGTCGGCGTATTCGGCGATGCCGCGCGCGACGTCGATGCTCGGCTTGGCGACGAAATCCACGGCGCCGAGCGCGAGTGCATCGAGCGTCACGGTCGCACCGGCCTGCGTCAGCGACGAGACCATCACCACCGGCATCGGACGCAGGCGCATGAGGTTCTGCAGGAACGTCAGCCCGTCCATGCGCGGCATCTCGACGTCGAGCGTCAGCACGTCGGGATTGAGCTGCTTGATCTTGTCGCGCGCGATGAAGGGATCGGCCGCGACGCCGACGACCTCGATGCCGGGATCGGCCGACAACAGCTCGCTCATGAGCTGGCGGATCAGCGCCGAGTCGTCGACGATCAACACACGGACCGGTCGGCCAGCGGCCGCCGCGGCCTTCACTGCGCTCATGAAAACAGTTCCACACTGCCGGCAACGGGCGTATGCGAAAGCCGGCCAAAAAGGGCGCGCTCGGCCTTGACGATCTCCTCGTCGCGCGTGACCGGCAGATGGCGCACGAGCGCCCGGCCGGTCTGCACGAAGAAGCAGACCTTGCGCGGATGGATGTCGCCGAGGTCGCGGGCGATGATCGGAATGTTCTCGGCGCCGAGATAGTCGACGACGAAGCGCGCATTGCGCGTGCCGATAGGGTCGCTGGTGAAGCCGCGCAGCACGTTGCCGCCGCCGAATACCTTCGCCTGCAGGCGCGAACGACGCGCGCCGCGCTTGAGCAGGTCGTTGATCAGCAGTTCCATCGCGTGTGCGCCGTAACGCGCACTGCCGTCGGACTTGGCCGCCATCGAGGCGGGTTCCGCATCCGGCAACATGAAGTGGTTCATGCCGCCGACGCCGATGGTGGGGTCGTAGAGACACGCCGCCACGCAGGAGCCGAGCAACGTCACCAGCGCCATCGGCTGGTCGGTTACGCGGTATTCGGCCGGCAACAGGCGGAACGCGTGCGTCTGCAGCGCTTCGTCGTAGTAGGTGCCGGGATCGGCGAGGGCGAGTGCGGCGGCCATGTCAGCGACGCGGCATGTAGATCGTGCGGCCGCAGCCGGTGAACAGGTCGGCCGCGTGGTTGAAACTCTCCGAGTGCCCGGCGTACAAGCGGCCTTCGCTGCCGAGCAGCGGGCGCATGCGTTGCAGTACCTGGTACTGCGTGGGCTTGTCGAAGTAGATCATCACGTTGCGACAGAAGATCGCGGTCAGTCCCGGCACCACCCGGTACGTGGGGTCGAGCAGGTTCAGCGGCTGGAACTGCACGAGCTCGCGCAACGCGGGCTTCACGCGGCACTGGCCGGCATGCGGGCCGCTGCCCTGCTGGAAGAACGCCTGCTTGCGCTCGTCCGAAAGGTTGGCGATGCGGTCGATCGCGTACACGCCGCGCTCGGCGGTTTCCAGCACCTGCGTGTCGATGTCGGTGGCGAGGATGCGCACCGGCGGCGCCATCGTGCCGAACGCTTCGCAGGCGGTGATCGCCAGCGACCACGGCTCCTCACCGGTCGACGCCGCGGCGCACCAGATCCGCAGCGGTTCGTCGCGGCGCCCGCGCGCATGCGCCTCGCGCAGCTGCAGGATCAGCGCGTCGAAGTGATAGGCCTCGCGGAAGAACGAGGTAAGGTTGGTGGTCAGGCAGTTGACGAACGCCTGCCACTCGTCCGCGTCGCCGCGGAACTCGAGCATGTCGAGGTAGTCACCGAAGCGGCTCATGCCATGGCTGCGCAGGCGGCGCACCAGGCGGCTGTAGACCATGTCGCGCTTGTGCGGGCCGAGCGCGATGCCGGCGCGCTGGTGGATCATCTTGCAGATGCGGTTGAAGTCGCGATCCTCGAACGCGAACACCCGCTCCAGACTGGCGCCGACCGGCAGCTCGTCGCTGCGTCGACGCGCCGATGCATCAGCCATCGTGCTGCTCCGTCGCCAGCCAAGGCGCGCGCTTCGGGTCGGAGGTCTGCGCGGCCAGCCAGTTCTCGAACGCCCGCGGCGCGAGCGCCGGCGAATACAGGAAGCCCTGCGCGGCGTTGCAGCCGATGCCGCGAAGAAGTTCGGCCTGCGCGTGGTTCTCGACGCCTTCGGCGGTGACGTGCAGTTCCATGTTGCGCGAGATCAGCACGATGGATCGAACGATCGCCGCGTCACCGCGGTTGTCGAGCATGTCGCGTACGAACGAGCGATCGATCTTGACGCGGTCGATCGGGAATCGCTGCAGCATCGACAGCGACGCGAAGCCGGTACCGAAGTCGTCGAACGACAGCTTGACGCCGCGGTCGCGCAGCGCGGCGAGCGCGCGCGAGGCGCTGTCGTCCGGCTTGAGCGCGATGGTTTCGGTGATCTCGAGCTCGAGCTGTTCGGCGGGCAGGCCGCTTTCGCGCAGCGCCTCGTCGACGTCGAAACGCAGGTCGGTCTCGTGCACCTGGCCGGGGAACAGGTTGATGCTGATCGCGATGCGGCGACCACCGACCTCCGGCCACGACGCGGCGTCGCGGCAGGCCTGGCGGATGATCCAGCGGCCGACGTCGTTGGCCATCGCGCTGCCGGCCAGCACGTCGAGGAACGCGGCAGGCGAGAGCAGGCCACGTTCCGGATGGCGCCAGCGCAGCAGCGCCTCGGCACCGAAGGTGAGGCCGTTGGTGAGGTCGATCTGCGGCTGGTAGTGCAGCTCGAACTCGCCACGCGCGAACGCGCGACGCAGTTCGACTTCGAGCATGCGGCGGTCGATGACTTCGCGGCGCATGCCGAGGTCGTAGCGGCACCACTGGCGGCCTCCGCGCGCCTTCGCCTTGTACAGCGCGAGGTCGGCGCGCGCGATGAGTTCGCTTGCGCTCGGCAGGCTGTCGTCGTCGTTCTGCAGGTCTTCGCGAACGCCCAAGCCGACGCTCGCTTCCAGGTGCATCGGCGTACCGCTGACGTCCATCGGCTCGTTGACGGCGACCAGCATGCGCTCGAGGTGCACGGGCAGGTCCACGGTTTCGACGCCGGTGAACAGCACGCCGAATTCGTCGCCGCCGAAGCGGCCGACCTGCGCGTTCGTCGGCAGCGCCATGCGCAACCGCGCCGCGGTGCTCTGCAGCACCATGTCGCCGGCGGCGTGGCCGAGCGTATCGTTGATCGTCTTGAAGTTGTCGAGGCCGAGCAGCGCGAGCGCGACCGGCGTGTCGGTGGCTTCCAGTTGCGCGGTCAGTGCCTCGACCAGCGCGGTGCGGTTGGGCAGGCCGGTCAATGCGTCGTACAGCGCGAGCTGGCGCAGCGTGGCCTGCTGCGCGAGGTCGTCGGTGATGTCGCGCAGGATGATGGCCTTGCCGTGGCCCTGGCCGAGCTGCCACGTGCACCGTGTCGCTTCGAGCGAGCGCACGTCACCATTCGGGCCGAATGCGTGCAGGCGATGCTGCGGCGCGCGGCCGAGCATCGCGTCGGTGTCTTCCGCGTGCAGCCACGTGCTGGCGGCAAGCGCGTCGGTCTGCAGCTGCGACGGGAAAAGCAGCTCCACCGGCATGCCGCGCATGCGACGGCCGCGGATGCCGAACAGCAATTCGGCCGCGCGATTGGCGAGCGTCACCTGGCCGTGTTCGTCGGTGACGATCATCGCGCTGAAGCCCGCCTGCATGATCTGCGTGGCGATGCGGTTGCGACGCTGTAGGCGCTGGCGTTCGATCAGGCGTTCGCCAAGCGCCGCAACGCGCGTGAGCGCCTGCACGGTGTCGCGACCGGCGGCGTGGCGCGCGACGCGGTCGGCCACGGCGAGCGTGCCGATGTAGCGGCCGTTCTCTCCGAGCAACGCCTGCGCGTGGATGAAGCGGATGCCCGGATAGCCGGCAACCAGCGGCTCCGACACGAAGCACGCGTCGTCCGCGGCGTCCGGTACGGTGAGGCGCGGTACTTCCGAATTCACCGGTGCGCAGAGCGTGAGCAGCGCGGTGTCGAGGCTCGCATCGAGGCCGAAGCGCGCGATCACGCGCGTGCGCGATGCGCCGTCCGACAGTGCGACCCACGCGAATGGCGCGTCGGCGACGCGCGCGGCGAGCGCGACGAGGTCGTCGAATTCCTCGCCCCATGCGTTCGCGTCGGGCAACGTGTCCGACATGAGCGGCGACGACACGTCGTGGGAGTCGTTCGCAGGGTGGGAAGTAAACGGCATGGGTGGTCCTTCAGTGGGGCGTCCCGCGCAGGCATCCGAAGGCGGACGGGGGCTGCGCTATTGGGTTAACGGCGATCCGCGCGGCGACTTGAACGCGCGGCGCGCCCGCGGTCACACATCGCAGCTGAAGCGGTCACGTGCGTCGGCACCGTGTGTCGCGACCCCGGAAAACACGAACGCCGGCACATGGCCGGCGTTCGTGGTCGACGGGGCAGGGCCGTCAGAACTCCTGCCAGTGCTGCTCGCCGTTGGCCTTCGCGGCGCGGCGCGTCTTCGGCGCTGCGATCGCGACGGTCGGCGCCTTCGGTGCCGACGCATGCGCCTTCACCGGCTCGACCGCGCGGGCGAGCGCCGCACTGACTTCGGCCTGCGCCGAGTCGAGGCGGAACGCCGCTACGGTTTCGACCAGCTGCACGGCCTGCTGCTCGAGCGAGCGCGCCGCGGCCGAAGCTTCCTCGACCAGCGTCGCGTTCTGCTGGGTCGATTCGTCCATGTGCAGGATCGCCTGGTTGACCTGCTCGATGCCGCTCGTCTGCTCCTGCGACGCCGCCGAGATGTCCGCGATGATGTCGCTGACGCGCTTCACGCTCGTCACGATCTCCTGCATGGTCTGGCCGGCCTGGTCGACCAGTTGCGTGCCTTCGCCGACCTTCTCGACCGAGTCGTTGATCAGGCCCTTGATCTCCTTCGCCGCCTGCGCCGACCGCTGCGCGAGCGAGCGCACCTCGGAGGCGACGACCGCGAAGCCGCGGCCCTGCTCACCGGCGCGCGCCGCCTCCACCGCCGCGTTGAGCGCGAGGATGTTGGTCTGGAACGCGATGCCGTCGATGACGCTGATGATGTCGACGATCTTGCGCGAGGCCGCGTTGATCGCGCCCATCGTGCCCACCACCTTGCTCACCACGGTGCCGCCCTGCTGCGCGACGTCGGCGGCGCCGACTGCGAGCTGGTTGGCCTGGCGCGCGTTGTCGGCGTTCTGGCGGACCGTGCTGGTCAGCTCTTCCATCGACGAGGCGGTTTCCTCGAGCGACGCGGCCTGCTGTTCGGTACGCGCCGACAGGTCGCTGTTGCCCGCGGCGATCTCGCCGGCGGCGGTGTTGATGAGCTGGCTGCCCATGCGGATCTGGCCGACGATGCCCGCCAGCTGGTGCACGGTGCGGTTCGCGTTGTGCGCGAGCTCGCCGAACTGGCCCGGCAGGTTCTCGTCCGCACGCTGCGTGAGGTCGCCGTCGGACACCGCTGCGAGCAGCGAGCCGACTTCGCTCAGGCCGTGGTCGGCGCTCTGCATCAGCGTGTTGAGGTTGGCGACCATCTCGCGGTAGATGAACTCGTAGGCCTCGGCATTGCCGCGCGGGCTGAAGTCGCCGGCGACGGCCGCGTCGACCAGCGTCTTGATCTCGCCGGTGACCTTGAGCATGCCGGCCTTGACCGCGTCCATCGACTCGGTGATGCGCGCCTTCTGGCCCGGATACCGGTCGATGTCGCGCGACAGGTCGCCCTGCGCGTACTGGCCGACGAGTTCCATGACCTTCTTCTGCACTTCGATGTGCGAGGCCACCAGTGTGTTGAGGTCGTCGGCCATCACGCCGTACGAACCCGCGAACGAATCGGCGTCGATGCGGTGATCGATGTTGCCGGCCTCGTGCTCGTTGAACATGTCCTGCTGCGCCTTGGCGAAGCCGCGGAGCGCGCCGACCGCGTTCTCGATGCCGTCGCCGATCACGCGAAGTTCGTCCTGGCTGTCCACGCCGACCTTGTCGGGGAACTGGCCGACGGCGAGCAGCTCGGCGGCGTTCTTGATCTTGGCCAGCGAATCACGCGTGCTGCGGCTGAAGCCGAGGAACAGGTAGGCGGAGAGGCCGAGCGACAGGATGACGATCAGGATGACCGACAGCGTCTTGTTGCGCAGCGCGGCGATCTGGTCGCCGGTGGTGTCGTCGAGCGACACGAACATCGCGTCGGTCGCCTTCTGCACGGCGGCGCGCATCGCGTCGTTGTTGGCGGCCATCGCCGCGATCGGCATGTCCTGCGTCTCGGCGTCGATGACCTTGGCCTGCACGAACGCCTTGTTGCCGTTGATCGCGGCGATCGCGGCCTTCAGCGGGACCGCGGCCTTCTTGGCGTTCTCGGGGTCGAACTTGGCCAGTTCCTTGTGATCCAGGTCGATGCGATCGAGCAGGAACTGCTCCATGTTGCCGGCGGCGGCGAAGCTGGCGCGGTCGTCCGCCCAGATCGACTGCTCGCCGAGCACGTGCACGGCGGTCAGGCCGTACTGCGAGCTGGCTTCGCCAAGCAGCGGCAGCCATTCGACGGCGGCGCGGCTGGAGTAGTAGCTGGCCGGGTCGGTCGACAGGCTCAGGCCGCTCGCGACGTCGATCTGCTTGACCAGCAGGCGCGCCTGGCGCAGCGCTTCGGTGTGCGCCTCGGTCATCTTGGCGGCGTCGGTTTCCGGCGTCAGCGCCTTGGCCCACGCGGCCTTGAACACGTTGATCTGCGTGTTGAGCGGCGTGCCGCTGAGGCGATCGTCCTGCCAGCTGTCAACGACGGCGAGCGCCTTGTCGACATCGGCCTGGGACTGCGCCACCAGCGCGGGCGACACCGGCTGCTTGTAGAGCTGCCGCATCGCCAGGGCGCGATGCATCTGCATCGACGTCATGGCGGTGTCGAGCGCGCGGATCGGCGCCGATGCACTCGCTGCCAGCTTCGCCGCCGACATGTCGTGGTAGGCCGACTTCGCGATGAAGCCGGTCAGCACGGCGCAGGTCAGGACGAACGAGGCGCCGATGACGACGGCCTTCTGGGTGAAGCGGAGCTTCGACATCAATCGCGTGGATGGCGCGAGGGCCTTGTCGGCGATGGACGAGTTGTTGAAACGCATGACAGCCTCGGCGGTAGACCCTTCATGGGTCGGCTGTGAGCGTCATCGGCGCAACCGCGGTGAACTTTAGTGACCCGCGTCCGACTTCCGGCGAGCGGCGCGGATTGCGCCCGTCCGCCGCCGCGGCGGCCAGGCGGCGGAATGCGATGTGCATCAAGAACCTGTGCATCCAGCCGCTGGAATACGACCGGCGCGCTCAAGAACGCGGTGGCAGGGCCGTTGTCGGGGTCACGGCGCCGCCGTGCGCGCCGCGTCACCCGTTGTCATGGAGAAAAACAATGAGCCGTAATTTCGTGTTCGCGATCGCGCTGGTGCTGGGCGCAGCGCTGCCGGCCCAGGCCGCCGACCTCAAGCCCATCAAGCGTGTCGAGCCGGCGTACCCGCCGGAGGCCGCGCGCGCCGGCACGACCGGCTACGTCGACGTCGAGTTCGAAGTCGATGGCACCGGCAAGGTTGCCGCCGTGTCGGTGGTCAGCGCCAAGCCGACCCGCACGTTCGAGCAGGCTGCCGTGAAGGCGGTCAAGCAGTGGCAGTTCGAGCCGGGCGGTGGCAAGGGCAAGGTTCGCCTGAACTTCTCGCTGTAAGACGTCGCTGGACGTCATGGGGCGCCGCGCTTCGGCCGGCGTCCCCGGGGCCGGTTTTCGCCGGTGGCCCGGAAAAGACTTGGGCCGGTCGCGAAAGCGGCCGGTTTTTTTGTGGGCGCAATTTGGTCGACGCGCCTGTGTTGGTGACGTCGATGTTCGACGTTGCGCGCGTCGAAGGTCAGGTAGGGCAGGGGCGTTTCATGCGCTGACGCGCCAGCGCGCGAAACGCCTGTGCCGTTGCTTCAAAGATCGAATCGCGCAACGTTGTCCCTCCGGCGGGGCGTTCAATCGGTCGGACGACACGGCCTCATACCCCGTCAGTGCGAAGCGCAACCGCGTGTTCCAGGTCGGTGCAAAACCGGCAACGAAAACGGCCGCCGTGTTGCCAGGGCGGCCGTTGCTCCATCGCGATGTTCGATCGATCAGGCAGCGATCGCCTGCTCGACGAGTCCCATCTCTTCACTGGTCATCAACCGCTCGATGTCGAGCAGGATCAGCATGCGTTCGTCGACCACGCCAAGCCCGGTCAGGAACTGGCGGTCGATCGCGGAGCCGAGGTCGGGAACCGTGCGCACCTGCGACGCGTCCAGGCGCAGCACATCCGACACGCCGTCGACGACGATGCCGATGGTGCGGCCGGCGACGCTCAGCACGATCATCACCGTGGTGTCGTCGTACGTGGCCTGCGACAGTTCGAACTTCAGGCGCATGTCGACCACCGGCACGATCAGGCCGCGCAGGTTGATCGCGCCCTTCACGAAGTCCGGCGCGCCCGGCAGGCGCGTGACCTGGTCGTAGCCGCGGATCTCCTGCACTTTCAGGATATCGACGCCGTACTCCTCGCTGCCGAGGGTGAAGGTCAGGTACTCGTGGTCGGTAATGCCGGCGACGTCGTGGATGGCTTCGGTGCTCATGGTGCGTTCCTGTGGCGGCGCGATTACGCCGCGTCCTTCATGCGGATGTGCTGCGCGAGGCCGTCGGCGTCGACGATCAGCGCGACGCGGCCGTCGCCGAGGATCGTTGCGCCCGACACGCCGGCCACCTTGCGGTAGTTCGACTCGAGGTTCTTGATCACGACCTGCTGCTGGCCGATGAGTTCGTCGACTTCCAGCGCGATGCGCTTGCCTTCGCTTTCGACGACGACGGCGATCGACGGCGTATCGAGCATGCTGCAGGTGTCCATGCCCAGCCCGTACTGCGCCGACAGGTTGACCAGCGGGATGTAGTCGTTGCGCAGGCGCAGCAGGCGATCACCGCCGCCGATGGTGCGGATCTCTCCTGCCCCGGGCTGCAGCGATTCGACGACCACGTTGAGCGGCACGACGAACACTTCGCTGCCCACCGCGACGGTCATGCCGTCGAGGATGGCGAGCGTGAGCGGCAGGCGGATGGTCATCGTCGACCCCTTGCCCGTTTCGCTGCGGATGTCGACGCTGCCGCCGAGCGCCTGGATGTTCTTGCGCACCACGTCCATGCCGACGCCGCGGCCCGACACGTCGGTGAGCTTGTCGGCGGTGGAGAAGCCGGGGTGGAAGATGAGTTCCCACACCTGCGCATCCGTCGGGTTGTCGCCGATCGGAAGCTCGCGTTCGGCGGCCTTCTGCAGGATCTTTTCTCGATTGAGGCCGCGACCGTCGTCGGTGACCTCGATGACGATGTGGCCGCCCTGGTGCATCGCGCTCAGCGCGATCGTGCCGGTCTCGTCCTTGCCGGCGGCGCGACGGTCCTCGGGCAGTTCCAGGCCGTGGTCGATCGAGTTGCGGATCAGGTGCACGAGCGGATCGACGATCTTCTCGATCACGCCCTTGTCGAGTTCGGTCTGCTCGCCCGTCGTCTTCAGGCGCACCTTCTTGCCCAGCCGCGTCGCGAGGTCGCGCACCATGCGCGGGAAGCGCGAGAACGCGAAGTCCACGGGCAGCATGCGCACGCTCATCACCGCTTCCTGCAGGTCGCGGCTGTTGCGTTCGAGGTGGTTGATCGCGGCCAGCAGGCCTTCGAACTGCACCGGATCGAGGCTTTCCGCGCGCTGGCGCAGCATGGCCTGGGTGATGACGATCTCGCCGACGAGATTGATCAGCGCGTCGACCTTGGTGACGGCGACGCGGATCGAGCTTTCGGCGCCACCGCTACCCGCTGCCGGTGCGTTCGCGTCGTTCGATGCGACGGCTTCGGCGATGAGCGGCGTCGCTTCGACAACGGGCTCCGGCTCGATCGCTTCGATGACGAGATCGCACTGGTCCTCGACCCAAGCGAACACGTCGTCGATCGCCGCGCGCTTGACGGTGCCCGGGAGCTCGAACGACCAGCCGAGGTAGGCGTTGACGGGATCGAGGTCCGCAAACTTCGGCAGCGTGTCGTCGAAGCAGGCGATCTCGCGCGCGCCGAGGTCGGCGAGCTCACGCAGCATGCGCAGCGGATCGTTGCCGCTGAGGAACAGCGACGGATACGGACGGAAGCTGATGCGCCAGAAGTCCGGGCCATCGCTCTTGGGCTTGGCGGCAGCGGTGCCCGGTGCAGCCGGGGCGACGCCCGTGAGCAGCGTATCGAGTTCGCGCTTGCTGCTGTCGATCGACGGCTGGTCGAGCGCGCCGCCGTTCTCGGCGTAGTGCAGCATGCCGCGCAACACGTCGACCGACGTCAGCAGCACGCTGACCGCGGCGGAATCGAGATGACGCTTGCCGGCGCGCGCTTCGTCCAGCAGCGTTTCCATCACATGCGTGAAGTCGCTGATGTACTTGAAGCCGAACGTGCCGGCACCGCCCTTGATCGAGTGGGCGGCGCGGAAGATCGCATTGATCGTGTCGGCGTCGGAGCGCCCCGCCTCCATGCCGAGGAGGCCGGACTCCATCGTGTCGAGGCCTTCGCGGCTCTCTTCGAAGAAGGCCGCGTGGAACCGGCTCATGTCCATGGGGACGACAACTCCTGCCGGCTTAGCCGAGGACCTTACGGACCGTCGCGAGCAGCTGCTCGGGATCGAACGGCTTCACCAGCCAACCGGTGGCACCGGCGGCGCGGCCTTCCTGCTTCTTTTCCGGGCCGGACTCGGTGGTGAGCATCAGCAGCGGGGTGAAGCGGTAGTCGGGCAGCTGGCGCAGGTTGCGGATCAGCTCGATGCCATCCATGCGCGGCATGTTGACGTCGGTGACGACCGCGTCGAAGCGGCGCGTCTTCGCGATGTCGAGTGCGGCCTGGCCGTCTTCGGCTTCGCTTACGTTGAAGCCGCCGGACGACAGCGCGAACGCGACCATCTGCCGCATGGAAGTGGAATCGTCGACGATCAGCAGTTGCGCGCTCACGCAATATCTCCGTTTACAGCTTGAGTGTGTTCGACGCCCAGGCTCACCGCGAGCGCAAGCTGGCGCGCGGCATTGACCAGGGCAGGGGATGCGAGGGTGAAAACAGTGCGGCGCCCGGCGCCCGCGCGATCGCGCACGAACGCGTGCAGCAGCTGCAAACCGGCGGCATGCACGCGCTGCACCTGGTCGGCAACGATCGAGACGGGCTCGTCGTCCTCGAGATGGGGCAGCAGCACCTGCTGCAATGCACCCACGTGCTCGATGCCGAGGTCGGATTGGAGGCTCAGTTCGGTCATGGCGCACCTCGCCGCGGAAAGGATTACGACCGATTTAACGGCCCGGGCGCGGGTGACTTGAGGTGTGGGGGGTGGGGGTGTTGTGGGAGGGCGNNGGTCGCAGTTCGGGGTGTGCGCGGGGGCGTCGCGCGTCACACGCAGCGTTATCTCGCCTGACTGGCTGGCTTTCCGCCCGCGGTCGCGGTCCGTTTTGTCGTCGGTGCTACGAACAAGGGCGTTTCGTGCGCTG